>JAEWQO010000029.1 GCA_023460315.1 Actinomycetes bacterium
CACAGGAACAGTCACTATTGCAGCCGGAGTGAGCGCTATCGGCAATTACGCGTTTTATGCTTGCGACGGCATTACGGCACTAGACATTAGCGGCTACACGGGAATCATAGGTATCGAAGCGTTCAAAGGCTGCTCCAGCCTCACGGGAACACTTACCATCTCTGCCGGACGGATTAACAAGAATGCATTCGAGAACTGTTCCAATATCACGGCGCTTGATATTAGCGCCCGTACCACAAACATTGGGGCTGAGGCGTTCAAAAATTGTTCTAAACTGAGCAGCATTACATTTAGGAGAGATACGCCTCCGACGATGGGAGTGCTGGTTCCAATTCCGTACGGAACGGACGGAACAGGAACCGCGTTTAGCGGAGTGGCGGCTGAGGGTACTATCTATTGCCCCACAAGTGCATACCGGGAATATGCAACTTTGTCAGATATTGATAGACTTACCGGCTGGACGGTTGTTGGAGTTGCCCTCGACTTAATCAGCGGAGACGGCTACACTTTCGATCCTGCCACCGGGAAACTCACCGTCACCAGCAACGACGGCACGACCGCATGGCGGAGTGATTCGGGTATTGCCGAAGACGATACCGAGCGTTATGAGGCAATAAAGTCTTTGGAGATAGGCGATGGCGTAACCGACATCGGAGAAAGCGCCTTTGAGGATTGCGATGCCCTTGACTCCGTAAAGTTTAACAGCGGAACGCCCCCGGCGATTAGCGATAGTGCGTTTTATTCTGACGCAGAAACGCCGCTCGTTGGAACCGTGTATTGCCCCACCGGAACATCAGAGGCATATCAGACTGCGCTCGCATCTACAAGATTGAAGGACTGGACATATTCGCTCCCCATTCCGCTGACATTCACGGACGACGCTGCGTTTGATGTGCCTACAGGAACGATCGGCAGCGACATCGACGGGATATTCGTTGCCGATGGCGTGTCAGGCGGAACACCGCCTTACACGTTCAGCCTGGTCAGCGGCCCCGATTGGCTTGTGGTCTATGACAATGGTTTTATCTCAGGCAAACGCCCCGATGCCAAAGCAGAAGCGACAACGGCGGTTATCAGGGTGACGGACAGCGAGGAGCCTGCAGCTTATGCAACCATCACGATTAATATTGGTGCTGTGACAAAACTCCCGCAGAGCGCCCCGCCTACGCCCTATTGGGAAAGCACAACAATGACCAGCGTAAAGCTGGGGGAAATCCCCAATGCGTGGTATCGGTGTGGAGCAGACGGCGAATGGCAAAGTTCGCCTTTGTTTACCGGACTTACACCGGATACGAGCTATACGTTCTACGCTTGCTACCCGGAAACGTCCACGCATGAGGCATCGCCCCCGAGCGAGGGTTTGACTGTTACTACCATGAAGGTATGGCTCACCGGAACAGTGACGATTGTCGGTGATGCGCACTTTGGTGCAACGCTCACAGCGGACACAAGCGGTTTGCGCACAAATCTGGAAGGTACGGATATGGGCGACCTCACTTTTGAGTGGCATCGTAAAAACGGCGAAACGATAACCGCTGTCGGCACGGACAGCGCCACCTATACGTTGACACAGGCCGACATCGGCGCGACGATAACGCTCACCGTCACGGCGGCAAACTGTAACGGCAGCGTAGTATCGGCGGCAACCACGACCGTAACCAAAGCGCCCTACACAGGCACGACTACCGTAACCGATACCGTTCGTGCGGAGCAAACGACCACAGGGAAAACTCTGACACTGCCTCCGTTGCCTGACGGTGCGACCTATGCCGCTACAGGCACGGCGGGCGGAACAACTCCTACTTTGATTAACGGAACACCGAGCGTTTCCGGCACGACGCTGACCTACAGCACGATAAGCCAACCTGACAACACAACAGCGACCATTACCATCGCCGTTACCGGCGTTACGAACTACAACGACTACAATGTTGTAGTCACGGTTACGGCAACGGCATTGATACCGCAGACCATCACGTTCCCCAACGCAAACGCGGGGATTACAAGAACCTACGGTGATGCAACCTTTACCCATGTGGCGAGCGGCGGCACGGGTTCGGGGGCAATCACCTACACAAGCAGTAACACGGCGGTTGCCACGGTGAACGCCACAAGCGGGCTGGTCACCATCAAGGGCGCGGGTACAGCTACGATAACGGCCATAAAAGCGGCTGACGGCGCCTATGCCGAGGCGACGGCCAGTTACGCGCTTACAGTGAACAAAGCTACCGTCACCATCACGGCAAATGACAAAACCTCTACGGTGGGCGATACTCAGCCTGCTTACACCTATACGGTGACAGGGCTTGCGGCAGGCGATATCCTTGCGACCCTGCCCACTGTAAACTGCCCTACAGCCGATATGAACACAGCGGGAACCTATACAATCGTTGCGTCCGGCGCGGCGGTTCCGAGTGCCGTGAACTATAACGAGGTAATCGTATATAAAAACGGTACGCTGACGGTGAATACGAAACCTCCTGTCACCTATACCCTGACCATTCGGGCCAGAGCAGGCGGCAGCATTACACAGGGAACAAGCGGAAATTGCGCGCAAGGCACGATTATCAATATCTCGGCTAACGCAAACAGCGGTTATACATTTAATGGCTGGACTTCCTCTTACGGCGGCGCGTTTGGGAATGCGGGCAGCGCAAGCACGACCTTCACCATGCCCGGTAATGCCACCACCATAACGGCGAACTTTATCAGCACAGAGGTAGAG
>JAEWQO010000030.1 GCA_023460315.1 Actinomycetes bacterium
TAGTATAAAAGAGTAGGATGGGCTAAGAAAAATAAAGGAGGAACTACGAATGAAGGTAATGAGCCCAGACTGGTATAAAATGATTTGGTCACTGGATATTAAGAATCATTCATGGGTTGAAGATACGGAAAATGAGGTTAATTTTATTATTAACACGCTTTCTCTTTCAGGCCAAGAAAAGATTCTCGATTTGGCTTGCGGCTTTGGAAGACATTCGATTTCTTTTGCTCAAAAGGGTTATTCTGTTGTTGGAGTTGATATTACAAAAGACTATATTGACGACGCCATAAAAACCGCAGGTTCACTTGAATTGGAAATTGACTTTATCTGTGATGATATCCGCAACCTGAAATTTAATAACGAATTTGATGTTGTTTTGAATCTTGCTGACGGGGCAATCGGATATCTGGAAAATGACGAAGAGAATCTTAAAATATTCGATATGATTGCAAAGTCTCTAAAGCCAGCTGGTAAACATTTCATGGATATCTGCAGCGCTGATCATGCGCAGCATTTTTTCCCGAAAAGGCATTGGGATATCGGTGATAAATCGATGTCGCTTTCGGAATTTGATTGGATATTGGAAACGAAAAGAATGCTGTATAGCCAGTGGGATATGATGTTCGGCCAGATTGCATGTAAACCCGACTCAATCGAAGCAACCACTACGCGCCTATATACCATATCAGAATTGGACGAAATTTTTCAACAGCGTCATATGAAAATAATCGATACGTATTCAGATTATCATGGAAAAGAGTATACCTATAAAAACTTGCAACTGATGGTATTCTCGGAAAAAAAATAAGCTCATTTTTGTAATCGTAGTCTTTGAGATTTATTTATGACTTTGGAGCGTCTTTACAGCTTCCAGAAATATAATATTATGCTGCAACGGCTTATATATGTCATTGGTGAGCAAGTTGTCACGAGTTGTTTTGCGAATATGCTGCAGCATGGCATCCATGGTTTCCGTATTCATATCCAGCTCAGACAAAAGCGTATCTCCCCAGGGCTTAACCTACACCCTCTATCAGTTTACTTTTCCTGTTCGGAAAGCTAAACGATACTACACAACGTAAAGGGTGATGTTCAATTTCCTATATACCTGTTAAAAATAAAATTAGCTATGGTCTTGGATTCCCTCTATCAGTATGCGGGTATGCGTTAATGCTTGCTCTTTCAAATCAAAGTCTGGATAGCGGGCGCACCATTCATAGCTGACGCCCCGCAGCGCCAGAACAAAATGCCGCGAGAGTTCCTCAGCAGATAAAGAAGATACAAGTTCACCGCGGTGGATGCCCTTTTTCAAAACATCATAATAGAGGGCATAAAGTTCGCGCCCGTAACCCTTTACCGCCTCGGTGCCTAACGTTCTCGACAACAGTAGCTGGTAAAGCTTCTTCATGTTCTCACAGCCAAGCGTATCCGATATCGTGTCGGCTATTTTTTCCGTTAAGGCAAGCAGCACCGATACAGAGGGCATTTCATCCGGCAGGCTTTCCAGAAAGGTTTTATAGCCTGTGTCAATTCGCGCCGCATAGTCTGCAAATAAAATTGCAATCAGCGCATCCTTTGACTCAAAGTGTACATAAAAGGCGCCTTTTGTGATACCGGCTTCGTCGGTGATGTCTTCAATACTGACTTCGGACAAGTTGTGTTCCATAAACAATCTTGCCGCAATTTCATACAACTTCTTTTTTGTTTCAGCGCCCTGCGCCTTTCTTTTATCGAGCTTTTTTTCCCGCATATTCTTCTCCTCTATTGCTATTTGTCGAAGAAAGAAGTAAAATGTATACGTTTAGTAAACGCATTCACTGAATAGGTTCTCCACTATGTTTAGTGTAGCACCTATCATACAGAATTACAATCAAACAGCGAAGCCGTAGTAAAAATATGCGGTAAGTTGTGCAACAAAGTAGCTTTCATTTTATAAGTGGAGGTACTGATAATGAATAAGCGAGCATCAATGAAAAGACTCATGACTCTGGCGCTGTCTGTTATCATGGTTGCGGGTATTATGCCTGTCACGGCGTTGGCAGAAACGGGAGCATTCCCCGTCGGCGCAAGCGCGGATACGGGTGATGAAGTTATTGCGTTAGCGCCACTTAATACGGAAAGCGGTGGACTGCGGGCGTTGGCTGACACCACCGACCTAATCACCGGCGACGGGTACACTTTTGACCCGGCCACCGGCAAGCTCACCGTCACCAGTGACGATGGTACTACTGCCTGGCGTAATGATACGGAAATCGCCGCAGAAAAAACTGACCGTTATGCGGCTATAAAGTCTTTGGAAATAGGCGATGACGTGAACGCCATCGGATTTAGCGCTTTCAATGGTTGTGGAAATCTTACGGCGCTTGACCTTAGCGCTTATAAAGGTAATACTATCGGAGATTTTGCGTTTTCTCACTGTCTCCAACTCCAAGGAAAACTTACCATTCCGGCCAGTGCGACATCCATCGGTGCTTACGCGTTTGAATGTTGCCGCATCACAGAACTTGACCTCAGCAACTTTACGGGAGCTATTGGAGGCGGCGCGTTCTATTGCTGTAGCGATATCACAGGAACAGTCACTATTGCCGCCGGAGTGAGCGCTATCGGCAAT
>JAEWQO010000031.1 GCA_023460315.1 Actinomycetes bacterium
TGCTAGCCGCAGGGATCAGGCAATTGCCCAATGGGGCACCGCAATCCAATGGAGCGACCTGCATTCCAGTGGCCCGTATCGAATTGACTATGATTGAGGTTAGGGTACACGTTTTGGCCTATACCCCGACATCCGACAAAGCAAAAAGGCCATCGGGCTTTACTCCGATGACCTGCAAGTTTCTGGTGGTCGCTACAGGATTTGAACCTGTGACCCCCGCCGTGTGAAGGCGATGCTCTCCCGCTGAGCCAAGCGACCGAGTTGGCGTTGTCGTTTCAACGTGCTCAAGTATTCTAACGGTAGACGCTTGAGTGCGCAAGGGCTGACTTTTGACGAATTCGAATCCCAATTCGCCCGAGCGATAGCCTGGCTGATTGCCGAACGCCCGTTGAGATGATTCTGGGACCTGAGCTGTGAGCTTCATGGGTCAGGTCGGACGGTGGAGCGATGGGTTCAAGAAATATGTGATATGTTGGCATTGCCTGAAGGTTCAAAGCTATTCGTCTTAAGGGAGAAGGGGAGGAATGCGGTGCGTAAGAAGGCGTTCGTGATGGTTCTCACGTTGTTTCCTGCTCTGATGGGGTTTGTCGCCCTTCTGTTGGTTCCTGAAACCATTATCACGCATTTTGGCGGAGCTGGAGCAGACGCATGGGGACCAAGCTGGGCCTTGCCTGTTATGGGAGTCGTTATCGCGGCCGTGAATGCAGGTGTCGTCGCGCTCGCACGCTATTCTCGTAGGGATGCGTCCAAGCAGGTTTATCTCGTTGTGTCCGATCCTATGCCGGAGTGGGCGCGCATAGGTATCCCTCTTCTTCTCGATGTCGTCTTCGCGATATACGTGATCATTTGCTCCATGCCGTTCGATTCGGAAGACCTCATTTTTTCGGGCCGATTGTTCAGCTGGGGGATTGTGGGGATTGCGCTGGCATTCATGATCGGACTCGGCGGGTATTTCGTCTCAGGCAGAGGCGCGAAACATACTCAGGTAGGAAAATCGCATCCTGGGAAGGAGCCAACAAAGGATGATATTCGACTTTCGCGGACGGTTGGGTTTTTCGTGCTGCTGTGCGCGGGTTTTCTTGTCCTGATGACGGTCGTTCTTCCTTCCTTGACATCTGCCTAAGCGAATTTGTGAAAAAATACCGCCTCCATCCGGGACGTTTCAATCAAATCTATGCTTTGCCGACTGGAAGGTTGTGCAATGAGCGAGATCTGATGTTGAAAAACACTGACTAAGAGTGAACCGATTGTGCGGCAATCGCGCAGTTGTGGTTCGGCGCTATGTCTGCGGTATTCCCGGGTCTGTCAAATGAGGGTTCCGCCCATGGTCATGGTGCTCTATCCCATGAAGTTTGTCGGTCACCCCATGCTGACCCATTCCGGTGCTTTTTTGCGGACGAAGAAGCCGCTTCTCCATAAACGGCTTCTTCCGCTATCATGGGAAGGTAGACGCTCGGCAAGCCGGCGTCCCGTTTTGTTGACATCGCACAAGGAAGCACACCGACACCATGATCATGCAGCTCGAACATCTCTCGAAGTCGTTTGGAGGACGCACGTTGTTTTCCGACGTGACGTTTCGCCTGGAAGAATATGACCGTTTGGCGCTCGTCGGCCCCAACGGGGCGGGGAAGACCACGCTTCTCAACATCATCACCGGAGAAGAGGACGCCGACGAGGGTCGCGTGCTGTTCGCCAAAGGCGCTCGGGTGGGATACCTTGAGCAGGAGGCCATCGAGATGGGCGATCGCCCCATCTTCGAAGAGGTTCTCTCTTCTCAGGTGGAGGTGCTGGAGGCCGAGGAACGCCTCCAGAAGCTTGAATCTGACCTGGGAGATCATCCCACGGAGCAGCAGCTGGCGGCAGCTGGCCGGGCCCGGGACGCCTATGAAGCCCTGGGCGGCTACACCATCGAGGCGAAGGTGCGAGGCGTGCTGTTTGGCCTGGGCTTCAAAGAAGAGGACATGAGGCGCTCGTCAGCGGGATTCTCGGGAGGTTGGCAGATGCGCATCGCTCTGGCGAAACTGCTCATCCGCAATCCTGAAGTGCTCCTGCTCGACGAGCCGACGAACCACCTCGACCTGGAGAGCGTCAAATGGCTCGAGGGCTTTCTCCGGGGCTATTCGGGCACGGTGGTCGTGGTCAGCCACGACCGTGCGTTCATGGACAACATGGTGGATCGGGTTGCAGAAATCGACAACGGCGGGGTGAGCCTGTATCGGGGGAACTACACCGCCTATCTGAAGGCGCGCGCCGAGCGCATCGAGCGCCTGCGGGCGGAGGCATCGAAGCAGGCGGAAGAGATTGCTCACATGGAAGCGTTTGTGGAGAAGTTTCGCTACAAGCCGACCAAAGCCAAGCAGGTCCAGGACCGTGTCAAAAAGCTTGAGAAGATCAAGCGCATCGAAATTCCCGAGGAAAAGAAGAAGGTTCATTTCAATTTCAAGCAGCCTCCACGCACGGGCGACATGGTGGTGCGAATGGAAGAAGTGGCAAAGGGATTCGGGGAGAAACGGGTTCATGACGGCTTGAATCTCACGCTTTACCGCGGCGACAAGGTGGCGCTTGTCGGTCCCAATGGGTCCGGCAAGTCAACCTTGCTCAAGATGGTTGCCGGCGTGCTTGCGCCCGATGCGGGCACCATCGACTATGGCGTGCATGTCAGCAAGACCTATTATGCTCAGCATCAGCTGGAAGAGCTGTATGCGGGAAATACCGTGTTCGAGGAGCTGGACCACGTTGCTCCCGGTTGGAGCATCTCGCAGGTTCGCACGCTGCTGGGGGCGTTCCTGTTTGTGGGAGATGACGTCGACAAAAAGGTGGGTGTGCTTTCTGGCGGCGAGAAAAGCCGCCTTGCTTTGGCAAAGATGCTTGTTGCGCCGAGCCCGCTGCTCTGCCTGGACGAGCCCACCAACCATCTGGACATCGCCAGTGCGGACATCCTCGAGCAGGCCCTCAAGGTCTTCGAAGGAACGATCATGTTCATCACGCACGACCGGCATCTCATCAGCGGCGTGGCGAACCGCATCGTCGAAGTGGTTCCGGGCAAGGTGACGAACTATGATGGTGACTATAGCTATTACCTGTTCAAAAGCGGACAGACCGATGGAGCGACCCCCGCATCGTCCTCCCTTGTTGATGAGGTGATGGAGAAGCCTGTTCCTGCCATATCGAACGGGAAGGGGGCATCTGGAAAACCGGCCAAGGCGGTCGGCCCCGGACGGGATGCCGAGACATCTGACTTGACCGCGCCGCGCGGTAGCGCCCCGAAAACGAAGGAGCAGAAGCGCCGTGAGGCCGAGGCGCGCAACCGCGCTTATGCGGCGCTCAAGAATCACCGCAAGCGCATTGCCGATCTGGACCGGCAGATGGAGCGTGACGGCGTTCGCCTGGCTGAGCTGCTGGAACTCATGGCCGATCCCGCCTTTTACATGAACGAAGATGCCAGTTCTGACGCGGTTGCCGAGCATGCGGCCCTCAAGCGGCGCTTGGCATCGGCCGAGGAGGAATGGTTTGCGCTCACGGAGGAGCTGGAGGCCGAAATGACGCGCCAGCAGGAACTTCTTTGAGGAGCTGACATGCTGAACGTCGTGCTGGTCGAGCCGGAGATCCCGCAGAACACAGGAAACGTCGCGCGGACCTGCGCCTGCGTCGGTGCGCGCTTGCATGTGGTCGAACCTCTGGGGTTTCATCTGACGCAGAGGAACCTCGCGCGTGCGGGCTGTGACTACTGGGATGAGGTTGACATCGTGCGCTGGCCATGCATTGAGGCGTTTTTCGAGGCCCATGGCACGGATGAGCTGCACCTGTTCACGGGACAAGCGTCGCGGGCGTTCACGGACGTGAGCTATGGCGAGGAGGCATTTTTGCTGTTCGGCCGCGAGAGCCGAGGCCTTGACCAGAATGTCGTTCAACGCTATGCCGACCGCTGCGTACGCATTCCCATGCGGGTTGGCTTGCGCAGCCTCAATCTCTCGAACGCCGTGGCAATTGGCGTCTATGAGGCGCTCCGACAGCAGGGATGTCCCGGTCTGAAATAGGGCTTTCTGGCGATTCGGCGGCCGACGGTGTGATGTCTTGTTCAAACATGAATGGGTGTTTGTCCCACACTCGCCAGACAAACTAATTTTTTTTACAAATCATATATTCGCAAATCGGTATTGGTACCATAATCTCTATTATCGTTCCATGGCTTTTTGTGCGCGTTCAACACGGTCGATCATGTTTCTTGCGATGGCGGTTTGTTGATGATATTGGTTCATGGCGAGAGCGGAACGATGCATATTTGCCTATTCTCGAGAAACGAAACCCGCAATTGCTTCATTGGCCAAAAGGATTGGCTCTGGCTGCAGAGGCGGCGCCAAGCCCTTTGGCGGACAATCTGAAATCAGCAGCGTTCTCAGTATTGATGGGAGCAGCTATGATTTCTGATTCAAGGAAGAATTTCTTAGCTCTATCTCTTTTTGTCGTTCCTGTGCTCTGCCTTTTTTCGCCGTACCGGTATATACAACGCCTTCCGAGCAGCAATCGGAGCCAACTCAGGGAGAGATCCCCGGATAAACCGAACCTGTTTCTTAATCTGCGGAGAATCGAAGAAACTGCCACTTCTTCATTTGTTTAAGCGGGTGCGTGCCCACTTGTGAAATTTCCCCGTTGGGACCAGGGTTGGCGATGCGATGCGGTAGACTGTTTCGCACTATGACTTCAATACCTGATATCATCTGTTCCATACTCAGCTTCATTCCGGCTATCGTGTGCCATGAGGCCATGCATGGCTTTGCGGCATACAAGCTGGGTGATCCAACCGCCAAGCGTGCTGGACGCCTGTCCATGAACCCGCTCAAGCATATCGACCCCTTCGGCACGGTCATCATGCCGCTGCTGCTCATGGCTATGAGCATGCCGGTGTTTGGCTATGCAAAACCCGTTCCCTACAATCCGGCATACTTCAAGGATCCTCGAAAGGGAGACCTCATCGTCGGTCTCGCCGGTCCTGCTGCGAATCTTGTGCTGGCCTTTCTGGCCGCTGTCGTTGCCTGGGTGCTGTATACGCCTGCACATACGCTCGTCGTGGAAAATGAGCTGTTCTCCTATTTTTATATGATGTTCCTGCCGATGTTTGCGCTCATCAACCTTTACCTCATGTTCTTCAACCTCTTGCCCATCCCTCCCTTGGACGGGTCGTCCATTTTTGCGTTTTTCCTTCCGAGGAAATACCTGCCGACCTATTACAAAGTGCAGCGCTACGCTTTCCCCATCTTCATGATTGCCGTCATTCTTGTGCCCTATGTCCTCAACTTCAATCCCATCGGCCTCTATCTCAACGCCACGGCTGGGAATGTGGCGAATCTCCTGTTCCCCTTTAGCATCTAGCGTGATCCATGTCGTACAAGGTGCGCATAGACAGTTTCGAAGGCCCCTTTGACCTCCTGTTGTATTTGGTCAGCCGGCAAAAGGTTGACATCGGGGCCATTTCCATCACTCAGATTGCCGACCAGTACCTGGCCGAGGTCTCTCGCATGGACAATCTCGACCTCGATGTGGCGAGCGACTTCCTTCTGGTGGCATCCACGCTTCTCGAGATCAAGGCTGAGAGCCTCCTGCCGCATGAGCACGATGTGGTGGAAGACGAGTTAGAGGAGCTGGCTCCCAGCGAAGCTCGCGACATGCTGGTGGAACGGCTGCTGGTCTACAAGCAGCACAAGAACGCCGCCGCTGCATTGCATACGCGCTTCATCTCGGAAGGTCGCATGCATGCCCGGCCGTTTGGCCCCGATCCCTGCTTCCTTGGACTCATGCCCGATTACCTCAAGGACACGACCCTCGAGGGAATTGCCGCTTCGGCCGCCGCCGCCTATGCGCGCCGCGAGGCATTTCTCCTGGAATCGGAACATATAGCGGCAAAGCCCATACCCGTTGAAGGATATATGCGCTCCATCCATCAAAGGATAGTGGATGCAAAGAGCCTTGCCTTTTCCGACCTGGTTGACGCGCGTACGCCGACGCCTGTGGTCGTCGTGACGTTTTTGGCAGTGCTTGAACTCTACAAGAGATCCCTGGTGATGATCGAGCAGAATGAGCAGTTCGGAGACATAGAGATTCGCTTTGTCGAAGGATCGGGCGCCTTGCTCATGTCTGACGACGACCCGCTCACGTCGATGAGCGATGGCAAGGGAAGGGGTTAGGAAATGTTCTCGGGTTTGCAGGAAAGCCAGCTCGCGGGTGCGCTTGAGGCGCTTCTGTTCGTCACTGACGAACCGGTGGGCGTCATCTCCCTCGCCACAATGCTGGAAGTCGATCCCGCCGACGTCGAATCGGCGCTCGTGGAATTGAAAGCGCGGTTTGAGGCGGAGGAGCGCGGCATCCAGCTGCGTGAGGTGGCTGGTGGGTGGCGCCTGTACACTCACCCTGTCTTTCATGAGCTCATTGAGCGGTATGTGCTGTCATGGGACACGCGCAAGCTTTCCCAGGCGGCCCTCGAGACGCTGGCTGTCGTTGCCTACGGACAGCCCGTCACGCGCTCCGGCGTCGCGTCGGTGCGGGGAGTGAGCTCTGACAGCTCCCTCAACTCGTTGGTTGAAAAGGGGCTCGTGCGTGAGGCCGGCACGGCTGATGCGCCGGGAAATCCAACCCTGTATGCAACGACACGCATCTTTCTTGAGAAGTTTGGCCTGCGATCCACTGCCGATCTTCCCGATCTTGACTTGTTTGCGCCCGATGACGACACCCGGGCGTTCATCCGAGAACGGCTTGGCGTCGTTCATGAGCCTGTGCGCATCGACGAGGATGCCGGCATCCAACGCGAGGGGTTGGACGGCATCGAGTTCGAGTTCGATGATGAGGTCGAGATGTCTTCCGTGCAGGGGAATTCCCAGGAGGACATTCCTTCCGGCGTGGCTCGGCAGATGCTGTCAGAAGCGCTTTCGTCGGGCTTTGGAGTGGTGGACAAGATCGATTTCGACGATTTGACGTTTGAGACGGATGACGAGTGATCGCCGGCCGCGTGACCATCAAGCTGTGCGGCGATGCGACCTGGCCATCCTCGCGGCATGCCTCTGCGATGCCTTGCGAGGAATTGTACGTGCCGTGCTTGCCTGGATGCGAGACACGCCGGTGATAGATGCTATGAGAAGCCCGCTAATTTTGGAGGATAGGTGATCGAAGACGGCAATCGCGTCGTGCCTCTGCGTCTGCAGAAGTTTTTGGCGCGCGCCGGCGTGGCAAGTCGCCGGGGTTCTGAAAATCTTATGACAGCCGGACGGGTCACCGTCAACGGCCAGGTTGTCACGGAGCTTGGCAGCAAGGTTGATCCGCTGGTGGATGAGGTGGCGGTTGACGGTATCGTCGTACGGCGGGATGGCGGATCGGTCACCATCATGCTGCACAAGCCCATCGGCATTCTTACCACGATGTCGGACCCCCAGGGACGTCCGACCGTAGCCGACTTGGTTCCCGTTTCCCGTTATCCTGGGCTGTTTCCGGTGGGGCGGCTCGATCGGGACACGACGGGGCTGCTGCTGTTCTCGACCGATGGCGATCTGGGGCATGCCCTTCTCCGTCCGGCCGGTCACGTGACGAAAAGCTATACTGCGCTGGTTGCGGGGCATCCGGGAGAGCTCCGTTTGGAGAGCCTGCGGGCAGGCATAGAACTCGATGACGGACCCACGCTGCCAGCCGAGGTCGAGCTGCTGTCTGGCCCCGATGCGGAGCAGGCGCTCCGCTCGCTTTGCGTGCCGCCCGTCGTTCCTCCTGGATCGTCAAAGGAGTACGTTGCCATCAAGCGCGCTCGATCGATGTCTCGCGCGGTCGTGCGCATCGGCATACATGAGGGGCGGAAGCGTCAGGTGCGGCGCATGTTTCGAGCGATCGGGCATCCGGTGCTCGCGCTCCATCGGGACACGTTTGGTCCGGTGGGTCTTGGGGACCTGCCAAGTGGATCATGGCGGGTTCTCTCGCGTGAAGAAGAGGAGGCGCTTCGCCGCGCCATCGGCGGTCCTCGCGCACAGGCGAACCTATAATGCTAGAATAGCGGCACCGTGCCGGCGGGACGCGCCGGGCGTTGCATTGACATGAAAGGTGATCGGGTCCATGACAGGACAGCAATCAGATCAGGTATCCAACCAGCGGCCCTTTGACCGCATCGCCGTCATCGGCCTTGGTCTCGTTGGGGCATCATTCGCCGCTGCCGTGCGTCGGTCGTTTCCGGGCGTGGCCGTGCTGGGGGTCGATGTTGACGGTCCCACGCTCGAGCGTGCTCTTGAGCGCGGATGGGTGACGGAGGCGGCGCTGCCGGACGAGCCGACGTTTCAGGAGTTTGTCGAGCAGGGGTGCGACCTGGTGATGGTGGCGACTCCCATCGCTGCGGTCGAGGGGTATTTTTCCGACCTCGCCTCGTGGGGCTATCGGGGCGTTGTCTCGGACACCGTGTCGACCAAGGGACGCATCAGCTCTTTGGCAAACAGCACGCTCCCTGCTCCTGAAAACTACGTGCCCGGCCATCCGATGGCAGGTTCTGAGAAAAGCGGCATCGACGGTGCTCGGCCCGATCTGTTCAAAGGCGCGCACTGGATACTCTGCCCCGATGCCACGACGCCGGCTGAGCACTTCTCTCGGCTCCATGAGCTCATCACGGGCCTCGGCGCTCGCGTCATCGCGCTGCCGCGCGAGGCTCATGACGATGCCGTTGCCATCGTGAGCCATGTGCCCCATATCGTGGCTTCCGCGCTCATGCAATTGGCCTGTCGCCACGCTGACGACCAGCAGGCCCTCATGAGGCTTGCCGCAGGCGGCTTCAAAGACTCGACGCGCATCGCGGCCGGATCTCCCGAGCTGTGGTGCGGCATCGCCTTCGACAATGCCGAGGCGCTCCGTGCGGGCTTGGTTGAGATGCAGGGGATCATCGGGTCGTTCGCCGACTCGCTTGCTGCCGGCGATCGTCCTCAGCTCACCTCCTTGCTCGCCGATGCTGCCGATGCCCGCCGCTCGCTGCCCGCCGCGTGGGTCCCCTCGACTGAGAAACTGCTTGAGGTGCGCATCCCCATGGAGGATCGCAAGGGCGTTGTCGCCGAGGCCACGACCATCGCGAGCTCGGTGGGTTGCAACATCCAGTCCATCGAGATTGACCATATAACGGAGGACAGCGCCGTTCTCAGCTTGGTGCTCACGGATGAGGGAGATGTCGGGCAACTGTCCGCCCATCTCATCAATGCGGGATTCGCGGTGTCGTTCAGCCCCCTTGCGGCGAAGGAGCATGTCCATGTCGAATAAGCCCCTGGCAACCGTCACCGTCAATCCACTGCCTTCGCCTCTCCGCGGCGCCGTTGCCGTGCCGGGAGACAAGTCTCTCTCCCATCGTGCGGTGTTGTTTTCCGCCATGGCCGAGGGAACGTCACGCGTGTCGGGGCTTCTGGATTCCGAGGATGTCCGCTCGTCCATCGCTGCGGTCAGGCAGCTTGGAGCTCGCGTTGCGCTTGAGAAGGGCCCTGACGGCAGCCTGTTTGGCGGCATAGAGGGATGGGGTTCAGAAGGGCCCGCGCAGCCCGAGCGTCCCCTTGACTGTGGCAATTCGGGCACGACGGCGCGCCTTCTCATGGGCATGCTTGCTCCGGGGGACATCAAGGGCGAGATAACGGGGGATGCGTCTCTCAGGACTCGTCCCATGCGGCGCATCACGGCTCCCCTTATGAGGATGGGCGTGCATTTTGCACCCGAAGGCCGCGAGACCCTGCCGCTCTCCGTATGTGGCACATCCGACTTGCATGCGATAACCTACGACGCACCGATGGCTTCGGCTCAGCTTAAAACTGCCATCTTGCTTGCCGGCATCTATGCTGAAGGCACGACGGTCGTCAACGAGCCCTCGCCTTCGCGCAACCACACGGAGCTCATGCTGCCCGAATTCGGCGTGCCGACGACTGCCGCGGAGCGCACGGCAAGCGTGCAGGGTCCCAGCGTTCCAAAAGCATGCGAGGTGCAGGTTCCGGGAGATCCGTCATCTGCCGCCTTTCTCGTCTGCGCTGCGCTCATGATGCCGGGCAGCTCTCTTCAGGTGGAGAACGTCAGCCTGAACACCGCCCGCATCGGTTTCACCCGCACGCTTGAGCGCATGGGCGCCAACGTGAGCGTTCGCCGCACTGGCGCGGCCGGCAAGGAGCCCTCTGGCATCATATCTGCTTCCTATACGCCGGATCTCAGGGGATGTGAGATTCCGGCGGACAAGATACCGTCTCTGGTCGACGAGGTGCCGGTGCTGTCGCTGGTCGCTTCTCGCGCTCGCGGAGTGACGGTGTTTCGGGAGGTTGGCGAATTGCGCGTGAAGGAGACGGACCGCCTGGCAGCCGTGGTGGAAGGTCTTGCTCTTCTTGGCGTCGACGCGTGGATCGATGCCAATGACCTCTACGTCGAAGGCTGTCCCGCTATGCGGGTTCCGAAAGGCATCGTGTTCGATTCGAAGAACGATCATCGGCTTGCCATGACATGGGCCCTTGTGGGACTGACGGGGGATGCGCCGGTCAAGATCGAGAGTTTCGATGCGGTGAAGGTCAGTTACCCCCATTTTCTCTCAGATATCGAAAGGTTGGCGCGATGATCATCGCCATTGATGGGCCCAGTGGGGCTGGAAAGTCGACGGTCGCCAAGGCTGTCGCACGTGAGCTTGGCTTCTCCTGTCTCGACACGGGGGCCATGTACCGGGCGGTCGCCTGGCAGGCGCTGCAAGACGGCGTGGCGTTGGACGACGAGGAGGGCTTGGCGCGCATCGCCCGCACATACGACATCGGGTTCGGCCACGAGGAGGGCGATCCCACTCCCAAACGTGTTTCCATTGGCGGCGTTGACGTCACCGATGCAATTCGCACCGAGCGGATCGACAAGGCGGTCAGCCCCGTGTCGGCCGTGCCCGGCGTTCGCGAGGCCTTGGTCTTGCAACAGCGGAGGATCGGGGGCGAGGGCAACTTCGTTGTGGAGGGGCGCGACATTGGCACGACGGTGTTTCCCGCCGCGGAGCTCAAGGTGTTCCTGACCGCGTCTGACGAGGAACGGGCGCATCGTCGCGTGCGACAGAACGTCGATCGCGGCATCGGGTCGATCGACTATGACACGGTGCTTGCCGACATCCGCCGACGCGACGAACATGATTCGTCGCGCGAGGCCTCGCCCCTCAGGCCTGCCGACGATGCCGTGCGCCTCAACTCGACGGGGAGCTACATCGAGGAGGTCATTGAAAGCATTCGGGACTTGGCGCGTGAGCGCCTGTCCCACTGCGACGAAGGAGAAGAAGGGTCCCTGTGAGATTCGTGCTTCCCTATGAAAAACTGTGGGACATGCCCCTCGGAGGCATGTCGTCCGAACGGCAGGTGCCCCATCTGCTCGGAAACCTGATCTACGGCTTCCTTGCCTTCGTGTTCAAGATATGCTTTCGCTATCGGGTGGACGGCCGCATGAACTTGCGGCGCTTCCAGGGAAAGAGCGGCGTGCTCGTTGTCAGCAACCACACCTCGTTCCTCGACGTGGCCTTCATGTATCTGGCGGCCCGGCCGTCGCAATGGGTGCGCTTTCTGGGACGCGAAAGCCTGTTCGGCAACGTTCATGGGCTGGTGGGACACATTCTCTCGCGCGTGGGCGCTTTCCCCGTCAAACGGGATGCGGCGGATCGTACGGCCATCAAGCGTGCGACGCGCATGCTGAAGAACGGCGAGGTGGTGGGCATTCTTCCCGAGGGAACCCGTCGGGGCAAAGGATCGAAGACTCCGGAAATACATTCAGGTGCCGCCTTCATCGCGAAGATGGGGCATGTTCCCATCCTTCCCATGACGGTACGCAACGCCGAGCTCGTGAAGCAGAAGGGCAGGTTCTTCCGGTTTCCGAAGATCACTGTCGAGTACGGCAATCCTCTGATCGTGAGCGACTTCGACTTTCTTCCAAAAGAGGACCGGCTTGACGGATGCACCTGGTATGCGATGCGTGAATGCTTCGCGCTGTCGCAGCGTGTTTCTCCCGAGCAGGTGGACATGGTCGCCCTCTTTCCCGGTGGCCGGGATTTCACGGAGGCGTTTGCCGGGCATCCTGTGCCGGTGCACACGTCTGAGGAACTTGTTGCCGGGATCGATGATGCAAAGGCGGCGAAGGCGCATTCGAACGACGCGCCTTCTGCGGGCAGGGACGCACGGGAGGTCCGTCCATGAAAGTCATCAAGGCCACGCATGCGGGAGCCTGCTATGGGGTGCGTCGGGCGCTCGCCATGGCGCTTGCCGCTGCCGAGGGTGGTAAAGGAGCAGCCACCCTCGGTCCTCTCATTCACAATCCCCAGGTTGTGGCGGACCTTGCCAAACGGGGCATCCGGGCCGTCGAAGGCCCTGATGCGGTGGAGCACGGCTCGGTCATCATCCGCAGCCATGGCGTGACGCCCGAGGTGCGGCATGCGGTGGAAGCTCGATCGCTTGAGGTGATCGACGCGACGTGTCCGCATGTGGCGCGTGCCCAGAAGGCTGCGGCGGATCTCGCGCGTCGCTGCGAGCATGTGGTGGTTGTGGGGGAGGCGGGGCATCCTGAGGTTGAGGGACTGGTTGCCTATGCCCGCGAAGCTGGCGGCGATGTGGTGGTCGCCGGGGGTCCAGAAGACGTTGCGGACTCCCTCAAAGGTTCGGTTGGCGTCGTCGTCCAAACTACCCAGACACGCGAGGCGCTTGAGTCCGTCGTCGAGGGACTGAAGGAGCACGGCATCGATCCCGAGGTGCAGGACACGGTCTGTTTTGCCACGCGTCAACGGCAGGAGGCCGCAGCCTCGCTTGCCGGCGAGGTGGATGCGATCGTGGTGGTCGGCGGCAGGAACTCCTCGAACACGACGCGGCTTGCCGACATTTGCGCCGCCGTCTGTCCGCGCACGCACCATGTGGAGACGCCTGACGAGATCGACGAGGATTGGTTCGCGGGCTGCGCGGTGGTCGGCGTCACCGCAGGCGCCTCCACCCCCGAAGAGCATATTGATGCCGTTGCCGCGCGCCTGGAAGCATTGTAACGGCCGACGTGGACGGAGCGCGGTGCAGGTGAGCGATGCAGGGATGAGAGAGCCGATGCCGGTGTATCCTCCGCGCGACGTGGAGCGTGCCTCGTCCTGCGACGACGGGAGGGGAGGGCCCCGCGCGCGCGTGGTGGGGGTCGCCCCCGGCAGCCCCGCAGACGATGCGGGATTCGAGCCGGGCTGCTTCGTGACGACGGTCGACGGCCATCCCGTGCGCGATCTCATCGATTGGCGCTGGCTTTCAGCCGATGACGTCATCCTGGTGGGGTACCTTGACCTGGAGGGCGAGGCGGGCGAGGTGACGCTTGAGCGCGAGGAGGGCGAGCACTGGGGATTCGAGTTCGAGGGCGTGGTGTTCGATGGCGTGAAACAGTGCCGCAATGCATGCACCTTCTGCTTCATGAGACAGCTTCCCGACGACATGCGCCCCTCTCTCACGTTGCGCGACGACGACTTTCGCCTGAGCTTTCTTTCGGGCACGTTCGTGACGTTCACGAATCTGAGCGCAGAAGATGAGGCGCGCATCATCGAACAGCGCATTTCTCCCTTGCGCGTGTCCCTTCATGCGGTCGATGCCGCCGTTCGCCGCCGCATCATCGGGCGCCATGCCCAGCATGGCATCGACGTGTTGGACCGTCTGCTGGATGCCGGCATCGAGTTTCACGCGCAGATCGTCCTCATGCCTGATGAGAACGACGGATCGGCGCTTGAGGAAACGTTGCGATGGGCTTACGCCCGCCCCGGCATTATCGACGTGTGCGTTGTGCCCCTGGGGTTCACGAAACACCAAAGGCAGTTCAAGCGGAGTTTCGAGGACCAGGAGTCCGCCCGTGCCGTGATGGACCTTGTCATCCCATTCCAACGGCGCGCCCTTGCCGACCGCGCCACCCCGTGGGTTTTCATGGCTGATGAATTTTACTCACGAGCCTATGGTTCCCGCCTGCTCGAAAACCTGCCCCCTGCGAGCTGGTACGGTGATTTCGGCATGTTTGAGGATGGCGTGGGCATTATCCGCTCGTTTGTCGATGACTGGATGCAGGCGGAGCGCGAGGGCCTTGTCAGCCGGGCGGCGGAATCTCTTCGCCGTTCGCGCTTGCACGTCCGCTATGTTGCGGGCTATGCCACCCGCGAGTTCCTGCTTCCCCTCGTTTCCCAAAGCGATCTTTCGGATCGTTTTGAGCCGTTCTTTGTGAAGAACGATTTCTTTGGAGGCAACGTGGACGTTACCGGACTGCTGTGCGGCGTCGACATCGTTGCGGCGATCAGGCATGCCGATGGCCCTGAACGGGAGAGCCGTGACGGGTGGGTCCTCTACGCCCTTCCCCGCGTCATGTTCAACGATGACATGGTCACGCTTGACGACATGACGATTGAGGATATGGAAAACGACACGGGGGCGCATCTGTCCGTGGTATCCTGTAACGCATCGGGTTTCCTGCGGGAGATTGCCGATTTGGCCGAGCGCGAAGCCGGCTTGTGATTGAAGAATCAACCTGTGAGGATGTGTCATGTCGTTACCAATTGTCGCGGTGGTGGGTCGGCCGAATGTCGGCAAGTCCACGTTTGTCAACCGCATAGCTCAGGCTGATGAGGCCATCGTCCACGAGATGCGTGGTGTCACGCGTGACCGCTCATATCATGAAACCGACTGGAACGGGGTTCCCTTCACGCTCATCGATACGGGCGGAATCGAGATGGGACACGACGACGCGTTCCAGGGATCCATCCGCGACCAAGCGCTCGTTGGCGCAAGCGAAGCCGATGCCATCGTGTTTGTCGTCGACGGCAGGACCGGCATCCAGGTTGAGGATGAGGAGGTCGCACGTATCCTGCATGCATCGGGCAAGCCGGTGTTCCTCGTTGTGAACAAGATGGACACACCCGGCCGCATGGATGAGGCGTGGGAGTTTTACAAGTTGGGGCTGGGAGATCCCTGGCCCGTTTCGGCCTTGCATGGGCATGGAACGGGTGACCTGCTCGACGCAGTCGTCGAATCCATTCGTGATTCCGGCTGCCCCGACGAGGAGGAAAGCCCCTCGGTCAACGTGGCCATCATCGGGCGGCCCAATGCGGGTAAATCGTCCTTGATGAACAGGCTCGCCCAGGGCGAGCGTTCCATCGTGTCTGACGTCGCCGGCACCACGCGCGATGCCATCGACACCCATATCGAGCATGACGGCACGAAGTACACCATCGTTGACACGGCCGGTCTGCGGCGCAAAAGCCAGATTGACCAAGATGTGGAGTATTACGGATTCGTGCGCGCCATGAGGGCCATCGATCGGGCCGACGTGGCGCTTCTGGTCGTTGACTCGTCAATCGGGCTCACCGATCAAGACCAGCGCATTGCCAACTTCGCGGCCGATCGCGGCTGTGCCATGGTGGTTGTGCTGAATAAATGGGATATTGTCGAAGGTCCGGAAGCCAAGGCTGAGATACGTGAGCGCATCGCTGACCGCCTCGGATTTGTGGGTTATGCGCCCGTCATTGCCATTTCGGCCCTCACGGGCAAAAAGGTCGATCGCATCTGGGACGCCGTTGACGTGGCGTATGAGAACTATGGTCGGACCATTCCGACGAATCAGCTCAACGTATGGCTGCAGGGCATTCGCGAGGTTGGCCATGTGGTCACCAAGGGGAAGGCCGTGCTTCGCATGAAGTACGTCACGCAGACGGCGGTCCGACCGCCCCGGTTCACCTTCTTCGTGAACCATCCTGATTTAGTTGACGACAACTATGAACGGTACCTCGAGAACCGCATGCGTGAGAATTTTGACCTTGCCGGAACGCCTATCAGGCTCAAATTCAAGAAAAAGGACTAAGTGGACCAATGCAGTATCTCTTTGCGGCCGTCGCGCTCTTCGCGGTGGCATTTCTCTTGGGTTCCATTCCGTTTGGGCTCATCATCTCCAAGGTGTTCTACCATACCGACATCCGCGAGCATGGGTCGGGAAACATCGGCACGACGAATGCGATCCGCACCATGGGCAAGGTGGGAGGATACGCCGTTTTCATTCTCGATTTCGGGAAAGGCTTGCTGTCGGGGGTCCTTGCCTTGGCGTTCAGCTGGTGGCTTTTGCCGGGGGGAGGCCTTGCACCCGGCTCTCCCGTGAGCTATGACACGATGCTGGGCATCTCTTTTCTTGCGTGCGTCTGGGGGCATGTCTTCAGTCCCTGGCTGAAGTTCAAGGGCGGAAAGGGCATAGCCGTTGCCGTGGGGTGCCTGTTCATGGTGTTCGGTCCCGTTGGGGCCTGTTTGGAGCTTGCCCTTTTCATCGTGGTCGTTGTGGTCACAAAATATGTGTCGCTGGGTTCCATGGCTGCGGCGGTTGCCTGTCCGTTTCTTGCGCTGTTCTTCTTTTGGGGCGCGTGGCCGACGGTCGTGCTGTGTGCCCTGGTTGGCCTCACGGTCCTGTGGGCGCATCGTGAGAACATAAGCCGTCTGCGGGCGGGAACAGAAAGTCGCGTCGGCAGCAAAAAGAGAGCATAGGAGCCTGCCATGAAGATAGCCGTCATCGGAGCGGGGTCATGGGGCACGGCCCTCGCTCAGCTGTTGGCCGGAAACGGCTGCAATGTGGGGCTGTGGGCGCGCAAGCCCGAAGTGGTAAAGGGCATCAACGCGGAGCATCGGAATTGCCGCTATCTGAGCGATGTCGAGCTGCATGAGAGCATCGTCGCCACCCTGTCCTATCGCGACGCGCTGCTGAGGGCGAAGGCGGCCGTTATCGTCACTCCATCGAGCCTCATGCGCGGAGTGGCTCGTGCGCTGTCCGACGTCGTCGATGCCGATTTTCCTGTCATCATCTGTTCCAAGGGCGTTGAGGACGGGAGTGGCTTGCTGCCGGTCGAGGTGTTCGAGGCCGAGATGGGCGGGGCGCATCGCCTCGCCGTGCTTTCCGGGCCGAATCATGCCGAAGAAGTCATCAGGTGCATCCCGTCCGGCACGGTCATTGCCAGCCCATCACGAGACACGGCTGAGTTCTTCCAGAAGCTTTTCGCGACCGATTCGTTTCGCACCTACCTGAGCGACGACGTGTGCGGAGTTGAGCTGTGCGCTGCGTTCAAGAATGTCATCGCCATCGCCGTGGGCCTCTCGTATGGCATTGGATATGGTGACAACACGGCCGCCATGCTCATGACGCGGGGCCTTGCCGAGATGAGCCGCTTGGTCGTTCGCGCGGGAGGCCGTTCCATCACTTGCATGGGCCTTGCCGGCACGGGAGACCTCATAGCGACCTGCACGTCGGAGCATTCGCGCAACCGTCGTTTCGGCAAGCTGCTCGCCGCCGGGGGCACGCTTGACGACTTCACGGAGCAGACGCATATGGTGGCGGAGGGCGCGCTTGCCTGCAAGACCCTCAAGACCCTTTCTGACCACTACCGTGTGGAGCTCCCCATCACCGATGTCGTGCGCGGCATTGTCTGGGGCGGCGACGATCCTCGCAAAGCTGCCGCTTTGCTCACGAGTCGTCCTCTCACAACCGAATTCTATGGGTTGTAGCGCGCGGCTGGTTGCGCGCGAGAGCATCTGCTGTTCGCCCTGTTCAACCGCAGCCGCTCATACGGTCGCGGTGCGCGCGACGAAGCGCAGTCGGCGGTAGTCGGCAACCCAGCAGGCGCGTGTCGTGTCCCAAAGCGAGGGCTCGCAGATGCGCTCCAGATCATCGAGGAGGGCGGCGCGGTCCTCGGACTCGTAGGGGGCGAGGCTGCGGGCGAAGAATTGCTCTGCCCAGCGACGCAGGCCTTCGCGGCCGTGCGCAAGGTCGGTGGGACGGTCGAACGATCTCATGGCCATGATTTCGAACCCGGCGATGCCCAGCAGCCTGCGATAGTCTGATTCTTCGGGAAAACAGAACCGGTTGGCATAGGTTCCGCCGTGCATGTCCAAGGACTGCTTGAAGCCCTTTTCGATGATGGCGATGTTTCCCTTCGCTCCCATTTCGGCGATGACGGCGCCCCTGGGCGCAAGGGCGCTGGCGACATTCTTCAGCAATCGCAGCTGGTCGGGAACCCAATGAAACGTTGCGTTGGAAAAGACGATGTCGAACTCCTTCGCGAAGGGCAGCCTGCAGACGTCGCCCAGTCGTATGTCGGCGTGCGGGTGGTGCCTGCGTGCCTGTTCGACCATGGCGGGCGATGCGTCGATGCCCGTCGTTGGACCGATGGCTGCAAGCGCGTCGAGATGCGTTCCGGTGCCGCAGCCTATGTCGAGGATGCGGGGGGCGGCAGATCCGGCCGACCGTGCCGAGGCGATATCGTGCACGAGTGTCACCAGCTCGTTTCCGTACATGCCTACAAATCCATGACGCTCGTCATAAAGTCGTGCATCCCAGTCCATTTTGTGCTCCTTTACCGTGAAACCGAGGGGGCGAATATGATTCTCAGGCACATGGTAAACGGGGGAGGAGTGTTTTCCCGACCATGAGCGGGGACGGATGTTTTGCGGCCTGTGCTCCTGAATGGGCCGTTTGCCGGTGTGGCATCCTCCGCAGCAGGCTCCGTCCGCCGGTTTGCGCGGCCGCGAGGGGGATGCGTTCGACCCGGGTCGGCAGCGCTTTTCCGGTCCATGTCTCTATGCGAGCTTCTCTAGATAGGGCTTTGCGTCGACCAGCTTGGCCAAACGCACCGAGCCCGTGAAGCGCTGGGCCGCCGGTGCGACCAGCCCCGGCTTGTATGCCAGCATGGTCACGGTGATATCGGCGACGAAGCAGGGCTGTGCTGCGTCGCCGGTTTGCGCCGAAAGCCCGCTCGGCACGTCGACGGCAAGGGCGAACGGTGCGTCCTTCGCCCGCTCAGGCGGCTTTCGGCGCATGCTGAGCTCGTGGTCTCCCCGTTCGTGCATGCGCCTTCGATGTCTTCCGCGTCCCGCCACGCGCGCCTCCTCAAACCGCCGCCGGTTGGCGGCCTTGATCCAGGAGGCGAAGGGCTCGCGGACTTCGTCTCCCGCAAAGCCGGTGCCCAGCAGCGCATCGACGATGGCGGCGGCGCTTCCCATCGTGTCGTCAAGCACATCGGCCTCGGGACGGACAAGCACGTGAAGCGGCAGGCCTCGGCGTGCCGCTTCAGCGAACACGTCCATCGCTGCCGTGCGGGCGGGTTCGGCATGCAGGCGCTCTGCCAAGTCGGGCGTCATCAGCGTGACGGGATAGCCCGCCTCGGCCAGAATCCGCGCGGCGATCCAGCCGTCTCCGCCGTTGTTGCCTGCGCCGGCGAGCACGACGATGGGGGCAGGATCGGGCACCCGCAGGCGGACAGCCTCGGCGACGGCGGCACCGGCGCGTGCCATGAGGGCCGAAAGCGGTGTGCCGTCGTCAGCTATCGCCCGCTCAAGGGCAGCGATCTGGCCGACGTCGAGCACGGCCCGCCGCTCGCGCTCACGCTCGACTCCCTCTACCGACATGACGCGCGTCATGCTCAGCAGCCCATTCAGCATGATGAAGGGGCCTTGAACGATGGCGGCATGCACGGCCCTGATGACGAGCGTGACTCCCCAGGTGGTCACGACGACAAGCCATGTCCAGGCGAGTTCGACTTGGTAGCGCTGAAGAAAGCCAGAAACTGTGCCCAGTTCTGACGTGTCTGCCGTACCGAGGGAGACGATGCCGTCGAGTGCGGTGAACGGCAGGACGATGAAAAGGTACAGCAGCCCGTATCGCGCGAGATACTGATACCATTTTGCGGTCTGTGCATCTGGCCTGACGATGCGAAGGTGTAGAAGTTTCTGCCCGAGCGTCTGCCCGTGCGTCAGGGAGGGCACAATGACGAAGAGTGTGAGGAAGGTTACCAATCCCGGCCAAGATCTTGCCGCGGCTCCCGATGCGGCTGCGATCTCCGCCGCTCCCGGTGCTTCCGAGAAACGTGCGAGCGCACCTATGATGCTGATCGCGATTCCCGCCACAAGCACGTCAGCCCCGAACGAGAGCGCGCGGCGCAGGGCACCGGCGCGCAGTCCTGCCTCCCGCGCTTCCTCGTTGACGATCCTGATGTCCGGCAGCCTTCGCATGAGGGGCCCCGCCAGCCAGTATCCCGTCATCGCGCCAAGCGTGTTGAGCATGAGGTCGTCGACGTCGAACAGCCGATAGGGATGCTCGTAGAGTCCCCACAGGCCGGTGAGCTGTGAAAGCTCGAAAAACAAGGTGGTGCCAAACCCGATAAGCAGCGTTTGCCACCACGTCCGTCTGAAATAGTAGCGAAGATACATGCCAAGGGGGACGAGCAAAATGACATTGAGAACGGCCTCATATGCGGAGGGATTCTTCAACAGGCTCAGCCAGGCGGAGGGGCTGTCGGCTGAGTTCGCCATGGCTTCAAGAATGTTTTGCACAAAGAGGAACGGTGTCAGCTGTGGCTGTGCCGCATACGCCACGAAGGCTGTCCGGTCTTCCGGCAAGGGGAGGATCACCATGTAATAGGCGACCACCAGGTAGAAGACGAACGAATAGACGATGATGGTGCGCAGCCAGGGAATCGATCCGAACTTGCGGTATTGGAATACCAGGTAGGGCAGCGTGATTGCAAAGGCAATAAAGGGAAAGCTTATCAGCCCGAACACGATGTTCGAGGTGTATCCGTTCAGATTTTCCAACAGGTTTCCTCTCTTGTCCTTTCTTGTCCTGTCCCGTGCGGCTGTGGTCTCTTCCCGGTCAGCGCCCCGGGAGAGCGCTATGCCAAAACGTCGCGAGAATCGGTGTTTTGGCGTTCGATGCCCAGGAGCCATTCGGCCCTTTTCGCCTCGGCGCCCGTGCCGAGAGGGTGGCCGTCAATGCCGACCACGCGGTGTCCGGGTATGAACACCGGCACGGGATTGCGGCGCACGGCGCTTCCGACGACGCGATAGGAATCAGGTTTTCCGAGGGAGGAGGCCACCTGCGCGTTCGTTTGCGTTTCTCCGTAAGGAATGAGGGAGATTTCATTCCAAACCGCTCGTTGGAAGGCGCTTCCTGCCGGGTTGACGGGCACGTCGAACCATTGCCGCTTGCCGGCGAGGAACTCGAGCAGTTCGTTTGCGGCCCGGTTTGTCAGGTCGCTGGGGTGAAAATTTCCGTCGAAGGTGGCATTGCCGAAGACAAGGTGGGTGATTCCGGCGTCATCGGCACGGAGGGTGACGGAGCCAAAAGGAGTGCGATATGAATAGAACGAAGGCATGGCCGGATGTTGATGCATGAAAACCTTCTTTGGATCGGAGGTTTTCTATTATATCGTCCTTGGGAATGATGCGGAGAAAAGGAATCGGGATGTAGCGAATCGGTGATGAGGCATGTTTGTTTTGCTTCGCCTCCTTTCTTGGTTGGAGCGTTCGGGCGACCTTGCGTTAGAATGGAACCAACCGAACTGACAAGGAGGCCAACATGTTCGAATCGGTGAGGGTCGCACCGTCAATCCTCTCGGCCGACTTCATGAATCTTGGGCGGGACATCGCTCTCGTCGAAGAAGCTGGCGCAGGCTTTGTCCATGTCGATGTCATGGACGGCCATTTCGTTCCCAACTTGACCATAGGCGTTCCTGTCGTGAAGCAGTTGAGGAAGGCGACCAAGCTGCCTCTCGATGTGCATCTCATGATAACGAATCCTCTCGAACAACTGCCATGGTTCTTGGATGCAGGAGCCGATTCCGTAACCGTGCATACCGAGGTCCTTGACGCTGACGGCCTTTCACGCGCCATCTCGGCCATTCATGCCGCGGGGGCAAAGGCGGCCGTCAGCTTGAAGCCCCGCACGGCGGTCGGAGTCCTGGCGCCGGTTATCGGCGACCTTGACATGGTGCTGGTCATGAGCGTTGAGCCGGGATTTTCCGGGCAGAGCTATATAGAGGACAGCGAAGGCAAGGTCGCGCGGGTGGTCGAGATGGCCCGCTCGGTAGGCGCCGCGCCGCTTATTCAGGTTGATGGAGGCATTGGCGTCAAGACCGCGCCCCTGGTGGCGGCGGCAGGGGCTGACGTCCTGGTTTGTGGCAACGCAGTCTTCGGCGCCGACGACCCTGCTCGGGCTCTCGCCGACATCGCCGCCGCCGCCGAAGAGGCGCGCTTGTCGGCTTTGTCCGGGCGGGGGGTCGCGTGATGGCGTTCTCGAACGACTACGTGTACCTCGACTACGCGGCGACGGCTCCTCTCTGCGAAGAGGCGGCCGAGGCGATGGCCCCCTATAGCCAGCCAGGCCGTGCCAACATGGCCGTCGGCGGAAACGCGAACTCGCTTCACACTCCCGGCCGGGCCGCCTTTGCCGCGCTCGAAGGCGCTCGCCGCAGCATAGCCCTCGATCTGGGCGCTTCCCGTCCTGATGAGGTGGTGTTCACTTCAGGGGCCACGGAGGCTGACGATGCGGCGGTCATCGGCATTGCGCATGCCGCCGCCGACCGCCGCCGTCGCGAGGGCTTTGTTCCCCACGTCATCGTTTCCGCCATCGAGCATGACGCTGTGCTTGCACCTGCGCGGCGGCTTGAATCTGAGGGATTCGCAGTTACCCGCCTGCGTCCCAACCGTCAGGGGTTCATCGAATGCCCTGTGCTTGAGGAAGCGCTGCGGGAAGACACGGTGCTCGTATCCATTCAAGCCGCGAACAGCGAGGTCGGCAGCCTGCAACCCATAGCTGACCTGACGCGCGTCGCGCATGAGGGCGGTGCTCTCATGCATACCGACGCCGTTCAGGCGCTCGGCAAAACTCCCCTTCGCCTGGCAGCTATGGGGGTGGATGCGGCGTCGTTCTCTGCTCACAAGGTTGGCGGCCCCAAGGGGGTCGGGGCTCTTTACCTCAAGGCGCGCACGCCGTTTGAGCCCATCATGCTCGGTGGCGGGCAGGAATCGGGGCGGCGAAGCAGCACGCAAAACGTTGCCGGAGCCATGGGATTTGCGGCGGCGTGTCGAGCGGCATGCGGAGCCCAAGAGGCGGAAGCGGCTCGGCTCCGGGTCCTGCGCGACCGGCTATACCGGGCGTTTGCCACAGTTGAGGGCATTGCTGCCACGGTTGACGTGGAGCCTGGGAGCGAGTCGTTTTTGCCAAATGTCGTGCATGTGCTGGCGGACGGCTTGGAGAGCGAGACGCTCATCTTGCGCTTCGACATGAGGGGCTTCGGCGTGTCGGGCGGCTCCGCCTGCTCGTCTCACTCGCTTGAGCCCAGCCATGTGCTGCGCGCCTTGGGCATCGACGGCGACCGGGCGGCAGGAGCCCTGCGCATCTCGATGGGCCGGTACACGACGGAGCACGATGTGGAGGCGTTCATCTCCGCCATCGAGCCCTGTCTCCATTGGAAGGAGAGAGCGTGGAACTGATCAATACCCATTCTCACACTGGATTCTGCGGCCACGGGGAAGGCTCGGTCGACGAGCTGGTGTCTGCCGCGGTTGCGGCCGGCATCACCACGCTTGGCATCACAGAGCATTATCCCCTTTCGGAGGCCTTTGACCCGACGGCCTATCTGTCCATGCCCTCTGATCGCATCGGGGACTACCTGGCTGCGATTGAGGCTGCGCGTGAGGCGTATCCCGAAATCGAGCTCATCACGGGATGCGAGCTCGATTGGCTTGGCGCCGAGGAGGACCGTGAGATCACGGATGCTTCCCTTGCTCCCTTTCATCTCATTTTAGGATCGGTTCACTTTGTGGATGCCTGGCCGTTTGACGATCCCTCTCAACGGGGAAGGTGGGATGAGCCGGATGCGCCCGACCAGATATGGGCGCGTTACTTCGACCTGTGGTGTGAAGCCGTTCTGTCCGACAAGCCTTTTCATGTCATGGCCCACCCCGACTTGGCGAAGAAGTTCAACCGTTATCCCACCTATGATGTCGTGCCCCTCTACGAGCGCGCCGCGGAAGCGGCAGCCGAATCCGGGCGCATGGTCGAGGTGAACACGTCGGGATCGTATTACGCATGCAAGGAGATGTTTCCCGCACCCAAGCTCCTGTCGGCATTTTGCCGTGCGGGCGTGCCTTGCACAGTTGGCACCGATGCCCATACTCCCGCCTATGTCGCCCGTGACATTCCTGCGGCATATCGTCTCATGTACGAAGCAGGTTATCGAACGGTAACGGTTCCGACAGCAGCGGGCGACCGTCGGGAAGTTACCATCGAACCCTAGACGTTTTCGATTACGAAAGAGGGCTGATCGCTATGGTTACAGCTGGCAGTGTTGGCGAAGGGGAGCAGGCGGGTCTCGCTCAGCGGGCTTCGGGTGTGCTGTCCAAACAAGGCTTTGCGATGACGACGGGCGCGCTTGACTATGCGCTGCTGGATATGTTTCCGGCCCACGATGCCGAAGGATGGGATCGCACCGGCATGACGGTCGGTGATCCGGCTCGCCTTGTCAAAGGCGTCGCCATTGCCCTTGACCCGACGGTGAAGGCGGTTGAGGAAGCCGCACGCCGAGGTGCAAATGTGCTGGTGACGCATCATCCTGCCTTTCTTGACCCTCCCTCGTCCTTTCTTCCGGCCACCTCGGCCGGCGTCGAGCCCGGCGCGCTTGTCTGGCAGGCCATCGAAGAGGGCGTGTCGCTGCTCTCCTACCATACCGCACTTGATGTGAGCGAGCGTGCCCAGCGGGTGTTGCCTGAGATGCTTGGCTTGGAATTCGAGTCGGTTGCCATGCGGGCGGCTGAGGTTCCGAACAAGGGCTATGGCCAGATCTGCCACGTGCGCGCGGATGGTGATCCTTTCACGCTTGGCCAACTGGCCGCCCGCTGCACGTCGGTGTTTGCCCGCGCTCCGCGCGTCTGGGGTGACTTTGACCGTATGCTCGACCGAATTGTGACCTGTACCGGTTCAATGGGGGAACTGGGGAGGCTGTGCGTGCGCGCTCGGGTCGACTGTGTGGTTTGCGGTGAGGTCAAATACCATGAGGCGCTTGCGCTCTCGCAGGCGGGATTGGCCATCATCGAGCTGGGGCATGACACGAGCGAGCTCCCTCTCGTGCCGGTGCTCGCCTCGGCGGTCGAAGAGGCTGGGGTTCCAAAGGAGATGGTCACCGTGATCGATCAGGGGGAAAATTGGGCGTATCCTGAGTCGTTGAGGGTGTGAGGCCTCTGCGGGCGCGTCTCTGTCGGTTCGGCTCGGCATCCCGACAAATTCGCCGCCAACCCGAGTCGGAGGCCTGTGGGCCGATAAGGTCTGCGTGAGAGATATTCGAATGGAAATGAAAGGGGCTTCATGCAAGCAAGAACCGACGATGTGGCTGCCATGCTGGGAATGCAGCATATTGATCTCGAACTCATGCGCGCGAACAAACGCTATGAAGAGTTGCCGCAACGCAAGGTCATCCTGAAGGCCCGTGAAAAAAAGCGCGAGATCGAGAAAAAGCGCGACCAGCTTGACAAGATGCATGCCGAGGCCAACGGCAAGTTCAACCGCATCAGCGACGAAGATGAGACGCTCGCCGGCAAGCAGAAGCGCGTCCAGGATGAAATCGATGCGGCTCGCGGCGATTACCGCAGCGTCGAAGCGCGCACGAAAGAGCTCAATGGCTTCGCCAAGCGTCGCAACGCGCTCGAAGAGGAATTGGCGAAACTTGGAGAGGAGCTGGCGAGGATCGAGGGTGTCCAGGCGCAGGTGTCGACCGCGTTGACAGAGCTTGATCGGCGGGAGAGCGAGGCTACCGAGGCGTTTCGGGACGAAGGCAACGCTCTGAAAGCGGAGATTGCTGGACTCGAAGCGCAACGGGCACCCCTTGCCTCGGCGCTCTCGCCCGAACTTTCCGAAGCATATGACAAGGCGGCGGTGCGGGGCAGCGGCGTCGCCATCGGACGTCTGCGCGACGGAAGGTGCGGCGTATGTCGCGCTGCCATCGATGGAGGACGTCTCATTGACTTGAAGGCGCAGGGCCCTCTCGCCATCTGCCCGATCTGCAATCGGCTGCTGGTGGTGGAATAGGGTCCTCTGTCCTTTTCCGTCCGGCCATCAAGCGCGTTTCCGGGGCATGCCGTCTGCCCTGTTCCGCCCGGACTGAAAGATAGGCTGCGAAAGGCAAAAAAGCCCGCTTTCGCGGGCTTCGTCGTAAAGCGGGGGAGTGCGGTGCGTTAGGCGCGCTCGACCTTGCCGGCCTTCATGCAGCTTGTGCATACGTTAGCCTTGTGGACACGGCCGTTCTTGTCCTTGACCGTGATCTTCTGTATGTTCGGACGGAACATGCGGTTCGTCACTCGATGAGAGTGACTGACGCTGCGTCCCGCGACAGGAGCCTTACCGCAAACTTCACAAACCTTCGACATCGCTCTCACTCCATTACGTTCGGTTCAGGTCTTATAGAAAACCGTTGATGACAAAAAAGCCCTCACACTATACCATATCGCCCCTTCGAGTTACAAGAATTTTTTGTGTAGTATAGGCAGCGCCGCAAGCAGGGGCATCGGACAGACGAGCTTGCTTGCGGTATACTCATTCGTCAGTCTCAACCGTGCGCGATTCGCTTCGTGCCATGAAAGGATAGCCATGAGCAACACGATTCCCGGCAATCTGCATGTCGCAAACGACGTCTTGGCCGACATGGTCGGCAACGCTGCGCTTGAATGCTACGGTGTTGTCGGTATGGCGGCACCTTCCGCCGCAGACGGAATCGCAAAGATACTCCCTGCGTCGCGTCTGCGCCGCGGCGTCGTCGTCACGACGACTGATGCGGGTGTGCACGTCGAGCTTTACGTCGTCATTGAGTACGGCACGAACATCAACACGGTTTCTCAGAATCTCATCGACCAAGTTTCGTTTGCCCTCAAGGAATATGCGCGCGTGCCGCTCGACGGCGTCGAGGTGCATGTGCAGGGCGTCAAGGTGCGCAAATAGCCGCGCCTCGCAATCGAAGGAGAGCTTTGTCCGCCAGGTGCGGTGCCTGCCGCGGTTTGCGGACAAAGCTCCATGCTAAGGAGAGATAGACCCACCATGCCAGAATCCTACACCGCGAACGACCTCCTCAACGGCATAGCCGCAGCGAGCAAGGTGCTGAGCGAACGCAAGGACGAGATTAACCGCCTCAACGTGTTCCCCGTCCCTGACGGAGACACGGGCACGAACATGTCCCTCACGCTTGAGACCGTCGTGGAAAATCTCGCCAGATTGCCGATCGGCGCCGACGGCGCTGAAATTCGCAAGGCCGTCACGACCGGAGCGCTCATGGGTGCCCGCGGCAATTCCGGCGTCATCACCTCGCAGATCCTGCGAGGCTTGTGCGAAGGCAGCGTGGGCCATGAGTCCTTGAACGCCGAAAGCGTCGACGCGGCCCTTTCCCATGCGGTGAGCGTTGCGTTCCAAGCCGTGCGCAAACCGGTCGAGGGCACCATCCTGACCGTGCTCAAGGATTCTGCCTCCGCGGCGCACCATGCGCGCAAGAAGAAGCTTGATACCGATGAGGTTCTGGAAGCTGTCGTGACGGAAGCCTATGCATCGGTGCAGCGCACTCCCGACCTGCTTCCCGTTCTGAAGGACAACGGAGTTGTCGATGCAGGCGGTTTTGGGCTGGCCATCTTCTTTGACGCGTTCGCTGCTGCCCTCACCGGCAAAGAGGGACCTTTGGGCGACGAGCTTGCCTTTGCGCGCGGCATTGCTCCGAAGGTTGAGATCGAGCAGATCAACGATTGGGAAGGGTCGGCGTATCGCTATTGCACCGAGTTTCTCGTCCGCTCGGATGAGCTCGAGATTTCCGAGGGCCTTGACTTTCTTGGGACGATGGGCGACTGCGAGCTGCTGGTTGGCCAAAACCCCGACTTCAAGGTGCATGTTCATACGAACGAGCCGGACAAGGTGCTCGCGTACATGCTTGCCCGTGGGCAGATATCAGAGGTCCATATCCATAACATGCAGCTTCAGAGCGCCGCGCGCACCGAGGCGCTTGCGGCGGAGGAGGAGGCCGAGCGCAAGCCGCTCGGGTTCGTCGCGGTGGCGGCAGGAGAGGGAAACGCGAAGATACTCGAAAGCTTGGGCGTTGACGTGGTCGTGTCGGGTGGTCAGACCATGAATCCCTCGACGAAGGATCTTCTTGATGCGGTGGGCAAGGTCAACGCCGACGCAGTGGTCATCCTTCCGAACAACAAGAACATCATCATGGCCGCCCAAAGCGCTTGCGACCTGTCCGAGACGCCGTGTGCCGTCGTGCCCACGACGAGCGTCCCCCAGGCGTTCTCGGCGCTGTTCGGCATCGTTGAGGGCGGGAGCCTGGAGGAAAACGTTGCCTCGATGACCGAGGCGTATGCCGATGTCAAGACCGGAGAGGTGACCCACGCCATCAAGGATGCGAAGGATGCGCATGACAATCCCATAGCAAACGGGGATGTCATCGGCATTGCTGACGGGTCGATCGAGGCGGTTGGCGCGACGGTCGACGATGTGGTCCTGCAGCTGCTTGAGCGCATGGGTGCCGGCGATGCCGACACGCTGACCATTCTTGCCGGCGATCAGCTCGGCGACGATGAATTCGAAGGTCTTCTTACCCGCATCCAGGGGAAGTACGATGATCTGGAGATCGATTCCCACCGCGGCGACCAGCCACTGTATCCTGTCGTGATGTCAGTCGAATAGGCAAGGCATGCGGGGGCAGGGCATCAGATCGGACGCGCTGCGGCCCAAACGGGCCCGTACCCCCCCCCCCCCCC
>JAEWQO010000032.1 GCA_023460315.1 Actinomycetes bacterium
ACCCACATAAGAAGACCTTATGTATCCCTGCGTGAATCCATAGCGCAGGGAAGGGAACCCGGTGAACTGAAACATCTAAGTAGCCGGAGGAGAAGAAAACAACAGTGATTTCCGAAGTAGCGGCGAGCGAACCGGAAGGAGCCCAAACCGGAGTGCGTGCACTCCGGGGTTCGGACCGCATCAACTGATTCAGGAAAGGTAACGGAATGGTCCTGGAAAGACCAGCCAGAGAGGGTGAGAGCCCCGTACGTGAAACCAGACCAGACAGAGCGGTATCCAGAGTACCACGAGACACGAGAAACCTTGTGGGAATAAGCGGGGACCACCCCGTAAGGCTAAATACTCCTCAGTGACCGATAGCGCATAGTACTGTGAAGGAAAGGTGAAAAGGACCCCGGGAGGGGAGTGAAAGAGAACCTGAAACCCTGTGTTTACAAGCTGTGGGACCACGTTAAGGTGGGACCGCGTACTTTTTGTAGAACGGTCCGGCGAGTTGTGCATACTGGCAAGGTTAAGCACTTAAGGTGTGGAGCCGAAGGGAAACCGAGCCTTAATAGGACGTTGAGTCAGTATGTGCAGACCCGAAACCGGGTGATCTATCCATGTCCAGGTTGAAGTTGCCGTAAAAGGCAATGGAGGACCGAACGCACATCCGTTGAAAAGGGTGGCGATGAGGTGTGGATAGGGGAGAAATTCCAATCGAACCCGGAGATAGCTGGTTCTCCTCGAAATAGCTTTAGGGCTAGCCTCGTATTAATCTGATGGAGGTAGAGCACTGAATATCCTAGGGGGCGTCAAAGCTTACCAAAGATTATCAAACTCCGAATGCCATACAGATGATGTACGGGAGTCAGACTGCACGAGATAAGTTGGGCAGTCAAAAGGGAAAGAGCCCAGACCTCCAGCTAAGGTCCCAAAGTGTGTGTTAAGTGGAAAAGGATGTGGGATTTCGAAGACAACTAGGATGTTGGCTCAGAAGCAGCCACACATTCAAAGAGTGCGTAATAGCTCACTAGTCGAGAGGTCCTGCGCCGAAAATGTCCGGGGCTAAAACACAACACCGAAGCTGAGGAATGTAAGTAATTACATTGGTAGAGGAGCATTCTTAACTGCGACGAAGCTGTACCGATAAGGAGCAGTGGAGTGTTAAGAAGAGAGAATGCCGGAATGAGTAGCGAGAGGAAGGTGAGAATCCTTCCGGCCGAATATCTAAGGTTTCCAGAGTAAAGCTGATCTGCTCTGGGTAAGTCGGGGCCTAAGGCGAGGTCGAAAGACGTAGTCGATGGACAACAGGTTGAAATTCCTGTACTATGATATAACAGAACTGTGGGGACACAGAAGGAGAGCGAGAGCCGGGAGTGGAAAAACCGGTGCAAGCGAGGTAGGAGTATGGTCGGAAAAACCGCCATACAATCTGAAGGCGTGATGCGGACCGAAATCAAGTAGGGAAGCTCGTGAGCCAGCTGTCAAGAAAAGCCGCTATTGTTTATATCATACCCGTACCGTAAACCGACACAGGTGGATGAGGAGAGAATCCTAAGGCCGACGGGAGAAGCATTGTTAAGGAACTCGGCAAAATAACCCCGTAACTTCGGGAGAAGGGGTGCCAGCGCAAGCTGGCCGCAGTGAAAAGGCCCAGGCGACTGTTTACCAAAAACACAGGTCTCTGCTAAAGCGAAAGCTGATGTATAGGGGCTGACGCCTGCCCGGTGCTGGAAGGTTAAGGGGACTGCTTAGAGCAATCGAAGGCATGAACTTAAGCCCCAGTAAACGGCGGCCGTAACTATAACGGTCCTAAGGTAGCGAAATTCCTTGTCGGGTAAGTTCCGACCCGCACGAAAGGCGTAACGATCTGGGCACTGTCTCAACAATAGACTCGGTGAAATTGTAGTACCGGTAAAGATGCCGGTTACCCGCAGCAGGACGGAAAGACCCCGTGGAGCTTTACTGCAGCTTGATATTGGATCTCGGCGTTGCATGTACAGGATAGGTGGGAGACTAAGAAACCAGGACGCCAGTTTTGGTGGAGTCACCGTTGGGATACCACTCTTGTAACGTTGAAATTCTAACTGTGCGCTGTTATCCAGCGTCAGGACAGTGTCAGGTGGGCAGTTTGACTGGGGCGGTCGCCTCCTAAAGAGTAACGGAGGCGCCCAAAGGTTCCCTCAGCGCGGTCGGAAATCGCGCGAAGAGTGTAAAGGCAGAAGGGAGCTTGACTGCGAGACATACAGGTCGAGCAGGGACGAAAGTCGGGCTTAGTGATCCGGTGGTTCCGAGTGGAAGGGCCATCGCTCAACGGATAAAAGCTACCCCGGGGATAACAGGCTTATACCCCCCAAGAGTCCACATCGACGGGGGTGTTTGGCACCTCGATGTCGGCTCGTCTCATCCTGGGGCTGAAGTAGGTCCCAAGGGTTGGGCTGTTCGCCCATTAAAGAGGTACGCGAGCTGGGTTCAGAACGTCGTGAGACAGTTCGGTCCCTATCCGCTGTGGGCGTTGGAAATTTGAGTGGAGCTGTCCTTAGTACGAGAGGACCGGGATGGACATACCTCTGGTGCACCAGTTGTTCTGCCAAGAGCACAGCTGGGTAGCTATGTATGGACGGGATAAGCGCTGAAAGCATCTAAGTGCGAAGCCCCCCACAAGAATAGATTTCCTCCAGAAATGGTAAGACCCGTGAGAGACTATCACGTTGATAGGTCGGAGGTGTAAGTGCAG
>JAEWQO010000033.1 GCA_023460315.1 Actinomycetes bacterium
CGCTAGTCAAGGGCGTCCTGTCGCTCGCGGACGTCGCGGGGGAGCCGAGGATCCGCGTCGGCACCAAGGTCGTGCGGGTCTCGACGGGCGAGAACGCCGCCCGCCTGTGGACTCAGGCGGAGTTCGCCACGGCGTTCGGCAGGCAGTTCGACCCGGCGCGGGACTTCGTGGGCGTGATGAACGCGGACGGCGCTGCCTCCGGGGCGCATGTCCAGGGCTGCACGTTTGATGGCGGGAGCCTGTACGCGGTGCAGGACATAACCGTCTCCGGTCCGACGGACACGCGCGTCAACTACCTCGTCGCGCTGGCGAGCTAGGGAGGTGATCGGATGATGGAGCAGATCCTGTATCCCGTGATCGTCTGGGCCGTCTGCGGCGTTGCGGGGTTCGCCGTCGGAAACGCCCGCAGCGCGGCCAGGAAGCACCGCAAGCGCGAAGACGATGACCGCAGGATGATGGAGTCCCTCTGCGACGGCATGCGCTCCCTGCTGAGGAACGAGCTCGTCAAGGAGCACCGCGACATGCTGCAGGAGGGAGGGTGCACGCTGCTGGACAAGGAGATCGCGAACCGCAACTACGTGCCGTACCACGCGCTCGGCGGCAACGGCATCGGCACGAAGATGTACGAGGAGATCATGGCGTCCAAGACGCTCAACGATTGAAAGGAACCAGCATGGAGAAGAACATCATCGACCAGGCCACCGACGCTTTCGTGGCGTGGTGCGCGGAGGACACCCCCGGAGCACGCCTGCAGCGCACGGTCGTGCAGGGCGTGATAGGCGTCGGCGCGGCTGCGGTCGCCTACTACGTCACGGGCGACGGGGTGGCGTCGATCATCGTCGCCCCTGCCATCATGGCCATCCTCTCGCCGATCCAAAAGGCGATAGGCAACAAGGGGGAGGTGGAGTAGATGGCAGACGAAATCGAGCAGATGGGCAAGGGCGAGGAGTGGACCGTCTCCGACCTCTACGGCTCGGAGGGCACCGAGGTCAAGGAGGGCGACATCAAGCCCCTCAGCCCCGAGGATGCGAAGAAGGTGTTCGGATGAGCGAGTTCGTCAAGGCGTATTACTCGACCCCAGGACGGGGCGGGCATTCCGTGATCGGCGTCGTGCCCCACATCGCGGAATCGTCCTCGATGGCGGGCGTGGACGCGACGTTCACGGGCGGGGTCCGCGAGGCTTCGGCCCACTACTGCGTGGACGGCGCCAATGTGCACCAGTACGTCGACGAGGCCGACACCGCGTGGGCGGTCGGAAACTGGACGGGCAACTGCCAGACGATCTCGATCGAGCACGTGGGCACGACGGCGAATCCCCCCGGCAAAGCAACGCTCGACCGATCAGCGCGGCTCATGGCGGAGATCGCGCAGAGGCATGGCTGGACGAGCTATGCGCTCGGGACAAACGTGTTCTTGCACAAATGGTTTTCTGCCACGTCGTGCCCAGCAACGCTGGACGTGGACTATCTGATATCAAAGGCAAACGACATCCTGGGCGGGAGCCCGGAGGAGGAAGAGGTCAGACCCATGGAATTCGTCTATCGCCCGAACGGGCAGAACTATCTCAACTGGTTCGACGGGAGCCGCATCCACACCCTGACGGCGGAGGACGAGCTGAACGCCGTTGCTCAGGCCCACAAGGCCTCGACCGGCAAGGACATCCCCATGTTCGAACTCGGCTCCGAGGGAGCTCCATGGGCCACGCGCTTCGCCGATGCCGTGAACGCCGGGGAATCCAAGGACGGCATAGGGTCATTCCGCTGATCAACAAACCGTTGAAGCCTTCAACCACCCGTTGACCCCCGCAAGCGTGCCGCATGCTATGATGGCGCTGCTGTTCGCAAGACGTTGCAACCCTTGAGGGGCCTCTCCATCCGGAGGGGCCCTTATTCTGCGTTGTGGGACTTCGCTCGCCTCAGCGCCTCCCGATAATCTTCCTCGCTGGTCGGCGGCAGGCCGTGGGCCTCCAGGATTGGATCGAAATACTCCTGCTCCGCCTCGCGGCGCGCCTCTGCGGCCTCCTCGATGGTACCGTAGGTGCCGAGGTTGACCTTGCGGCCCCTCACCTTGATATGGGCCTCCCACCGCCCGTTCTTCTTGACGCGCGTCACCCCGCGCACGCCGCTGGTGTTCTGGCGCGTCGGCTTGCCGCTCAGGTTGCCGAGCTTGGTCCCGTCCACCGCGTCTGAGGGCTCGCACGCCTTGTCATGGACGAGGCACCCGCATGAGCGCGTGTTCCCGTCCCTGAGGGAAACGCTGCGCACGGTCACTTCGTTGCCACAGTCGCAGGCGCATCTCCAGAGCGCGTAGCCGCCCGGCGCGCTTCCAACGCGCTCCATGGCGACGAGGCGCCCGAACCTCTGGCCCGCGATATCGACCGGCTTGCCGCTCACAGCGTCTCCAGCAGCTCGATGACTACTTGCGCCTGGGTCTTGCCGGTGCGCTGGCTCTCCCGTTCAAGCTTGGCCTTGGCGGACGCGGGGACGTTCGTGATGTTGAGGGACGCCTCGCCCTCCTCGGGCATCCCGAAGGCGGCGGCGTACCCGTCGGCATCGAGGTTGTCCTCGGCCCACTGCCGCGCCTCCTCGAACGACACCGGCCTGATGCGCTCGGCCCCGATGCTGCCGCCGTCCCTTGCCTCGGCGATGGGGGAGCGCGCCCCTCCCGCGAGGTGCAGGAAATACTCCCCGGTGCGCTTGCGGTGGAGGGACTCGGCGTAGTAGTCGAGGTCCATCCACGCCAGCCCGTTGTCGGACGATCCCACCAGCGCCGCCTTGTCGGTGTCGTACACCTTGCCGTTTATGACCTTCTTCATCGCTCTCCTCCTACCATTCCACGATCTCGTCTTTGTACCGCTCGACCCATGTGCCCGCGAACACCTCGCGGAGGGAGTCCCAGGGCAGGCCGTCGTACCCGTGCCCGTTGGCTTCGCACCATGCGTTGACCTCGTCGGTCACATCCTCTGCGATGTCGTCGTACATCGCGTCGCCGTCGTATCCTTCGCCGTCGAGCATGCCGAGCGCGGCGAGGCGGTGGGAGCCGGTGACGAGGCCCATGTTGCACACGAGGATCGGAGCGCCCTGCCAGCCGTCGGCCTTGATCGACTCCGCGAGCTCGGCGACCTTGGCCGCGTCGGTCGCGTTGATCTCGCCCATCGCGCTGATCTCGTCGTACTTCATTTCTTGATCTTCCTCTCTCTTGCTGATGTACCCAGTATATCATAGTTACTACTAACTCGCAATAGAAATAGAGTAAGTAGTAAGAAATATTTCAAGCAAAAGAAAAACCCGCCGAGGCGGGACGAGTATCTGATGTAAGCAGATGTGCAATTATGGGACAGAAATGAAAGTGAACCGTGTACACAGAGAAGTGCTGTATAACCGTCGTCTCGGAAACCACGTATTTATGTCCGCTCAAAAAACTACACAAATCATGCATTACAATACGCTACAATAACGCCGAAAGGTAATGTTTGAAGGAGGAGGTTGTGAGCGATGACAACAATGGAATTGTTGACGATCCCCGGTCTGGACAACAGCAAGAAGCTTCAGAAAATGCAGAGGGATGCAAAAAAGCGGATGGAGAACGGGATCCGCACGCAGATGATTGCTGCCTCATTAATGAGCAGGAAGACGACCTCGAAAAAATAGAGGATCTGCTAAACGCCGTTCCTGAACCTCTCCGGGAAATAATTTCAGAAGCAATGATAACAAAGAGCTGGTCGGGAATTCTGCCCGACCCGGGCTCTTTTTCTGCATATCCCGAATGGGTCCAACATAAAATGACGGACTGGAACGACGCTAAAATAATCGACGAATCGAGAAGACTCGATAAGATGACTGAAGCGGCGATTTCTCATATTAGGCTTGAGTCAGTTCTGACTTTCTTGATAAATGCGATATTTGCAGTTATTGCATTCTTGGCTTTTATATGGACCCTTGATCCGGCATCTTTTGGTCTCTTGTCAGTCCCGGGCATTACTATTGCAGTCAATTTGTGGAAGGGCAGGAAGAAAAAAGCATCTGAAGATGCCGACGATTTGAGCTAGCCTTTCATCCCCCTAACCTCCACCCCGCCCACGACCTCTCCCCGCATCCATCGCCCCATGTCGCCCTGGGCGAGCGTGAGGGGTGTGAGGGGGTGGGGAAGTGGAGGGGATGACTGAGGGGGTCAGAAAAGCGTGTGCCGGGGTGGTACATCTGCTGGTACATCAAGTGGTACATCTGAGCCCATTTCCAGTGTTCCGCGATATACCGCGATTACGTGTCCTAACTGGGAATTCGTTATCTGGCGTTCCGCAGTGTTCCACGAATAAGGCGCAGTGTGAAGGTTCAAGTCCTTTCGCCCGCACCACAGCCCGCGTCTCTGCTTGCAGGGATGAGCGAGGCGACATGAAATCGAATCACCTCTTGGCAAGGGCGATCGCGGAGGGTTTCGCGGCTCTTTTCCATCCAGTCATGCAAACGAAGCGCGTTTTGCACCCTTGCCCTCAATTGCATCATTCGATTCCCCAGGGGGCTCTAGGGCAAAAAATGCCCCATCAGGAATCCGACAACGACGCAGAGGGCGGAAAAGAGCGCGGCGAGGCCGACGAGACGCGTCTCGCGGCGCTCCTGACGCTGGCGCTCCTTTTCGATGCGGCGCTTGGCGGGAAAGTAGGAGTAGCCGTCCGAAGTGATGGTTATGACGGTGCCGCGTTTGCCGTCGCTTCTTCGGGCGAGCGCCCTTTGCTCGACAAGCTCCGCTTGCAGCTCGTCATCGGGGCGAAAGGGGAACGCGCATCGATAGACAAGCTCTCCGTCCACGGTGCATGTCGAGCGTTCGTAGTCAAGCAGGCGTCCGAGCTCGCGTTCTTGCTGTATGTTTAATTCGATGGATGCCATGATGACCTCTGCTGCATTTTGCGACTGCGTATTGGATGAAGACATCATACCGTGACCTTTGTGCGAGAGCGAGGTGAATTCCTGCGAAATGTCCCGTTGCCGTGGGATTTCTCATGTTTTGTTGCCGCGGCGTTACCGGATGCCGATGCGGTGCCGGGGGCATTTCTCCCAATCGTTTTCCGCGGGGCCAATTTCGTTTTTGAAGCGATTCCCGTGATATCAGTTCTTCATGAACCCTCCTCCGTGCTCTTCCTCAATGTCGGTAGATGTGCGATAATTCCGTTTTGGTGTGCTCGAAGGCGCGGGCAGGCATGCGAGTCGAGGCTCTCCCGAGAATTTCCGCAGCATACCGAATGATGCCGCAAGGCGAACGAAAGAATGATGGAGGACAACTACGTGGAGACAAAAGTTGAGGCATTGCAGGGTGACCGCGTCAAGGTGACTGTTACCGTTGGCGCCAAGGATATCGATGCCCGCATCAAGAAGACGTATCAAGATTTTGCCCGCAAATACAACTTTCCGGGTTTTCGTCGAGGCAAGGCACCGCGCCCCGTTATAGACAACGCCCTTGGTTCCGAAGCGGTCGTGGCATCTGTGACCGACGAGCTCGTCAACGAGACCTATCCTCTTGCAATCGATGAGAGCGGCCTGTATCCCGTTGAGAAGGCGTCATTTGACGAAGACATGGGCCTTGCGGAAGCGGGCAGCCCCTTTTCTTACACGTTTGAGGTGGCGGTCAAACCTGAACTCGAGTTGTCTGGATATGACCCCGTTGAGATTGAAATGCCTGCCGAAGGGGTTTCCGATGCGGAGATCGACGAGCAGATAGCTTCGCTGCAGGAGCATTATTATACCTTCGAGGACGCGGCTGCCGCAACGAAGGTCAAGGATGACAGCTTCCTTGACCTGTCAATGAAGGCCACCGATGATGACGGTCAGGATATCGAGTCCCTCACGACCGAGTCGCGTCTCTACGGTTTGGGAACGGGCCTGTTGCCCGAATCCTTCGACCAGGAGATCGTTGGCATGAAGAAGGGCCAGTCGAAGTCGTTTGCCATCGACGTGCCGGCCGATCAGACTGCGCTGACCAGCTCGCTTGTGGGAACGACCGAGAAAATCAACTTTGAAGTTGAGGTTTTGGCCGTAAAGAACAAGAAGATCCCCGAGGTCACCGACGAATGGGTGAAGGAAACCTTGGGTTTTGAGAGCGCTGAGGATCTGCGCGCACGCATCTCTGAGTCCATCGTGCAGCAGAAGAACGAAGTGCTTCCGCGCATCAAGGAGAATCAATGCCTGTCGGTTTTGGCCAGCCGCCTTCAGGGGGAGGTTCCAGAGGCTCTGTGCGAGGAAGCGGAGACCAGTTTGCTCCAGGACTTTTTCCAACAGCTTCAACGTCAGGGTGCATCGTTTGACGCATACCTTGCTCAGCAGGGGATTACGCCCGACCAGTTCAAGGAAGATGTCAAACAACAGGCTCTCGACATGACGAAGCAGGATCTTGCGCTCGACGCATGGGCGCGTCATTATGATATAAGTGTCAATGACGGGGATGTTGAAAGCGAGTTTGCCAAGAGCGGGGCGGACGACCCCAAGGCTTTGCAAGAGGACTGGCGCAAGAATGGTCGTCTGCACATGATCCGTGCGGGCATTAAACGAGCCGCTGCCGCCAAAGACATCATGGACAAGGCTGTCGTGACGGAGCTCAAGCCCGATTCCGAAAAGCCCGAGAAGCCAGCCAAGAAGGCTCCTGCCAAGAAGAAGGCACCGGCGAAGAAAGACGACGCATCTGCGGAGAAGAAACCGGCTGCAAAAAAGCCTGCTGCCAAGAAGGCTCCCGCCAAAAAGGCGGCGAAATCGAACGAAGCCGCTGCCGACAAGGCTGATTCCTCTCCTGCCGAGTAGAATAGAGGCAGGCCGAAGGGAAGGCTGCTTCGAAAACCGGATGGGAGAGGTGCAGTCCAGGTAACGAAACAGTGTCTGCTTCTTGCGTGGTGACAGCCGAAACCGCACTATGGCACATGAAGACGCAGGGCCGCGTGGGCGGCCGCAAGAGACAAGCGAGGCTAACATGAAATATGACACCAAATCAGCATTGATTCCCTACGTTATCGAGCAGTCGCCGCGTGGCGAGCGCAGCTACGACATCTACTCACGCCTGCTGAACGAGCGCATCGTGTTTCTGGGGGAGGCCATTGACGACCAAGTTGCGAATTCCGTGGTCGCACAGCTGCTTCACCTGGAGAGCGCCGATCCTGACAAAGACATCTCCCTCTACATCAATTCTCCGGGAGGGTCCGTCACGGCTGGCCTGGCCATCCTTGACACGATGGACTTCATCAAATGCGATGTGTCGACCATCTGCTTGGGAGAGTGCGCGTCCATGGCCGCCGTGCTCCTCTCCAGCGGCGCCAAGGGAAAACGTCTGTGCCTCCCGAACTCCATGGTTCTCATCCATCAGCCTTCCGGCGGTGCCCAGGGGCAGCAAACCGAGATTGCCATCGTGGCAGACTTCATGCTCAAGACGCGGGAGCGTCTCAACAAGATCCTTGCAGACAGCACCGGGCAGACGCTCGAGACCATTCAGAACGACACGGAACGAGATAACTACATGACGGCGGAAGAGGCGCTGGCATACGGCTTGGTCGACCGAATTACCGCCTCGCGTAGTATCTCCGCCGACGACGACGAGAAGAAGAGCGAATAGGATACATGAACGAGAGACGTGACGACGAATTCGAGGATCGAGATCCTTCCGACATCACCTGCGCCTTTTGTGGCAAGCATCCGCAGCAGGTGACGGCGATGATTTCGGGGCCGAACGGGATATACATTTGTGACGAATGCATATCCATCTGTGCTGACGCCATGATGCGCGACCTTGGTCTCAATGCGCTCGGGCCTGACGGCATCGGCGATGGAAACTCTGACGATGCCGTTTTGGATCTGTCTTCGGGCCGCCACGCGCGACGGCCCGACTTCGGCGGATCGTCGTCCGATGCTGCGTCCGAACCTGCGCCCGATGACGTCTTGGCCGATTTGCCAACCCCGCATGAGCTCTACGCGGAGCTTTCGGAGCATGTGGTGGGGCAGGAGCAGGCGAAGCGTGCTCTGTCGGTGGCTGTCTACAATCACTATAAGCGCATCAGCTTGGGTGCCGATGTCGAGGATGGCGATGTGGAGCTGGCCAAGAGCAACATCATGCTGCTTGGTCCGACGGGCTCTGGCAAGACGCTCTTGGCCCAGACGCTTGCACGCACCTTGCGGGTTCCTTTTGCCATTGCCGACGCGACGACGCTTACCGAGGCTGGCTATGTGGGAGAAGACGTCGAAAACATCTTGCTCAAGTTGATCACAGCCGCTGATTTCGATACCGATCGCGCTGAGATCGGCATCGTTTACATCGATGAGATCGACAAAGTGGCCCGAAAGGCCGAAAACCTCTCCATAACACGGGATGTTTCGGGCGAGGGCGTCCAGCAGGCCCTGCTGAAGATTGTCGAAGGGACTGAGGCCAGCGTGCCTCCCCAGGGGGGCCGCAAGCATCCCCAGCAGGAGCTCATTCACATCGACACGACGAACATCCTGTTTATCCTCGGCGGCGCCTTTGTCGGACTGACGGACATCATCGCCGAACGGGTGGGCAAAAGCGGTCTGGGCTTCAACGCAGAGCTTCCGGAGAGCAAGAAGCATGCCGAGGCGGAGCTCCTTGCCAAGGTGCTCCCTGAGGATCTGAACAAATATGGGATGATTCCCGAGTTTGTGGGACGCATCCCGGTGGTCACCTCGTTGCAGGAGCTGTCGGAAGAAGATCTTGTCCGCATTCTGACCGAACCGAAGAATGCGCTGGTGAAGCAGTATGTGAAAATGTTCGAATTCGAGGACTCGACGCTGACGTTCGAGCCTGAAGCGCTTATCGCAATTGCCCACGAGGCTGTGGAGCATGGCACCGGTGCGCGAGGGTTGCGTTCCATATGCGAACGGGTGCTTCAGGATGTCATGTACGACCTGCCTGAGCATGAGGGCCCTTCATCGGTGACCGTGCGGGCGAGCGACATCCGCGGGGAGACGAAGCCCACGATCGAGCTCCGAGTGCTGAACGGGTCAGACGCGGCCAGTCAGGAGCTTCAAAGCGCTTAGGGCCAAAGCGAGGAAAGCGAGAGAAGCGGGCGGATCGCGGAAGGCGTCACGCCCGCTTTTGAGTTTAGAAAGGCGAAAGAGCAGGACATGGTCGAAAACACATCAGATGGAAAAGTTCGGGACGGCAAAGCGACCGGCTTTGATTTCCAGGCGCATGAACGCCCCTTTTTCGAGGCATGGAAGGATGCTGGCTACTTTCAGCGTGGCACGGGTTTCGGCTCCGGCAAAGAGCAGCCCTACACGGTTGTCATTCCCCCTCCGAACATCACGGGCGTGTTGCACATGGGGCATGCCCTCAACGACACCATCCAAGATGCCTGCGTTCGCCGCGCTCGCATGCAGGGTCATCCTACTCGCTGGATCATCGGCACCGACCATGCGGGCATAGCAACTCAGACGAAGGTCGACAAGATGCTTGCCGACAAGGGCATCAGCCGTCTCGAGATAGGGCGCGAGGCGTTCGTGGAGGCGTGCTATGACTGGTATCGGGAGTATGGCGCCACGATCGTGAACCAAATCAAGGGCATCGGTTGTTCGTGCGACTACGACGACGAGCACTTCACGCTGGAGCCAGCCTACGCGAAGGCGGTTCGCACGGTGTTTGCCGACTGGTATCACGACGGCCTTATCTACCGTGGAAAGCGCATCGTGAACTGGTGTCCCCATTGCACCACCGCCATAGCCGACGACGAGGCTGAATACGTGGAAGAGCAGGGCCACCTTTGGTATCTGCGCTATCCCCTGGTCAATCCTGAAAAGGGGCGCGAGTACCTGGTCGTTGCTACCACGCGGCCTGAAACCATGCTCGGTGACACCGGCGTGGCGGTCAATCCCAAAGACGAGCGCTTCGCCTCTCTTGTGGGCAAGAAGGTTCGGCTGCCTCTCGTGGATCGGGAGATCCCCATTTTTGCCGACTGGCATGTGGATGCCGAGTTTGGCACGGGCTGCGTGAAGGTGACCCCCTCTCACGATCCCAACGACTGGGCCATGGGAGAGCGGGCTGGTCTCGAGCGCATCAACATCTTCGACGAGACTGCGCACGTGGTGGAAGGCTACGGCGCGTTCAGCGGCATGGACCGCGACGAGGCCCGCGAGGCCATCGTCAAGGCGATGGACGAGCAGGGCCTTCTTGACCATGTTGAGGATCATGACCATTCTGTCATGACCTGCTACCGGTGCCACACCAAGCTCGAGCCTTGGGAGTCGGAGCAGTGGTTTGTGGCGGTGGATGACCTGAAGCAACGCGCTGCCGCGGTGGTGGAGGACGGTTCCATCCAGTTCCATCCTGAGCGGTGGAAGCATGTCTACCTGGACTGGCTGGCCAATCTCAAGGATTGGTGCATTTCCCGGCAGCTGTGGTGGGGTCACCGCATTCCCATGTTCTATTGCGACGCGTGTGGTTGGGAAGACGCGAGCGTCGAGGACTTGGACGTTTGTCCCGTGTGCGGCGCTCCGGTCCGGCAGGATGAAGATGTGCTCGACACCTGGTTCTCCTCCCAGCTGTGGCCTTTTGCAACGATGGGCTGGACCGCGGTTGGCCAAGAATCTCCGGAGATTGAGCGGGCATATCCCACGCAGGTCCTCTCCACGGCCCGTGACATCATGGGCCTGTGGGTGGCACGCATGGTGATGGCTTCCCTGTACTGTTGTGACAGCATTCCCTTTGAGCATGTCGTCATTCATCCTACCGTGATGGCGGCGGACGGCAAGCCGATGAGCAAGTCGCGCGGCAACGGAGTTGACCCTCTGAGGCTCATGCAGGATTACGGTGCTGACGGCATGCGCTTCGGCCTTCTCATGCAGGTGACGGGCGCTCAGGACCTGAAATTCAACGAGGCGAAGCTCGAAAACAGTCGAAACTTTGCAAACAAGATCCGCAATGCCGCACGGTTTGTGCTGATGAACCTTGATGACTGGACGCCGGGCGCGGCGCGGCCGGTAACGCCGGCCGATCGCTGGATATTCAGCCGTCTGGCAGGTTTGGTCGCCCGTCTTGACAAAGCGTATGCGGATTTTGAGTTTGGCGAGATCACCCGGGAGCTGTATACGTTTTTCTGGAATGAGTTTTGCGATTGGTACATCGAGTTTTCCAAGGCCCGCCTTTCGGGCTCTTCGGAAGACCGCGCGGCATGCCAGAGCAACCTAGTGTTTGTCCTTGACCAAGCATTGCGCCTGCTCCATCCCATCATGCCCTTTGTGACGGAGGAGATATACCAGATGCTTCCCGGGAAAAAGGAAGCACCTTACCTCATCGTCTCGTCCTGGCCAGATGCGGAGGCGCTCGCTGCCTATGTCGATGTCGAGGCCGAACGTTCAATCCAGATGGTGACCGAGACCGTGTCGGCAATTCGCTCGACGCGTGCTCGCTATGGCATCTCCCCGAAGAGGGGCCTCGACGTCGTTGTGAAGGCGGAAGCGGACGACGTTGCTTTGCTCGAAGGGCAACGTGCGCTCATAGAGGGCATGGGTGGCACAAGGTCTTTGGTGATCGCCCAGGATGCCCAGAAGCCCGCCGAGTCAGGCGTGACGCTGGCTGCGGGTTTGGAGGTGTACACGGTGCTTTCCGGCCTTGTTGATTTTGACGTTGAGCGAGAGCGTCTTGAAAAGGAACGGGCGTCCCTCGTCAAGGATGTTGAGAAGTTTGAGAAGAAGCTTTCCAATCCCGGTTTTTTGGCCAAGGCCGCGCCGGAGATCATCGACAAGGATCGTTCCAAGCTGGCCGACCTGTCCGACAAGCTGGCCCGCGTCGAGGCCCAATTAGCAGAAATTGCGTAACAGAGCCGATGTACTGGGCATCTTTGGTATAATGACTGATCGTGCCGGTATCTGCATGCCTGCACGGCGGTCGAATGTCCGGTTTTGTGCGGGCAAGCGAAGAGAACGGGGTCGAAATGAACGAACTGCTGTCCCAACTATGGACGCCCGAGTTGCAGGCCGCGTTCACCGTGGTCGTGGTTCTGCTCGTCATCCTGTACGTGCTGTCCATTGTCTGGGTGGTTCGTGATGCCTACCTGCGCGGTTCCTCGTGGTATGTGTGGGGTGCCGTCTCGCTCATCCCGCTGCTGGGAGTCATCGCCTATTGTCTGCTGCGCCCTCCTTTGCTGCAGATTGATCGCGACGAGCAGGAACTCGAGATCGCGCTCAAGCAGCGCGAGCTCATGAAATACGGCGAATGCGCGAACTGTGGCTATCCGGTCGAATCTGACTATGTGTTGTGTCCGAATTGCCATCAACGTTTGAAGAACCTGTGTGGAACCTGCAACCATGCGCTCGATCCCACCTGGACGGTGTGTCCCTACTGCGGCACGCCGGTCGCGGGTGGCCAGCGGGCGCGTCGAGCACCCGGTCCTCAGCGCGCTCGAACGCCGCGGCCGCAACAAGCGGCACCCCAACAAGCGAGACAGCCACGTGCAGCTGCTCATCCTGAGCGTTCTGCGCAGTAACTTGTCCTTGCAGTCTGGGAAGCCGCCTTGCTTGAGGCGGCTTCTTGTTGTTTGAAACGACGTTTTCACTTTGCGCTGATCGCGTTTGGGGGCAGAGTGGGGCGTTCCGACTACGAAGAACCGAACGTGCAGGTGCTTTGTGTGCACCCGGCACAAGAAAGGAATGGCCATGAACATCATATTGCCTGACGGATCCGTCAAGGAGGTTCCTGCGGGGGCGACGGTCGCCGACGTGGCTTCGGCCATTGGGGCGGGTCTTGCCAAAGCTGCGCTCGCCGGCATAGTCAATGACAAGCCCGTTGATCTCGGCACGGTTGTTGCGGAGGGCGATTCGGTTGCCATCGTCACCTCGAAATCACCCGAAGCCCTTGACCTGCTTCGCCACTCGGCTGCGCATATCATGGCCCAGGCACTGGAAGATCTCTATCCGGGCATAGAGTTCGGTGTCGGACCTGCCATTGAAAATGGGTTTTACTACGACGTGAAGCTTGATCGCAGCCTTGTCCCGGAGGACTTGGAAAAGATTGAGGCCCGTATGGCCGAAATCGTCCAGGCCGGCGAGCCGTTTGTCCGCACGGTGGTGACCCGTGAGGAGGCGCTCGCCCTTTTCAAGGCCAAAGGCCAGGACCTCAAATGCGAACTCGTGGAGGATCTGCCGGAAGGCGAAACCATCACCACCTACGCCATCGGGTCTTTTGTCGACCTGTGCCGGGGTCCCCATATTCCCGACACCTCGCGGCTCGTCGCGTTCAAGCTGATAAAGCTGGCCGGTGCCTACTGGAAGGGCGACAGCGACCGCGAAATGCTGCAACGCATCTATGGCACGGCGTTCTTCAGCAAGAAGGATCTCGAAACGTACCTTCGCAACCAGGAGGAGGCGGAGAAGCGTGACCACCGCAAGCTCGGTCGCGAGCTTGGCATCTACACAATGGACCCGATGGCAGGCGTGGGTTTGCCCCTTTATCTCCCCAAGGGCGCGCGCATCATCCGCATCCTGCAGGAATGGTTGCGCCGCGATCTGTATGAGCGCGGTTATGAAGAGGTTATCACCCCCCACATCTATAATGCCGACGTGTGGAAGACGAGCGGGCACTACGACTTCTATCATGAGAACATGTACTTCTTCAACATCAACGAGGGAGATGACGAGAATCCTCGTCTGACCGAATATGCTGTGAAGCCCATGAATTGCCCCGGTCACGTCATGCTCTACAAAAGCGACATCCATTCGTATCGTGACCTGCCTTTGCGCTATTTTGAGTTCGGAACGGTGTATCGCCATGAAATGAGCGGTGTCGTGCATGGCTTGCTGCGCGCTCGCGGATTCACGCAAGACGATGCGCACGTGTTTTGCATGCGTGACCAGGTTGTCGACGAGGTTGTCGCCATCCTTGATCTCGTCGACCATATCATGTCGACGTTCGGATTCGAGTATGCAGCCGAAATCTCGACACGTCCCGTGAAGAGCATCGGCTCCGATGACATGTGGGAGCACGCGACCAATGCCCTGAAGGAAGCGTGTGCTCGCCACGGCCTTGACTATGACATCAACGAGGGCGACGGCGCGTTCTATGGGCCGAAGATTGACATCAAGGTGAAGGATGCCATCGGGCGCACCTGGCAGTGCTCGACCGTGCAGGTTGACTTCAACTTCCCCGAGCGTTTTGAGCTGACGTATCGCACTGAAGACAACACGGAGGAACGTCCCTGGATGCTCCATCGTGCCATCTTTGGGTCGATTGAGCGATTCTTGGGAATACTCATCGAACATTATGCCGGCGCACTTCCTTTATGGCTCGCTCCGGTGCAGGTGATCGTGCTGCCTATCGCAGACCGGCATAAGGATGCGGCGAGCGATCTGATGAAGAAGATCACGGCGGCGGGAGGCCGCGTCGAGCTCTATGATCAGAATGAGCCGATGCGCGTCAAGATAGCCAAAGCCCAGAGTCAGAAGGTCCCCTATATGGTCGTTCTGGGCGACAAGGAGATCGAGAGCGGAACCGTTTCGGTGCGTGAGCGCCGTGAGGGCGATCTTGGCTCATGGGAAGTTGATAAGTTGCTGCAAGTCATCAGGGATGCTGCGCTGTAGGAACCGGCCAGTCTGCCCGGCCCTCCTTTGCCTGCGGGAGGGTCGGGCTTTCTCATACGTTGTCCGATGGCGTTTCGCAGAGTTTTCAAGCAGAGGGCCGTCGCTTTGATCGCGTGCCAAATTGTGGTGTAAGGACCTTTCCCCGAATAGATGAGGGAAGCGGTTATCACCTAGAATCTAAATTGCGAAGTTTGGATTCAAGAGAAGGGATAACCGCATATGGATACGATACAC
>JAEWQO010000034.1 GCA_023460315.1 Actinomycetes bacterium
GGAGAAATGCTGGATTTGCTCTCAGAGTTCATCCGCTACGGCATTTCGGTGTGTATTGCAGGGGCTACCAGCAGCGGTAAAACCACGGTGGCCGGATGGTTACTCACTACCATCCCCGATAACAAGCGCATCTTCACCATTGAAAACGGCAGCCGGGAGCTTTCCCTCATCCGGGAAAAGGACGGAAAAGTCACCAACTCCGTGGTGCATACCCTCACCCGAAACAGCGAGAACGAGCTGTACCGGATTGAGCAGATCGACCTTGTGGACATCTCCCTGCGTTTCAATGCGGATATTGTTGTGGTCGGCGAGATGCGTGGTGAGGAAGCCAATGCCGCTCAAGAGGTAGCCCGAACCGGTGTGGCGGTGGTCACCACCATTCACTCCAACTCCTCTGAATCCACCTACCGCCGCATGGTTTCCCTCTGCAAGCGAGCCGTGGATATGTCGGATGAAACCCTCATGGGCTATGTGACAGAGGCCTATCCCATTGTTGTGTTCTGCAAGCAGCTGGAAAATAAACAAAGGCGGCTCATGGAAATCATGGAGTGTGAAATCCTGCCGGACAACAGCCGGAATTATCGAACCCTGTTCCGGTATGAAATCACCGAAAACCGCTATGAGGACAACCAGTTTTATATTACCGGACATCATGTGACGGTCAATCCCATCTCCGACAGCCTGTGCAAACGGCTGCTGGAAAACGGGATGCCGCAGGAGCGCATCAATCTTCTGAAGAAAGGAGGGCAAATAGCCGTATGACAACCATTCAACTTTTGGCCTGTATCGGCATGATTACAGGCTTTTTTCTATTGCTCGGCTTAAAGCCGATGGAATTTACCGATGGACTGTTTTCCTTTCTCACCAGAGAAAAGAAATCCATCAGGGATGAAATCAAAGCGGCACAGCGCCGCCAAAAGCCGGGATTCCTGAAACGGCAAATCCAGATGGCGCAGGAGGTGCTGGCCATGACCGGCAGGAGCAATCGCTTTTCTCTGGTTTGCGCCTGCTCCCTGTTATTGTTTGCCATCGGTGCAGCAATTGCTATTGTGATGGGCAACTTCTTTTTAGCACCGGTCATGGCGGTGGGTTTTATGATGCTGCCCTTTTGGTATGTACAGCTCACCGCCAGTCATTTCAAAAAGGACATTGCCGCCGAGCTGGAAACGGCTCTGTCAATTGTCACAACCGCATATTTACGCAGTGAAAATATCCTCACCGCTGTGGAGGAAAACCTCAATTATCTGAATCCACCCGTGCATCAGGTGTTCAAAGATTTTGTCCTGCGGGTCAAGCTCATTGATCCGGATGTGTTGGAAGCCATCAAGGTGCTGCGCACCAAAATAGACAACGAGGTGTTTCGGGAATGGTGCGATGCCCTGTGCGACTGCCAGCATGACCGCAGCCTGAAAGTGACCCTGACTCCTATTGTCAGCAAGCTGTCTGATATGCGGATCGTCAACGGTGAGCTGGAATACCTCGTCTTTGAACCCCGCAAGGAATTTATTATCATGGTCATCTTCGTCATCGGCAACATCCCGCTGATGTATCTCTTGAACAAAAGCTGGTACGATACGCTGATGCACACGCCGCTGGGTCAGGTCATTCTGGCCATCAGCGCCGCCCTGATTTTTATCTCTACGGCCTGCGTGCTTCGGCTCACTAAGCCCATTGAGTACAGGAGGTGATGGCGATGGGATTACTGTTTTTATTCGGAGTCACTTTGGCAGCGGGGCTGTTCTTTCTTCTTCTGGATCTGCTGCGCCTGCCGTATCTCAGCACCGCCAAGGCCATGCTCAATACTACAAGAACAGAGAAAAAAGCAGCAAGGAGCTTGGAAGCCTATCTCATGACTTGGGCGGTAAAGCTCGCCAAGCTCATTCGCATGAACGAATACCGCAGGCATCGGCTCAAAAATGTGCTGAAAGCCACCGGCATGAACATGGAGCCGGAGGTCTATCAGGCCTATGCGCTGGTGAAATCCGGCGTGATTTTGCTGCTGGCGATTCCGGCAGGCTTTGTGTTCCCATTGTTGGTGCCGGTGGTCGTGTTCCTTGGGGTCATGGTGTATTTCAAAGAAATCAAAAAGGCAGACGAAAAGCTGTCCGCAAAGAGAGCTTCTGTGGAAAAGGAGCTGCCACGTTTCGTTGCCAATATCGAACAGGAGCTGAAAGCCTCCCGTGATGTGCTGGCTATCATAGAGAACTACAAGAAAAATGCCGGAGAAGCCTTTGCCGGGGAGCTGACCATGCTGGCAGCGGATATGCGCTCCTCCAGCTATGAGGCTGCCCTTACCCGGTTTGAGGCGAGGCTCAATTCGCCTATGCTGTCGGATGTGGTGAGAGGACTCATCGGCGTGCTGCGTGGCGATGACAGCACGGTGTATTTTCAGATGCTGGCGCATGATTTCAAGCAGCTGGAGCTGCAGCGCCTGAAAGGTGAGGCGCAGAAAATACCGCCGAAGATCCGTGTGTTTTCCTTTCTCATGCTGATGTGCTTCCTCTTTACCTATCTGGCCATCATTGCCTATGAGATTATCAAGTCCCTCAGCGGGATGTTTTGAGGAGGTGAAACTGTGATTGTACAGGAAATGTTAATCAAGTATCCGCAGGCGTCCTTTGATATGATGACACCGGGCGGGTTTGTCTTTTTAACGCCGGAAGCAGCAAGGGAG
>JAEWQO010000035.1 GCA_023460315.1 Actinomycetes bacterium
TTCTGACCTCCTTAATCGAAAACAGAGCACGATAAAGGTAAGCCAATCGATAATCGGTCAGCATGTTCACGCCGTTTTTGTTCAAAATCAAACGCCGGAAGTGTTCATTTTTATTCTACGGAACACAGCTGCAGGGCAAGGGCGCTCAACGCGATGCACGGCTCGTCACCCACTTTGGCGCAGGAGCACAAACGGCGTACACGCATTCCTTCATCATCGCGGCTCAGCACGCGAAGGATCAACTCGACTCGGTCACGCATCCCATCCGCGCGCTCGCCTGGGCCCAACGCTTTCAGATGGTCGGAAATCGCCTCCTCGACAGCAGCAATGCGTATCAGGATTTGATCCCGTTGCACCGCCTCTTCCTCCGCTGGCATCATCTTGCGTCCGCAGCTCTTCATGAAGGCGCTTTCCTCTCGTTATGTTCAACCCCAAGCGACCCGACGAGAGCCAGGAGATCATGGCGGTTATGGACGTCCATTTTGCTGTACACGTTCTTCAGATGGGTGCGCACCGTATTGGGAGACAGCTGAAGAACCTTGGCTATGCTGGTCGCGTTGCGCCCCTCAAGCAGAAGAACCAACACATCAACCTCGCGCGGAGTCAGGCCGAACTGCCGTGCAAATATTTCCGATGAGCGTATCTCATTCTCGGACAGGGACACGATATGAGCGATGCCGGGAGGAGTCTTCTCCTGCGATTGGGGGAGCATGCCCCGACGTATGCGCAGAAGGGCCGACGAGATGCTGGCAAGCGCAATGACATACACCACCAGCGACGAGACGATGAGCATCTCCACGACTCCATACCCTCCCGCAACGCCATTCGCGGCATAGCCGGCCCATCTTCCCACCACAACCGAAAAGTACACGCCTCCGCACACGAAGCCGAACACCGCGAAGGGACTCATCTTCAGGGTGCGGGACACATCCCAACAGGTCATCAGCATGCAAATGGACGCAAGCGTGAAGGCTGAATTAACGATGCAATACAGAATTGGCTGAAACTGGTCCCCCGCAAGGGGAAGCATGACGCAGCCAGTTGCCGTGATGACGAACAGCACCGAGTACAGCGAGCGAAAGTCAAAACTCACTCCTCCCACAGCCCACAAGCCCATGAGCACCGCCGATCCCAGCAGATACCCAAAAGGAAACATGATGTCCATGAAGGCAAGCGACCCCGGGACCTGCAATGAGACCACACGGATGGCGCCGCATGAAAAGCCGATAGCAGCCAGGCAAAACAGCGATTGCCAGGTGGTGCCGAGCAATGATCCGAGCAGCGCACGCAAGCCGCGCACGCCATGATCGGAACAGACCTCGTCCGGCCTTTCCCAATTCAAGGGAGAATTCCCCGCAGCAGCAGCCGCGGCGGGTCCCTCGCCATTGGACGATAGCGATGCAGGGCTCCCTCCCCGGGGCAGCAACGCAATGCAGGCAAGCACAATCGAGAAGACCAGCATCAAGAAAACGGCTTGGTCATGCACGAGGGAAAGCGCCGCCAACAGCGCGGCCGACAGGATGGTGCTGGCCACCACAATCGAAGCCACATGATCGGCATCACGGCGAGTGAACGACCGGACCCAAACAAGATACGATGAGCCCTGACCTATGCCAAACGCAATCGCCGCCAGCCCAAAGCCCACTCCCGGCGCAGCGTCTCCCAACAGTATGCAGGCACCCAGGCAAGCAAAGCCAACCATCAACGCAACGGCGGCAATTTGAGCCATAGGAGCCTCAACCAAGGCAGCTCGTCTGGTCGAGACCAGCCCAACCAAAAGCAGCAGGCCAACCTGACCCCCTTCAGCAAGCGAACCGAACCAGCGGGTGGAATCTCCGAAATCAAGACGACCAAAGAACAGCGGGTTGACCTCGCCGACGAACAGACCGAAAAACATCAGGACAAGAGCAAAGCCCACAATATCCCGCGCCGCCGCGTTCTTCATGTGAAACGACACTCCCATTGCTCACCCTCGCTCCCCTTGAAACCCCTTCGCAAACCAATCCGACAGGCATGAGCAAAGGCATGATCTCCTCGATCAGCTTTGATCGATTGCGCCATCACCACATGCGGGCATCCCCTAAAACCCCTTCACGCAAGCTGCGATCCATCACCACTGGACATGCGCAACAGCATCCCCCTTCACTAGGCGGATGCCGGCACACGTCATTGCTTCGCACAACAGTATCAGAAGTCATGGGCGCTTGCCACGAACACGAAATCCCACGCGACGCCCCGCGATGCCGGGCGGAAGCACCACGCCGAAACCGGAGGCGTCGCGTGCGCAGGGAGGCCTATGCCGATGCAAGGCCCTTGCCGGTCAGGTAGGCGTGCGTGATGCAGTTCATGCCTAAGTTATGGCCGGGAATGCGGAAGTTGTAGACGTTGGCAAACGAGTCGCCCACCATGCACCCGACATTGTACAGTCCCTCGATGGGCCTGTCGTCCTCATCGCATACCTGCATGAGCTCATTGGTGCGCAGACCGCCGAGGACGCACAGGAACTGGGCTGATCCCATCGTCGACTGCGCGCCGTAGAAGGGACCTTCCTCGATTGCCGCCAGGTAACGGGCATCCTTGCGAAAATCCTCATCAACCCCCGCATGGGCCAAGGCGTTGTAACGCTCGATTTCAGCGCGCGCGGCCTCGACGTCAATGCCGTCCATCTGGTTGAGGACGCCCTCGATGGATTCAGCTTTGAAGAAGGTCTTTTCCTCCACCCCCGCATCCCATTCGGCCACCTTGTCTTCAGGGCCCACGGGAACGATGCCCAAGTTGTCCATGTTGTTGCCAAGCGCCTCCCAGGAGGAGAACTGGCGAGCATAGGACGCCGACCACACCGAGAACACGCTCATGCCGGGCTGCGCCTGCACGGCATAACCTGCATAAACAGCCGTGGTGTCCTCGTTCATGAAACGCTTGCCTGCACGATTGAGCAGAATGCCCGTGTGGTTTTGGTCTGATGCGGGCGCCGGAAAGCCGTACCAGCCTATCATCGGCGTGCAGGGCTGAACACGCTGCCACGCAGCCCCCGCCCACAGGCCCATCTTGTGCCCGTCGCCAGGCATGAGCCCCCCGAACTGGAATTCAGCATCGTAGTTGGCCTTGAGATCCGGCAACACGAAATCGGCGAAGTTGCCGCAGTAGCGAGCCATCATGTCCTTGTTGGCCGAAAAGTCTCCCGTTGCCAGCACAACAGCCTTGCGTGCTGCATACTTGACGTGGTTTCCGTCAGGATCAGTGGCCACGATGGCGCTCACTCGACCGGTATTGTCATCGTCACGGACAAGGTAGAGGCCAGTCGTGCTGTAGTGGATGTCGCCCCCCTTGCTCTTTATGAATTGCTCGAGAGCCTTCATGACCAGAGGTTGCCCTTCATTCGCCGTGTTGGCGATGCCATCCCCATAGAAATTGTGAGAGGAGGCGGGAACGGAGAAGGTTCCATCGGGATCCTCGAAAGGCAGTTCGAGCGTTGCCTGATAGCCGGCAGACTCCACGATGTCCACAAGCCAGTCCATCGACTCGGCGCTGTTGTTGACCCAGCGCCACCACTTGCGCTGATCGACCCGGTAAGACGATCGAGCCAGCTCATTCTTCAGGTGCGTCGTGATGGTCTCGGGGGTGTAATCGACGCCCAGACGCTTCTGGACCTTCGTGCCCACGCCGTTGTTCGAACCTCCACGGGACACCGGCTTGGTGCTTGCCGAGAACAGCAGGACATCGCCGCCGTGGTCGAGGGCGGAAGCAGCTGCGACAAAGCCGGCGACCCCCGATCCGACCACGATGACGTCCGCCTCATACGTTTGAACGATGTCGCCTTCGGCAACGGGATCGGGCGGCACCTCAAAGGACCACTGCGCCTTGTCGAGCCCTGCCGCAGTCATCGAATCGCCTGAAACGTCGGCAGCAGAATCCACTGAACCTTTTTGGGCGGGGGCACATCCGGTCAGCGCCGCACCAGCCGCCCCCATCGTCGTGACGGCGCCAGCTGCCAGCGCCCCTTTGAGAAAGCTCCTTCGATCAAACACGGTTGAAGTCTTCATGGGTTTCCTTCCCTCCTGCAGACCATCGCGCCGGCAGCAATTCGCCGGTGCGAGCCGGCCCTTAACCGACGCGCCCATGATAGGGAAACCCCTTGTCAATTCCTCACATCAAGTGGGTGAATTGGAAGGAAGGAAAAGAAGAGGGAGGCCGGTCTGCGAGGGACGGCATCCATCAATACATGCCGAAGGCCTCCCACAGCAGAACGGCCATCACCAGCATGGCAACCAACGATCCATACATGAAATACAGGGCAATGCGATAGACCGACACGGTCTCTTCCGATGAGCCTGCGCGCATCCCATCAGGACGCGCGCGCCCCTGACCGAGCTGCGTGGTCCAGCCTTGCCCGAGCGGCTGGGAAGAACGCACCTGCACCAGCTCCAAAAACACCAGGGCGGCGGCGAATGCGAGGTAGATGCCGAAATCACATACATAGCGCATGAGGATGCCCGCTCCCTGCAGGTCAAAAATGCACAACGTCAGGGCAACGCCCAGCGCCACCAAAAGGGGAACGAACAGCCCCTTGTCCCGCAGGCCCCGCCTGACGCGCGGCAGGGCAAGGATCACCAGCGTCATGGGATACAGGAAGAAATATCCCCCATACATCGGCTCGTAGATGGTGATGCCCTGATACGCAGGATCGAGGTACGCCTTTTGGAGGAAGGGAAACTGGCTCCCCAACACCGGAGGCTGAAACAGGTAGGCATAGAGTCCAAACGGGATGCGATCCGCGTGGAAGCCCCGATGGACCATGTCGTTGGTGGTGAGATTGTAATTCGCCCCAAAGTCAAAGGGCGATCCGAACCTCAGGAAATTGTAGGCGAGCACCGCCACGCCAACCACGAGGAACGGGACAAGCGCCATCCGAAAGGCGGAGAGGGCCTCCCCGCGTGCCGCGACGTGGGAGCGCGACCCCTTGAGGAAGGGCCAGAGCAGCAGAAGCCCGAACACGGCCGCCAGCACCATTTGGGGACGCGCTGCCAGCGTGAGCGCAACGAGCACCGCCCCCAACGTGACCTTCCCCCGCTCGATAACCCCCTGGGACGTGCCGCTCACCCAGAGGCCGAGGCCCCAAACCACCAGGGCAAGGCCCATCGCTTCCGGCAAGAAGTACATGCTGGGCGTCCGCGCGAGGATCAGGGCACCGCCCGCAACGAACAGCATGATGTCCAAGACGACGAAGGCGCCCAGCGACGTGCGGGGAAACCACCGCCGGCACACCTGATACAGCAGGTAGGTCGCTCCGGCCGCAAATGCGGCGTCACAAAGCGCGACGCCCAGCCAGGTGGGAAATCCCGTTCCCGTCACGATCAGCCAGGGAACATAGAAGACGAGACACGGCAGGATGCCGAAGTACACATAATAACGCCCTTGAAAATAGGCATGATCCCACAGATAGGGCACTCCCAAGCTGGCCCGCGCGCTTGTGTCATAAGGATTGGCCATGGAAGCGAGCGCGTCGGAAGGCACATCGTTGAGATAGAAGTGTCCCTGGGTCAATGCGACGGCAAGCTTCTGATACTGATAGTAGTTCTCCGTCGATGCCGTCTGCGTCATCGAGACGAAATGGGTGTTGCCCGAAACGAGCAGGAAGATGATCGCCACCTGCAAGGCCACGAGCCCCACCACGAGCGCCTTTTGGGAGAAAATTCCCAGGTCCATCACCCGGCTGTAAAGGGAGGCATGCGGACGCAGCGCGTAAAGGGCAAGCAGCACCACAAGCGTCGAGAGGAACCGGAACAGGTCGAAGTCGAAAGGCACGCGATCGTTCAGGGCAATGCCCGTCACGGTGATGGGACCGATGTCGGAGAGGTTCGTGGCCGTCACCTTGATGGAATGGCAGTTTCCCGCGGGCTCGAGGGAGATGTAGGTGCGCGATGCGTCGTTCGGGTCAACCGAGACTGCAGGAAGCGCGTAATAGTTTGCATTGCCTTGATCCTGAAGGTACATCACGATCTGCACCTTGCCGTCAGTCGCCGCGGCGGCGGCTGCAGCGTTCTCGATAACGGGCGTGAAGTGAATGCTCTTGATTTCGGCATCGAGGCCGGTGATTTCAAAGGTGTTGTCGCCGGCGCTCAGGGTGATGGGCTCTGCGGTCGACGGAACAACGCCATCGACCAGATAAGACCCCGTCTCGGGATACAGCATGGACGAGAAGGAGGAGAAATTGAAGCCGAACACCTCGACGAGGGCCGCAATCAGGATGACGGCAAGGATGCCGAGGACTCCTCTGGCACCCGATCGGGGTTTGCCCTTTTGCTGAGGCGGCTCCACAGAAGGCGGTTCAGGATGCCCGCCGGGGAAATCCTGAGTGTCCCCGCTCCCGCTTCGCAGCGGACGATCCTCGTTGCGCCCGCGAGACCGCGTCGCATAGTTCTCACGCGCATACCGTTCGAATTCAGGAGTTGCATGTCCCGGTTCGAAGGGGTCATAGTCATGAGATGGTCGCCGCGTGTCCATGAGGGTATTATAACGCGACAGGACAGCCTAAGCCGCCGCCCCACCAAGTGTCCACTCAGGGAAATCTACGTCAGTCGAACAGGCCCTGCACCTGTGCATACAGCGCGGGGTTCAAAGCGGCGATGCTGTCATAGCGGCTTGGCGACAGCAGCGAGGCCCCTCCCACGACAATCGACAGCGCCACCGCCACGGCAACGCCAGCAAAGACCAGCGACCCCCACCGGGCACCCAACCCTTGCCCCTCCCTCCGCTGCGCCTGGACCGCAAACAGAACCAGCGACGCCACCAGCATCACGTACCAGCCAAAGTCACCAAAATAGCGCTGGGTCACCCCTGCCGTCCGCGTGTCCACCACTAATGCAACGGCAGCAAAGGCCAGCATGGCAAGGCAAAGTCCCCACAGACGTCGACTCCTGAGCGCCTTCCTCACCGCGGGCAGCAGGAACACCAGCAAGGCAGCAGGAACCAGCCACAGATATCCGCCAAACATGGGCTCGGTCGGAGCCCAGCCGACCGAATAGGAGAGATCGGTGGATTGGACAAAGGGAAACTGCCAAGACGGGTCGAATGGTTGCAGCAGGTAGAAGTACAGCAGAATGGGCGTCAGCCGCCAACTTTGCTGGTAGGAGGTCATGTCGAAACCCGTCAGGTTGTAGCTGCTGCCGAAATCGAGCGCCGACCCAAAGCGAGCATAGTTATACCAGAGCAGAGGAGCAATCACCACCACGAAGGGAAGCAACGCGGCACAGGTCTCCCTCATCCCTGCTCGGGAGAAGAGCAGGCGGTCGGAGACGATGTCCCTCCAGAAGATCGGAAGGGCCAGAAAACACGCCAGCATGAATTGCGGGCGACACCCGAAGTTCAGCGCCATGCACGCCGATCCCGCTGCAAGATGCCACCATGAGAGCATCGGAGACGAGCCCTCGGGAAGGTTTGCCGCATGGGCTGGCGCACGGACATCTCGCCGGGCGCCGAGCCAAAACCACAGGCCCAGCATGGTGAACAGCGAGGAAGCCAAAATGGGAACCGAATAGAAGCGCGGAACCGAAACCAGGTAGGCAAGGTTGCTCCCACCCACCACAAGCACGAGCGCGGCGATGGTCGTCGCCGTGGTCGCGCTGTCCGCAAAGAAGCGCCGGGCAATGCGGCGGACCAGCAGGGCGGCGGCAATCACAAAGCCAGCGCCGAGCACGGTCACGGCGACCGGCGTCGCGAGCCACGACCCCGTGACCAACTGATAGGGAACATAGAGCAGCAAGGCGGGAACCACGCCGAAGTAGCAGTAATATTTCCCCTGGTAGAATGCATGGTCCCAGAACACGGGGTTTGCTCCCCCGTCGCTGGCGGCGTAGCGGCTTTCGAAGTCATAGGGATTGTCGAGCTCCGCCAGGGCATCGGGCACCGGAAGATCCAAAGAGAGGCTGCCGTGGATCAGGGCATCTCCCAAACGGGCATACTGGTCTGCATCGGCATAGTGGGCGAAGTTTTCCATATAGGACGTGCCCTGAAATGTGGGCGGCGTACCAAACAGCGTTCCCGCAACTACGGTGCACACGACCAGAAGGGCCGCCACAGCAGCATAGCCCCATTCCCGGCAAACAGATGACATGTTGGATACCATGTATGGCATCATAACAAAAGTAATCTGAAAAGCCGGCTGGAAGATCAGCCTCCGCAGCATCGACAGGCCGAGACGGGAGGCAAAAAAGCCGTCCCGTCACCTTCTTCCGCTCAAGGCCGCTGCGCAACGCCCTTCGTCATCCCGTGTAGCGAAGCGCCTCGATCGGTTTCTTCTTCGCTGCCTTGTTGGCAGGGTATATCCCGAATATCACACCGATACCCAGAGAAAAGGCGACGGACGCGCCCGCAACTCCCACCGACAGCGGATAGGAGGTCTCCCCACCGCCGATCGCAGAAATGACCTGCAGGGCAACCCACGACAGCACGATGCCGACAGCGCATCCCAACAGGCTGATGACAAGGGCCTCTATTAAGAACTGCATCATGATGGCCCCGCGTCCTGCCCCAATGGCTTTCCTTATGCCTATTTCCCTCGTGCGTTCCGTCACCGAAACCAGCATGATGTTCATAATCCCGATTCCCCCAACCAGAAGCGATATGGCGGCGATGCCTCCAAGGAGCAAGGCAAGCGTGCTTGTCACGCTTTCCATCGCTTCCATGATGGTGGATTGATTCATGACGGTGAACGCATCCTCGTCATCGTTGAAACGGGACAGCATCTTTTGAGTGACAACGGTTTCCGCCTGGTCAAGCGTTTCCTCATTGGCAGACGAAACATAGAAGGTCGAAACGCTGGACGAGACATCGTCCACAAGGCGAACAAGGGAGGTGTAGGGAATATACGCCTCGTACGTTTCGGTGGTGGTCGAGTCGGCCTCGTCCGCAGCAAGAATGCCGATAATCAAGAAGTCGATGCCGCCAAGGTTGATGGTCTCCCCCTCCACGTCCGTTCGGCCCATCACCTCTGTTGCAAGACCTGCATTGATAACCGCGACGTTCGTGTGGTTGTCCACGTCGGTGTTCTTTATAAACCTGCCCGAGGATAGTTTGAGATCCTGAATTTCAGCATAGGGTCCCGTGGTCCCATATACCGTCGCCGTCTCTTCCGTATAAGAATTTGAGGCGGTGACGCTGCTCTGAGACAAGGGGGCAGCCGCCTCTATCTCATCATCGTCCGCCAGAGATGCAACCTCATCGAGCTTCAGGGGGTTCCCTTTGTCGTCCTCAACCGAGACCGTCAGATAGTTGCTGCCCATAGAAGATATCTCGTCGGTCACCGACGTGGTGGTGCTATCTACCAGCGAAACCAGAACGACCAAAGACATGACGCCGATGATGATGCCGAGCATGGTGAGAAACGAGCGCATCTTGTTTGAGGCGATGGACTTCCACGCCATTTTAAACGACTGGACGATCATGCGTTCTCCCACCTCACTGTCTCGAAATCTTGGCTCGACAAGTGCAGGGGCTCCGTGCCGCTTGACGATTCCCTCCATCTTGCGTCGTCAGGCTGGTCTATCCGGCCATCGAGAATGTGAATGCTGCGCGTCGCCTGCCGGGCAACCGATTCGTCATGGGTGATGAGCACAATGGTGTCGCCCTGCGCGTGCATGTCATGGAACAGATCCATGATCTCCCGTCCCGTCCGAGAATCAAGATTCCCCGTCGGTTCGTCCGCGAGGAAGAGAGACGGGTTTGTGACCAGGGCGCGCGCGATGGCGACACGCTGCTGCTGCCCTCCAGAAAGCTCAAAGGGCCTATGCCTGCCCCGCTCCCCCAGCCCAACCTTTTCAAGGGCCTCCTGCACTCGCCTGGAACGCTCCCTCTTCTCGACGTGCTGATAGATAAGGGGCAATTCGATGTTCTCTTCAGCCGTCATGTTCCCAATGAGATTGAAGCTTTGGAAGATGAAGCCTATCTTCTCGTTGCGAATGCGGGTAAGGTCTGCTTCGGAATACTCTTCGATTGCCTGGTCATCCAAGATATAGGTTCCGCTGTCAGCGGTGTCCAGGCATCCGATGATGTTCATCATGGTGGATTTTCCGCTGCCCGACGGACCAACGATGGCGACAAACTCTCCCTCGTCGATACGCAGGCTCACCTGATCAAGGGCGTGGACCTCGGCATCGCCCACCCGATAGGTTTTCGACACGTTCTCGAACGCAATCATGCGGCGCTCCCGCTACTGAGACTGACGCGAGCCGGAGGAACCGCCCGAACCGCCGCTTGGCATCTCGCCGCCGCCCGAACCGCCGCCGCTCGGCATCTCGCCTCCACTGGGCATCTCTCCACTGCCGAACATCCCGCTGCCACCGGTTCCCATGCCTGACTCCGTGGTTTTGCTGGAGCTTTCCGTCTTGGTGTAATAGACGGTATCGCCCTCCGACAGACCGCTGGTGATTTCCACCTGACTGCCATTCGAAAGCCCGGTCTCGACCTCAGCCTCTCCGGATGGATTGCCGTCGGAATCCAACTGGGTGTACACGAAAGAGGAAGAACCACGCTCCTGTAACGCGCTGATCGGAATGACGACAGCATTGTCGCTCTCGCTGATTTTGATGGTGGCAGAAGCGCTCATGCCGAACATCATGTCATCTGTCTTGTCCAGCGTCACCGTGGCGGTATACTTCGTGCTGCCACTGCTGCTTGATGACGTGCTGGCGGACACCTTCGTGATCGTGCCATCGAATTCCTGGCCCTCAATGGCGTCGAAGGACACGGTGACGTCCTGCCCCTTCTCAACCGACAGGATATCCGCCTCATCCACGCTGATGGACACCGTTGCGTCAGCATCAGACACGATGGTGAAAGCCGTTGCCTCCTTGATGTCGGAACTGCTCGAACTGGTATTCGAAGACGAGCTGCTCCCTGTCGAACTTGAAGTCGTCCCACTTGAGGCGCCCTGGCTCGAACTGCTCGACGATCCGCTGCTCGAGGTCGTCGCGGATCCGCTCGAGGACTTTGCGCCGGACCCGCTGGAAGAATCTGAAGAATTGGACCCTGAAGCCGATCCCGAACCGCTTGCGCTTTCCGTCTTGGCAAACTGAGCCTTGATAAGCAGAACGCTTGCGTTTCGACCGTCATCGCCAGACAAGACCGTGCTCTCAACCGTCGCGCCCTTCACTTCAGGCACGATGTCCTCGAAAAACGTGTAGCCCTCTTTTGCGACGAGTTTGATGGTGGCCGTATAGACGGCATCTCCCTGGAACGTTCCGGTCGAGCAGTTCCAGGAAAGGGTGCTATCATAGAGGTCGCTGCTCTCCAAGGTTGCCTGCGGGACCTGTCCAGCAACAGGCGCCGCGACATCAAGAGACAGGCCCGACAGAGCCGTGCCCCCCTCCGCCATGGTGATGGTCGCATCGTCCGACACCAGCTGCAAAGCCGTGGCCAGCGTCGTCTCGTCATACACGAGGTTCGCCCAGGAAGTGCTTGCGGCGTTTGCGCGATACGTTGCCGACGACGTGTTGGAGGATCCGAGTTGGTATGCCGCCGTAGACGTCACACCATCCCCCAACCCCGTCGTCGATGCAGCCGTCGTCGACGACGGGGTGCCCGAGCCCGAAGAACCCGAAGATGTCGTGCCAGAATCGGAAGAACCGCTGGACGAGGAAGACGAGGTCTCTGACCCCGCAGACACACTCACCGTTCCGATGGTGCCATCGGCGCTCGCCGTTATAGCGGGACTTTCAAGCAGCGCTGTCAGGGTCTCTATGGTCTTCTCAAGATCGTCGCGCTCCCCATCGAGGATGAGAGCCTCCAAGTACTCGGTCGAAGACGTGTCTGAGGCGCTGCTCGAGAGACCTTCTATCTCTTCTTCGACGTCCGAAAGCTCTTCTTTTGCCGAAAGGAGCGCTGATGCGACCGAGGCTTGGTCGAGTGTCGCAAGTTCCTGACCCGCAACAACCGCATCCCCACTCTCCACCAGCACATCCGTGACCTTGATGCCCGCAGGGACAGTCACGTCGGTAGTTGTGCCGCTGGCTAGTGAACCGGTGCCCGTCACCGTCGAGCTGACGCTCCCTTTCTCGGCCGTTGCCGACTGCACCGTCGTGCTCGTCTCCTGTCCGAGAGCGTTTGCCCTCACCACAAGAAACACAACCAGAACGATGGCGGCCAGAACCGCCAGGCCCACTCCCACAAGTACGGGCTTCTTGACTTTCGACAGGCGCTTCACCAGCTCCATCTTGCACTCCTCACATGGATTCACCCAATGAACACTAGGAGCCATGATGTGACGGAAAGCTTAAAACAACCTGAAGGAATGCGACCGCTGGGAAAAACTTTATGAAAATTTGATCATCTATGACCAAAACCAACCGAAAGAAATCTGGTCCGCCAAATGCCAACCTCACACTACGCCTTCATTCGTGCAGGTCTTCTGAAGAAAAACTTGATTATCTGCGCAAACAGACGCGAGCGGCGCACCGCCGTCCGCCTGGCAACCGTTTTACGCTATCATAGGCACGTTCCTCTAGACCATTCGACCATTGCGTGCCATTCCGGCACGAGACCTTGTGCAATTCTAGGAGCAGGATACATGAAAGCAGCTCAACCCACCATCTCGGTCATCGTTCCCGTATATAACGCGGGGGAATATCTTGATCAATGCCTGGACAGCATAGAATCTCAAACATACCCATATCTGGAGATCATTTGCCTCAACGACGGGAGCACCGACGGATCGCTTGCCGTGATGCGGGAACACGCCAAGAATGACCCCCGCATCACCGTGATCGACAAAGAGAACCAGGGATACGGCGCAACATGCAATCGCGGTCTCTCAGAGGCGCAGGGAGACTATATTGCGATTGTCGAGCCCGATGATTGGATCGAGCCTGACATGTACCTCAGCATGCTTGCCTGCGCAGAAGCTGTCGGAGGAACCGTCGACATCGTCAAGACGCCCTATTGGCGCATCTGGCTGCCCGACACTCCTCAGCAGAAAAAGCTGAACTGCAGCTACCGCAACCGCATCCATCCACCCTCCCAACCGTTCACTATCGGCGACGCCGCGCACCTGCTGACCCATCATCCTTCCATCTGGTCTGCCATTTATCGAGCCGACTTCCTCGGGAAACACAGCATCCGCTTTAAGGAAATTCCCGGTGCCGGCTGGGCCGACAACCCCTTTCTGATGGAGTCGTTTTGCCAAGCTGAAGCCATTGCCTACCTTGACGAGCCCTTTTACTGCTATCGGGAAGAAACTCCCGAGAAGGCGAAGTCGTTTGCTCTCAGCAACACGCTTCTTCCCTTGGAACGCTGGAATGACATGATGGATGTCCTGGATCGCCTGGGCGTCACCGACGAGCGCATCCTGCGCGCGCACAACAGCCGTGGATTCACCTATTTGAGCGGCATCATCGAAGAGGTGGACCTGACCCATGACGACGTCCGGGCGGCGGCAATCCACATGTTTGAAAGGATGGATGCCGGCCTCGTGCTGAGCGATCCCGAAGTGTCCCCCGGCGTCAAACGGATGTTTTGCGAGTTGCTGGGACTCCCAAAACCAAAAGTGAGTCACCTTGCATACATGAAGGGCCTTGTTGAGCAGGGTCTGTACAATCTAAGCAACATAGGCATCAGGAACACTTATTTTGCCACAAGCAACTATCTCGCCAAACGAAAAAGACGGGCGGGCAAGTAGCGCCTCACCCGGTGGCGAGGCGCAGCAGCAGCCGGCTACCAGCTCAATTTGTAATAGGGGCTGTAGGCGTCGAAATTTGGATTGTGCGATGGATCGCCCCCTGCGATCAGTCCACCGCATCTTTCCACGAAAGAACGCTGGGCCTCTTCGTCAAAATCGTTGACCCCATAATCAAGCAGCGTCTTATGATTTGATTCGTATAGGCATGCAAAGGGCGTGTATACATTGCGCAAGCCCTTTGCAAAGAAGCCTGCGAACATCTCCAAGCACCAGAGAGCCGTTCCGCCCAGCCGTTCCTCTTCCAACAAAAAGGCTTCAAGCAGTTCTCTTCGAACCATAAAGCAATCAGGATTCAAAACAAGTCCGTCGTATGGACGCTGGGCCCGACCGACATAGCCGCCATCGTCTTGAGGCAAAAATCGATTCAAATACATCATGTCTCCGTTTGGGCACATGCAAGCCCCCGCATAATCCACCAAGCCGTCTTTACGGATTACCTTGGGAGCCACCGCCGCGACATCATCTCGCTGGAAATACCCAGCCATCACAGCAAGGAAATCTGCATCGATCTCGCCAATGGAACTCCGGCAAAAGAGAATTAAGGATGCCTTGGTCGAGACCAGGGCATCCTTGAGGTGAGAAACGTCATCGGAGGGAATATTCACGACATCGCAAGGCTGTCCGACCGAATGCTCATATTCGTGAGCAGCGCACTCGAGGACCTTGAAGGATTCCGAAGTTGCCAGCAGGCATGCTATCGAGCCAGCTGGGTTTTGAACGTCAAAAACACTCTTATACGTACAGGGCACATCCTCAAGCGTGACCTCGGCGCGAAGATTGCATCGATCAAAGTGGGCGCCGATCGCTTTAGCACCCGCCAACTGGGCATAAGGCTTCGAATCGGGGTTGACGTTCGTCGATCCGGAATGAATGCGCCAATGATACAGAATACGGGGAATTCGGACGATGGCCTTCGAAACCTCAATGGCTTTTAGGGTCAGGTCGTAATCCTGCGCCCCATCGACATCGCGACCCGAACGGCTCACTTCGTCGAGAATTTCTTTGCTCACGGTCAACCAATGAATCGCATAATTGTTGGAGTACAGCAAATCAGGGTTCAACGAAGGTTTGAACAAGGGAAGGCAGTTGAGGCCTTCTTCGTTGAGGCTGTCTTCGTCACAGTACAGCAAGTCAACACGTTGCTCTGACCCGACAATCACGTCGACCATTGACGCCAATGCATCAGGCTCAACGACGTCATCATGGTCTAGAAAACTGACGTAGTCGCCCTGCGCAGCGGCGATTCCTAAGTTCGTGTTGCCTGAAATGCCATCATTTTCGGGATGGTCGATCACTCGGATTCGATCATCCCGATACGTCGAGAGAACTCTTGAAACCCTTGAATCATCTGGGCTTGCATTGACAATAACCAATTCCCAATTCTTGTAGCTTTGCCCTAGGACGGAATTGATCATCGCAGACAGATACTCAGGAGGAGTTCGATAGACCGGCGACACGATGCTCATAAGAGGACCTGACGAAGACACATGCACCCTGCGTCTATGAGCTGAAATCCAGTCGGGATAGGATCGGTCCGCCGCCGCATGCGCAATCTCTTCGTAATGCACATCAAGCAGCATGTTTCTTCTTCTCCACGTCATTCTCAAAGTCGCGCCACCGCAAGCAATGGAGAACATGCGTAGGGAAAGAGGGAGGACAACCTCAAACTCTCGGACGTACCAAATGTCAACACCCGCCGAAGCAGACACCGACGTTATCAAAGGTCCATATATAGTCGGAGGGTTATCCGAAGGAAAGGGGAAGCTCTGAACAACCGGCACTGCATTCGAATCATTTCGCTTACACACATGAAGGACAACCCATGAAACTTCCCCCCGACGAGACCCACGGACACATCGGGGGATGCGCAGGGCACTCCCCTTCTCGATCTCGGTAGGAGAAAGGGAGGAGAGAACGGCTTCGTAGTCGAAATGGAGCATCGGGTTTATAGGCACTGAATTACTTCGACCCCGCAGCATAGGCGCTGAACGATGGGTGCAATCCATCCTTTTCGCTCAAGACGACCTCGATGCCCCCAGAAAGAGGCCACACGACGCCAATCTCCGGGTCATTCCACATGAGGCCGCCCTCGTCACCGGGATGATACACATCGTCACACTTGTAGCAGAACTCAGCGACATCCGACAGCACAAGAAAGCCATGGGCAAAACCACGTGGAACGAAGAACTGGCGCTTGTTTTCGGCAGAGAGAACAACGCCCTCCCATTTCCCATAGGTAGGGCTGTCCGGACGCAGATCGACAGCAACGTCGAACACCTCGCCTCTCACAACGCGAACAAGTTTTGATTGTGGATGCTCGATTTGAAAATGAAGGCCTCGCAGGACACCCTTTGTCGACGAAGACTGGTTGTCTTGCACGAATTCAGCGTCAATGCCTCCCGAAACGAAATCGGAACGCTTGTAGGTCTCCACGAAGTAGCCTCGCTCGTCACCGTATGCTGTGACGTCGACGACAAGAACCCCCTCGATGGAAGTCTCAGTGAATGTGAAATTACCGTATTTGGTGCTTTCTCCAGCTGCCATGCTATGCACTCCCTACTGACCCTGTGACGCGTACTTTGCCTCGGTGGCCATCTTGGCTCCTTGCCACCATTCCGGATTATCTCTATACCATTCGATAGTAGCCTTCAAGCCCTCGTCAAAATCGGTATGTTTCGGGGTCCAACCAAGCTCCGCGCGGAGCTTGGAAGAGTCGATGGCGTAACGACGGTCATGTCCGGGGCGATCTTTGACCCAATCAAAATCCTCAGAACCCTTTCCCATGTTCTGAAGGATGGCATGCAGCACGTCGACATTGTTCTTCTCGCCGTCAGCGCCAATTAGATAGGTTTCACCCGCACGTCCCTTGGTCAAAATGGCCCATACCGCAGATGAGTGGTCTTCGGTATGTATCCAGTCACGCACGTTCAAGCCATCGCCGTAAAGCTTGGGGCGAACGCCCGCGAGGATATTCGTTATTTGGCGGGGAATGAATTTTTCCACGTGCTGTCGCGGACCATAGTTGTTTGAGCAGTTCGAGATGGTTGCCTGGACCCCATAAGTACGAAACCAAGCACGCACAAGCATGTCCGACGAGGCCTTCGTCGAGCTATAGGGGCTGCTGGGACAATAAGGGGTGTCTTCGGTAAAGCGGGTGGGATCATCAAGCGCCAGATCGCCATAAACCTCATCGGTTGAGATATGGTGAAAGCGCACGTTATGTTTGCGTGCGGCCTCCAGCAACGTGAATGTTCCCCTCACGTTCGTGCGAACGAACGGCTCAGGATCTGCAATGGAATTGTCATTGTGGCTCTCCGCTGCGAAGTGAACAACGGCATCGACGCGAGAGAACAGCTCATCCACCAGATCAGCATCGCAGATGTCACCCTGGACAAACTCCATGCGTTCTTCTGAGATACCCGCGAGGTTTTCTCGATTGCCAGCATAGGTGAGCGCATCCAGCACAACGACGTGCGCTTCAGGTTGATTCTCCACAACCCAGTGGACGAAGTTGCTGCCGATGAATCCGGCGCCACCGGTAACGAGATAGGTTTTCATATCCATCCTTCATTTATTGACATCCGCAAACGAATTCTCAATTCTGTATGATTATAAAGGCACCTTACCGCAATCGTAACCGTTTTCATGCAAAGTGCTTTAACCCCATGGGCTCATCAATACCCATGGAACCAACTTCAACCGGTTTTGTCCATCGAACGATGCGCGAAAGTAATGAAAACTCAAAATGCTTTCGCTCTGCATGCTATCATGCAAGGGTTGTAATTCCCCAGGCGCAACTCCACTGCGAAAAGAAGAGAGGGCACCAGTTCGCATGAGCTTCTCAAAAATTTCGTTACAACGCAATATGTTTATTCTCACGTCTCTCGTCTCGAAGGACTTCAAGCTCAAATATCGCCGCAGCGTCCTCGGTGTTGCTTGGTCCGTGCTGAACCCGCTGTTAATGATGATTGTGTTGGCGGCCGTATTTTCAGTTGTTTTCCGAGGTGGAGTAGAGCCCTTCCCCGTCTACTTGATCCTCGGCATGACATTGTTCAACTTCATGTCAGACGCAACATCCGAAGCCATGAGCTCAATCATCGATTCAGCTCCGCTTATCAAGAAGATCCGCATCAACAAGATGTTGTTTCCCCTCGAGAAAGTGGTGTTCGCGCTTCTAAACTTCGCCATCTCGCTGATAGCAGTGGTTATCGTTATGATTTTTTTCCGAGTGGTTCCCACTTTTAACATTCTGTTGTTGCCGATATTACTCGCTTATCTGTTCATGTTCAGCCTCGGATTAGGGTTGCTGCTCTCCGCTCTTTCCGTGTTCTTCCGTGACATTATGCATCTATGGGGCGTTATCCTCACCGCTTGGACATACGCCACCCCGCTTTTCTATTCCATCGACATCCTCCCGGAGTGGATGGTCCCCGTGATGAAATTCAATCCTATGTATTATTATGTTACCTATTTCCGCGATATCACTATGTGGGGTGTCACCCCTGACCTTAATGCAAATCTTATTTGCTTCGGCTGTGGAGCCGTCGCGCTCTTTCTGGGAGTCCTCGTATTTCGCAAGCAACAGAAGAAGTTCATCCTCTATGTCTAGAAACAAAGGTTGAATTATGCCCGAGAACGTCAACACATCAGCCCTCTCGCTCAACAACTCTGACGATTGTGCCTCAAATGACAAACGTCAAACCATGATCAAAGTCGATCATGTATCCATGGTATTCAACATGGCATCAGAGCAACTAAACAGCCTGAAGGAATATGCAATCAAAATTATTCGACGCGAACTGTTCTTCGAAGGCTTCATGGCGCTCGACGACATATCGTTCGAAGTAAAAAAAGGTGATGTATTCGGCATCATCGGCACAAACGGTTCCGGAAAATCGACAATGCTCAAAATCATCGCTGGAGTATTAGAGCCATCAAGTGGATCGTGTCGAATAAACGGGAACATCGCACCCCTCATCGAACTGGGGGCTGGCTTCGACACAGAGCTTTCCGCACGAGAGAACATCTATCTCAATGGAGCACTCCTAGGGTATTCCAAGGATTTCATTAACGAGCATTTCGATGAAATCGTTGACTTCGCTGAAATCGAAAAGTTTTTAGACATGCCCTTGAAGAACTATTCTTCGGGCATGATCGCACGCATCGCATTCGCTATCGCAACGGTAATCGTCCCTGAAATTCTCATCGTCGATGAAGTCCTATCGGTTGGCGATTTTATGTTTCGAAAAAAATGCGAGGACAGGATTACCGAACTTATAGAGAAGCATGGCGTTACCGTGCTCATCGTGTCCCATAGCAATGAGCAGATTGAACGCATGTGCAACAAGGCAATCTGGATCGAAAAGGGACACACACGCATGCTGGGTGACGCCGTCTCCGTCTGTCGTGTATACGGAGGCCTCGGAGGGCGCACGGGTAGCCCCGATGCCGAAAAACGCGTCTTTGATGCTCTAAAAAATACTGGGAGTAACGACCAATTGGCGGGTCTTTGTGAAGTAATCACAGGCGAAAATGCGGATAGCATTAATGCAAAGCTTGCGCTGCGCGCTTGGCAGGATGCATTGCCTGATACCTTGGTCATCGCCTGTGGAACATCACATATCAACAGCGTGATTGCGAATGCCCTTGCGGCTGCACATGACGCACCCGTCCTTACCACCAAACCCGACGTTCTCCCCGATGCGGTAGAACGAATTCTCTACGACGCAAAGCCGACGACTATATTTACCGTGGATTGCGGATCATGGGCTCAAAGAGCTTTTAATCAATTGCTTTCTTTACCGTGGAAACCCAATATTATTGCCTTTCAAAATGAAGGTGATGTCTACGAACTCTCTTGGCGCATATTTGAATACGGTCTCACGAACAACCTTTGGAAAGAAAACGCCGCATTGGTCGATTTCGACGATAACTTAGAATCACTGGCAGCGTCTCCTTTTCTGTATGAAAACAGATGTCCCATTCTGGTCACTCCAGGGATGGACCAGAACCGATACGCGGCAGATATTCTGAAACGGCTTGCCCTCACCGATGTTAAAAATTTGAATATTTTCGGTTCAACGACTGCTCCCGAAATCGAGAAAGAATTCGATGAAAATGACCGTCGCGCAATACGTGTGGCAGGATCCAACACTGCAGATTCTTGCTTAAAAATTTGCAGCTATGTCTTTGCTCGCTCAAATAATCAGAAACCAGATGCCAAACGAGAATTATGTGTCGCCTCTCTTTCCTTGGCACAATGGCCAGAGTTGCTAGGGTGCGGAAGTTATGCAGGCAGAGGAAGGACCGCCCTCCTTCTGGAAGACACTACCGATCTCGACAGCATCCAAAACTGCCTTGATTTTGTAGCCGAGCGACGTGGAGCAATACACTCACTTGTATCCATCGGCGGATCATTGGGATTAAGCGAACTTGATCGCAACTTGTTAGCACATGAATTACGAGAAAATGGAGACGATATTCACGGATCTTAGGGCCGCTCTTCAGGCCACAGAGCATGGTCATCTGCGTAGATTGCTATAAACTCTAGAGTTTATAGCAATCTACGACTTTTACTCATTGCTTTAGTCCATCCCCGATTACCAGTAAACTAGTTTTCTTTCATTTCAAATTCAACAAAAAATTTGCCAGAGCATCCTCCCAGGGACGCATGTTATCGCCTATTGTGTCTTCTAAATGCTTGTTTTGCAATGATGAGTACAGCGGACGTGCCGCAGAAGACGGATTCATGGCGATATACTCTTGTGAGGTGCACCGCTTTACCTCGCAGTCAAGACCGGCTCCCTTCATAATGGCTTGTGCGAAATCAGCCCACGAGCATGTTCCTTGATTCGTGCAATGGTATATGCCATAGTTATCAGTTGCAGCAATCTCAAGTATTTCATGAGCAAGATCGTTTGCAGATGTAGGATTGCCTCTTTGATCGTCGACAACCGTCACCTCGCTGCGATCATCACCGAGCCGCAACATGGTCTTCACAAAGTTTTTGCCTTCATAACCATATAGCCATGCCGTGCGCACCACGAAACATCGACTACTGTTTTCAAGAGCAAGCTGCTCACCCAGCAATTTCGTTCGCCCATAAGCTGATAGAGGACCTGTTGCATCCTCTTCGGCTCGAGGAACGGGATCAGTTCCAGGAAAGACGTAATCAGTGGATATTTGGACCAATTTGGCATGAGCTTTCTCACAAGCCCGTGCCAAATTACCCGGAGCTTCCGCATTGACGCGAAATGCGATATCTTCAGCCTTTTCACAACCGTCAACGTCAGTCATTGCTGCGCAGTTGATGACAAGGTCAAAAGCACCACCGGCAATATACGACAGCACAGCCTCATGATCGGTGATGTCAAGCGTATTCGCATTGGTTGCAACAACCTCGGCATCAGCATAAAGTGCAGGAATCGTCCCGATCTCCGAGCACCCGTCATTGAAAATACGCTGTAACTCACTTCCTAACTGGCCCCGTCCGCCAGTGATGAGAACCCTCATACAGACACCGCCTCTTTATGGGGCACTATCTTTCCCTCAGCAACTTTTATAAGATGCTGACCATAGGGAGACTTCCCGTATCGTTGAGCACACTCAAGAAGCTTCTCACGGCTGATCCAATGATTTTGATACGCTATTTCCTCCACAACGGAGACAGATAGACCTTGGCTACGCTCAACAGCGCGTACAAACTCGCCAGCCTCATACAGCGACTCCATTGTACCCGTATCGAGCCAGGCATAGCCCCGTCCAAGCGTCACAACGTTAAGAGAACCCTCATCGAGATACAAACGATTGAGGTCGGTTATTTCAAATTCACCACGATCAGAAGGCTGTACTTTTTTCGCAAGCTGACATACTCGACTATCATAGAAATATAGTCCCGTAACAGCATAGTTGCTCTTAGGATGATCCGGCTTCTCCTCTATGGATATCGCATTGTATTCTTCATCGAATTCTACAACCCCAAATCGTTCAGGATCGTCAACGTGATAACCGAAAACCGTCGCGCCCCCCTTGCCTTCAGAAACAGATACAGCTTGCCTCAAGTGCCGCCCAAGCCCGTTTCCATAAAAAATATTATCCCCAAGAACAAGAGCGCAAGAGTCCCCTGAGATGAATTCTTCGCCAATTATAAACGCCTGCGCCAGACCGTCGGGAGTGGGTTGCTCGGCATAGGATAAGTTAACGCCAAAATCTGAGCCATCTCGTAGAAGGCGCTTGAAATTGGGAAGATCATGGGGTGTCGAAATAATTAAAATATCCCTTATACCAGCCATCATAAGAACTGAAAGCGGATAATATATCATCGGCTTGTCGTAGACAGGCAAAAGCTGCTTGCTTGTCACCGTCGTAAGCGGATAAAGCCGTGTGCCCGACCCACCTGCAAGAACTATGCCTTTCATATTAACCTCTCATCATTGTTTGCATCTTTGATTCTATGAGACACTTATTGTAATACAATCAATACGTCTTTGACTTTCCTCATGAAAAAGAACTTGATACCAAGGAACCAGCAATCAACCAATGAGAGAATTTACAATTCGATAGCCTTTTTATAGTCCAGCTTGAACGAGCTTGCTTCTTCTGGGATATGCGAAAAATTCTTGTTGAAATACGGATCACCCTTTGCGAGGACATCGGCCCAACGGTCAAAAAAAGCTGCTTTTTCATGATAGTAGCCTGACATTGCATACAAATCCGCAGCTCGTCCTCTCTTCATTGACGCTCGATGGCTCACAATAGACTCGGGCGTATACACAATAAGCAAGCCTTCCTCGCGAAGGCGAAAACAATAGTCGATATCACCATATATTATACCAAATTGCTCATCGAACCCACCAACTGATTCGAAAGCAACTCGTTTAGTCATCAAACAAATACCGCTAAGGGCACTGAAATTCTGTGCGCTGAGTGGTCTGTACACATATCCTGGCATGGTTTTATACAACCCCTTAGACAGGGGAACAATCTCACCGTTTACATAAACCAAACCAGCCTGCTGTATCGTACCGTCGAAATCGCAAATCATAGGTCCACTCGCACCCACATCTCGGCGTGCACAGTGCCCCATAAGAGTCCTGACAAGCGCCGGACCTTCAATGCGAACGTCATCATGAAGAAAGAGCAAATACTCACCAGCAGCTTGCCTTGCCCCAGCATTTATTGCTTGCGAATAATTAAAAGGGCCGGGATATGAGACGGTTGTTATTCTGCAGATGGCCTTAGGCAATCCATCGAGCACTTCTTGAACGAAAGGAAGATTCCTATCCTCCGAAACAAGTACAACATCATATTCATTGTGGGCAAAGGTATCATGGAGCGATAGCATCAACTCCTTGAGAGCTGCTCCCCCCCTGGTGAGAATAATGGTGGAGACTTGCGATTCTTTTTCGGTCTCATAATCAACCATATAGCGGAAATTACGCCCATGAGAACAAGAAACTTTTGCAGCTATACCAAGCCGATCTAAATGCCGCTGGACAGCTTCGATGCCGGCATTGGTTGCATATGGCTTGCTTGAAGGATTGGCAGCAGTCGAGGTCTCGCTAATTCGCCAATGATACAGTATTTTTGGCACATGATACAAACGTTTCCCTCGTTCAGCAACTTGAAGCGTCAGGTTATGGTCTTGCGCCCCATCTAAAACTTTGTCAGCCTGTTCCAGCTGTTGATGAAGAGATTTCCTCACCGTCAGCATGTGGCAAATATAATTATTATCTCTCAACAGGTCCATGCTGAAATCCGGCTTCAACATAGGCGATCTATAACTACCGTCAGGATAGAGTTTGTCTTCGTCGCAGTAGAGAAGATCGATATCGTCATGACGGTTCAAAGCTGATGCGTATTCAAAAAGAATATCGGGTTCCAAGACGTCGTCGTGATCGAAAAAACTAATAAAATCGCCTTCGCATACTTCGATGCCCGCATTTGTATTCTCTGTAATACCAAGATTCTCAGAGATCGTCACAACTTTCACCCGGACGTCACTTGAAGCGTACCGGTCGACAAGCTTTACGAGATCGGATTCCTCTGGCGAAGCGTTGACCAGAATTAGTTCCCATCGAGGATATGTTTGAGCAAAAACCGACTCGGCCATTTCTTCAAAGAAATTGATTGGCGTTTTATACAAGGGAACTACAATGCTAAACAAAGGCTCATAATCAAAATGTTTTGTTTTCTGTAAGCGTTCTCGACTTCCCGTGATGCATCGATCACGCATCCACGAGCCATATCTTGAGTCAGAATACGCATCACAAAGTAAATTCTTGTATTCGTCAAACAAATACTTCAGGGAATGCGGTTCGAGAACCTCGAAGCAGTACGAATCACTGTCTTTACCTGCACCAGCCAAGAAGCAATAGTTTTCCTTAAAGCCGTTTTTGGGATGAGCGAGCTCAATGGAAAAACGCAATTCCCTCAATTGTGACTCTAATCCATCTTCCATTCTTGCAGCTACATCAGAAAGAATGACCGTCCTGCAAGGAATCTGGCGTCCATGAGCGTCAAAAACTGAAATAAATGCGCTGCTCATGTCCTTGCGGGATGTAAAAAGAGATCCTCTCAACAAAAATGAGTGTTCCTTGTCAACAAATTGATCAAAGGTAAGGACAGACTGACGCCCCGAGCCCTTCCAATCGTAGTTTCTAATAACACGACACATCTCTTTACGGAAGACGCCATTGAATCTAGAAGCCCATTTCGATGCGCTAGGCATAATAAGTTTCTGTGAGGTCGAAACGACGTCACCATGCGCGTCAATTTCTTTAAAAGATACGCGCTGACGCGCTTTGGACGTAAAGACCACTAGCACATAATCACGAAAGTCGTCGGTATAAGAGTGACGAATTGGGAGCAACTTGCACGGAAGCTCACTTCCTTCACCACCAAAACTTGATGCCTTCACTGAGTGTTCCATGGGAATCCGCATGCGTACCAAAACATATGTTTTACCATCGCCTCGACATCTTCCCTTGAAATCTACTCGCATTGTTTACCTTTCATATGGAGACATAGTTTTATTATCATATCATTAAGAAACAAAGCACTCTTGTCGGTCTCTTTCGACAATTCCATAGAACTGTTCACTTCAGGGAGATCCAAACTGCTAGGCTCACTCTTATATTGAGAATTATGCTGCAATCTTCGAAGCAACTAAATACCAGCAGCACAAAACCATGGGGACCGTCGACAAAGAAATTGCCGACAAGTTATACATTTTACGATTCACATTGTTCTTCATTTTCAAATTAAAGCAAAACGCAAGAAGAGGAAAAACAAGGGGGAGCAAATAACGATGCTGGCAACCATTTACGGTATCAGACCCAACAGGGGTAAAGGAAATATACAACGATGAAACAATAAGACATACAGTAACAAGAAACAGGAATGCCATCCAAACAGCATATGGAATACGAGCTAGCTTTTCCGAAACGGAATCAACGTCTGTTAAAGCGATGAGCAATAGCAAGACAGTTGGCAACGTGGCAAACCAAGGAATGGCAACTTGCAAATGCCCCAAATACGCAAACATGACTGTATACCCGTCAGATCCAAGGAGATTAAGAAAGTTATTCGCAAGGAACGACAACAACATCGACGCGTAACCTAAAGGGTCAGAAAGAATATACCGCAGCTGGCCAGAGGAGCTAACATCAAGGCCGCCACGCATATCGCTAGCGCTCGCTCCACCGGACGACACGAAAGGCAACAAAAACGATGCAACTACAATACATCCCAATACAACAACGGACAAAATGAATAGTCTTCTCTGGCGCGAAGAAACAAATTTTTCTTTCGGAAGTAAAAATAATAGGCCAATAAGTGGAAAATATATCGCCTTAGGACCGAGCCCGACGAGAAATACGAGCAGCATGGCAATCCAAGATCGAACCGTTAATTTGATATTCGGAGCAGAGAGTTCTCTCACAACTAGGGCAACCGCAAGAAATAAAAGAGAAATCAACCATGGATCATAGGAATAATTCGCCGCCAAAAATAAACTCGTCGGCAATAGGGCAACGGCACATAAGAGAATCTTTCGCGTTGGAATGATTTTTATCGCAAAAAAGGAAACGAGGCAGTATGCAAACAAGTTCGCCCATCGACCCATGTCGAAAATGAGAGAGTACGGCAAATGAAATGCTCTTCCAACCCAGAGACCTATTGCCGAAGGCACATATCCTATTGTGGCATATGAAGCTATAGAGGCTTCTTCGGGGGCAGTGCCAAACCCTTCCGCTCTATGGTATGCACTGGAAATATACAAATCGTTAAGGTTGCTATGATATGCCACCACTTCCGATTCCGACAAGGCATCAATACCAGGTCTCTTCAAAGACTCGTCGTCAAGAGATGGGTTGAGTAACGTCATATCCGAATCCGCATATTCTGAATCAACAATGTACGACAGTGCAAGGCTCTTCTTGTAATGTATCTGATCGTCCCAAGATATATTAGTTTCAGCAGGAAGGACAAAAACAAGATAGGATCCGAAGAGAAGCGCTGCGACAAAAAAATAGCGTTCAGGATGACTTGCTACATGCTTCGTCTGAGCAACAAAGAACAGGATCGTGACAAAGATTATCGAAAGAAACAAAAAGGTCGAGACGAAAGCAATACCAGATGTCTCTGAAAAAAACAAGCCAAGGATTGCAGCTATCAAAATAGCTAAGATAACGGCGAAAAGCATACGGACAATCGATTTTATCGATAATCTCTCCTTGAAACGTCTCAATGCAGCATATGGGCATTCCCGCACTTCAACAAGAACCAATATACACACTGAATATGAAACTATGAAAAAAAAGAGGACCCGCCACATATTCCAATCACTAATATTGACCACGCTGGACAAGGGGGCTCCATAGAGTGTTACAGCTTCCAACAATATCGCGGCGATCAGGCTGAATGCAACTGTCTTTAAACACATTCTCAGACCTGTTGAGCCAAAGGGTGTTTCTCGAGGGTGAAAAAAATGGATTCTCCAAGTAATGTATTCCAATAGAACCATCGAGGCAGACGCTACTACATACATCGCCATCGCCATTGCACTATGCGACGGAGCAAGCACAATACCCGCAACAAGAAAGACGAGGATACTTGCAATTACCACACCGCGAAAGATAGATTTAGGAATCACGGTCATTCTGCGTCGTCCTTTGATCGCACTGATTCGTCCCGTAGCGCCATCTCTTGAACAAGCGTGTCTATCTTTATCCGCAATTGCGAAACCTTTTCTGTCATGGAGAATTCGCGAATCAACAAAACTCCAATTACATATAAAAAGATAAAATTCGATGGAGCCTCAAACCCTAATGCCGATGAAAAGAAACTGGCAATTTGCGGCACAAGAGCAAACAGTAAAAAACTCCCGGCAAAAAGAAACCAAAATATTGAATCAGCAACCTGAATTTTTGATTTCCTGATTTTCTTAACCACGAAGACAAGCACGACAACGGCCGCAACGATCAGGAAAAATCTCAACACTCCATTCATCACATCACCGAAACCACTGAACAAACATGATGGAGACCAAGGTTCTCATCATATATTTCATTGATGCCGAGAACGTCAAATAGCTTTCTCCTGTTTCACGATCTCGCATATTTGCCTGAACTTCGGATACCTTTGCCCCTTTTCTAATGAGATAAGCAATCGTATCCGGCTCCGGCCCGAAATCATGCTCCATCGCAAAACGTTCAATCATTTTCTTATTGTACAGCCTCAAACCAGACGTTGGATCACTCAGATTTTTACCGGTAGTCACCCGTATAAGAAAAGCGATGAGACGCGATCCCGCCATGCGCGGAGTTGCCTGTTTTTTCTCAGTAATATAGCGCGAACCGATCACAATGTCCGATCCACTTGCAAGCATTTCCCGAATCATTGGCTCTATATAATCAGGCACATGCTGACCATCGGCGTCGTATTGAAACGCACAATCATATCCATGGTCATTGGCATATTTCATTCCAGTTTGAAACCCAGCAGAAAGACCCAAGTTTACAGGAAGATCAATAAAGTTTAGCCCATTCTCAACACATAAATTTCGCGTATTATCAATTGAACCATCATTGATCACGATATAATCAACTTCCGGCAAACATGCCTTCAGTCGCGAGACCGTCTGAACAACGCTCCCCTCTTCATTATAAGCCGGAATAATTGCGAGCGCTTTCACTGACTCCATTATGGTTAATCACCTAACGCTCTATATAAATGAATCACGAACGCCTTCCTTTACACGTCTCTATTGATGACTTCTTACATTATACCGACACGTATTGCGCATGCCAAAGAGATCGAAATGCCTACATTTATCCCCATACCTCAATGTGAATTCAGAATAAATTATACCCTGAATCGAAAATGCAACTTAACCTATACTTCCTGGAATCACGCCATCAATTGACTGTCATATATATAATAGACCCTTCTTGCTTATCCTTTGTTTGCTGAACGAATGGTAAGCAGCCTCAATTTAATGAACGGAAGCACTCTTGTCCCATATCCTGAACACAAATACCAATTTCATTAATTTACACGCCTCTAGGTCTCTGAAATGCAAATCTATTCGTTGCTTTTTTGGCTAGTTAAATAAAATCTACTTATGAATTTAACAATTTGACGAGGCCAAAAGCGAGAAAGCATAGCTATGTCCTCCTTCGTCCTTGTATTATTTTCGATCAGAGCCGTCGTCTCTGATCCGAGATGGATGCGATGACGCATGAGAATGGCGGGATCATAATAAAAGGCACCTTCAAGACGAGACACGCGCTCCCAGGCATCCCAATCCAAATTACAACTAAAAGTTGACTTAAACAAAGGTATAAATAGATTAGGCACGACCATCGTCACCGACGGACAACAAATCGCTGAGCCAAATGACAATATCCGTCGCCTGACAAAACGAGAGCCCCTCAAAAAGGGCAGTTTCAAGGGTGCCAGCATTTTTCGCTTGATATTCAATAGAGAGTTTTTATCGACGCATGCCCCATGACGCAGCTCACCGTAATTTGTAAAAAAAAGAAGAGGCTTCTTAACGCTATTCACTGCTCCCAACATGTGCTGAGTATAGCACGGCTCATAAGTATCGTCCTGATGCGCTATCGTCACAAGAGACGTAGAAGCACACGACAAGGCGAAGTTCCAGTCGGAAGAAATTCCGGAACCGCCAGCATTGACGAACAACGGTACTCTGAATTTTTCACAGCACTCTTTTATGTAATCGTTTGGCGTGGAGGTGGCGACAAGAACATTTGATTGAATAACCTGCTCTTGTAGCGAGATTAAACAATCTTCAAGAAATGGACTTTTCTTATATGCGCAAAGCACAAATGTATGGTCTTTCGGAGCGTACATGATTCCTTCCGAGGTTGTATATGGGCTTTCGCAAATAGTTTATTCCTCGATGTATCCTCGAGGATCGACTCTTGGATCTTCACGCTACAAACATCGACTTCCTTTCCCAACACTTTGCCTCAGATTCGGCAAAGGAAGCATATATTATATTACCAAACAATCTTTCATTGCTGTATCGATCAATCCACTCTAGCGCCATGCAGCCGACATCATTGGAGTTCATTCGTGAATTAACATATCGAGCAATCCCCACCCAGTTTGCATTGCCATCGACAGTATCAACAAGGACATTATCGCAAAGCCATCAGGAACCGCAATCTTTGTTCCGACCAAGGTTCGCAGGAAACTATCAAAAGACAACCCACCTTCCCCTCAATACTAAGGTCCTCCATCAGACGCGTTAACCCGCAGCAAGCAGCCTTAGGCCCTTCGCACTTGTAGTGACTGCGTCCTTTCTAGCACAATATCAGCACGCGCTCTCTTCCCGGACCCATATACGCTCATTGTGAAGATCGACGCATATACTGCAAGCTTTAAATCCACAAGCAAAGCAGTCGATAAGCCAATGAGCAGAATCTTGCGAATGAATATCGATCAAATTCGTCGCCGCCCACACTAAGACGGTCAAGCATCGCTGGTGTTGGCCATTTGAATACATTGTCGAAGCTTATACTTAAGAAATCCCACTTGATGCAAGGTATGAGGCCCCATAGGGCAACAAACTCCCCAAAGCAAAACATGTATTCCCCTCGCGCAATAAGCATCGCGTCCTGTTAACAACTATAATACTTAATATGAAAACCGACAAAACAAAAGCACTTTCCACCAAGGCAAACATGCTCTGGAATGCGTCAGGGTGCATATTTTATCTTGGATGCCAATGGCTCACCACGATTTTAGTTGTAAGATTTTCATCTAGTTTTGAAAACTCCGGTACGCTTGCTTTTGCCATGGCTACAGGCATTATATTCGCCTCAATCAGCCTCTACAAGATTAGGACTTTTCAAGTATCCGACATCACGCATGAATACTCAGGACAGAACTATATAGCTTTTAGAATAGTCACCATTCTGGCTGCCTATTTTTTTTGCATAGCATATCTTTTCCTAATCTCACAGAACTCGAATTATCTTGTATCATCTATGCTTTATCTCCTCTTTAAGAGTGATGAGACATTTTCTGATGTTCTATACGGAATAGAGCAATGCAACGACCGGATGGACTATATTGGTAAATCTCAGTTCATACGTGGCATAGCTTCACTAGTTGGCTTTGCCTTGCCTTTAGCAGCAACGAGTGATTTGAACGCTGCTATTTTAGGCATGACAGGGGCATGCATTCTTGTCACGCTTGTATATGATTTACCTCGCGCGAAACTTTTTGGCAAAATACGTCCACGAATCAGCAAAGAACAAGCTATTCACTTAGCGAAAGCGTGCCTCCTTGCAATGATCGCAAGTCTCTGCGCTAACTCGATTGTTTCCGTCGTCAGACAGTACTTTGGCATCGTGAATGGAGAAGAGCTGCTAGGGATATACGCAAGCGTTGCAACACCTGCAGTACTAATACAAGTAGCTGCATCCTACTTATACAGTCCATTAATTGGCTCACTTGCTAGCACGAAATACAAATCTGGACATCAAGCATTTCTTTCGTCATTTACAAAAATTTTTGGAATTCTCGTTCTCGCAATTATGATTCTGGTTGTGGTATTGAGCTTATTAGGCGGTTTCATTTTGCAACTCGCGTTTGGAGAAACGATAAAACCCTATGTATTCTTATTCCCATTCGTTCTCATTGCCACCGGATGTGTCGGCATTCTGTTCTACGTAAATGATGTCCTAATTATTATTCGCAAAACTTCGATGATGCTCGCCTGCAATGTCATTGCACTGTGTGGTGCCCTGTCAAGTTCGATCCCCTTGATTGGTCTTTACGGTATGAATGGGATAAATTTTGCAATTATAATTGGATCGCTCCTTGGCGCACTACTGGGAATACTTTCAGTGAGAAGATCGGAAACAAATAAGAGTAACGGAAAACATACGCACATTAATATCAAAATAAGGCCTTGAGTCATCTATATAGGATGCACTAATGATGATGCCACCGCACAGCAGTGTGGGTTTTCGACGGAAAGCATCAGCCGAGGCGATCATCTATACACAAGCTCTATTTTGCAGATATTACTTTCATAATGCTTTTTAACTTGTCCGCATAACGGGTGTCCGCTGCCCATCCCACTCCATATGGATTATTTGGAATACTAAGCCATTCAATGTACGGAGCTTTACCTCTCAACGAGTTTGACCACCTTGGATCAACGCAATCATTTATCAGATCATCCGTACTTGCATAGCATTTCAAATGTTGGATTTGAGCCCGAAGTCCCTTTCTTACCGAATTCGTTCCCCAGTCATTAAAACAATTCCCAGGCACTCCACCCGTCGCTCCCAATCCTGCAAAATTACACTGTTCGGCCTTAACATCGCCTCCAAATTGCAACCATCCCGTTTCCAGCATTGCCTGAGCAAACACCACATCAGCACGAACGCCTTCGGTTTCAGCCTCCTCTTTGAGAATCGTACAAAAACGTGCTATATCCGCTGCGCCATATTGCGTATAGACGGAGAACGGATATGCTGCCGGGCTTTGCGCGCTATACGCTTCAACCATCTGTTCAACCGTAACCAACGACGATCCCATAATCCTAGTATTGCTATTGGAATTCTCCCTGAAGGGGTTTGTCGTGTCTCCGGGAGCGTCAGACCCCTTGGGCACAAGCTGAATCTGGAACGCCTGCATCGCATAGGCATATCCCTCCGTGCCTGCAGACTCGCCATTCTTTGCCCAGTCGAGCCAGCCGAACTCGGCTGAGTGAACGCGATAGTAGATGTCATATTTGTCAGCGACCTCGCCGCTCAGCCTGATTTGGATCGCCTCCATCTGCAGGGATCGGCCCGTCGTGCCGGCCATGTCCCCGTCAGCCTTCCACCCTTGCCATCCGATGTCCGACACATGGGCGTTGTATTCTATCGATCCCGACTCCTGCTGCTGGGCCAAAGACAGCTTCACCGCCTCGACAGCCAGGTTCCTGCCCGTCGTGCCGGCCACGGCGTCCTCAAGAACGGAAGGCTGCCATCCTATGTCAGAGACGTGAGCCTGGTAGGTGACGGTCGTCCCGAGCTGTTTAAACGGGGCCGTTGTGTCACCAGGAGCAGCCGCATTCTTTGCAACGACAACTATCTCTACCGCCTCAGCAGCATAGTCATAGCCAATGCTTCCCGCACTCTCGCCATTTTTCGCCCAGCCAAGCCATCCAATATTTGATACATGCACGCGATAGTAGATATCATACGATTGCTCTGCCGCACCTGTTAGCTGCATGCGAATCGCCTGCAAAGCTGTTCCTTGGTTTGTCGTACCGGAAGTATCGCCATCACTCTTCCAGTCTTGCCATCTACTCCCCACATAGGATTGATAGGTTACGCCGCCTAAATTTGCAGCAGCGTTCTGAAGGCTAACCTGAAATGCCTCCAAACCAAAATTCTTACCAATTGTACCGGCCACTTTCTGGTCGTACACCTCTGATTCCCAGCCAATATTTGCCACATGAGCTTTCACCTGTACAAGGGACTGGGCTTGAGCATTGGACTTTTTGAGAAGCTCATATTGCTGTGCTATGCCAGTCGCATCGGCCTCTCCAAGCTGCTGGCGAAACGAGTCGTTTGACAATCTTTGAGCATCCGTCGAATTGCTTATGAATGCATGCTCAACAATAAGACCCGGTATTCCCTTTTCTCGACTGCTCTCAATCACTGAATAGAAATCTTGAATACTACCGTCTGGATAATAAAAAGGGCCTTCTCCATCGTAATACTCAGAATCCCGGTATTTGATACCGCGACCTGTATCTAGTCCAAGTTCAGATAGCTTGTTGTATATTTTTTGGGCGAGAGCCTTACCTTCGACATAGACATTGTAATTATAACTACTTGCATTAGGATAATACACTTCCGCACCTGACGCGGAAGACGAACCTGAGTTGCAATGCAAACTCACAAATACATCGGCACCATAGGAAGCAGCTATATCAACTCGTTGTTGCAGACCAACATAATAATCCCCGTTCCGTGTCAGTATAGGCGTAACTCCAGAATATGTATTCAATTCATCATAGCAATGCTGCGCTATGGATAAATTTACGTCTTTTTCAAGTAACCCATTCCCGGTGGCACCGGAATCGCTGCCACCGTGGCCAGGATCAAGAGCCACAATCAAATAGTTTTCTCGAGCTGATGAAACAGAGGAGTAAGTCGAAAAGGGTGTCAAAATGGCAGATTCCATGCCAGAGTTAGTTACGTCATCCACTCCTTCAGCAGTATTACTTTCCGCTTCAAGACTAGACTTTTCTTGATCACTAGATAATTGATCGACCGCAGAGTTTGCAACGCCTTCCGCATCCGCCTTCTGGATAGCTTCTTCAATAGACCCAGCAGCTTCGAGACTTCCTCCATCCTCTAAGGTGAAGGCTAATACCCCATTTTGATTATCCGTTTCGGCAGCTGCAACCGCATCGGCGATCTCAGGTTTTACCACGTCTACGACACACGCAGATCTGTCATTATCATTCATTGAAAAATCAACGTATGAACTGCTAGAAGCACCTTCCAGTGAATAAGAAAAACCTCTCAATGTATAGGCAACTGCATCCTGTTCGTCATTGAATGTAAAAGAAAATAAAGATGCACTGCCATTGAATGACGAGGCTTGCACCGTCACGGGATCCCCGCCATCACTACGCGACAAGACTATACTCGCGGAAGACAATGAAGCGCCATTGTCCAACAGCCCTATTACCATATGCTCTTCCTGCCCAAGAGAGACGACGCTATTATCGAGATAAACAAACTCGATAGCGTCAGCAGCCGAATTAGAGGTAATACTATTGCCGTCCGTTTCAGACTCTTCTTGTTCGCTGCTTACGGCTGATCCCGAGGTGGAAAGATCAAGCTCCATTTGAGGATCATCATTTTCCGTTGCTTTTGTTGAATTGTCATTATCTGCAAAAGCCAGGTCTGCTCCCGCAAAAGAAAAGACGAGCATAAAACTCATCGACAATGCAACAAACTTCTGAAATAAAGACATTCGAGCATCCTTCCGCCTTGGCTTCAAGCCATTTTCGAAGAAACGCAACCTGCTCGCTCAGCTTAGAATTGCATTCTAAACTCATAATACCAGTCTCAAACCATATGAGTCATCGATGAATGACATTTCGACTAATAAATGATACTGTTCATTTTGGTTTCGTAAAGCAAGAAAAAGCGCCCTGCGATGAGAATGCAGCGGCGCCATTATCGAGTTTACTTAGGGAGCATTGCTCCATAATTGTACGCTCAGTTTATAGGAACAAGTCGTACCTCAATGGCTTCCAGACCCAAGCCCTCTCCTGTCGTCCCAGCAAGCGCACCATCTTCGACCCATTCCATCCAGCCTTTGCTTGCAACATGGACACGATAGTTGATTGTATACTTTTCTGCAATCTCGCCCGTAAGCTTGATTTCTATCGCCTCCATTTGCCGAGATTCTCCTTCAGTCCCCGCGACCGCACCATTTTCAACCCAACCAAGCCACCCTTTGTCGGCAACATGCGCTCGATACTGAATAGAACCTTCAACCTGTTGATTCGGCAGAGAAATCTTTAGAGCTTCGACACTCAGTGCTTTGCCAGTAGTTCCAGCCAAGGAACCATCCTTCATCCAAGCCTGCCACCCTTCATTTGCAACATGAGCCGAGTAACGTACGTCGCCTTCATTATTAATTTCCTTCGTCAGCGAATACCCATTATCGGTTTTTGCATAATATGAAATGATATCCCTCGTCACATTGAAGATGGCAATGTCATTTCCTGAAGAGATAATGGCAGCGTCAGATAATTCGACCAAGTAACAGGTATCTCCTGTCGGACACAACTCGATGATCGGTTCCTCAGTGTTCGATGACACCTTTGTAACGAACCAGTCCATCTTTCTATAGCGTGATGCCTTGTCACTGGCAAGAGCAACGGCCTTTCGTTTGTCAAAGAGGCCACACGCCATGCTGTCGTCGGTTACTGAATCGAACGTACTTGTATCATAACCGGATATCTTTATGGATGGATTAAAGAAAAGAATGAGCTCCGCTGCTATCGAGGAGTCGACATCGATGACCCCCGTACGTTCGAGTATCTCCTGTCTACTGGGATTCAATGCTGTCGGACTGTTGGGATGTCCCTTGTAATAATAGAGATAATCATCGCCATAATATGCCTGCACAAGTCGAATATAGCTCTCAAGATCGCCTTCCGACGGATACGTCCCCAAGATCATCATCGCCTGCTTGCCCTGTCGCTCAGCTTCAGCGAAATACCCATCATTGAAGTCATAAAGCTGTTTGAATTCTGCGACGGTGGCATCTCCCTTTTCAGAAAGGTCGCTCAACATGGTCCCAACGCTTTTCTGGATAACACGAGTATCGGCTTTGAGCTCATCTAGCACGGGTCCACCTTGCGTGAAAAGGTTCTTCCTTGCCACCCACCATTCTGTGCTGGGTTCACAGTTTAGCAATGCATACATGGAATCCCAATGCCCATGCCAGCCGTATCCGGAACCCACTTCCCCGGTTTCATAGGCAAATTCTTTCGCGCCGTTCCATTGGTCAACAAGCTGCTGATGCTTTTGCTCCGGATCGTCAACCGAATAGGCATCGTTGAAGAAACTGTATGTTGCCGAACCATCGGACATAAGCGTGATCTTGTACTGTCCTTGAGGAATGCCATTCGCGTAGATGATCGAATGCACAAGACTGCAGGTGATGTCATTGATATACAGATTGAAATGCGCATTCGGATTTAATCTGTAAAGTTCTTCGACATACCGAGCATATGCCGTGTAATCAGAAGTCGAAGCGATCGCGTTCTTTGACAGGAAGGGCATGCCATAGGTACCGGAAGGGAGACTGTTCCAGTCGTATGCCGAGGGCCTATCCAGCATGACAACAGTCGGCGAACCGCTTTGCGCGATATCCCAGAGTGAAAGGGAAAACAGAACGACAGGGAATGTCGCGCTCAGAGGGGCAAGATTGTACTCACTCGCGGAAATGCCCACCGACTGCGTTTCGCTACCCACGACCTGGCCGTTCCTCTTGAAATCAACCGTAACGGCGAATGGTCCATAATCCTCGAAGTCGAAGGCAAAACCCTCATCGGTGATCTCAGAGATTTTTTTCTCCAACTTCACCTCTCGCGTAACCGCCGAAGAATAAGACATACAGGCGGTGAACTCAGCGCTCGTTACACCCGCCTCCTGTAACTGCACAAGCGTCGGCAACTTAACAGTAGCCCGTGTCGTTTCTCCCTGTTGACCATATGATGCTTCCCAGATGGGTTTCTTGAACGCCTCGCCATCGAGGACGGGAGCCTGGCCGCCGTCCTTCGCCACGAGCTGCACCTCGATGGCCTCCATGCCGTAGCCATACCCCTGGCTTCCGGCATCCTCGCCGTTCTTCGCCCAGCCCAACCATCCGAAGTTTGCAGAATGCACGCGATAGTACACATCGTACTGCGCGGCGGCGGGGCCGGTGAGAGAGAGGCGAACGGCCTCCATCTGACGGGACTCGCCTGTGGTGCCCGCCACCTGCCCCGCCCCGACCGCGGACAGCCATCCCTTGTCCGAAACATGAGCCTCGACGCTCAGCCCGCCGTCGACGCCTGCACCAAGGGACACGGAAAGCGCCTCCATCCTCAACGAGCGGCCCGTCGTGCCGGCCACGGCGCCGTCACGGACTGAAGGCTGCCATCCGACGTCAGAGACATGGGCGGAGTAGCTGATCAACGCGCCTTCGGTCACAGTTGCAATTACATGATCCTCCAAGATGTCATTCTTGGGACTTGATCCGGTTTGGCCTCCGTTTTGATCCACCTCATTGGATGCAATGGCATCAGAAGACAGCTGCTGTTCGGTTGTTTGCTCGGAAGATGTGTCACCACTGGTAAGATGATCGTTGATATCAGGCTCTACAGATCCCGCGTCTGGCGCTTCTGACCCTTCGGCAGAAGACTCGGAAGTTGAGACATCTTGCGTTGAAGCATAAGCATTTAGCGGAACCATTCCGACCACAAGTGCAGCTAACAGCGTCCATGACAGAATTTTGTCAATATTCACGGCATCCCCTTCTCCACACAAATATTCTATTTTCATTATAATGGATATGTTTGAGTTCTGCCTAATGCAAATACAAAGCAAGCGAGCGAGCAGCACGCTCCCCCGGCCTGCGCAGCCCTCCCCAAACGCGCGGAGGGGGCCTCCCCGCCCCATCGGGCGGAGGGACCCCCTCCTTCTCGGCGCACGAGCGCCCTGCGCGAGCGCGACGCCCTATCCTCCCACGGGCTTGTCCCCGCAGTACT
>JAEWQO010000036.1 GCA_023460315.1 Actinomycetes bacterium
CCGCATAGAAGGCCACCGATCCGGCCGTAAAGCCCGGAATGGCGAGACCCGCCATCGGAAGGCCCATGGCCAGACAGCACGAGACGAGGATGATGAACCACCCCAGCAGTCCCAGCGCACGGCCGAAACCGAAACAGCGAACGGTCATCCAGATGTTGAGCAGCATGCCGAAAAGAATCTGCACCACGCCGATAACCAGCGCGATGGAGAAGAACTGTCCCTGGAAATCGAGGAATTTCACCGAGGGGAACCACGTGTTCATGTTGATGCCGAAGAACGAGCCGCACAGCAGTCCGAACGCGACGGTCGACACGCCGCACAACGTGGCGAACCACGCCGCCTGACGCATCATGCCGGGCTTTCGGTTCCTGGCGAGCATCCACCACCCCATCAGGGTCAGGATCAGTCCGTAGCCGGCGTCGTTGAGACAGATGCCGAAAAAGAGCATGTAGAACGGAGCGAAGAAGGGCGTGAGGTCCATCGTCCCGTATTTCGGGCGGGCGTACATGTCGCCCACCAGTTCGAAGACATGCGCGAACCAACGGTTCTTGAGCTTCACGGGCGTTTCGTCCTCGGGCGTGGGGTCCGATTTGAGGAAGACCACGTTGGGGTACTCCTCCAAAAGGGCGTCGACCCGACCGGAAGTCTCCTTCTCGGCCCAGCCCTCCATGACGACCAGCGTACCGTCGGCGGCCTCCTGCGCCGTAGCCTTCACCCGCACGCCCTGCAAACGCTCCTTCAGCGAGCAGGCGTGCTGTGCGAGCAGGGCCTCCGAAGCGGCCGCACGCGAAAATTCAGCGTCGAGGGTCCGGAGTTTCCCTTCGGCTTCGGCGATGCGGCGCTCCGCCTCGCGAATGTCCATCGTCGGGGTCTTCATCTCCTGCGCGTCGAGCGTAACCTCCTCGCCGGGCTTGGCCACGACGACGAACCACACCATGGCATCGGTGCGGCTGACCTCCGAAACCGTATAGCGCTCCGACCACTCGGCCAACTGCTTGTCGAAGGTGTTGCGCTGGGTGAAGAAATAGCGCAGGACAATGCCCCGGGCGGCGAGTTTCCGCGTCGCCTCCACGTCGAACGCCCCCCAGGGACGCAGCTCCTCGGCCGCTTTTTCCAGCCGCCCGATCTCGGCGTTGAGCGTCGCGGCCTCGCGGTGCGCGGCGGCGTAATGCGCATAGGCCTCCTCGCCCGAAGCGAACGGCGCGGCGGCAGCGTCGCAGCGCTCCCCGGCGCGGAAGTTCTTCAGGAACTCCGCGGCCTTCGCAAGGCTCTCGATGTCCAGCAGCAGCTGGCGGTCCTCCTCGGAGGGTTCCCAACCCGCGGTGGTGATGTCCACCAGCCCGAGGCCGCGCAGCTTCTCGACGAAATCCTCACTCTGCGCCGCAAAGAGCACAAAGTTGTATTTTGACATTCTGGCTATCATAACATCGCGCCCTCCCCGGCGGCCTGCTGCTTGGTTTTCACGATCTTCTGGGCCGACTTGGAGAGGTTCTCCTCGTCCTCCATGAAGCGTTTGATCTTACGTATGGCGTCCTCGTACCCGGGTATCTGAACCTTTTCGTACAAGTTCACCTTTTGAGTGGTTTTGCGGCGCGCATGGTCCAGCAGTTCCATCTTCCGGTTGTAGACCTCGAACTCGATCCCCAGCTGCGCCATGCGCTTGAGGATGCCGACTCCGTCGGCGAACCACACCGGCGAGGAGAACAGATCGTAGGGTTTCTCCTCGAATTTCACTTCCTGCAGGACGGGCGTGCGCACACCCGCGATTTTCTGGACCGACAAATCGACGTCGGCAATGCGCAGGAGGTCACAATCAAACTCTCCCCAGAGCGACACCATGTAGTCGTACTCGGCCTTCAGAGCGTCGAGCCGACGACGGTAGTCGCTTGCGGAGTCCTTCGCCTTCTTCACTTCGGAGCGCAGGGCCGACTCCTTACTTTTGATCGTAGGGAGGGCCTTCTGGCGCATTTTCAGCTGTTTGCCGAGTTCGCCCAGCGAGGTCTTGTTATATTGGAATTTGATTGCCATTGCGCGTTACGCCTCCTTCCAGTATTTTTGGATAAGTTCCTCCTTGATGGCGACCTCCTCCCGGGTGAAGTACTTGGCGAAAAGCCCCCATGCGGTGTCGAGCATCTGGTTGATCTCGATATTGATATCAATGGCCAGCAGTTTCTCCGAGTAGTCGAAGGCGAACTTCAGGGTGCGCTCGTCGTAGTCCGAGAGGTCGAAGCCGTTCTCCAGCTTGGTCTTGGCGTTGGCCGCGTCGGCGTAGAGGCGCACGCAGGCATTCATCACCTGCGGATGGTCCTCGCGGGTCTTCTTGCCGATGACGAGCTGTTTCAGACGCGACAGCGAACGGAACGGGTCGACGATCACCTTGCCCGTGTCGGAGTCGTTGCGCAGGAACAACTGTCCCTCGGTGATGTAACCCGTATTGTCGGGGATGGCGTGCGTGATGTCGCCGCCCGAAAGCGTCGTCACGGCGATGATCGTGATCGAACCGCCGTTGGGCAGCTGCACGGCCTTTTCGTAGATCTTCGCAAGGTCCGAATACAGCGAACCGGGCATCGAGTCCTTCGACGGAATCTGGTCCATGCGGTTCGACACGATGGCCAGGGCATCGGCGTACAAGGTCATGTCCGTGAGCAGCACCAGCACCTTCTCGCCCTTGTCGACGGCGAAGTACTCGGCGGCGGTAAGCGCCATGTCGGGAACGAGCAGACGCTCCACGGGCGGATTCTCGGTCGTGTTGACGAACGACACGATGCGGTCGCGCGCGCCGGCGTTCTCGAAGACCGACTTGAAGTACAGAAAGTCATCGTTCGTAAGACCCATGCCGCCCAGGATGATCTTGTCGGCCTTGGCGCGCAGGGCCACGTTGGCCATCACGGCGTTGTAGGGCTGGTCGGGGTCGGCGAAGAAGGGGATCTTCTGCCCCGTCACGATCGTATTGTTCAGGTCGATGCCGGCGATGCCCGTGGCGATCAGCTCCGAAGGCTGGATGCGCCGGAAGGGATTCACCGTCGGACCGCCGATCTCGCGGGCCTCGCCCTCGATGATCTCGCCGCCCTCGAGCGGTTCGCCGTAGGCGTTGAAGAAACGCCCCGCGAGGTTGTCCGAAACGCGCAGCTTGGGAGGCTCGCCGTGGAAGACGACCTCGGAGTCGGTGGACAGGCCCTCGGTTCCGGCGAAAATCTGCAACGTGACGTTCTCGCCCATAATCTTCACCACCTGCGCCAGCTTGCCGCCGACGGTGGCCAGTTCGTCGTTGCCGACGCCCGTGGCGCGGAGCGTCACGGTAGCCTTGGTGATGTTGTCAATCTTGGTATATATCTTCTGAAATGCTCGTGTTGTCATAATTTCTCCCGCTTATTTGGATTGTTCACTCACATACTGCTCGATCTGCTTCCGGTAACCCTCGAACTTCTCCGACTTCCACTCCGAATAGTTCATCTGGCGGAAGAGATTGATCAGCCCCTTGAAGAACTGCGAGCAGGCCTCGAAGTCGGCGAACGCAAATTCCTGGTTGCAGATGCTCAACACCATCTTGTACATCATCTGCTGGCGTTCCATCGGGCAGTTGGCGTCGATGTCATCGAAGGCGTCCTGTTGCAGGATGACGAAGTCGATCAGCTCCGATTTCCAGAACCGTTCGTGGTACTCCACGGGAACGCCGTCGTCGCCCAGAATGTTGATCTGGTCGTTGGCCTCCTTGCCGCGCTGCACGATGGTCTTGCCCGCGTAGACCAGGTCCACCCAGTCCTTCTCGATGTGCTCGTCGAGGTATTCGCGGATTTCGGGGTATTCGAGGTATTTCGAGTAGGACTCCAGCGGGTCGATGGCCGGATAGCGCTTCGAGTCGGCACGGCCCTGCGAAAGGGCGTAGAAACAACGCGCGGCCTTCTTCGTCGATTCGGTCACCGGCTCCTTGAGGTTACCGCCCGCAGGCGACACCGTGCCGAGGAACGTCACCGATCCGGTCTGGCCGCCGACGAGTTTCACCAGTCCCGCACGCGAGTAGAAGTTCGAGATGATCGCCGAAAGGTCCATCGGGAAGGCGTCCTGGCCGGGAAGCTCCTCCAGACGGTTCGACATCTCGCGCAGCGCCTGCGCCCAGCGCGACGTCGAGTCGGCCATCACGAGCACCTTGAGGCCCATCGAGCGGTAGTATTCGCCGATGGTCATACCCGTATAGACCGACGCCTCACGCGCGGCGACGGGCATGTTCGACGTGTTGCAGATGATGATCG
>JAEWQO010000037.1 GCA_023460315.1 Actinomycetes bacterium
GAGCGGGGGTACTACAATTTCTCGGTCAACAACATCTCCTACGCTGCGCGGATGTTCGAGAAGGAGCGGCTGATCGACCTGCGGCTGATCGTCAAACAGTATCTCACGGGCTACGACGAACGCGGACTGCCCGTGATGGACAACAACATGGTCTACCGTATCGACCGGATCAACATTTTCCCCGATTACGACCCCACCGCCGCACGGACCGACACGACGCTGCTTTCGCGGCTCGATACGGTCTACTACCGCGGTCTGAACATCATCTACGAGAAACGGCCCAACCTGCGCCCTCCGGTGCTCCGTCAGGCCGTGCCGCTCTATCCCAACTACGTCTACAACTCGTCGCAGGTCAACCGCGCCTATTCCGACCTGATGGCGCTGGGGTATTTCAAGAGCGCTAAAATCGCCTTCGAGGAGCAGCCCCGGTCGGCCGACGTCACCGACATCGTCTCCTTCATCGGCGCTTCGGCCGATTCGACGCAGACGCTCTACACGCGCGAGGGCTACCTGACGTGCAACATTCTCTGCACGCCGACGCTCAAGCAGAGCGTCAAGGTCGACCTCGAGGGCAGCACCACGTCGAGTTTCTACGGCCTGAAGGCCACTGTCGGTTATCAGAACCGCAATATTTTCCGCGGCGCCGAGTCGTTCGACCTCTCCTTCACGGCGGGTTACGAATTTATGAAGGCTCCCGACGCCAGGCGCAAACGGGCCACCGAATTCGGCGTCACGACCGGACTGACCTTCCCGCGGTTCCTCGTGCCCTGGCGCACGGGCCGTTTCCGCACGGTGAACCAGCCGAAGACCAAGGTCGAACTGTCGATCAATTTTCAGGACCGCCCCTATTACGCCCGTACGCTTTCGAGCGCCGGCATCACCTACATGTGGACCAACAGCCGCTATTCGTCCTTCTCGCTGCGGCCGATCGACATCAACGTGGTCGACATGACACGCCCGGTCGATCCCGAATTCCTGGGCAATACCTCGAACAAATACCTGATCAACAGTTTCAAGACCCAGTTCATCGGCGGCCTTTCGTTCGGCTACGGCTATAACAACCAGCGCAAGAACCTCGGCGGAAACGCCACGAACATCCGGTTCAACGCCGAGACCGCCGGCAACCTGATCGACGCCGTCGAGCACGCCTTCTTCTCGCCGGCCAAGGGAAAGGAGCAGTATACGATTTTCGGCATCGAGTATTCGCAGTATTTCCGCACCGATTTGAGCGTCAGCCGGAAAATCATGCTGGGGGGCGCTACGGCGCTGGTGGGACGGCTTTACGGCGGTGTGGCGATGGCTTACGGAAACTCTTCGTCCGTGCCTTTCGACCGTCAGTTCTATTGCGGCGGCAGCAACGGCATGCGCGGCTGGACCCCCGAACCCTCGGGCAGGGTTCGGTGGCCAATCCCCACAACGATTTTCCGGTCCAGACGGGCGACGTGAAGCTGGAAGCCAACCTCGAACTGCGCTTCCCGGTCTGGGGCATGATCCACGGCGCGACCTTCTTCGATCTGGGCAACATCTGGTATATCCGGCACTATTCGGGTGAGTCCGAAGATACGGTGTTCCGGTTCGACCGTTTCTACAAACAACTGGGATTCAACACGGGACTCGGCCTGCGTTTCGACATCAAGTTCGCCGTGCTGCGCCTCGACTGGGGTATTCAGCTGCACAACCCCAACAACCCCTCGGGCGAGCGGTGGATTCACAATTTCAAGTGGAAGAACACGGCGCTCAACTTCGGCGTGGGTTACCCGTTTTAACGTTCGGCTTTTACTTCTTCGCCTTGTACTGCGACGGCGACATGCCGGCATTGCGCTTGAAGTAACTGCCGAAGAACGACTGGTTGGGGAAATTCAGGTAATAGGCGATCTCCTGCACGCTCATGTTCGAATATTTGAGCAGCGTCTTGGCTTCGCGGATCACGTAGTTGTCGATCCATTCCGATACCGATTTGCCGCTGATGCGCTTGATGAGCGTGGTGAGGTATTTGGGCGTGATGCATAGCTGCCGGGCGTAGAATCCCACGCTGCGTTCGTGCTTGTAGTGTTCGCCGAGCAGCTCGGTGAACTGCCTGAAATACTCCTCCGCACGGTTGTGTATCGGGCTGTCGACCTCGGGATGCTCCGTGAGGTAGTGGGTCAGGATGTCCCCGACCTTGTAGATCGTCGCGGCGATCAGTCCGCCGATGATCTCGCTCGAAAAATCCGTCTCGGAGCCTTTCAGTTCCTGTTCGACCATCGAGATAAAACTCCGGAGCGACTGGCTCTCGGCCTGCGTGAGTTCCATGCAGGGGAGCGAGCCGAATTGCAGGAAAAGCGGCATCATGCGTTTGGTGTCGATGTTGATGCGCTTGAGAAAATCCGGGGCGATGACGATAAGATGGGCCTTGAAACGGTTGTTGGATTGTACCTGCAGGATGTGCTTGGGGCTGAAGATGAAGAGCGAATCCTTTTTGAGCCGGAATTCCTGAAGGTTTGACGTGAGTGAAGTCTCGCCTTCGGTTCCGACGCCGATAATGAGAGCGTTCAGGCGGCTCGGGAACCGGAATATCTCCATTTCCGATGCGCTGTTTGCGGCGATGCATTCGCCCATAATTCCCGGACGCTTTTCGCCTCCGGCCATTGTGATGAGTTCGTTCAGGGTAAAACTCGATATCGGCATTTCTGAATTCGTCTGGTTCATAGTTTCGCTTAAATTTCGACAAATATAATAATGATCAGTCGGGTATCATTCAAAATGTTCGATTCTTCAACCTTATGAACACTACCGCGCGCTTTTCGACCTGCGGGTCTCTGAAAACGAAAGCGCCGACCTCACGGGTCGGCGCTCGATGCTCTGTCGGCGGACCGATCCGCATGAAGATTTATTTGGCGGCAGGCGCTGCTGCGGGCGCGTCGGTGATGCCCAGTTCCTTTTTCACGGCAGGTGCGACGTCCGTCAGCGTAGCCTCGTCGAAGTAAGCCAGCGATCCCGTCGACGTGTCGAACACGACCAGAAATCCGCCTGCGGCCGCTACCTTGTCGATGGCGCTTTTCGCCTTGTCGATGATCGGGGCGAGCAGTTCGTTCTGTTTCTTCTGGTAATCCTGCTGTGCGCGCTCCTGGAACTCGCGGGTGCGGGTCTGCATATCGTTCAGTTCCTTCTCCTTCACCTCCTTGATGGCGTCGCTGAAGGTGTTGTAGTTTTTCTGGAAATCCTGCAACTTGGTGTTGAATTCGACGTTCATCGTCTCGATGTTGTCCGACAACTCCTTGGCGAAGGTGTCCATGTTCTCCTGCATCGTCTTGGTCTCGGGCATCGCCATGATGATTTCCTGGGTGTTGATGCGTCCGAATTTCTGGGCGAAGAGCGATGTGGCGCCCATCACCAGCACAACCGCAAGGGTCAGTTTGATTGCTTTTTTCATACAGTTTTATCAGTTAATGTTTTGATGTCGGTTATTTCTTGAGCGCGTCGATCACCTGCTGCGTCCGCTCTACGGAAGGATTGGTGTAGAGC
>JAEWQO010000038.1 GCA_023460315.1 Actinomycetes bacterium
GTACAGCGGCAACTGCATGCTCCAGCCCGAATTCGCGCGGCTGCTCGCCGAGACCGACGCCGACGCCTTCCTGTTCGACGCCTTTTCGAACCCCTCCCCGAAGATGATCCGCGAGCGCCTCGACGCGTTCGTGGCGACGCTCGTCAAGGCCCATCCCGACAAACCGCTGATCTTCATGCAGACCCACTGGCACACCGCAGGCAACCTCGATCAGGAGGCCGCGAAATTCCACCGCGAGCGGATCGACACCGCGGACGGGATGATGCGGCGGCTGGCGAAGCAATACGACAACGTCTACTTCCTCGACGGCGAATGGTTCTTCGGCCGGGACGCCGAGGGAACCATCGACTGCGACCACGGTTCCGACCTGGGCTACGACCGCATGATCTCGGAGCGGCTGCCCCGTATCCGGAAAATCCTGCGCAAATACGGAATCCGGTAGTCCGGGCGCATTGCGCCGGGTTTCGCAGTCCGGCGACTGAATCCCTGCGTTTTCAACGCGGGGATTTTTTGCGTATCTCCCGGCTGCAAAAGATATTTGCACTCTTCGACTGGTGTTGTTTGCCGCTTTTTGGTCGGCAAAGCAGCCTTAACCGCGGCGTATGCCGCGGAGGCTTTGTACCTTTTGGTGGCAAAAGGTACCCAAAACCGCTCGCAAGAGCGGTCGTAGGCTTCTGTGCTTCCCACTTGTCCCGGACGCATCCCTCCCGGTGCGGATAATCTTCCGGGCGCACCGCGCCCGTCGTTCGCCCCCAGGGGGGGGGCTGGGGCGAACGAAACACAAAATGTCCATAAATCCGATAAAAGAGATAAAACATCTACCTATACGTAAGCGAATTTAAGTTATAACTAAACTTTCACTCTGGCATCTTTTTTAGTTTTACAACATCTAAACAGATGTTTGTGAAACCGAAAAGCGCGTTCGATAAATACGTCAGTGCAGCTGTCCGCAAAGAGCGGATGGCTCAACGTGTTTCACAAGCGACTTTAGCCTACGGAATCGGGGTGAGCGACGGATTTATCAGCCAAGTGGAAAGCCCCAAAAGTCCTTCGAAATACAACCTCAACCACATCAACGAAATCGCCAAATTCCTCGGCTGCTCGCCCCGCGATTTCCTGCCCGAACAACCACTCTAAACCGGCGGAACCATGTGGCTGCGTCTGCTGATAATTCTCAATTTTTCATTCTTAATTTTTAATTGCCGCTCTTACGGGCAACGCCCCATAGGAATCGCTTTCTACGACGTGGACCGGATTTACGACACCGTCCCGGCGCTTTTCTACGACGACGCAGACTACACGCCCGAAGGCCGTCTGCATTGGACCGCAGAGCGTTACGCGCGTAAAATCCGCAACACGGCTGCCGTGATCGACTCGATGGCCCTGCCCCTGGTCGTCCTGTGGGGCGTCGAAAACGAACAGGTCGTGCGCGACATCGCCGCCGCCTGCCGGGGCGACTACTCCTACCTCCACCGCACGCTCAATTCGCTCGACGGAATGGATTTTGCGCTGCTCTACTACGGAGACCTCTTCTACCCGACCCGCGACGAGCGGGGACGCCGCTACCTCTACGTCGAGGGCGAACTCGGACGCGACACCGTGGGGCTGGCGCTGTGCGGCGACGCACGCATGGCCCAATGGGTCGTGCGCGACCTGCGTGCGGAGCGTCCGCACGTGAAACTGATCGTGCTGGGACGCTCGGATCTCCCCGACCCCGGACGCTGGGGACTGCGCGACGCGACCCGGCGCGCCGAACAGGCCGGACGGGGCACGGTACGGCGCGGCGGACGGTGGCAGATGCGCGACCGTATCCTCGCGGACACGGCGCTGACCACCTCGGAGGGCGACGTTTTCGCACGCCGCTATCTGGTTGACCAAAAGAGCGGTAACCCCCTCACGACCTACTCCCGCGGGGTTTATCGCGGCGGCTACGGTTATTCGCTTCCGGTATTCATTTACATCCGGTAGAATTTTTTGGATATTTCGAAAAGTTTTCGTATTTTCGCAATCCCTTCGACGGAAATGCATTTTACGGATGCGGTAACGGAAACGTCACCGCAATTTTTCGGCTTTAAGGGTGAGGTAAAAGAAAAAATTTTTATATTTATACTATAATTCAAAACCAAAAAAGTTATGGCAGACGTAAAACGGGTCTATACCTTCGGCAACAAAGAGGCCGAAGGAAACGGCAAAATGCGTGAACTGCTCGGCGGCAAGGGTGCGAACCTTGCGGAGATGAACCTTATCGGCATCCCCGTGCCCCCGGGATTCACCATCACCACGGAAGTGTGTGCGGAATTCTACAAGCACGGCAAAGAGGCCGTCATCGAGATGCTCCGCCCCGAGGTCGAAAAGGCGATGAAGAACATCGAGAAACTGACCGGCATGAAATTCGGCGACAAGGAGATGCCGCTGCTCGTATCCGTACGTTCGGGCGCACGCGCCTCGATGCCCGGCATGATGGACACCATCCTCAACCTGGGCATGAACGACCAGGCTGTGGAGGCCGTGGCCAAGCGCACGGGCAACCCGCGGT
>JAEWQO010000039.1 GCA_023460315.1 Actinomycetes bacterium
TAACCGTTCGACTTGCATGTGTTAGGCACGCCGCCAGCGTTCATCCTGAGCCAGGATCAAACTCTCCGTTGAAAGGCGGCCCGGCGCCCGAGGGCGTCCAGGCCGCGCAATGAAAAGCGATCTGCTCCGTTTTCGGAGCGTGTCCCCGAAGGGACGCGCATCCGGATTCTCATTCGTTTCTTTCCGTCTCACAGTATCCGGTTTTCAAGGTGCGGGGGCCGTCTGATCTGGCCCCGTGCGTTGGCCGGAGCCGAACGCGCAAGGAGATACTTTACCTTTTCGAAACCACCGTGTCAAGCAACAATTTTGAAAATTTCAAATTTTCTTTCGAGCCGCTTGGTACGCTCACTGCCTTTGAAAAGGCTTGAGATGATTCCGATCCACGCTCTCCTCGAACGCGGGCATTACATTATACCGGGAAATGATTCTAAGCGCAATGGCAAATCGAAAAATTCTGAAAGATATTTGGCTGCGCCCTATCGGCGCTTCGCCCTACCCCTTCATAGCAAAGAAAGAAGGCGCCCCCGCTTACTTGGGACACCTTCTTGATCATAGCGATTCTTGCCGGCAAGATGCCTTATGCGAGACGCATGAATTTGCGCTTCCCCACCTGTATGACCGCCCCTTGAAGCAGGGCAGGGTCGACGTTGTATGCCTTTGGAGGCACAGCCTCGCCGCCCACCTTGACACCCCCGCCATCGATGAGGCGGCGGGCATCCCCGGCGCTGGCGGCCAGTCCCGCATCGGACAGCAGCTTTGCAAGATACACCTTGCCCTCGTCGTTCGGAGTCAAGTCGGCATGAAACTCTGGTATGTCATCCGGCACCGCATGCTGTTTGAAAACCAGATCGAACTCCCTCTCGGCATCGGCAGCGGCCTCATCGCCGTGATACGCTGCCACCACATTGCGGGCAAGGGATCGCTTCACCTTGTTGGGATGAAGCTCTTGGGCCGCCAGCCCCTGCTCGATCTCGTCAATCTCGTCGACCGGGCGCGTTGAGGCAAGGCGGAAATACTTGACCATGAGCTCATCGGGAATAGACATGACCTTGCCAAACATATCAGCAGGCTCGTCGGTGAGTCCGATGTAGTTCCCATAGCTCTTTGACATCTTCTGAACGCCATCGGTGCCCTCAAGCAGGGGCAGGGTCAGGCAGACCTGGGGTTCCATGCCCATCTTCTCCATGAGCTCGCGCCCGGCAAGCAGGTTGAACAGCTGATCGGTGCCTCCCAGCTCCACATCGGCCTCAATGACGACCGAATCGTAAGCCTGCATGATGGGGTAGAGGAACTCATGAAGGCTGATGGGCAGGTTGCTCGCATACCGGTTATGGAAGTCATCGCGCTCGAGGATGCGGGCCACCGTGAAACTGCTGGCTATCTTCAAAAGCCCCTCAAGATCCAACGAAAGGAGCCACTCCGAGTTGTAGCGCAGCGTGGTCTTGTCGGGATCGAGTATTCGGTAAGCCTGATCGACGTAGGTTTGCGCATTCGCCTGTATCTGCTCGCGCGTCAACTGGGGGCGGGTTGCGTTACGTCCGGACGGATCGCCGATGAGAGCCGTCCCATCCCCGATGATGAGCGTGACCTGATGCCCAAGATCCTGAAACTGACGAAGTTTGCGCAAGGGAACCGCATGCCCGAGATGGATATCGGGAGCCGTGGGATCAACGCCCAGCTTCACGTTGAGCTTCTTGCCGCGCTTCAGCTTATCGACCAACGCAGGTCCAGGAACGATCTGCGCGGTGCCCGAACGTATGACGCGCAGTTGCTCTTCAACAGAAATCATCGTCTCCTCTTTCAATCATGATGTCGGGCATGATTCTAGCACACGCCACCGGAGGCTAGCTTACCCCGCGGAACAGATGGCCGGTCGTTGCGCCGGAAGCTTTCAGCAGCGTGTTACCGTCGGAAAGTGCGACTTTGCGCGCACGGACCGCACGCGCCACCGCGTCCGTCGTCTCTTCGACATTCATCAGGGACGTATCCACCATGAACGCAGCCACGCCGGCACGAAGCAAGTCGGGCATAACATGGGCCGCATCAAGGGCAACGCCATTGTACACATGGCTCCGGCCAAGCGCATCGGTCACCACCGGGAATTCGTAGTCCTTGCGATCCTTCAAATAATGAGGGCTCTTGCGGCGGGGACACGCGGCGCACTCCTCCTCGCAGGGACCCTGGCTCATGAGCAGACAGTGTTCGGTGACCATGAGCTCCTGGGCACCAATGATGGTCAATCCCAACTCAACAGGCGAATCGGCGGCAAGGTCGGCAATCTGGCGGAGCGTCAACTCGGGCGACAGCCAAACACGCGATGCTCCCAAATCGGCCATTGCCCCCAGAGAGAGACGGTTCGTCACGGGAACGTGCGTGCCAATTTCAATGCTCGCTCCCAGCTCCGCCGCGCGCACGGCCGAGCCCCAGCTATCGGCATAGACCGGTTTTCCCGCTTTGACAAAACCTTCCGCGTTGAAGCCAAGCTGCTGTTCACGCGTGCCCGGCACGGCATCATGCTCGACAGTCGGAAGGGCAATAACCGTCTGTTTGGGATACCCGACCTGTTCGGCAGTTGTCGAACGCTGGCCTGCAATGAGAGCTTCACCCCGACCATAGACAAGCGCCGGAACATAGATGATGTCCGCTCCTGCTCGCTTCGCCGCGCGCGCACAAGCCGGATTGGTCGCCCATGCGGCTATCTTGCACCCCTTCGGACGCGCGGGCGGGCGAAGGGCGCGATCCTGCACCCGAGGAAGCGTCCGGTTTTGCCGAGGCTTGAGGATGCGGGACGTCAAATCCTCAAGAGCTTCGGCACGCACGCGATGGAGCTGGGAAAAGCCAATGCCAACGCCTTCCTCCAGATCGAGATCCAAATCGATCAACAGGTAAGGGGTCTGTCCCAGTCGATCTATGTGAGCACGGACGTCTTCGGCCGTGACCGGTTTCGTGCGGGCCGCCTCGACCATATCCCCCTCGGCACAGCCCCTTATCTCAGTCGCAGTGCCCGATTGCGCCCGATCCTCCAGAGGCCTTTCCGCCAACGAAAACTCGATACGCACGGGTTTCCCCAGGCGAAGTACGGCACGGCCCCTCACTGGCACCCGGGGCTCAAACATGTCGTCCTCAAACTTCGCCTCCGCGTTGCGGACGCGAAAAACCCGGTCCCCTTTGCCCACGGCACGATCAAGCACCATCTGAAAAGCACCTGAACGGTCACGCTCAACCCTTTCGAGCGTGTGGGCAAAATGACCACGGTTGGTCCAAAACTCGAGGACGTCGCCCCCATGCAGTTCCTGCTCAGCAGCGACCGTCGCGATACCGTCTCGCGCAGACAGGACACGACCGACGAACACGCCGCGATTGTTCGGACGACCATAGCTCATGATGTCGTTGCCGCGCTCGCCCGTCAGATACGCCGTCGTGAAGCCTCGAGAGAACACCTCCGACAACGCCCGATGTTCAGCGTCGGTCGCCTGCGTCTGCCCCCCGGAGGCAATGCGATCGAGAACGGCTCGATATGCCGCAGTCACGGCCAGCACATAGTCAGCTGACTTCATGCGGCCCTCAATCTTGAACGACGTCACGCCAGCGTCCACGAGATCGGGAAGCAGATCGATGGCCTGCAGATCTTGAGGAGACAGCAGATGTTCTCCCGGAGAGGGAAGGGGCTTGCGCACGGCCTTGTTGTGAAGAGCATAGGGAAGGCGGCACGCCTGGGCGCAAAGTCCTCGATTTGCCGAACGCCCTCCAATCAACGATGACATGAAGCACTGCCCCGAATAGCACACGCATAATGCGCCGTGGGCAAACACTTCCGTCTCCATGCCCCGCTCGGCAGCCTCCTTCGCAAGCGAGGCGATTTCTGGCATCGACAACTCCCGGGCAAGCGTGACTCGGCTGGCACCCAGGCGGGCGGCAGCTTCGATGCCTGCTTTATTATGCGTGTTCATCTGCGTCGAAATGTGCAGCCGAGCCTCCGGCAACGTGCGGGAGAGTTCGGCTGCGAGACCGATGTCCTGCACGATGAAGGCGTCGGCACCTGCCCGATACGCCTGGCGTGCCACCTCAAGCGCTTGCTCGACCTCCGACGGAAGCACGATCGTGTTGAGGGCGACATACACGTTCACGCCGCGCAGGTGGGCATAGTCGCAGGCCTCGGAAAGCGATTCATGCGTGAAGTTTTCGGCACCTCGCCGAGCGTTGAATGCCTCAAGGCCGAGATAGACCGCATCAGCTCCGGCAACCACGGCGGCACGAAGCGCCGCGACACTGCCCGCCGGGGCCAGAAGTTCGATTCGATGGAGCATGGGACAATCCTCACTTGTTTGCTCAGGGGAAACCAGATCGCGTGGACGATCAGGAGCGCGATATACCCTCGTCTCATTTCGCAGCTGCCTTTCCGCATTTCGGCTGCGGCAGTATGGCAGTATGCTAGTATAAGCGAACCATGAAGATACGGCGAAAACAGCGCGAAAAGCGCACCCATGCCTTGGCATGGAGCTTTCTTGTCGCGCTTGCGGCTTTCTGCTTCATTGCATACGAGGGCGCTCTGGGCATGCTGCATGTCATGGATTCATGGAAGGAAGGGCTGCCAAGCCTCGAGAACACCGAAGCTTTCAACTATGCTCAGGAGTCGGTGATGCTCGCCTCCGATTCAACGACCCTCCTTGCGGAATTCCAACTCGAAAAGCGAAGCCCCGTCTCCCGTGAAGAGATCAGCCCCTACGTGCTCAAGGGAACGGTCGACACCGAAGACGCTCGCTTCTACGATCATAACGGCGTCGACCTGACGGGCATTGCCCGCGCGATGGTGAACAACCTGCAGGGAGGCTCCCTCGAAGGAGCCTCGACCATAACTCAGCAGCTCATTCGCAACACGGTGCTCTCCCAGGAAGCCAACGACATCTCCTTTGAACGCAAGGTTCGTGAGGCGGAACTGGCGATCGAGCTCGAAAAGAAGTATTCAAAAGATGAGGTGCTGGTCATGTATCTCAACACCATCAACTATGCCGACGGCTGCTACGGCATAGAGGCAGCCGCACAAAACTATTTTCAGACTTCCGCGCTCGACCTCACGCTTGCCCAGGCGGCCACGCTCGTCGGCATTCCCCAATCTCCCACCTACCTCAATCCAAAGAGCAATCCCGATGCCTGCCTGGCGCGCCGCAACGTGGTCCTTGACCGCATGCTGACAGCGGGCACCATCACGCAGGCAGAGCACGACGCCACCCAAGCTGAACCGCTCGGCCTCAATCCGGCACCAGACGCTCCGGAGGAAGGCATTTACAACTATTCATATTTCACCAGTTATGTGAGCAGCCTGCTCCAGCAAGACGGCAACCCCTACAACGTCTCCCACAGTGACCTGTTCGAGGGCGGGCTGACCATCTACACGACCCTCGACACCGCCATGCAGGACGAAGCCGAAGCTGCCTGCGAGGCTCAGTATGCGCGCATGGCGGACAATCTGGAGGCATCGCTTGTCGCCGTCGATCCGCAAACCGGATATATCAAGGCACTGGTCGGCGGAAAGGACTATCAGACGGACCGATGGAACATCGCCACCCAGGGAGGTCGGCCAACCGGTTCGACGTTCAAAGCGTTCACCCTCGCGGCTGCCATCGAACAAGGCATCAGTCCCTCAACCCTCATCGACTGCTCTTCTCCCCTGTCGCTTGCAAACGGAGACACGCTCGAAAACTTCGAGGGATACAACTACGGCATTCTCTCTATCCAAGAGGCGACCGCGAAGTCATCGAACACGGGATTCTATCGCTTGATCGAACAGGTGTCGCCGACGGCTGTCGCAGACATGGCCCATCGCCTGGGAGTAACGGCAGAGCTGCCCTCTGTCCCTATGATCACCCTGGGAACAGAGAACACCACTCCCCTGGAAATGGCCTCGGCCTATGCCACGCTTGCTGCAGGCGGCATCCAGCGCGACCCCGTGGCCATCACAAAAATCGTCGACAAAAACGGCGTCACGGTCTATGAGGCGTCGGATACCGGTTCGCGAGTGATAAGCGAAGAGGTCGCCGGCGCGACGACCGAGGTTCTGCGGACGGTTTTCGAGAGTTCCCGTGGAACCGCCTACGGATTCAGGCCCTCAAACGGACAGCCAGTCGCAGGAAAGACCGGAACCGGCCAGCAATTCCGTGACCATTGGCTTGTCGGATACGCTCCAACGCTCTCATGTGCTGTCTGGATAGGTGATCGGTACTATGATTCGACCGACAGGGCTTTGACCGCCAACGCCCTCTGGCAAGACTTCATGTCACGTGCCCTGGCCAACCAGCCGCTGCAAGACTTTCCCACGACAGATGACCCCTCATACACCAACGCATTCAACGACGAGCAAGCCAAGAAATACGGCGCGCAGGTCGACCCGTCAAAGGCTCCCAGCACAGTAGGAAAAACGCTGTCGGAGGCAGCGACGCTTCTCGATGGATACGATGCCGCCTATGTGGAAGAATACTCCAGCACGGTGCCTGCGGGCAGCATTATCAGCCAAAGCGTCCAGGGAGACCGAATCATCCTCTCGGTGTCGAAAGGGCCAAAGCCGCCGGAGGACACACCCGCCACGACGATAGAGCTCGAATAACCATCAAGGACCTCCTCGCGACTATAGTGGCGAAGAGGTCCTTGATAAATGCCAGGCCAACCGCCCTGGCAGCCCCGGCATGCGGACATGAGAGAACGCTGTCAGCCAAGGAGAGCCCCTCCAGCAAGACAAGCCAAATCAGGCAAGAATTCCCTAATTCTTCTCAGTTGCCTTGTTGTCTCCAGATTGCAGCTTGCCGATGCCCTCGTCATAGAGTGCCTTGATGTCAGAGATGCGCTGATCGTAGGTCGACCAATCAAAGGGCTCAGCCTCCGTCGCGCTGTCGATCTCCGTGTAGAGATCGATATAGTTATTGAGTGCCGTCTTGAGATCGCTGGTCCCGTCGACATATTCTTGCTGAATGTCCTTGAGATCGTCGGGGACGGAAAGGCTGTTCAGCCCGTCAATCGCCTTGAATGCATTATCGGCCTGCGTACGCATGCTCACCACGTCACCACGCGAAACGGCATCGGTGAAATTGTCGAGCTTGCTTTGAAGGTCTTCCATAACCTGGTTTACCTGTGTCATGTACTGGCGGTTCTCTGACTGCTGGGAGGCGGACGTGTCTTGAGCCGTGCAGCCCGCAAGGGCCGTCAAGGCGATGACGCTCGCGCAGAGTGCGGTAATGAACCTGATGGCCGTTTTCCGTTTCATGGGCGTCCTAACTTTCTGTCATTCCGAGCGTCGCATCGTGCAACGCGAATCTACCGTATATATGCCCGCCTAAGAGGCGAACAAGGACAAAGTCTTCGACCACAGCATGCTTTGAAAATGAACTGTCGATGAGGGAGTGGTCGTGCCGCCCCCACCGCCGGTGTTTCCTCCGGACCCGCCGCCCGTCTCTCCGCCGGTGCCGGATCCGCCGCCGGACGATGATCCTCCGTCAGTGCCGCCATCCCCTCCGCCCGTGGAGCCGCCGGTGTTTCCTCCGCCGGTGGAGTTTCCACCACTCCCGGTGCCTCCACCGGTCGAATCGTCAGAGGAACCGCCATTGGAGGCGTTTCCGCTTTCCGAAGAGTTGCTTGAACCAGAACCGTTCGAGCTTGAGGAGCCGGAACTCGACGAATTACCGCTGGAACTGGACGACGAACCGCTCGACGTGCCACCGATGCGATAGGTGGAGTTGCTGTATGAGGATTGATAGGTGGGATCGGCTGCGGAGGGGAAGCTTTGCAGAGACTGGCCGTCAAGCACCTCGGTCATGAAATTGCGGAACACATCACCTGCACTGACGCTCGTCGGGATCTGCACGACATTCGACGGGTCGCCGAACCAGATGGTAACTGCCATCTGGGGAGTGATCCCACAGAACGTGATGTCATGGTATGCACTGCTCGTGCCCGTTTTGGCGGCAACTTCCTGGCCACTCGGCAAGGCGGCATCGGTGCCTGTGCCGTCCGACGACGACACGACGGTCTTCATGACCTCGGTGGCTGCGTGAGCGACCTCGGGTGTGATGACTCGCTCCCCTTCAGGAGCAGAGTTGTCGACCTTCAGGTTGCCTGCACTGTCATAGACTTGAAGGATGGGCTGGGCCTCATAGAGCGTGCCACCGTTCGCGATGGCAGCATAGGCCTGCGCCATGTCGATCATCGTCACGTTCTGCTGCCCCAGCGTCAGAGAGGCGACGGCATTCAGCGGCGACGTGATGCCCATCTTTTCAGCCGTGCTTGCCACCTTGTCAACGCCGACAGCCATCTCCAAACGTACAAAGCCCGTATTTGACGACACGGCAAACGCTCGCTGGATACTGCGTGTGCCATAGCTCTCGTTGTTGATGTTTTCCAGTGGATTCGACGACGTGTAGGCCGTGTTCGGGATGGTTGCGGGAGACGAGCAGTCCACCATCGTCTGAGGGTCGATGCCCGCCTCAAGAGCGGCAATAAGCGTGAACACCTTGAATGACGAGCCGCAGGGCCGGCCAGGATTATTCGTGTCGGTGCCTTGCCCCGTCGCAAGGTTCACCTGGCTGACGGAATAGTCCTTGCCCCCAACCAACGCCTTCACGTGTCCCGTGTCTGGATCAAGAGCCACCAACGACCCCTGAATGGCATCGTTGAGATTCTCCTCCTTCGCCGCGACGGCGGCTTCGGCGGCCTCCTGGGCAGAGACGTCAAGCGTCGTGATGACCTTGAATCCGCCTTTGAACACCTCGGCATCCGAATACGTCTCAAGCAGAGTCTGCTTCACATAGCTGGTGAAATAGGGGTAGGCCAAGATGCCGTCGTTCGAGGGAACCGTCGGGTTGAGCACAAGGGGCTCAACCTGGGCAGCGTCGTGTTCCTCCTGCGTGATATAGCCGTTCGACAGCATGCGGTCGAGCACCAGGTTCCTGCGGGTGAGGCAGTTGTCCGGGTTGTCAATGGGATTGTTATACGTAGGAGACTGGGGGATTCCGACGAGCGTGGCCGCCTCGGCCAGCGTCAGGTCAGACGCATCCTTTGAGAAGTAACGCTGGGCCGCCGCCTGGATGCCATACGCGCCGGAACCATAGTTGATGGTATTGAGATACATGCGCAATATCTCATCTTTGGAGTATTGTTCTTCAATTTTCACCGAGAGGTACATCTCGCGCACCTTGCGCTTGAGAGAAATGTCGTTCATCTCGTCGGACAGGATGGTGTTGCGCACGAACTGCTGGGTGATGGTTGAGGCGCCTTCACGGCCCGATCCAGTCAACGTCACGACAGCCGCGCGCACGATGCCATAGATGTCGAATCCACCATGCTCGTAGAAGCGTTCGTCTTCAGTTGCAACCGTTCCCTGAAGCACATAGGAACTCATTTGATCAAGCTCGACAGGATCGCGGTTCTCCAACTGGAACTTCGCGAGCAGGACGGTTTCGCTCGAATCCCACACTTCGGTCGGCTGCGCCGTGTTGAACGCATCGGCATCCTCGTAATCAGGCAGATCCTGCAGCCACGAGCTTCCCAGCGCATACACTCCCATGGCACCCGCCACGATGACGGCCGCAATCACGGAGAGGGCAACGAGCAGCCCGATTTTCGGATGCTTCTTCTTCGCACCCGGTCTATTCTTCATTGAACGTGAAGCCACGTGACACCTCCAGAAAAACTCTCGCCATTGTAACATCGGGGAGTAATCCCTCATGAAACAACACAAGTTTGTTGGAAAAAGGCCACAACGAAAAAGGCCGGTGGGAAGCTGATTTCAGCGGGGACGAGACAAGGGCTTCAGTCGAGAGCGCCCCTCTTTGCAGAAAGCTTGGTCCTCAAAACGGAGAGCGAGGACCCTTCCCCGCTCCCACCCCTGCCAAGCAGCCCCGTGTCCCCAGGCAGTCAGTAAAGTCGTGCTTCATCGGCAGAAAGGGCCTGCTCTGCCTGCGCGCGTTGCTTGGCGACGGCAGCGGCACCCGTCCCGCCTTCGGTCGTGCGGGCGGCAACGATACTCTCGAGATCAAGGGATTTGGCTATGTCAGCCTCAAACAGCTCGCTTTCGGCCTTGAAGTCCGCAAGGGTCAGATCCTCGAGGTCACAGCCCCGCTGCTCACAGAGAAGCACCAGATGTCCGACGATTTCATGGGCCCGACGAAACGGCAGGCCCTTCTTTGCCAGATAATCTGCCACATCAGTGGCCGCCAGGTAGCCTTTCTTCGCCTGGATGCGCATGTTCTCGGAATTGACGGCCATGGTCTCGATCATGCCGGTCGCGCACACAAGGCAATCCTCAAGCGTCTTCGCCGCGTCGATGGCACCTTCCTTGTCCTCCTGCAAATCCTTGTTGTAGGCGAGAGGAAGCGCTTTCATGGTGACGAGCAGGGCCACGAGATCCCCCACGACGCGGCCGGTCTTGCCACGGATGAGCTCGGCGAAATCGGGATTCTTCTTCTGGGGCATGATGGACGAACCGGTTGAGAAGGCGTCTGACAGCTCGATGAAAGCGAACTCGGCGCTCGACCACAACACGATCTCCTCGCAGAGACGCGAGAGATGCATGCACGACACGCTGCAAGCATACGAGAGGTCCAACAGGAAATCGCGATCCGACACGGCATCAAGCGAGTTGGGAATGACGTGCGAGAATCCAAGCTCCTTGGCAGTCATCTGCCGATCGAGGGGATAGGTTGTCCCCGCGAGCGCCGCCGCCCCCAGTGGACTGGCATCCGCAGCGCGTCGGGCGGAGGCAAGGCGCTCGAAGTCGCGCGTAAGCATCCAGACATAGGCAAGCAGGTGATGGGCGAACAGCACAGGCTGAGCGTGCTGCATGTGCGTATACCCCGGCAGGATGACGTCAGGATGGGCCTCTGCTTGGGCGATGAGCGCGCGGCGCAGACCAACGTTCGCGCGCATCAGGTCGGTGCAGCGGGCCTTCGCAAACAGGCGCGTATCCGTTGCCACCTGATCGTTGCGGCTTCTCCCGGTGTGCAAGCGCGCGCCGGCATCGCCGATATCCGCAATGAGCGCACGCTCAACTGACATGTGGATATCCTCGTCATTGATGTCGAATGAGAAGGTACCCGCCTCGATGCGCTCCTGCACGCCATCGAGACCATCCGCGATGGCGGATGCATCCTCTTCGCTGATGACTCCCACCTTCGCAAGCATGGCCGCATGCGCCTTCGAACCGGCGATGTCCTGCGCGTACAGCGCCTTGTCAACCGGAAGTGAAGCGCCAAAGCGCTGGGTGAACTCGCTTGCGGTCTCAGTGAATCTGCCCGACCAGAGTGCCATGGAATTCCTCTCGCTACGCCAGGACGGCTTCGGCTTCTTTGACGATGGAAGGAGTGCTGGATGAATCGACGCACTCATGCTCGTCCCTTTCATGAGCGTCAGCCTGATTTCTCGCATCGGCCGGCATGCCATGCCGGCTCCGGTTTACCGCCCACGTCTTTCCAGAAAGCGTCTGCAGCTGAATGAATCCCTTGGCTGCGGTGCGATCGAACGAGTCGTCCTTGTCATAGGTGGCAAGCGCGTAATCATAGAGCGAATAGACGCTCTTCCGGCCGACGACGGTGCAGGACCCCTTGTAGAATTTCAGCTTGACCGTACCGGATAGGCACCGCTGCGTCGAGGCCATGAAGGCATCGATGGCATTCTTGAGCGGAGAGAACCATTGGCCATTGTAGACGGCAGTGGCCCAGGCCTGTTCCATGCCGAGCTTATAATGCAGCACGTCCCTTTCGAGCACCAGATCCTCAAGGGCCTTATGCGCCTCAATGAGGGCCAAGCCTGCGGGTGCCTCATAGCATTCGCGACTCTTCACGCCCACGAGCCGATTCTCCACCATGTCGATCCGGCCGTAACCGTTCTTCCCAGCAATCTCGTTCAACGCATAGACGATGTCGAGAAAGCTCTTTTGGACGCCGTCGATCATGCAAGGAAGACCCTGAGCAAACGTGAGTTCAACGTATTCGGGCTCGTCGGGCGCCTGCAGGGGATCGACGGTCATCGTGTAGATGTCCGCGGGCGGCTCCATCCAAGGGTCCTCCAGCACGCCACACTCGATGGCCCGGCCCCACAGGTTGTCATCGATGGAATACGGGGAAGCCTTGGTTGCGGGCACATCAATCCCATGCTTCTGAGCCCACTCGATCTCTGCGGGCCGGGTGAGCAGATCCCATTCGCGAACCGGAGCGACGATCTCGAGGCTGGGATCGAGCATGGTGATGCTCGCTTCGAAACGCACCTGATCGTTGCCTTTTCCCGTGCAGCCATGAGCAACATATTTCGCGCCGAACTCATGGGCGGCATCCACCAGATGCTGCGAGATGAGAGGCCGCGACAGCGCCGACACGAGCGGATACTTGTTTTCGTACATGGCATTGGCCGCAAGCGCCTTCGCCAAGTACTCCTCAGCGAACGTGTCCCTCATGTCCACAACCAGGCACTCGAGCGCACCACTGGCAAGCGCTTTCTGCTTGATTTTCTCCAGGCCCTCATGCTCCTGTCCGACATCGCCCACGACGGCAATGACGTCAAGGTTCTTGTTCTCCTGAAGCCACTTGATACAACACGACGTGTCAAGACCGCCGGAATATGCGAGCACTGCCTTTTCCTTCTGCTGAGCCATGATAGGTTCCTTCCTTTATATGGCTTGTTCCTGTGGTTGGGTCCGGATCTCCGATGCGGGAGGATACGGCTCTGCCCCCGTGTTTGACACGAAGTCAAACGGGGACACACGAATCCCGTGCGCATCGCGGCTTTCGCGATGGCGTGAGGCCGGACGGCCCTCACGACGTATGCTTTACAGCATGGGGTGAGATGGAGGAGAAAGCGTTCCTCGCGAAGAAAATAAGACGACTATCGTCGTCGCAGTCGGTCGATGGCGTGCTCGACCTCGACGGCAGCCTCAGGGGTCTCTGCCGCGATCATAATTGTGTTGTCACCGGCCACCGTGCCCAGAGCACCGCGCAGACTCGCCTTGTCCAACGCGGCCGAGACGCCGGCGGCACCGCCGGAAAACGTCTTCACAACAATCATGTTGCCTGCTGCATGCACATCTTCGACCAGTTCTGAAACCATCCGCTGGAGACGCATCTCCTCGGAAAGGACATAGCAACCCTCGCGAGACTTCACGAGGCCCATGTCCATAATGTCACGAGAAACGGTGGCCTGAGTGCAGTCATAGCCGGCAGCCTGCAACCGATCGGCAAGATCGCGTTGGGTTTTGACATCATGCTCGCGAATGATGCCGCGAATGACGTCATGCCGTTGTTGACGTTTTCTCATGACCTCGATATCTCTCTTCGTTCCCGTGACCAGAACCGTTATCCTCGGTTCTGCCTCTTTTCGGCACGTTATGCAGAAAACCGCAAGACCCACCAAAAATATGCATTAGATAGTACCTCATGAAACACCATTTGCGAACCCTTAATCGAGAAAGCGACGAAACTTCTCGACAAAATGTGCGCAACGGCCGTCGAAACGGCCGGTGCCTAGCCATTTCGCCCCGTGATCCTATGCTCTCAGCAGCCGGGCCAACCGATCGACGAGCACGTCGACGTCGGCTGTCGAGCAGACGAGCGGCGGCAGGAAACGCAACGTCTGCGGGCCGGTGTAATTGAGCAGCAAGCCTTCTTCAAGACCACGCTCCACAACCCGTGGCGCGTCAAGCCCTTCAGCAAGGTCAACCGCCACCATGAGCCCAAGGCCACGGACCTCCACCACACCGGGAAGTCCCTCGAGCCGTTCTCGCAAATATGCCCCCACCTGCTCGACATGGGATGCGATGCCCTCCGCCGCGAGCGTCTCAAGGGTGGCCTTCGCCGCCGCAACGGCGAGACAGCTGCCGCCAAACGTCGACCCATGGTCGCCAGGACCAAATGACGCCGCGATGTCCTCGCGAGCGGCGCACAAGCCCATGGGCATGCCGGAAGCGACGCCTTTGGCGACGGTCACGATGTCGGGCATGATGTCGAAATGCTGAAAACCGAAGGGATAGGTCCCGCAGCGGTAGATGCCGCATTGAACTTCATCGCAGATGAGAACCGCGCCCTGTTGCTCGGTCAGATGACGGGCCGCCTGCAAAAACTCCTTCGTGCAAGGGTGCACGCCGCTCTCGCCTTGCACGCATTCCACCATGACGGCGCAAATCTCGCCACCCCGCGATGCGAACAGATCATCGAGCGCATCGACGTCATTGAAAGGCGTGCGCACAAACCCGGCAGGAAGCGGCTGAAACGCTTCCTGCTTTGCTGGCTGAGCTGTTGCGGCAAGCGTTGCGAGCGTGCGCCCATGAAAGCTCGAATCGAGAGTGACGATCAGGCGAGGAGCCGCCTCGCCTGCGGCATGGGCCGCAGACGGGCTGGCTCCTTTGTCGAGCGCCTTCTGCGTGGCCTTCCTCCGGGCATGGAGCCGTGCAAGCTTGATGGCGCATTCGTTGGCCTCTGCGCCTGAATTCGCGAAGAAGCTCTGCCACGCGCCACCGTCATCGACCTGACGGGCATTGAGCAGATCGGAGACCATGCGGGCGACTTCACCGCGATTCTCGATATAGTAATAGTTGCTCACATGAATAAGGGTCCGTGCCTGGTGTGCCAGCGCATCGGCCACGGCGGGATGACAATGCCCCAAACTCACCGCGCCCACACCTGCCACAAAATCGAGATAGGTGCGGCCCTCGGCATCCGACACCTCCATGCCCCGTCCGCTGACAAGCTCTACCGGTTTGCGAGCATACGTGTCCATAACGTAGCTCTGCTCGAGTTGGCGTTCCTCCAAGTATCCCACAGGTTCCTTCTTTCGTCGTCCGATGCATGCATTGAGGTCTGAGCCGAAGCCAAGCGGTCTTGCTCGACTCCGTCAGTCTTTTGAAATCGAAATCAGTCCTGAATCGTCAGCGTCTCGTCGGAGGGGTTGCAATTCTCGATAAGCTTCGCAGCAAAGTTGCCCAGCGGATGGGCATCGAAGCGGCAGGCCTCCTCTGTCGCATGCATCGTCGTGCCGACACCGGTGCTCGTGAGCAGCTCAAGCAGCAGGGCATGGGGTGTCGTGCCGTTGATGATGTGAGCGCGGAACACGCCCGACTCGAGCGCATGGATGCATGACTTAAGCTTGGGAATCATGCCGGTGGAGACAACCTCATTCTCCACCATGCTCTGCGCTTCCGCGAACGTGAGATTTGAGATGAGAGAGTCCTTGTCATCGAAATCTTCGTACAGGCCGTCCACGTCAGTCAGGAACACAACCTTGTGTGCCCCGATGGCTGCCGCTATATGACCCGCAACCATGTCGGCGTTCACGTTGTAGAAACCCCCTTGCTCGCCGAGGGCAACCGACGCGACGACGGGAATGTAGTCGCCCGCCACAAGGTCATTGAGCAAGGGAGCATTGATGCGGGTGATGCGACCGACACGCCCGAGCTCAGGTGAGGCCTGCTCGGCAATAATGGTGCCCGCATCAGCCCCGCTCACGCCAACGGCGAAATTGCCATGTTCGTTGAGCGCCTCGACGAGCTCCTGGTTCACTGTACCCATGAGTACAGTCCGCACCAAACTCATGGCCTCATCGGTGGTCACGCGCTGCCCATCGCGAAACTCGACCGGCAGTCCCTTGCTGTCCATGGCCGCCGTGATGGCCCGCCCGCCGCCATGGACGATGACCGGGTTCACGCCAACGATTTTAAGCAGCACGAGATCGTTCATCACATCCGCGCGAAGCCGCCGATCCACCATGGCAGAGCCGCCGTATTTGATGACCACCGTCTTCCCCGTGATGTTTTTAATCCAGGGAAGCGCCTCAACCAGTATTTCTGCGGCTTTGCCCGATGCGCCTTGCGGCCGTGTGTCCTTTGCATACTTCATGAGCGATAATCTCCATTGATCGTAACGTAATCGTGCGACAGATCGCACGTCCATACCGTCGTCCCGAAATCCCCGGCGCCAAGATCGATGTCGATGACGGTCTCGGGCCGGTCGAATCGTCGCAGCGCCTCAGTCTCATCAAAAGGCACGGTCAGGCCACCGCGGCACACCGGCATTCCCATCATGTCGATGGAGGCGTCTTCCTGGTTGAACACCGCACCGCTCTTGCCGATCGCCATGGCGATGCGGCCCCAATTTGCGTCATGGCCATAGACCGCCGTCTTGACGAGCGGTGAATTCGCGACAGAGCGGGCGGCCGCGTCGGCATCCGCAGCGCTCGCTGCGCCGCTAACGTTCACCGTGACGAGGCGCGTCGCGCCTTCGCCATCGGAAGCCATCTGGCGGGCAAGATCCTCGCACACGGCACCAAGCGCAGCCTCAAAGGCAGCAAGGGCAGAAGTCCCGGGCGAGAACGGCACCGTCCCCCGAGACACGGCCGCTCCGCTGGCCAGCAGGAAGCATGAGTCATTCGTCGACGTGTCGGAATCGACGGTAACCTTGTTGAAGCTCCTGCCCACAGCACGCACGAGCACGTCGTGCAACACATCGGGCAACACCGGCGCATCGGTGGTGATGACGGCAATCATGGTGGCCATGTTCGGCATGATCATTCCCGAACCCTTTGCCATGCCCCCCACCGTGAACATGCGGCCCGGATAGCCGATGTCCTCGCCCGGAAACATGACAGCCGCTTCCTTCGGGCGGGTATCGGTCGTCATGATGGCGCAAGCAGCGTCGGCACCTCCCGAACGCGCAAGGCGCTCAAGCGCCTCAGGCAGGCCAGACTCAAACGGCGCAAGGGGCAGGTGCTCGCCGATGACGCCCGTGGATGCCACCATGACCTCTTCAGGGGGGCAGCCGACAGCATCCCCCACCAACCGTGCGGAGACGCGCGCTGTGTCGAGTCCACGCTCGCCCGTCGCCGCATTGGCAGTGCCCGAATTCACCACCACTGCACGCGCGCAGCCATATGACACACCATCAAGATGCTCGCGCGACACAATGACAGGCGCTGAGCAGAACACGTTCTGAGTGAACGTCGCCGCGCAGGAGCAAGGCTCGTCGGCAACCACGAGAGCGAGATCGAGCCGATCGGGGTTTTTTCGAAAGCCCGCATGGACGCCCGCTGCGAGAAATCCTTGAGCACTCGTGACGCCGCCCCCCTCGATCTGCGTGAACGGAGTCTCATGCGTCACCCCTTCGCCATGCTCGGCCCGTGGCCGCAAGGGTTTCACGGAGGAGGTTTCAGTCACGACGGACGTACCGTCAAGGGCAGAAGGATCGGTATTCATGGGGATGCTCTCTTTCTCGGATGCGGCAGGAATAGCGAGGTGGGCGCGAGCTCAGCTATCCCGTGCCCCTCACAGCACAGGAATGGCGACGGGCTCCAAACCTCGTCGCTCTGAAAGGCCGCAAACGATGTTCGCGCACTGCACGGCCTGTCCAGCCGCGCCTTTCCCTATGTTGTCAATGGCGCATACCACAATGAGCATGTGCGCGGCCTCGTTCACCGCCATGCCGATATGGGCATAATTGGTGCCGACGACCGACGAGGTCTTTGGCATGGCGCCTTTAGAAAGCACCTGGACGAATGAATCGCCCTGGTAAAAATCGGCATACAGAGCCTCAATGGCTTCCCGATCATGAGTCGCGCTGCCAGAAAGGGGAATGTTCACCGTAGACAGCAGGCCTCGGCTGAGCGGAGCCAGATGGGGAGTGAACACCAGCTGGCCGGGAATGTCGAGGATCTGCTCGATTTCCGGCGTATGACGATGCGTTCCGACCCCGTAGGCCTCAAGATTCTCGTTCGCAAAGCAAAAATGCGTGCGCGGCGACGGGCTCTTCCCCGCTCCCGAAATGCCGGAAACGGCATCCACCACCACGACGCCTTGCGGTGCCCTGAAGCCAGCCCGAAGTGCGGGTGCCGCAGCGAGCGACGTCGCCGTGGGGTAGCATCCGGCACAGGCGACAAGCACCGCATCGCCTGCCGCATGCGCAGCGGCTGCCTCGTCGATTTCCTTGTGAAAAAGCTCCGGCAGTCCGAAAACGGAGCGCGACAGCAACTCCCCTGCCGTATGGGGCGTGGCATACCACCGCTCGTAGATGGCAGGATCTTTGAGACGGAAATCGGCCGAAAGATCGATGACCGTCACCCCGCCCGCAACGAACCGTGGGGCCAAGGACAAGGCGGCCGTATGGGGCACGGCAAGAAACACGAGATCACATGCATCGAGAGCGGGGTCGTCATGGGCGGAGAACACCAGATCAGTAGCACCCGCAAAGCCGGGGTATTCCTCCGCAAGAGGCAGACCCGCGAGCTCGTTCGATGTCGCGACGGCAAGTTCGAGATCGGGGTGGCCCAAGACGAGGCGCACGAGCTCAATGCCCGTGAAACCCGCCGCTCCCACAATACCCGTCGCTATGGACATGCTTTCTCCTGCATTCATCGGTTTCCAGGCAATCAAAGCCCGGGTGTCGGGCTGTAGCCAAACAGGGAATCACGTGCTTGTGCAAGAACGAGTCCCGACATCGTCGCACACCATCCTAAAAAAGATCGGGCGGTTTGACAAGCCACGCAATGAAATAGTCACACAGAAAGCGCTGGCCGGTTCGTTGTGTGGTGGTAGGTGGGAACGGCTTCCTCCAAAATGCGAATAGCTTCTTGGTCGCATTTGTCAAGAGAAGCCTCAAGCTCGTCAAGCTTCGCAGCCACCTCGTCGTATCCGATGTCCTGCCCTGTCGATATCATGATGGAATGGTTGTCGGTGGGAAGCGTGCTCTCCTCGTTCATGAGCAGTTCCTCATACATCTTCTCGCCTTCGCGCAATCCGGTGAAGATGATCTTGATGTCAACGTCGGGAGTGAGGCCCTGAAGCTGAATGAGTCCTTTGGCAAGATCGACGATCTTCACCGGCTCCCCCATGTCAAGAATGAATATCTCACCGCCATGCGCCATGCCGCCCGCCTGAATGACAAGACGGGATGCCTCGGGAATGGTCATGAAGAATCGCTCGATGTCGGGATGTGTCACCGTGACAGGGCCGCCGGCAGCTATCTGCTTCTGAAAAACGGGGATGACGCTACCGCTCGATCCGAGCACATTGCCAAATCGCACCGCAGAGAACACCGTCTTCGACGTGTGCGCGTAATACTGCATGACCATCTCGCCCATGCGTTTTGTCGCACCCATCACGCTGGTCGGATTGACCGCCTTGTCCGTTGAGATGAAGATGAACCGCTCCGCACCATAGGCATCGGCCGCCCGCACGGTGTTGAGGGTGCCGAACACGTTGTTGCGCACCGCTTCGCGCGGACACGACTCCATCAGAGGAACATGCTTGTGCGCCGCCGCATGGAACACGGCAGAGGGACGATACTTCTCAAAGACCTCATTGATGCGGGATTCCTCACACACGCTGCCAATCTCGATAACCACTTCGATATCGTCGTGTTCGGCTATAAGTTCGTTGCGCAGCATATAGGCATCGTTCTCGTATATGTCAAAGATGACGATGCGGGCAGGCGCAACCTTGCATATCTGCCGGCAGAGCTCCGAGCCAATGGAACCGCCGCCGCCTGTGACGAGCACCGTCTCGCCAGCAATGAACCCCGACACGGCACGCGTGTTGAGCACGATTTCCTCTCGGCCGAGCAAATCGGCAACGTCGACGTCGCGCAGCCGCACATCCCCGATCTCCTCAAGAGACAATTCCCGGACATTCGGCAGCGTCCGTAACCGGCAGTCCGTCTTCGTGCATTCTCCGTAGATGTGCCTGCGTTCCTCAGGCGTCGATGAAGGAATGGCGACGACGATCTGCTCTATTTGGTATTTGTCCACCAGATCAACGATATCGTCGGTAGTTCCCTCCACCTTTACCCCGTGGATGCGCAGGGACCGTTTCGCAGGGTCGTCGTCTGTCGCAACCAGAGGGATACCCGGCATGAGCGGATCCTGGGAAGCCATGCGTCCGATGGCGAGCGAGCCGGTTTCTCCAGCTCCGACCACAAGCGTGCGGAGACGGACGCAATCCTGCCGCGACTGACCGATCACACGCCTCTTTTGCCTGATGACGCGATACACAAGACGGATTCCGCCCATGAAGAAGATAAGCAGGAAACATGCGACGAAGAAGACGCGGATGGGAAGGCGCACGTCGATGATCCAGAGAAAGACTGCGCCGCCGAGCGTGGAAAGGATCACGGCGAGCACGATCTCCATGGCCTCATCTATGCTGGCGTATTCCCAGAGGTTATTGTAAAGCCTGAACATACCGAGCACGGCGACGTTGATGAACGCCAGAATCCCCAGCGTGAAGTAGATCTCGTTGTTGACGAACACTTCGCCCTCGACATCCGTCAGCAGCGATGCCAGCCAATAGGCGGCGTAAGTCGCAACGATGTCGAGCAGAAGCAGAAGGGCTGTTCTTTTTGTGATACGCAGTGTCAAATCAGGCCTTGTCTCGAATAGATGTGTCGCGGAATAGCAAATTGCCTACAAGGACGGCAGCCAAAAGGGTATTGTATACAAAGTACCGCACACTTGCACGGGCGCATACAAGGTTCAGGAGCTTGCTACATGAATAAAACAGCTGCGGCTGGAAAAGATTGGCAACCGGCGCGCGAGAGTAACATCGAAGCGTTCGTTTCATATTTCGAGAGCGGAGTCAAGCGGAACGATGCTCCGGGAGAGCTGGGGATCGAACTCGAGCACATCATCGTGCACAGCGACCTGAGTCCCGTCTCCTACAGCGGGGATCATGGCGTCGAGTGGATTTTACGAAAGCTCGCGACCGACTATCACCACTCTACATACGATGCGGCAGGAGATCTGCTCGGCGTCTCACGTCCGAACGAAGCAGTCACCCTCGAGCCAGCGGCGCAGCTTGAACTCTCGGCAGGTCCGTACGAAAGCCTTGAAGAGGCGTCAGCGGCATTCTCCTCGTTCGAACGCACGCTTGCAGACATCCTCTCTCCGGCCGGAGAGCGCGTTGCCCCCGTCGGATACCATCCCACCGCAACCGCCATGAGCTTGGAGCTCATCCCCAAGCGCCGTTACGAGTTTATGGACCGCTACCTGGGATCAAAGGGGAAATTCGGCCCCTGTATGATGCGCGGCAGCGCTTCCACCCAAGTTTCAATAGACTATTTCAGCAGAGACGACTGCCTGAGAAAGCTCCGGCTGGCTTTCGCCCTTGTGCCTCTCCTCGCGCTCATGTGCGACAATTCGCCCGTGTTCGAGGGACGCCCCCGCACCCACAGGCTCGTGCGCACCAAGGTATGGCAACACTGCGACCCCGACCGATGCGGCGTTGTTCCCGGCATCATGGAAGGAAGCTTCACGCTGCGGCGCTACGCAGAGTACCTGCTTGACACGCCTGCCATCCTCATTCCCGGCAGCAAGGGGCAGTGGGATTACTCCGAACGCACGTTTGGCGACATCTATGCGAATCAGCCGATGACGCGTGCCGACGTGGAACACGCCGTCTCGATGTTTTTCAACGACGTGCGATTGAAGACCTACATCGAGATACGTCCGGCAGATGCCATGCCTATCCCCTACGTCATAGCCTATGCCGCACTGATCAAAGGACTGTTCTACGATCAAAACAACCTCGACGCGCTCGACCGCCTGTTTGCCGGAGTCGATGCCGCGCAGGTGGAGCACGCAAAAGAGGGACTCATGGCCGACGGCTACCGTGCCACACCATACAACAGGCCTGCGGCCGAGCTTTGCGACCGCCTCGTCGAGCTCGCATACGGTGGCCTGAAGCCACGTGAGCGCCACTTTCTTGACCCGCTCGCCGAACTGGTGAGACGCCGAACGACGCTCGCCGACGAAGCGGTGGTCGAATGTGGCATGAACGGTGATCTGGGCGGACAAGAGTAGCAACGACTTATGGCGACTTGGAGCAGGTTTGCGGGTGCAAGCATGCCCGCAAACTCCTCTCAGGTAGACTGAGGAAGACGCTCAATCCCGAAAGACAGGAGCTCTTCATGAGCAACGAAGGCAAGAAGGTCAAGGTTCACTATACGGGAACGCTCGACGACGGGACGAAGTTCGACTCATCCCTCGACCGGGGCGAACCAATCGAATTCACCTGTGGCGCCGGCCAGATGATTCCCGGATTCGATGCGGCAGTCAAGGACATGGCAAAAGACGAGACGAAGACCGTGAACATTCCCGCCGCCGATGCGTATGGAGAACGCCGTGAAGACATGGTGCAGAAAGTCCCTGTCTCCCAAATCCCCAACGGCGAAGAGCTTCCTGTGGGACAAACCATCTACATGCGCGGTCCCGAGGGACAGCCCTTCCCCGTGTTCGTGCGCTCCATCGAAGACGGCATTGCCACGTTTGACATGAACCACGAGCTTGCCGGCAAGGATCTCACGTTCGAGATCACGCTTGTCGAGGTTTCCGAATAGCGCAGCACCCCGAACCGTCAACAACCCATCAGCGGCAAGCTCGCGGGAGCATCTAGTTAGCGTACATGCTCTTGTAGGGACGGGAACTGGCAGGCTTCAGGCGGTAGAAGCCTGCTCCGCTCGTGTCAACCTGCGTATCAAGGTCGGCGGCAAAATAATCGTTATACCGCCCAAGAAGCGTCCGAAGGACAGCTCGGTCATCGTCATCAACCGGTTCTTGGACCAGCCCAGTTGGAATATCCCCCTCGGCAAGTTCATGCCTCATGTAGATGACGCCGCCATGCATTCCGGTTGCCAGATAGCTTCCTGGCTTGCCGAGCAGGATAACGATTCCTCCTGCCATATACTCCCCAAGAAAGCTGCCAGCGTCGCCGCCGATGACAATGGCAGGGCATTTGTCCTCGAATTGCTTCATGTGAATGCCGACGCGCCACCCGCAGCCTTCACGCACGAATATCTGCCCGCCGCGCATTCCATATCCTGCAGCATCCCCGCAACGGCCATGAACCACGATGCAGCCATCGTTCATCGTGTTGCCGATCTGATCCTGCGCGTTGCCGAAGACCTCGATCTCGCCGCCGTCCATGTAGCATGCCATGTCGTTTCCCGGCACACCATGTATCTTAAGCGTTTTCCCGGCTGGCATGGCGCATCCGAGATAACGCTGAGCAAATGCTTCGTTGATTTCCACGGTGTCCGCCACAGCCAGAGCCTCGCGCACCACCTCATTCGCCTCGGTGAAATGCTCGGTGCCCAAGGTCACGGAGACGAGGTTCTCCCCTTCGCCCCCCTTGGTCGTCGCTGTCGTCATGCCTGTTCCTTCCATCCGCGTCGGTCTCGATCAGGAGGATAGCATCGGTGAAGCCGAGCCCAGCGCACATCGGCAGGGAAATCAAGGTTGACCGGCGCATCCTCAAACACATTGCCCGACAGCGTAGACAGCTTTGCACGCTGCTCGATCAGTGCAGTGTATATGCCCGCATTCGTCGGACGGTTCAGCAAGATGTAACCCACAAGGCGATCGTCCTTCGTGACAAATTTGGCGTAGACAGAGCCCTCGGTGACAACCCTGATCTCATAGCCCTCATCGGCAGGAGGGTTGATGACGCCCGCCGTCAAGAGAGAGATGTCGAAGAAATCAACGGCATTGACCGCAAAGTTGCCCTCGAATGGTTCAGCCTCGGCCGCATCGGCCATAAATTGACCTGCCGCTTTTCCTTGGCGCATGGCGTTCGGCCAGAGCGCGAGGGGACGCTGCGCCCCGTCAAGGACATCGGTCACCTGGGTCACATCGCCCGCTGCATAGACATCGGGAAGACTCGTTTGCAGATCGGTTCCGCAAACCAAGCCACGGCCCTGCTCCGCGCCCGCCTCAACTGCAAACGCTGAGTTGGGACGCACTCCAACTGCCGCGATCACGAGATCGCACGCAAGTTCCTCCCCGTTTGTCAGGAGCACCGATTCTATGGATGTTCCGGCTCCCCTCATCTCGTCAGCGGATATACCCGGCAAGCAGGTAATGCCGTGCCGATTCAACAGTTCCTGCAAGAGGGCAGCTCCCTGGTCGTCCAAAACAGCAGGAAGTATCCGGGGTGCAAGCTCGAGCACCACGACGTCGTCCACATGGTGGCTCAATGCCTCGGCCGCCTTGAGTCCGATGAGACCGGCACCGATGACGACGACGCGGCTGCTCCGTTCCGCCGCATGGGCGCGATCAGATGCCGCACGCGCAGCATCCCACGCACTCTTGGCATCGTCAAGGGTGAGGAACGTATGAACGTTATCCCGTCCCTCGAGCCCCTTGATTGGCGGCGTAAAGGGAACGCTCCCTGTGGCTATCAGGCATTTCCCGTATTCGACGACATCGCCGTTCGCCAGTTTCGCCACATGGGCATCAGCATCGAGGGACACGACCTCGTAATCGGGACCCAACAGCGTGTCGAGAGAGTTCTCCTCATAAAACCCGTCCTGCTTGAATCCCAAACGCTCTTCGGTTGTTTTACCTTCGATGAGATAGGAGATGAGAGGCCTGCCGTACACGGCATAAGGCTCTCGGCTCACAATAAGCACCGATCCGTCAGCATCCGTGGCCCGGATATATTCCGCGGCAGTGACGCCGGCAGCCGAGTTGCCGATGATCAGATAATCGGTTTCACGGTTCGCCATGATTAGCACTCCTTGCTTTCCACATAGATGAGCGCACGATTCGGACACGCCTTCACGCAGCTTGGCTCACCTGGCTGGCCGGGCACATCCCCGCACAGGTCGCATTTGTACGCTATGCCCTTCTCCGCCACATCCTCAATACGAACGCAGCCGAAAGGACACAGCGACACGCAGGTCCTGCATCCAACGCATTTGGTAGGATCGGACGTGACCACGCCGGTGACCGGATTCTTGGTCATCGCGCCTGAAATGCATCCTTCAACACACTTTGGATTGGCACAGTGCCGACAGTTAATGGCGACCGAAAGCTGCTTCCCACCCTCGACGCGCACACGATTCTGAGGCTTGGGATACTCGACAGAAAAGGCCTTCACCGCGTTTTTGCTGGCAGAATGGAACGTCTTGCAGGCAACTTCACAACGCTTGCAGTCGATGCACCACTGCTCAATCGCGTAGATTCGCTTCATGATCATCACTCTCCCGCATATTTCACGCCGAGGATATCAAGCTCCTTCTCATTAAGGCCCACACCCCGCAGCATGAGGCGATTGCCCCGCAAGCTGTCGATGGCGTTGATGCCCATGCCGCCCATCATTTCCTGAATCTCGTGGTTCCAAGCGCGGATGAGATTCACCACGCGTTCCGCACCAATCTCAGGATTGAGACGTTTTACCAGTTCAGGTCGTTGAGTGGCTATACCCCAGTTGCATCTGCCGCTCGCGCAGTCCTGACACTGATGGCAGCCGAGCGCGATGATGGGCGCGCTCGCACAGTATACCGCGTCAGCACCCAAAGCAACCGCCCGCACAACATCCGCCGAACTCCGAATGGATCCCGATGCAACGAGGCTGACCCGCGAACGAATTCCTTCGTCACGCAGCCGTTGGTCAACAGCCGCAAGCGCAAGCTCGATCGGAATGCCAACGTTGTCGCGAATGCGTGTCGGCGCGGCGCCGGTGCCTCCACGAAAGCCATCGACGACGATGACGTCAGCTCCGGCGCGCGCCATGCCGCTTGCAATGGCCGCAGCATTGTGCACGGCGGCTATCTTCACCGCAACAGGCTTGCGATAGAGCGTGGCCTCCTTGAGAGAGAAGATGAGCTGGCGGAGGTCTTCGATCGAATAGATGTCATGATGCGGAGCGGGAGAAATGGCGTCAGTCCCCTGCGGAATCATGCGGGTTTGCGACACTTCTTCATTGATCTTCTCACCGGGCAGATGGCCGCCAATGCCGGGCTTCGCACCTTGGCCTATCTTGATCTCAATCATGGCGCCCGCATTGAGGTAATGCGCATCCACGCCAAAGCGTCCGCTGGCCACCTGCACGATGGCGTGATCTCCATAGCGCTCGAGATCCTTGTGCAAGCCGCCCTCGCCGGTGTTGAAGTACGTTCCCAGCTCCTCAGCTGCGATAGCCAGCGACTTCTGCGTGTTGAGCGACACAGAACCGAAACTCATGGCTGAGAACATGATGGGAACATCAAGCTTGATTTGAGGAGGCATCTTGGACACGACCGTGTGCTCACGCTCGTTGACCTTGAGCACATCAGGCCGACTGCCAAGCATCACGCGCGTCTCCATGGGCTCGCGCAAAGGATCGATCGAGGGATTGGTAACCTGGCTTGCGTTGAGAAGCAAATGATCCCAATAGATGGGATAATGCTGAGGATTGCCCATCGAAGACAGCAAGACAGCACCCGTCTGGGCCTGCTTGGCGATGTCCTGCATGGCACCAAGGGTCCAGTTGTTCGACCCGTTGCCCACCTGAGGCCATTTCGTTATGGCAAGGGCCGACGTGGGACACATGACCACACAGCGTTGGCAGTTCACACACGCACGGTGGTCGGCCGTCACGCGCCCAAGCTCTTTGTCAACCGTATGCACACCGTTGCTGCACGACCGCTCGCACACGCCACACTGAATGCAGAGATCTTCGTCACGCAGAACTTTATACCGGGGAAGCAGGTAATCGAGCATAGCTCACGCCTCCTTTCTATTTTCAACCGGAGCAACGCCGGCAAGAACGCGCAGCCCGTCTGCAGCTGGCTCGTTCTCGGCGGACTCCTGTGCCTTGCGTGCAGCAACCTTGTCCAGTTGCACGACGAAGGGAGCGCCTCCGTCAATGGAACGCACGTTTTCGACATCGGGGCAGACAATCTCGATGGCCGCCTGCTCGGAAGCCAGATACACCATGCTTCCCTTCTCGCCCACCATGAGCGCCCGCAGCTTCAAACGGTCGTTCAGAGCAAGCAAGCCCTCGTCGGACCCGAGAATAACCGACATAGGACCGCTGATGAGGGCACTGGAATACACGCAGCGCAGCGCTGTTTCAAACGCAGCCCGCTCGGGATCCATCTTGTCGATCTCGTCCCATGCGCTTGCCGTCATGATATGCGCTGCCATCTCCTGCGAGAAACCATGCTTGCGCACCAACAGGTCAAACAGATAGGTGATGACCTCGGTGTCGGTCTGCAACGCGCAGTCATAGCCGAACTGCTCGACATAGCGGCGGTTCGCATCGTAGCTGGATATCTCTCCGTTATGAACGATGGACCAGTTCAGAAGAGTGAAGGGATGAGCTCCGCCCCACCAGCCAGGCGTGTTTGTCGGGAAGCGTCCATGTGCGGTCCACAACCAGGCACGATAGTCCTGAATGCGATAAAACTCCCCTATGTCCTCAGGATAGCCGACGCCCTTGAACGCTCCCATGTTCTTGCCCGACGAAGCGACAAAGGCGCCCGGAATCGATGCGTTGATGTGAAACACGTGCTGCATGGTGTACTCATCTTCGTCGAGGCCGCTCATGTCGAGTTTCGTCGGATGAGGCGCAACGAAATAGCGCCAGATGTCGGGAGGATCCTGAATGGACCGCACCGACTCAGTGGGGATGCGCTCCTGTTTCTCGCTCATGAAGAACCCGTCGAGGTATGCCTCCGTCTCGTCACGCGCATCCTTGCTCTCATACATGATGTGAAAGGCGTACAGCTCAGCAAACTCCGGATAGATCCCGTAAGCTGCAAAGCCGCCGCCCAAGCCATTGCTGCGGTCGTGCATGAGCGCGATGGATTTAAGGATGTCGCCACCCCCATGCCGGTTGCCGCTTTTATCCATGATGCCGGAAATGGCGCAGCCGGACGGTATCCTGACATTGCCTTCCCGAAGTCCCTGCTTTAAGGGCATCGGTCACACTCCTCGTCTCGTCTCTCACTCGGATACGGGGCTGTACGCCCTCGCCGGCCACATCGCCGCTGCGCGGAGGTCCGAGTTCGCGCAGCGGCGACGCTTCGCCTGTAGGCATAGCCGGCGAGGGCGTACAGCCCCGTATCCCATAGTCTCTTAATTTTACGGACAGAATGTTACAGCCGCATGCACGCTTTGTTTCTATCATGTTTCGTAACCATGACTGCCATGCCTCGCGTAATGCCCAAGAATGCTCTCGAAGTAAACGGAGTCGATGATCCTACCGCATCCGGTGTTCCCAGTCAATTATCCGGTCGTAGAGATCGATCCGAGCCGTCCGATTGAGCCCTTTGGCGCACTGCGCGAGCCGTTCCCGGTAGTCGAGTTCAAAACGATCCGGCTCCATAAGATCCATGCTGCGGGAAAGATCGTTCCTGACATCCGAAATGGTTATGCCTCGGTGCGCTGAGAAATCTGGCTTCCGCTGTCCGCCAGCGCAACGCACCGCCTTTTCATGCGCCATGCGCGCATGGGCACAATCATATTCAAAGCCGAGATAGGTCATTTCCCAAAAAGCTGCCGCCAATGTCGCGTATCGCTCCCATCGACACCACGGTCCGGCAAGCCAAACCCGGGTGGCCAAGGTTTCCTCCCATGGCCGAAGCGAATATTCGTGGGAGAAGGGATCTTCCCCCTCAAAGCCGAAGCCTTCTTCAAGATGCGCTCGAGCGTCGTGAACCAGGGGCAGATCGTCCTTGGCCAGAAAGGCAGCCCCAAGGCGGCGCACGATGCGAAGCGACGTACCCTGAAGGGCAAAGAATTCGCTTGGAAACAGAACGCTATCGTGGTTGCCCTTCATATCAGGAGAAAGGGCTCGCATGACGTCGAGCGCCGACGTCAGCCGCTTGCGAGCGCCCTTCGATGGCCCCTGGCCTCGCTGCAGGTAATCATACGACACGAACTCGTCAATAAGGACACGAGTGAACTTACCCCGGTCACATGTGCACAGAGCATCCTGAAGCGTCGGCATGTCGTTGAACTTCACTCGCGCGCTCTCCCATAGGCTAGCATCGGACATGGCTGACCTCCTCCACGAGAGATGCCGCTTCGTCGCAGTTCAAGGCAACAATGCCGCGAAACGGCAGCCGCCCTTCCGAACAGAGGACGCACGTTGCGCACTCAGGCCCAACAGCCGTGGCCCCCCGGTCGTCCTCCTGTTCAAGCGCGCAGAGGGGAATGGCCTCGATGACGATAAGGGTGTTTTGCTGAGGACAACATGATTCTTGCGGAAAGCGACACATGGCGCACACCTTCTTCAGGCGTTCCAAATCTGAGAGGATCTTGCAAGCGTGGTAGGGGCGACGTGGAACACCGCCGCCAGCTATGGGCCACCGTCCTCAGGAGAGCACATGGCGGCGCTTGCACTGGCTCTTTGTCTGGCCCTATTGTATCACATTATACGAACGTTTGTTTGTCATTTATGAATAAAGGCCGAGGAGATCTATGAGTTCATCGCGGGAATGGACGTCGAGTTTGCGATACACATGCCTGATGTGCGTCTTCACCGTGCCATTGGCAATGAAAAGCTCCCGCTCTATGGTACCCACCGTCTTGTGCTGGGCCAGCAGCAGCAAGACCTCTTCCTCGCGCGGGGAGAGACCATGCTCGTTCGCCAGGCTCTGGCAGCGATTCGCCAGCTCCTGTTTCTTCACGATCGCCGTGTCGCCGGGAGTGTCATGCCCGCCCAGAAACGTGATGCCCCAACGGCTGGACAATTCCTTTTCCGAGAACAGGATCATGGTGGCAGCCACCACCATGATGATGACAAGGGCGCTTTCCGTCTCCTGCGATCCGGAAAAGCCGAGCGCTGGCGATTCCAGCAGCTGCTCGGCCTGACGTCCGAACAGGGAGAACAGAGCTCGCACTCCACGTTCTATGCCGAACAGCCACAGGGCGGACATGCCATAGCGATACGACAGGTTGGCCATGATCAGCATGATGAGTATGGAAAACGCCGCATACGATGCGCTGGTGCAGAAATCCGACACGGCCCTTGACAGCGGCCCCACACTCGGCAGGATAAGGAAGGCCGCCACCATGAGCGGCAGCGCAATGCGATAGATGATGTCGAAATCGAACTTGCCACCCCGGGCGATGACTCCCACAAACACGATCGCCGCCACAGCGAGCGTGCCGAACGCCGAATGCGGCCCGAACGTCGATTGATACATGGACGGCTCCTGCAGGCCGTACGCGAAAGCATAGACAGCCATGAGCAGCACGATCTTCCAAGGAAACGAAAACCGGGTCGGATGCGTGCTGGGCAATTCTCCTGAAGGAAGCGTGCGAAAGCCCGCAGCGGCCCAGGCAAGCGAGACCACCGGCAACAGCGTCGTGACCACTGCGAGCCATGGATCCGCAAGGCCGCGGCAGAGATAGACGACGAGCGCGGCGACTATCATGGACGCCGAGTAATACAAGGCGACGCGGAACGGATTCAGGCACCCATACAGCTCCGACCACAACAAGATGACCAAAGCGATGCCGAAACCACCCAGCACAACGGCAGGAACCGCAAGTGACGAGGCATATTCCGGCACGCCGATCGATACGAACATGCACACCGTGGACACCGCGAGAGAAAGGCCGGCGGCCACATACACCCGGCGACGACCGAAGAACGGCCCTATACGCTTGGCAAGCGCAGCACAGGTAAAAAGCACCGCCACCATGACGATGTCGAACAGGTCATGGCTTGCGACATGGGCAGCCGGAAAGTCGACGAAGGACCCGACGAACACGATTTCGATCCACGCACGATAGATGCCAAGGCCTAAAAAATAAAGGGGAATGCTCGGCAACCATGCGAGCAGAGGACCAGGCGGCCGCGCCTCCTTCGCAGAAGGCTCGTCGGGTGACGTCTGCCCCCCGCCCGTCGGCGGCGCGGCCTCGGCGCACTCGTCCTGCACGTCGCCGACGCCTTCGGCATCGCCCGACGCAACCCCGGTCTGCGGTGTCACGATGGTATGCAGAGTTTTCCCCTTCCCCAAATCGTGTCCCCATTGTACCGAACCTTTCCCGCGAAGCAAGGTCGGCAGGTGGACATCGTCGCTCGATTGCCAATGTTTCCACTGGTCATTGAAGGGTTATTCCCAAGGGTGAGGGAAATAATCCCCCCATTTTGATCATGGACGAAAGACGCTCGGAAAGCCACGCGCTATGGTCTCCTCAGGGGCCGCACGCATGACATAAGCGGCATGGAGCGATTTCAAGGAGGATTTCATGGACGAAACCACTGTCACGCACGACATCAGTCGTCGCGACCTGCTCAAGTTCGGAGGCATGGCAGCAGCCGGCATGGCAGCAGCCGGCGCGTTGAGCTCATGTGCGCCCAAGGGCTCGTCGAGCTCATCGAGCGGCGCGGAGGGTGCCTCATCCACCGAGGAGACGACCGCCGCAGGCCATCTGCGCACCGGCATGCCGAGCTTTCTCGAGCAGCCGGCGGCCATCACCGGCATCAAGGAAACCCAAGATTTCGACGTGGTGGTCATCGGGGCGGGCGCTTCGGGCATTCCCGCAGCACTCTCCGCCTTTGAGGCAGGCGCAAGCGTCGCCCTGCTTCAAAAGGAGTCACAGGCCGTCAGCCAGGGGAACTCCGGCAGCGGCATCGATCTCGCCACCAGCGACGAGGCGGATATCGAGAACCTGATATCCCAGCTGATGGCCGACAACCAGCATCGGCCGACACGCGCCCTGCTGGAACTGTGGGCAAAGAACTCGGGGGAGGCTGTCAGATGGGTCATAGAGAAGGCTGCCGAGGGCGGCGCTCAGGTGATTGACCAAGGCAACCAGCAGCACGTTCCCCTGATCAGCAAGCATGGCTACACCATGAATTTCGTCACGTCCTTTTTCGGCCCAAAACCCTACAACACGGGCGACGGCATGCGTGCCTTGGCGCAGACGGCTGAAAAGGAGGGCGTGAGCATCTTCTACTCCACCCCCGCCCAGCAGCTGGTAACCGATGAATCCGGCAAGGTGACTGGCGTCATTGCACAGGGAAAGGAAGGGTACGTGCAGTTCAACGCAGCCAAGGGTGTCATCGTGGCATGCGGGGATTACCAGAACGACGAAGAGATGCTCCGCTACTACCAACCCGACATGACGAATCTTGAACCGAAGCAGACCAACAAGACCGGCGACGGGCACAAGATGGTGGTGTGGGCCGGAGGCAAGATCGAGGATCTGGCCCATACCAAGATGCTCCATGACTTCGATGCCGGCCCGGCCTCCATGTGTGACATGCCGTTTCTGTCAGTGAAGATGAATGGAGAGCGATTTGTAAACGAGACGGTGGAGATGTCCCTCATGAATTGCTATCTGCGATCTGCCGAGGACGCGGGCAACTATTGCCAGATCTTCGACGGCAACTACATGACAGCTGCCGCCGGCTGGCCCGGAAAGCTCGTGGACCCCGAGGCGCTCAAAGTGTACATGCCTGAGGAGAACGTGGAGCGCACGGGCGTGTTCGAAGGACAGATCAACACGTTCAAGGCCGACACGCTGGAAGAGTTGGCCGAGAAGCTGGAAATCACCGACGCCAAGACATTCGTCGCGACAGTCGAGCATTACAATGAGCTGGTAGCCGCCGGGAAGGACACTGACTTCGGCAAGCCGGCAAACTACCTGACTCCCGTGACCACTCCGCCGTTCTACGGCATCCATCGCCATGTGCGCATGAGCGCCATCTGCTCGGGTGTCGACATCACCGACAAGCACGAGTGCCTGACTCCTGAGGGAGAAATTATCGAAGGCCTCTACGCCGTTGGCAATTGCTCCGGTCACTTCTATGGCGGAATCGATTACCCGCTGACGGTGTTCGGCCTGTCACTCGGGCGCTGCTACACCGAAGGCTACGTGATTGGACGCATGGTGGCCGGAAAGTAGCCGCTCAACCCCTTTCCGCGCGGACGGTCCCTCCCCGGCCCGCAGACAGGCGAAGGGACCATCCGGGAGACATTCCCCCGGATGGTCCCCACCCTGCCGTACGAAAAGAGCGGCTACCAGGACAGGAGCTCAAAACCATCCTCGGTCACCACAAGCTGATTTTCCCATTGGGCCGTGTCGCTGCCATCGGCCGTGCGCACGGTCCAACCGTTGGGGTCGCTCATGTCGATGTCCTGCCCTCCGGCGTTGACCATCGGCTCGACGGTGAACACCAGACCAGGCACCAGTACCATGCCCGTTCCCGGTTCTGACACATGGCTCACAAAGGGATCCTCATGGAATTCGAGCCCTATGCCATGGCCGCCGAATTCGCGAACCACACGATATCCGCATGCCCGCGCAGAAGCGTTCACGGCTGCACCCACGTCGCCGAGACGACCCCAAGGAGTCACGGCAGCGATGCCGGCCTGCATGGCCTTTCGCGTCTCCTCCACCAGACGCCGACGATCCTCCGACACCTCTCCGATGCAAAACATACGCGAGGAATCAGAATAGTAGCCATCCAAGATGGTGGAACAGTCCACATTCACGATGTCTCCCTCGTGCAGGATGTCGTCCTCAGAGGGTATGCCATGGCAGACCACCTCGTTGATCGATGTGCACACGCTTTTTGGATAGCCTTCATAGTTCAAATCGGCGGGAACTCCTCCCCGCTCGACGGTATAATCGTGCACCCATTGGTCAATCTGCCGGGTGGTGATGCCCGCCTGTATGTGCTCGGCAACGTAGTCGAGCACGCCAATGTTGATGGCCGCGCTTCTCTTGATGCCCTCTATGTCCTCCGCCGTCTTGATCAGGGCACGGGGAGGAACTTCCAACCCCTGATCGTACAGGCTCTGCAGCCGCTCATCGAAGGCCAAATGGCACTTCTTGTATTTCTTTCCGCTGCCGCACCAACAGGGATCGTTGCGGCCAGGCTGTCCTTCGCCATCATACATATGCATGTCCTTTCGCTCACAGCCCATTGTACCGCTGCCGACGAAGACAAGACGCCCAAACCTGCAAGCAGGGCATTGGGACAGTCCTTTCCACGCTGGAGCAGGGTCAAAGATACCCGACGCGCCACGCGAAGCCACAATTCCTTCCCCGCCCAGCACAAAAGGAGCCACCGGACGGGGTTCCGGGTTGATCAGCGTCTTCTAGCCACGCACCTCAGCGCCGGTCGCACCGCACACCTTCTTCACCAGACGCTCATGGGCCTTGTCAACCTCTTCGCTTGTGAGCGTTCGATCGGCGGCACGGTACGTGAGGGCATAGGCCATCGACTTCTTTCCCGCCCCAACACGCCCCGCATCGCGATAGACATCAAACAGCCGCTCATCCTCAAGCAGTTTTCCACCCGCCGAGCCCATGGCCTGAACAAGACGCTCGTGCGTCACGTCCTCGTCCACGACGAACGCCACGTCGATCGACACCGCCGGGAACGAGGGAATTTCTGCGCTGTCGCGCGCCGGGCGGCTGGCCTTTATCAGCGCGTCTACCGAAAGCTCGAAGGCGACGACAGGCGCAGCGGCGTCATAGGCATCCACCGCAAGGGGATGGAGTTCGCCGACCCAGCCAAGCGAGGCCCCGCCGGCAAGGATCTCGGCCGCGCGACCTGGTTGAAGGTGAGGAGCCTCGTCGGCGCCAAGCGCCTTGAAGCGTACCTTCGCGATGGCGAGTTCATGCGTCAGGCTTTCGACGGCGCCCTTGCCGTCGAAAAAGTCAAACGCGGAAGGAGCGACATTCCATCCCAGATCCCCCATGGCACCGCTCATGACGCCGGCGAGCATCTTTTTCTCCCGAGGCTGCTTGCTTCCGTCGCGAGCGCAGAACACCACGCCGACTTCATAGAGCTGCACGTTCCTCACGCCATGGCTCTGATTGTAGGCGACCGACCGCAAGAGCCCGGGAACGATGCTTTGGCGCATGATGGACTGGTCTGCATTCATCGGGTTGATCAGTTCGACGGCCTCTCCCAGCCCTTCCTCGGACATGCGCAAGCGCCCAAGGTCACCTGGCTCGGCAAACGAATAGGTCATGGTCTCGTTAAGGCCGCCCGCGCGCAGGGAGAGATGCAGCTTGGAAAGCAAATGCTCCTCTTCTGAGCGCATCCCCACGCGGCCACGACCGGCCGGCAACGTGGCGGGAATGCGATCCATGCCCCACAGGCGCAGCACTTCTTCGTAAAGGTCGATCTCACGCTCGAGGTCGGGACGAAACGTGGGAGCAATGACGGAGAGCACGTCGGGCGTGCTGGAGTCAGAGACGTCGCAACCCAGGCGTGAGAGAATGTCAACGATGTCGTCCCGGGGAATGTCGGCCCCCATCATGCCCAGAAAGCGGGGGATGCGGAAGGCCAGGTTCAGGGGTTCCGATTTGGCCAACCACTCATCGACGATAGCCGTTTCGCCGAGCGAGGAGGGGCTCACGGAGCCACCGGCCACCTCCACGATGAGGGCAGCCGCAGCAGCCGAACGCTCAACGATTCCATGGTCGTCGACGCCACGCTCGTAGCGCATCGAACTTTCGCTGATAAGGCCTAGGTTGCGGCTGGTTCGGCTCGTGCGTCCCGGCTCAAAGGTTGCCGCTTCCAACACGATGTTCACCGTGTCAGCAGTCACCTCGGTGTCAATTCCTCCCATGACGCCCGCGATGGCCACGGCCCCTCGCTCGGGCGTGGCAATGACCGTCATGTCGGAAGTGAGCACGCGATCCTCGCCATCGAGCGTGGTCAGAGCCTCGCCTTCTTCGGCAGCGCGGACGAGCAGGTGCGCATGGCCCGAAGCATCGGCAAGCTTGTCGAGATCAAAAGCATGAAGCGGTTGCCCAAACAGGAATAGGATGTAGTTTGTCACATCCACGATGTTGTTGACGGAACGCTGTCCGATGGCGGCAAGCTGCTCGACCATCCAGTCAGGGCTCGGCCCCACCTGCACGCCGCGGATGACGCGCGCCGTGTAGCGTGGGCAGCGCGTCGCATCCTCAATGGAAACCTCGACCGTCTCGTTGACGGATGCTGCACGTTCGGCGGGTTCAAGCTTGGCAGCCATGTCCTCAAGCGGGTTCCGGCACTCGGTGCGGTACATGGCACCCAGCTCGCGCGCCATGCCCACAACGGAAAGGCAGTCGGGACGGTTCGGGGTGATTTCCAGGTCGAGTATCGTGTCGGACATTCCAGCATAGTCGGCGAACGGCATGCCCACAGGAGCATCCTCCGGCAAGATCATAATGCCTTCGTGGTCAGCCCCCAAGCCCAGCTCCCTCGCAGAACAATTCATGCCACGGCTCACGACGCCACGCAGCTTGGACTTCTTGATCTTGACATCCCCCGGCAACACAGCGCCCACCAAAGCGGTGACGATGTGGTCGCCTTCATTGAAATTCTGAGCGCCACAGACAATCTGCAACGGCTCGGGACGGCCCTCTGCGTCGGTGTTCTGCCCGCCGACATCCACGGTGGTCACCCACATATGGTCGGAGTCGGGATGCTTCTCCTTGGCGAGAACGAGCCCTGTCACCACCTGATCAAAGGCGGAACCCGTCTTCTCGACGCCCTCGACGCCCGTACCGGTGAGGTCGAGTCGATCGCACAGCGCCTTCACGTCAGACGGCACGTCAACATACTCAGACAGCCATTTGAGAGATACCTTCATGTTAATCTTCCTCTTTCCTGAAATCCGCGGTCCGTCTAAAACTGCCGCAGAAACCGCATGTCACCCTCCAGAAGCATGCGGAGGTCGGGGACGTTGTACTTAAGGCAGGCAATGCGCTCGACGCCCATGCCAAAGGCAAAGCCTGAGTACACCTCAGAATCGATGCCGGTGTGTCCGAACACATTCGGGTCCACCATGCCGCATCCAAGGATTTCCAGCCAGCCGGTTCCCTTGCAGAAGCGGCAGCCCTCCCCATGGCATATGCCACAGCTCACATCGACTTCGGCCGATGGCTCGGTGAAGGGGAAGTAGTGTGCACGGAATCGCGTCTTGCGATCTTCCCCAAACATCTGTCGACAGAAGAAGTCGAGCGTGCCCTTCAGGTCACCGAACGTGATGCCCTTGTCGACAACCAGTCCTTCAACCTGCGTGAATTGGGGGAGATGGCTCGGGTCCGCCACATCCCGTCGATACACTTTCCCAGGCGCGATGATATAGATGGGAGGATCTTGCTGCTCCATGACGTGCACCTGGACGCCGGAAGTCTGCGTGCGCAGCAACACCTCCGATTCTCCCCGCACATGAGCGACGTCGCCTGAGCGATCCCTCACATAGAACGTGTCTGCCAAACCGCGCGACGGATGGTCGGCGGGAGCATTCAGCGCTTCGAAATTGTAATAGTCGGTCTCAACCTCCGGCCCCTGCGCCACCGTATACCCGATGCCGAGGAATATCTCGGCGATCTCATCGGTTATGCGGCTAATGAGATGGCGTGTTCCCAGTTGCTGAGCGCGACCAGGAAGCGTCACGTCCACCGCGCTCGCATCCATCTTCGCCGTCAACTCGGCTGCAGCCAACTCTGATTTTCGCGCGGCAAGCGCTTCTTCGATGGACGAGCGCACCTCGTTCAGCGTCTTGCCCAGTGCAGCGCGTTCCTCTTTGGGAACCTGGCCCATCGAGCGCAAATACCCCGTCAGAGTACCCGATTTCCCAAGCACCGACACGCGAACCTGCTCGAGCGCAGCGGTCTCGTCCGCACGCTCGATGGCGGCAAGCGTGCCAGCCTCGAGCGCCCTGAGATCGTCCATCGTCGCCATATGCCTCAACCTTCCATCCGCCAGCCCCGTCGGGACCCTTTACAAAAAAAGCCTTCTCCGCCCTTGCATCCAAGGACGAGAGAAGGCTCTCGCGGTACCACCTCGGTTGACGGATCGCACTCACGCCAATGCCGACGACGCGTTCGGCGCCTTCGGATGACATGACGGTTGAACCGCCCGCTCGTTTCGCCCTGTGACGGGAGCTCCCGGCAAAGCCTACTGCACGTCCGCGCTTTCACGCCCCGCCTTCAACCCTGCTGCTCGGAAGGGAATCGCCGCGCACTCTCCCGGATTCTTCCAGCCAAGGAACCCGTCTCTGCCGAAGAGGCCTGCACGACGCTGTCTTCATCAACGCATTTGCCTTATTCAATATTGTACGAACGAAGTATAGCGCAGGAAACCTCACCCGAGGCAAACCGACAACTTTTCCGCACGCCGCAGGCCAATCACCACGATATGCGGCAAAGCCGAACGAGGAGGAATATCCCTTCCTCCCTGCCTGCCTCTCGCACCCTGCAGTCTGCCGCGAAGCCGAGAAATGGCAAGGCAAGTCGCGCCAACGACTGCAAGAATTATCGATACACAGGTGAATCCCCAGTTCAATGGATGGGATGGTTTTCTTACTCGTGACACAGGCTGCCATTTCTCGGCTTCGCAGCATGTCGTCTCGGCGTTCGGGCCGGACCCTTCAACCCTCACGGCAGGTCACTCGCAGTCATGAGCATGCGATCGCACCCTCATGGAACACCACACTCGTCCGCCTTGGGCGACAGGAGAGGAACCCGAACTCAGAGTTTCAGGCTTTGGCCCGCAGGACAGGCCCAAACTCAAAGGAAACGGTAGTTCACCGTTCGCAGGCCCCAGTCGAGGCAGGAGGAAAAGCCGAAGGCCTTCCACACGCCGGGCTGCAAGTCGAGCGATCGGCTGCCGCCTCCCATGCCACCACAGTCATTGACCGTCGCAAACACGGTCATGCCGCCATAGGATATCTCAACCGTGCGCCCGTAATACTGCCAATAGTTCGGCCACGCCATAGGCACGGCGACCCCCATGGAGTTGTCGTCGCACAGGGCACCCGTGGCCGTCGTTCCAGGATTGGGGGTGCCGGGATCGGTCGAGCCGCCGTAAGCCGAGGCCACGCCGGTTGACCAGCCTGTCTCGCTTCCGCCAGAGCCCCCTCCCGTGTCGGGCACCGTCGGTTGGGGATTGGGGGCAACCGGTGTGTTTTCCGGCACGACGTCGCTCCGGTCCACCGTGTTTGCGTCTTCGACCACCACCGGTTCGCCGACGTCGCCTTGAGCCGCCATTTCCTCGGCCTTCCGCTGCAGCTCAGCCAAGCGCGTGGCCTGATCGTCCTGGGCGTTCTGCAGTTTCGACGACGCGCCGGAAACGATTTGCGAGGCCTCCTCCTTCTTCTTTTCGAGCTCGGAGAGCTTCTTGCCCTGCTCGTCCCTTTGGAAATTCAGGCTGTCCACAAGTTCGTTGAAGTGAGCGATGCGCTCTTTCTGCGCGGCGACCTCGTCGCTGCGATACTGCATGATGGTCTGGAGATACGCCACGTTGCGCACGAGTTCGTCAAAGTCGTTCGACTCGAGCAACAGCGTGAGAAGCGACGAAGCAGAACCGCTTCGATATTCATAGGCAGCCGCCTTGCCGAGCGCTTGGCGTCCCTCGATCATTGCCTGCTGCGATTCCATGGCCTGCGCCGCAGTTTCATCGATCTGCTGTTGCAAGGCATCTATCTGCTGAGACAGTCCATCGTATTCCGCAGCGAGGGAGGCCATGCTCGATTCTGCAACGTCAAGCGTGGACTGGGCTTCGTCGACCGTCTTCTGGGCATCCTCAGCCTCGTCGGCAAAAGCGCTGTCAACTCGGATCGGAGCAATGCTCCCGCCAAAGCCAAAAGGCAGCGAAAGCGCAGAGACGAGGACCGCGACCATCGCCGTGCGGGCGATCCATCCGCAACGGCTGAGCGTCTCGCTCGGGTGTTGGCTGGTTTTCTGCATGCGCCCATGGTAGAGAACTGCAAGGCCTCGTGGCGAAACGACCGCGGAATCTCCACGGCCGCTACCGATCGGCTTCACTTGTCCCATGCAGCTCGCAGGCAAGCGATCTCGTCGGCATAGCCCGACAGATGGTCATGGGGAGTTTCGAGGTAGAAGGGAAGATGACGCAGGCGGGGATGGTTCGTCACGGCCGACAAGGCCGCAAAACCGATCTCGCCCTCACCTATGCGCGCATGGCGATCCTTGTGGGAGCCGCGCGCGTTCAGGCTGTCGTTCAGGTGGATGGCCCGCAAGCGGTCAAGGCCAATGACACGGTCAAACTCTGCGACCACGCCGTCGAGGTCTCCTGCGATATCATACCCCGCATCCCACACGTGGCAGGTGTCGAGGCACACCCCCACCTGGCCGTCCAGCTCAACCGCCTCAATAATGGCAGCGATCTCCTCAAACGCCCCACCGACCTCCGACCCCTTGCCGGACATCGTTTCCAGCAGCAGCATGGTCGTCTGGGAAGGGGCCAGCACCTCGTTGAGCGCGTCAACGATTCTCCCAATCCCAACCTCGACGCCCTGTCCCACGTGGCTGCCCGGGTGCATGTTATACATCTGATGAGGAGTTTCCTCCATGCGGGCGAGATCCTCCCCAAGCACCATGAGCGCGAAGTCGCGCGTTTGCTGTTTGTCGGATGCGGGGTTGAGCGTGTAGGGAGCATGTGCGAGTATCGTGCCTATGCCGTGAGCCTCAGCATAGGCACGATACGCAGCAACGTCCTTGGGATCAATCGCCTTGGCCTTTCCTCCACGTGGGTTGCGTGTGAAGAACTGAAACGTGTTCGCGTCGATGGACACCGCGGACTCGGCCATCCTGAGATATCCCTTGGCGCTCGACAGGTGACAGCCAATGGTGAGCATGGAGGCATCCTTTCCAATCGCACAATGTGTGCGACACATGGTACCAGATGACGAAAGCTCACCTCATTTCGCTACAGCAGCACTCCGATCACGATCAGGAGGACAGCCAGAAGGGCAACGCCCGCGTCGGCGGCATGAAACGGGTAGTCCCGCACGCCCGACGTCCGGTCCCGCAAATAAAAACCGCGGACCTCGGCAGACATGGCGGCTTGTTCGGTCCGACCGACCGACGTGATGAGCAGAGGCGCACACAGGGGCAGCATGAGGCGCAGTTTGCGCAACGGGTTCCTCGTGTCGAACTCTATGCCGCGTGCCGTCTGTGCTTCCATGATGGCACCCATCTCGTCGGAGAACACCGGAATGAACCGGAGCGCCGTGGTCAAGGCAAACGCATATTTGTATGGCAGTCGAGCGCGCTTCACCAGTGCGCCGGCCAGATCGTTCATCTGCGTGAGTGCCAGCATGAGCGCAAGAGGCATGGTAGCGACCATCAGGCGCAACGCCACCAGGCCGCCAGTGCGCAGGCCCTCGTCGGTGACGAACAGGAACACGGGGGTCCCTGAACGGATGAACAAGACCTGCAGCACGAACAGGAACGAGCAGATGCCCACCAGCCCCATCAACAGCTTGAGCGTCTTCTGGCGAATGCCTCCCAACAGCCCGATGCCCACATCGATCACAAGCAGCGCCACAAGGAACCCGAAGTTGTCAGACAGAAACGCCGAAACGCAGATGCCGAGGGAAAGGACTATCTTCACGAGTGGGTTCAAACGGTGGATGACCGTGCGGCCCGCGGAATAATCAAGCAATCCAGCCATGTCAAGACACCCTTCTCGCACGGAAACCAGCCGCTCCAAGCACCTGGACCATCTCGTAAGGAGTCGCCACATGAGCGAACGCCCGCCCGTTCTGCGGCTCACCCGCCAGCCTTGAGGAAAGTTCTATGATCTGAGGAGGGACCAGACTTGCCGCCGTCATGGCCTCCTCGTTGCGAAACACGGTCTCGGGAGCGCCATCCGCGACAATGCGACCGTTCGCCAAAGCTGTGAGGCGGTGGGCAAAATCAAAGGCGACTTCCATGTCATGTGTGATCATGATGACAGTCGTACCCGTCTCGTTAAGCCGCTTCACCCGTCCCATGACGTCCATGCACTCCCGATAATCGAGCCCACACGTCGGCTCGTCCAGGATGAGCACGTCTGGCTCGCCAGCGATGACCGAGGCAAGGGCGAGCATCTGGCGCTCTCCCCGCGAGAGCAAATAGGGCGCCTCCTGCCCATCGAATCCGAACTCGTCGACCATGGCGTTTGCACGACGGTTGGCCTCGTCATCGCCAACGCCTTTCACGCGCAGGCCAAACGCGACCTCCTCGAGCACGGTCTCCTGACATATCTGCCGATCGGGATTCTGAAACAGCATACCCACCCGGCTGGCAAGCTCGCTTGTCCTCAGCGCCGTCGTCGGCACCCCATCGACCAGCACGGTACCCTCCGTCGGCTTGAGCAACCCATTGAGCAGCTTGGACAGGGTCGTCTTGCCGGCACCGTTGTTGCCGACGATGGCGACGAACTCGCCCGCACGAACCGTGATCGACACGTCGCTCACGGCAACTCCTTCAGACCCTTGCGCATAGTCATAGCTCACCCCACGGCATTCGAGAACCGCAGGCGATGGGGCCGAAAGGCTTGCCGCTTCCTGCGTCGCGTCCTCCGCAAGAGCTTTTCTGTTCCTCTTCAAACCGAATCTCATGACACGATCCTCTCGATCATCTGCTGGGCCTCATCGACGTTGCAGGCTAGTTGGGCCACCTCAAACCCTTCATCCCGCAACAAGCACGACAAGGTGGTGACGCGCGGCACGTTAACGCCAATGCGAAGCAGGTCGTCAGCGTGCTCGAGAACGTCACGCCGTTCCCCGCAATACCTCAAGGTTCCCCCATCCAAAACGGCAAGCCGTCGGGCATACTCGGAAAGAAGCCCTATCTTCTGTTCGACGACGACCACCGTGATTCCATGGAGGCCGTTCAAATCTGCAAGCAGTTGGAATATCTGACGTGAACTCGCGGGGTCAAGGGCGCCCGTCGGCTCGTCGAGCACAAGCATGCGCGGCCGCAGGGCGAGCACGGCCGCAAGCGCCACCTTCTGCTTTTGACCTCCCGACAGCGACGCTATTGACCGACGCCTCAAATCCCCTATCCCCACAAGATCAAGCGCCTCCTCGGTGCGACGGAGGATTTCGTTTCTCTCAAAACCGAAGTTCTCCAGGCCAAACAGAACCTCATCCTCCACCACCGAAGCCACCATCTGCGCATCGACGTCCTGGAACACCGTCGCCACGATGCGCGAGAGGTCGGTCAAGCTCGTCTCGAACGTGTCATGGCCCGCCAGGCTGATCGAGCCGTAAAACTCTCCCGAATGGTAATGGGGGATCACGCCGTCAAGCGCATACACGAGCGTGGACTTTCCTGCACCCGATGGCCCGATGACGCCAAGGAAGTCGCCCTCATGCACTGTGAGGCTTATGCCGTCAAGCGCCTTTTTGCCCGAACCGGCATAGGAGAAGCTCACGTTATCGACTTCCGCAATGATCGGAGACGGTTGTCTGGTCATGGGAGGCTACCTTTCAGATCGGTCATTCGAATCCGGTGGCTACGCCGCAGCGGCGTCCGCGCGCGGCAGGTCCTTCTTCAGCACCTTGCGCAAGGGAACATACAGCACCTGAACGATGACGCAGTTGATGAGCGCGGTGCAGAGGACGGTGGGCACATATGCCACCAAGCTCGATGCATCGGCTCCCAAAAAGACGAACAGGCAGACGGTGAACACGCCGCCCGACACCACCGTGGAGAGAAACGTGGCGATGACGGTCTGCAGGTTCACCCGACCCACCTTCATCGGAATGCGGATGAGGGCAGCCATGCACAGCGCCCCCAGGAACTCGGAGATGAAGTTGATGTAAGGAGTGCCCGGAAGCAGCTGGCACACCCCACCGGCCAAAAGCCCAATGATGGCGGCTTGCCCAAGGTTTGGCCTGACCAACAAGATAGCCAGGCAATACATGGCAATGATGAAGTTCGGCTTCATTCCAAAGAAGTTCACAAAGCTGCCCACCGTCATCTTGAGCACTGCGCCCGCAGCCAGCAGAACTGCCACCAAGATGAGGGCAGAAACGTCAAAACCCTTGGTGCCCTTCGTTTCCAACTCGCGCTTGCGCGCTCCAGTCGCGTCAGCCTTTACCGTTCCAACCTCGACTTCACGTTCGATCTTCTGTGCCATGACCATCGTTCCTCTCTTGGCGGATGTCCCGCCGGTCGCTTCCCCTCCCGGGGATCATTGATTGCCGGCACGAACTTCCGACGAGGAACCGGCACCCGTCCAACAAAGGCAGCAAGACCCCCTTGATGCCCAAACCGTGGCGACGTCAAGATGATGCGCGCTTTGACGTGCGCATCATCAACATCTCCCAAGGTCAGGCAACCTGGGTGCCGCAGCGCCGTCGCCTTCTGCTGCACGCAGAATGGCGAACCGACAAAAAAAGACCTGTCCTTTAAGATAAAGGACAGGTCTTCAGCCTGCGGTGCCACCTTTATTGGTTCTGCTGCGCAGAACCCCCTCGCGAACATGCCAACACATGCTCTGCCCTTAACGCAGGCTCACGGTCCAGATACTCAGTTGCCATCAACTGCGATATCGCAGCATGCGCAACCTTTCCCCTTTCCCTCGACGATCCATTTACCATCCAGTTTCCTGCGGGAATCTCAGCAGCGCCCGCTCTCTGTGAGTGCTTTGATGGCTTGACGTTCGCCTCATCGGTTTCAAGGTATTAAGTTGTCCGCACACTATAGCACATAAAGCCGGATATCTGTCAAGACGAAGCTCATCGCCATCCCCGCAATTCGTTCACTGACAGCACACGTCCCCACCACAGATCGGGGGTATAGTTAAAGCAAAGTGCAAATATAGTCGAGTACGACGGACAGAAGCGTCAGACCGCGCAATAAGGCAAGATTGCGGCTGACGCTTCTGTCCGCCTTTCACTCACCTTTCCAAGAGGAGCATCTTCATGGGTCTATCTCGCAAGCAGATCGTCATGCTGGCCGTGCTGGTTTTCGGCACCTTCGTGACGGTGTTGAACCAAACCGTCGTGGCACCTGCCCTTCCTTCGGTCATGGAGGAAATGGGCATCGACGCTTCGACAGCTCAGTGGCTCACCACGGGATTCACCCTGGTGAATGCCATCATGATTCCCATCACCGCATTTCTCACCGACCGCTTCACCACACGACGCCTGTTTTTGGTCGCCATGGTCATCTTCACGGCAGGAAGCGTGTTGGCAGGCTGGGGAACGTCATTTCCCGTTCTGCTGCTCGGCCGCCTGGTGCAAGCCGCCGGCGCAGGCATTCTCATGCCGCTCGTCATGACCGTCCTCATGTGGACGTTTCCCATTGACCGACGCGGCACGGCAATGGGCCTGTTTGGTGTCGTCATCGCATTCGGGCCGGCCATCGGACCGACGGCCGCAGGCATCATCATCGACCGCGCCACATGGCACGACATGTTTTATCTTATCGCCGTCCTCTCCGCCGTCGTCGTGGTTGTCGGCGCGTTCGTTCTGAAGCGGGGAGGGGAAACGAACAAGGATGTCACGCTTGACGTGCCCTCGGTCTTCCTTTCGAGCATTGGCTTCGGGTCGCTGCTCTACGGCCTGTCGTCCATCGGCTCGTACGGCCTCAACCCCAGCTCCATCATCGGCTCAATCGTGGGCGTGGTGACGCTCTTCTTCTTCTTCCGCCGGCAGCTGAACGCCGAGCACCCCATGCTTCAAGTGCGCGTCCTCGCCAATCGCAGGTTTCTTGTGGCCACCGTCATCGGCATGCTTGTGCAAGGAGCGCTGTTGGCAGCGGGAATCCTCGTTCCCATCTACCTGCAGTCCCTCATGGGATATTCGGCAACCATCTCCGGCCTGGTATTGCTTCCGGGCGCCATCGTCATGGGAGCCATGGGTCCCATCGCCGGCCGCCTGTTCGACAAGCATGGACCGCGTGTGCTCAGCCTCGTGGGCATGGGCATGCTGACGCTGACGACATTCTGCTTTGCGTTTTTAGGCCCCGACACAAGCATCATTTACCTGACCGTCCTTTACACCGTTCGCCTGTTCTCTTTGTCTTTGGTAAATATGCCCATCACCACCTGGGGAATGAACGCCCTTGACAATGATCTGGTGAATCACGGGACGTCGGTCAACAACACGTTTCGACAAGTTGCTGGTTCTCTCGGCACCGCGATCATCATATCGGCATCCACCATTGCCACAAACATGAACGTTGCGGACATGGGATCGCTGCAGGCGAACATCTTCGGCATAGACGTCGCATTTGCGCTGGCGGGTCTTCTGTGTCTCATTGGGCTCGTCATGGTGATCGTCTTGGTGAAGAACAAGCCGGGAGAAGCTGCAGCGAAAGACCGAGACAACTCACGGCGCACCGTACTGGAATCCATCATGAAGCGAGACGTGTTCACGCTGCCTGTAGGCGCGACCGTGTCCGAGGCCATGCATATGCTTGTTGACAAGCATATCAGCGCCGTCCCCCTGGTAAACGGCGCCGGAGAGGCTGTCGGATTCGTTTCTGACGGAGATATCATGCGATCCCTTTCGAAACGCAACAAGATCCTCATGGACCCCATCGTCATGATCATGCAGACCGTGGATGAGGGTGCCGACAACAAGGACTTTGTTCGCAAGCTCGAAGAACTCATGGCAACGCCCGCGCTCGGCATCGGCGCACGAGGGATCATCGGGGTGGACGTGCATGCCGACCTGCCTGAAGTGTGTCGCGTTTTGGGAGAAAACCATTTGAAGAAGGTACCCGTGCTGGACGAAGGCCGAATCGTGGGAGTCATCAACCGCTCCGACATCACCCGCTATTCCATGGAGAAATATCTGGAAGGGCGAGACGAAATCCCCGCATAAACCCGCCTCGAAGCAAATCGCGCCCGCAGATGCCGAAGTGCCCGTCCTGCAAATTGAGGAAGCTTCGGCATCTGCCGTCTCTCAGGGCTCAGCTTCGAAAATCCGAAAGCCTGGTCTTTCGCCATGCGGGCAACCGGCCACCGCTCCTCGCCGTCAACGGCAGCCTGCCGCCTGCTCCAGCATCTCCCGCGCGTGGGCGAGAGAGGTGTCGGTGGCATCCCCCGATAGCATGCGAGCGATCTCGGCAATGCGTTCTTCCTCGGAAAGGCGCAGAAGATCGGTCTCAGGGACGTCGCCCTCACGCTTCCGCACGACGTAATGCGTTTGCCCCCTGACGGCCACCTGAGCGAGGTGCGTCACGACGATGACCTGATGGCTGCAGGCAAGATCAACCAGCACGTTTGCCAGAGCCACGGCAGTCGCCCCTCCCACGCCGGCATCGACCTCATCAAATACGAGCGTGTCGACCTCATCATGCTGCCCCAGCACCACTTTCACGGCAAGCATGACCCTGCTCACCTCGCCGCCCGAAGCGATGCGCGCGAGGGGTCGTGCACGCATTCCCGCTCCGGGACGAAAGAGGAATTCAACCGATTGCGGCCCATCCTTCGTCCATCGCTGCCGTTCAAGGGGAGTCAATTCGCAGACGAGTTCGGCGCCCCCCATTTCAAGGCGATCCATCTGAGCCGTCACCGCCTGGGCGAAGCGGGGAGCCGCATCAGCACGGGCATGCGCAAGGACTTCCGCTGCTTCAGAGAGAGCTTTCTCTGCTTCGTCGCGAACCCGCTCAGCAACACGCACGCGCTCGGCGGCATCGTCGACAAGCGACACGAGGTCTGCCGCCTCGGCCCGGTGGGCAAGCACGTCTTCCATGCGCGGACCGTACGCGCGCAGCAGCCCCTGAAGCAAGGCCAAGCGCTCCTGTTGTTGAACAAGCACCTCTGGATCGAATTCAACCCCATCGCGATATTCTCGCATCTCACGAGCCATATCCTCCAAGACATAGCCAGCTTCGCGCAATGACCCCGCACATTCACCCAGCCTGCCGTCGAAACGGGCGGCGCCATCGAGGGCATCGACGGCCGAGGCAAGCGCATCGATGGCGCCCGTCTCCCCAGAAAGCGCCTCATGCGCGGTATGCGCCGCCATGGCAAGCGCCTCGGCATGCTCGACCTTCGCAAGGTCGGCGATGAGGTCCTCGTATTCTCCCTCGCGCGGCGCGACTTCGTCGATGCGCCTCAGCATGAAGCGCGCATCATCGAGCTTTGACGAAGACTCGTCGCCCGCCTCCCGGATGCGCACGAGTTCGGCAGCAGCACGAACGGCTTCAGAGAACGCCTCCGCATAGACCGCGTGCGCCGCGCCCACGTCCTCCCCCGCCCATGCGTCGAGCAGGCGCACGTGCCCGGCAGGCCTCATGAGCTGTTGATGTTCGTGCTGGCTGCACAGGTCAATGGTGGGCGCTACGGCGTCCGTCAATTCACGGACGCTCGCCATACGCCCGTCGATGGACACCCGGGAGCGGCCATCGGCTCCCACGCGACGCACGACCACAAGCTCATCCCGATCGGCCTCGGCTTGCGAAAGTCCTTCGACCGCTTCTTGGTCCGATGCCGAACGCAGCGAGGTGCCGAAGAAACGACCGGCAACGGACAGGGCCTCAGCGCCATCACGAACGGCACTCTTGTCCGCTCGTTCGCCCATGAGCAGCTTGCATGCCGAGAGCAGGGCGGTTTTGCCCGCACCCGTCTCGCCCGTGAGCACCGTCAGGCCCCGTGAAGGCTCAAGCGTTGCCTCGCGGATCAGCGCGAGATTCTCCACCTGCATCTCATCGATCACCGCGCACCTCCCACATCAGATTCTCTTCACCGTCCCGCATTCTGACCATAGTATACCAAGCCCTCCGTGGCGTTCGGCAAAAGAACCTTTCGCCCCATCCTCCTCTTCAAGCTCCGTCGGATCCCCGAGCGAAACCGCAACGACATCCCCGACATTCCACGACAGATTTACACACCCAAGCCATTGCGCAGCACAACGCAACCCCTCTGCGAAATGCTGCCGCAAGCTTTGGCTCCGGCTTCGAACACCACCACGCGGAACGGGGTCGGTTCGTTCATCTAGACGCAGGATTTCATCCCAAACTGCACCGGGCGCCCATCGATGCGCGGAAGTCCCGAAAGGAAAGCGGCTCCCCTCGATTGCCTCGGGGCGCCGCCAACCAGAACTCATTCCTTGCGACCTGCGCGCGTCATTGCCTGACACAGGCCGCACATGACCGAAGGAGCGCTACGAGCAGTACACCCGGACGGCATCGCGGAGAAATTCCGCAGCACCTGGCGCAACGTCATCGTAATAGGCCTTGAAACGTGGGTCGGCCACATACATCTCGGCCATGCCACAATGGGCCTCCTTCGAATATGCCCCTTTTTCCCAAAATGCACACAGCCACTGGCGATGCAGGTCAACGGCGCGCTGGGCTTCGGGACCAGACGGATCGCCTTCCTCTATGCCGGAGAGGAGAGCCTCCTTGACCCGTTTTTCCAAGTCCTTCACCGCGCGGTACCGATCCTCGCCCATACCCAACACCTTCGCATTGCTCGCATCGATGGCCCCATCTCCCCAACGCCCGCGGATCTCCGCTCCATAGACACGCTCGTTCTCGTCAACGATATCCTTCTTGAATCCCTCGAACTTCTCTTCATCATTCATCGGCTTTGTTCCCTTCATGGCGGCGAGCGTCTTCTCGACGCTCGCGATCAGCTTCTCGATATGATCTCGGCGAAAGAACAGCTCACGCAGATGCTCGGAAAGCGCTTTTCCCACATCGAACGCCGGATCGTCAAGCACGCGCCTGATGTCCGCAAGCGCCATGTCGGCCTCGCGATAGAGCAGCACCTGCTGGAGTCGGTCAAGCTCGTCAGGACCATACAGGCGGTAGTTGTTTTCACCGCGCCGGGGAACCACCAATCCCATCTGGTCGTAATGACGGAGCGTGCGCACGCTGACGCCGGACAGCTTCGCCAGCTGACTCACCGTGTAGTGTTGAGATGCCATGGCCGGCACCGCCTTCCTGTTCTCGTCGCCCTGTACAAACGGCCGCCTCCTGCAGGAAAGGGCCCGGCACGCCGTCGGACGACAGCATAGGCCCTCTCGTAACGTGAGGGTCAAGAGCCGCCTCCGATCATGTGAGCGTTTTGTGACGAACAGGCACCGTCCGTCATGCGGAGCAGGCTCTCCCCCGCCCCGAGAAGGCAAGCCCGGCGGAAGGTCGCCGGACTCGACACCGTCAACCGAGCAAAGCACGCTCCCATTCCGCTTCTTTGAACCCAAACAGAACGAAGTCCTCGCCGACGAGTATCGGACGCTTCACCAGCATGCCATCTTCAGCCAGCAGCTTGTAGGCATCTTCGTCGGAAAGGCCCCCGTCAAGGAGTGACTTGACGTTGCGTTCGCGATATCGCATGCCCGACGTGTTGAAAAGCCGCCGCAGGGGCAGGCCGCTGAGCTTATGCCATGCACCCAACTCCTCAGCCGTGGGATTGTCTTCCACGATATGGCGATCCCTGTACGCGATGCCCTGCCGGTCAAGCCATGCCCTCGCCTTATTTGAAGTCGAGCATGTTGGATACCCCACGAACAGCACGTTTCCCATCGGTGTCTCCCTTCGTCTTTCCGCTCATCATATCAGTTCTCACCCGATCAACGGCAACCCTACGCATGACGGCCCTTTGCAGGGCAAAAGGGACAAGATTGCTATACTGAAACATGGTCATAATCCAACGGGAAAGGCACCTTGATGATCTTCTACTTCACCGGCACCGGCAACTCGCTCGCGGCTGCCCAAGTCATCGCCAAGGCGACAGACGACCTGCTGGTTGATATCGGCGCCTCATACAAGTACAAGGACTTCGATTTTACCCTCGAGCAGGGGGAACAGCTAGGTTTCGTGTTTCCCACCTACGGCTGGACAACACCTCCCATCATCGACGCCTTCATCAAGCGGGCGCATTTTCGCACCGGGAACAAGGAGACGTTTGCGCCATCTTACTGCTTTGCCGTGCTCAGCTGCGGAGCGTTTGTCGGCAACGCCGCGCGCTTCTTTGGCGCGGAGTTGCTCAACAGGCAGGGCATCAACCTCAATGCCTCGTTCAGCGTGAAATCCGTCGGCAACTGCACCTATCTCTATGCTCCCGCCAAGGGGGAGAAGCGTGCAAAACTGCTCGCGCGCGCCGACGCGACCACCCGAAGCATCGCTCCACGCATTGCCGCGCACGAGGAAACGCACGCCGAGCACCGCAACCCCCTTGGAATCCTCATGTCAAAGTTCACCTGCACCGCAGAAAAGCCTCGCTCCACTCAGGAGTTCTTCACCTTGCCCACGTGCATAAGCTGTGGCCGATGCGCCAGCCTCTGCCCCACCAACACCGTCACACTCATCGAGGGAACTCCTCGCTGGGCTGAACTAGGATGCACCCAATGCCTCGCCTGCCTGCATCGATGCCCCGTGAATGCAATCCAGTACGGCAACAAGACGGAAACCCGCGGACGATACGTCAACCCCGTGCTTTCCCCCCTGCCCTTGGAATCATAGCAACCGGCAGACAGATTGGCCGACGGGCGCTTGGGACGTCTCTCTCGTAGAAGCACGGCGCATCGAGCCACTCGCACGCCTTCTCGTGCACAGCCCGTTTTCGGCTTGGGTTTCCGCACTACCGCGCGAATGTCGAACGCTTGCACTACCTCCTGTTCGTGCCGGTGTCATAAAGCGTCTTGCAATCAAATGAAATTAGAACAAATGTTTCATGTGAAACAGAGGGGCTCTTTTCCAAAGCTCTCGCGGCGGCGAAAAGACATCGCGATGAAAGCCTCTTGGCTGTGCCTTGCTCTGCCCTGTTCGCAAGAGCCCTCATCGAAGGACCCGCCTGCACGATACCCCTTGCAACATTTCTCTTGTCTTTCACCCTCTTTATGAGTATAGTGTATATATTCGATATACTCATTATGCATGATGCGCATATCGTGCGGTTCAGATGACGCAGGGGGCGTTCCTTCCCATCAATGGCAGCGGGGAGGACAGTGCCAAATTCCCCAGCGACCTAAGCGCCGCAACGCCCAGGACAGAGCAATCAAACAGGAGCGATGTTGGACATCATCATTTCGAACGCGAGCGACAGGCCGATTTATGAACAGATCTCCTCGCAGATGAAGCGCCTCATCATGGAGGGATCACTTGGAGAAGGCACGCAGCTTCCCTCCATGCGCTCACTGGCAAACAGCTTGCACGTGAGCGTCATCACGACAAAGCGCGCCTATACCGACCTCGAAGCGCAGGGATTCATCGAAACCGTGCAGGGCAAGGGGAGTTTCGTCGCCGGAGGCAATCGAGAGTTCCTGCGCGAAGAACACCGACGGCGTATCGAGGAATTGCTATCCCTCGCGATCGCCGAAGCTCGAAACGCCGGAATCGACCCTTCCGAGCTGTCCGACATGCTCGGCCTGCTCATGGAAGACTGAACCGGCAAGACCTATTCATCCACAAGGAAAGTGACGATTCATGAGCGACTTGCTTCATGTGAAGAACCTGGAAAAACGCTATGACGGCTTCACGCTGTCCTGCGCCGATCTCGCCGTGCCCGCCGGTGCCGTCGTTGGCTTCATCGGCAGCAATGGCGCCGGCAAAACAACCACCATCAAATCCGTTCTCGGACTCATCCGGCCAGACAGCGGCTCCCTGCAATTGTTTGGAGAAGACGTCCTTGGCGCACCCCCATCGCGTCTCGCAGAGCTCAAGCAACGCATAGGCGTAGTATTCGATTCCTGCTCATTTCCCGAGGAGATGTCGATCGAAGCCGTCGGGAGGCTCATGGCAGCCTGCTATGAAACCTGGAAGCCCTCGGCGTTTCAGGCACTCTTGCATGCCTTCTCACTGCCGCCAACCAAGACCGTGAAAGACTTGTCGCGGGGCATGGGCATGAAGCTGTCGCTCGCCTGCGCCTTGGCGCACAATCCCGATCTCCTGATTCTCGATGAAGCCACCGCCGGCCTTGACCCCCTCGCTCGTGACGAGGCCCTCGACATGTTGCGCATGTACATGGACGAGGCTGAGCACGGCATCCTCATGTCCAGCCATATCACCAGCGACCTGGAAAAAATAGCCGATTACATCGTGTGCATCGACAAAGGGCGCATCGCCTTCTCGGTAGAAAAAGACGCTATCACCGACCTTGCCGGCATCGCCCGATGCCGAACGTCTGATTTCGAAACCATTGTCGCGAGCGGTTTCTTCGAACCAGGCGCCCTGCGTTACGAACGGAGCGGCTACGGCATCTCCGTGCTCATTCCCGACCGAATGGCGTTTGCCGCACGCTTTCCCGATATCGCGCTCGATCGCGCCGACATCGATGCCTATTTGTCATTCCTGCTGAAAGGTGAGATCCGATGAAAGCAATGGTCGTGTCCGATCTTCTCGTCGCAAAGAAATACCTGCTGCCCCAAATGGTCATTGGCATCCTCGTGGGCCTCTTCATCTCCGTGACGATGCAGAGCCTCTACGCAACCCTTCCCGCCATCGGCGTCATGATACCGTTCTCCATCGCGTTTACGATACTGTCCCTCGACGAACGCGATCACTGGGAGCAGTTTCGCCTTGCGCTGCCGCTCTCCCGCACCAACATCATGGTCGGTCGGTATGCAAGCCTCGCCGTCATCACTCTTTTCGGGCTGGCGGTGGGACTCCTGTCGACCGCAGTACTTGTCGTTGCAGCAACCGTCCTGCCAACGGTTCCCCAGCTGACGAACCTGACGGCAGGCCTTTCGTGGGAGCCGGTCGTGATGGTGAGCGCCGTGGCCCTTGCCATCGGCATGCTCATGCTGTCCGTCATTCTGCCCCTTGTCGCCCGCTTCGGCATGACAAAAGCCGTGCGGTTCGTTCCGCTCCTTATCATAGTCGGAGTGTTCTTCGCCTTCAGCAGCGGCGGCAACGAATCAGCACCCCAGCTGCTGGCAAACCTGGAAACATGGAGCCAAACCCCCGCCGGAGTGATTGGCATGGCCGCCGTGGCACTGGTGGGCAGCGGCATCGTCTATACACTCTCCGGAATCCTGTCAATCAAGCTGTATCAAAGGCGGGAATTCTGAAGAGAGGCTTTCCCCTTGTAAATGTAAGGCGGGGGCAAGCGATCGGTAAGGTTGCGTTAAGGTACGCTTGCTATAACGGATACAGGAAAAAACTGCATCCGAAAGGGGCCTCATGGCACGAAGAACCGGCTCGCCTGACGGGAGGCGAAGCGCCCCGTCGCGCGCCCCGGCGCCCACCCGCTCTGGCGCCACGCGACGCGGCGCTTCGCCTCCAGCCCCGAGGCCCGTCCGGTATTCAGCCCCCGTCCATTCGCACAAGTTCGGCGCGGCGGGCGTCATGGGACGCATGGCCATCGTCGCACTCCTGATTTTCACCCTGATGATTGTGTATTTCACGGCACGTGGCTTCTCCCTGTATCAAGAGGCCCTTTCGACGAAAGGGCTCGACGAGATGGCTTCTTCAATCGAGGGAACCTCCCTCTTCGTCACCGCAGACGCATTACCCGAACTGTATCTGCAGGCGGTCGTGGCAGTCGAAGATCACCGCTTCTACACTCACCCCGGAGTTGATGCCATCGCCTGCCTCAGGGCGCTTGCCCACGACGTTCAGGCCGGTGCCATCGTCGAAGGAGGAAGCACCATCACGCAACAGCTGGCGAAGAACCAGTATTTCACGCAGGAACAGACGCTGGAACGCAAAGTGGCTGAAATGTTCATGGCGGTTCACTTGGAGCAGCATTTCACCAAACAGAAGATACTGGAACTGTACGTGAATTCTATCTATTTCGGCGAAGGCCTCTACGGCATCGGCGCTGCAAGCCAAGGCTATTTTGACGTGGACGCAACCAAGCTCGACGCCTATGAGGCTACGCTGCTGGCGGGCATCCCAAACGCTCCCTCAGCCTACGCGCTCACCGATAACAGTGACCTCGCTCACGAGCGCCAGAAGCAGGTCATCGAAAAACTGGTTGTCTATGATTACCTCGATAAAGCGGACGCGCGTCATATTCTCAACAGCCCCGAATCTCGTCCTCGCACACACGAGAGAGCCCCCAGCCAGCCATGACGCTGTGTCTTCTGAGTTTTATGGTTATCCCCCGCCGCCGAATGCCGGCAGCGGACCTTTTGATAGCATGACATCCATGGACACTGGAAAGCAAGCTGTTCGAGCGGCATCGCCCTTCCCGTCCGTGCGACGCCTGCGTCGTGCGGCTCTCGTTGCGCTCGTTCTCATGACAGCCTGCGTTGCGCTCATCCTTCCCGCCTGCCAAAAGATCGACGAAACGCCCGAGGCGTACACCAGTCCCTATGATTGGTCTGGCCTTGAGCGAACGGGCGACCGTCTCGCCTATTACGAGGGCGAGGATTTGCGGTCTCAAATGGGCGTGGACGTTTCCAGCCATCAAGGCTCCATCGACTGGCAAGCGGTTGCCGACGACGGCATTGATTTCGCCATCGTCCGTGTGGGAAATCGCGGCTACACGGAGGGAGCCCTCTCCGTCGACGAGCTATTCGCTCAAAACATCGACGGCGCCGCCGCGGCGGGACTCGAGACCGGAGCGTATTTCTTCTCTCAAGCCCTATCGGCGGATGAGGCCCGGGAAGAGGCCGACCTCGTTCTCGAACAGCTTGCGGGACGGCAGGTTGACCTCCCTATCGCGTACGATCACGAATCCGTAGCCGATTCCGCCGGACGCGCCAACCAACTGGCCGGCGAAGACCTCGCCGTCTGCGCTCGGGCCTTCTGCGAACGCCTCGAAGCTGCTGGCTATGAGACCATGGTCTATGGCAATAAACAAGACATCGCCCGCTTCGAAGGAGACACGCTGGACGATCGCCCCCGCTGGCTTGCTGAATACGACGTCGCCGTGCCCACGGCTCAGTTTGACTTTACCATCTGGCAATACACCAACAATGGATCAATTGCGGGAATAGATACCGCAGTAGACCTCGACATCAGGTTTCTCATCGAGTAAATTATTAGATTCCAACCGCCCGCGTCGGATGATCAACCCCATCCTTTGCCGTATCGACATTCGAAGGAGCACCACCCGCATGGACGAACCCCTCGCAACCTTGAGCGCCGCTGGGCGCCCGCTTCCCAAAAGATGGCTCATCATCATCGCCACCATTTGGACCGGACAGGCCGTGTCCATGATAACCAGCTATGCTGCAGGCTATGCAGTGGTCTGGTACATCACCGAGACAACCGGCAGCGCCCTCATGCTGGCAGCCGCGAGCATCTGCGCCTACCTGCCGCAGGGACTGCTCTCCCCCTTTGGCGGCGTCATTGCTGACAAATACAATCGAAAAACCGTCATGATTGTCGCCGACATGAGCGTCGGCATCGTGTCCCTTGGACTGGGCATCGCCATCCTGCTTGGGCAGACCTCGTTTGCGCTGCTCATGATATTGATTGTCGTTCGAAGCATCGGCCAGGCCTTTCATGGGCCAGCGATGATGGCGGCCATGCCGCTGCTCGTGCCCGAGAAGCACCTGCTGCGCATCAACACGCTCGATCAGCTGCTCATGAGCATTGCCTCTATCGGAGCACCGGCGTTCGGCATCTTTCTCTACACCACCATCGGATTTCATTCGGTGATGTTCCTCGATTTCGCCGGTGCGCTGGCTGCCGTGGCAGGCCTTGCCTTGGCGAAGATTCCCACGGTGGTCGACAAAGAAGCAGAAGACCAGCACGTGCTTTCCAACCTTCACGACGGATGGAAAGCACTGTCCTCACATCGGGGGCTCGTGGTGCTCATCGTCGGCATCACGATCGGCATGATAACGTTCGCCCCGCTCGGCGCCATCTTCCCCCTGATGACCTACGATCATTTCAGCGGTGACGGTTACATGGCATCCATCGTCGAAGCGGCATTCGGGGGAGGCATGGTCGTCGGATCCGTCATTCTCATGATTTGGGGAGGCGGCAAACGACTTGCAGGCCTCATCGCCGTTGCAGCAATCATCGTTGGCGCCACGACGGCGGTTTGTGGGTTCCTGACACCGGACATGTTTCCCACCTTCGTCGCTCTCTGCGCCGCCATGGCCTTGGCTTGCGCATGGTTCAACGGGCCCCTTGTCACCCTCATACAGCGCAACATACCGGAGGAGAAGACGGGCCGCGTGCTCGGACTTGCCATGGCAGCCATCGGCCTCGCCTCTCCAATCGGCATCGCGCTTGGAGGAATCACGGCCGAGGCCATAGGTGTCGCAGCTTTTTTCGTCGTCGATGGGTTTATCTGCCTGGCTCTGGGGCTTCTGCTTTATCTTCCGAGAAGCGTGAGATCGCTCGATCAGGAAAAGCCAGCGGTCTCTGGATCACCCGAGACCGCTGACGAAAGCGCCTAAGCAAACGATAGGCCAAACCCAGTCGACAGGCAGACGGGCAAATTCGTTTCATTTTGGATAAATCATGAACCACCCTTCAAAAGGGTGGTTTGCTCAAGGCCTATAAGGCCAAGGGGTGCTGGCAGCGTCTCAAGGCGCTTGCCTTTCGCTTTGCTCAAGCCGTATCGCCCTTGACTCGTCGCAGCC
>JAEWQO010000040.1 GCA_023460315.1 Actinomycetes bacterium
GGCGGCCGGCCAGCGGCCCAACGGGCCATAGCCATACTAGATCAAAAGCTGGCTGGGCTGTTGACCAGCCGGGGCCGCCAAGCCCCTGGCTACGCTCGATACGGGCTGATTTCTACTGTAATGGGGCTTTTCTTGCCTTTGATTCTTCCTGTATGGCATAAAGCCAGGTCGGCAATCAAACGTTCTTCTGTCAAGGACGCATTGCCGTCGATGTGGCGCAGAATGCCCAGGATTGCTGTGTCGTCCGAACTCAGGCGGAGGAAGCTGTCTCTGGTTTATGGCCAGCACCGGGCATGTCGATCGACCTTCCCCGGAGCATGAGGGTGTGGCCAGGGGAGATCGGCGGTTCCCGTTGCTGCTGCCCACAGATTCGGCCGTTGCTCCACGCGGCGGCTTCTGCCGTCACATCGTTCGCTGCCGAGGCATTTCGGCATCTTCGGCAGGAGCGGAAGATTTGACGGCATGGCACAACAGGCAACGGGGTTGCCGAAGGCGGTCGAGCTGCTTCTGCCGTCGCTATTTTGGTGCGCCTGGCGCACCGGGCACCTGAGGGGTCCCGGGTGCTGCGGGTGAGGCGGGAACGCCGGGAACGCCTGACATTTTGGGGGCGCCAGGCGCACCCGGAGCTGCCGGCGTGCCGGGGGCGCTGGGGGCGCCTGGGACTGCTGGCGCGCCCGGAGCCCCTGGGGCTCCGCCGGGCATCGAGGGACCGGTGGGCAGTTTTGCTCCGCAGCTGGCGCAGACGGTGGCGGTTGCATCATTGGTGGCGCCGCAGGCTCGGCATGTTTTGTCGAGGTTGACGGCTGCTGGTCTGAAGCACATCGCGATTTCCTTTCTGTCGGATCCATACGGGCAGGACGGTATCTCCCGCATCGCCCATCATGCGGGTAAAAAAGTAAGTTATCCACGATTATGTATTGATGAATACGATATTTATCTGGTTAGACAATAATAAAAAAGGAAGGTGCGGGGTCGTGCGCTCTGTGGATCAAAAGCGTGCGACCCCGCGGTCGGGTCAGTTAGGGAAGGAAGATCACCGCCTTCGACCCCTTTTCCTCGAGTTTCCGGGAAAGCTCATCGACGGGACCCCATTCTATGACGTTTGCGAGACAGTGGAGTGCGCATGTCGGGATGCCGCCCGCGCACACGCGTTCCGCGCACAGGTCGCAATGGCTTGTGGGAAAAGGCAGGTAGTTCCACTCGAACTTGCCTTCTTCCATCTCGAACGGCCCAAACTCGACCATCTTGATGCCCCACGTGTCCAGGGGAAAGCCATGCTCGTTCTTGCAGGCCACCTCGCAGCTCTGGCAACCGGTGCAGAATTCATAGTCGATCATCAATCCGATCTTGCTCATGGTCTCCTCCTCTCTAGAGCACGCATTCTTCGGTTGGCGTCCGATACACTTTCACGGGCACCTGTTTGTAGGGAGCCCCGAACCCCATCTTCCCCAGCACGCGGTGCGGAACGAGGTTGTTGACGTTGGATTTCCACACGCCGTAGAGGTTCGGCTCCTCGCCGTTCTCTTCGGGGTACCACCAGCCATGTGCCGCCGCCACGACATCCTTGCGGACGATGGGAGTCACCTTGGCTATCTCATGAGCCGATCCCCACGGATTCTCGATCGTGACCTCGTTGCCTGTCTTGATGCCCAGCTCGGCGGCCGTCGTCGGGTGTATTTCCAGATATGGTTCGGGAGTGAGCTGGCGCAAACTGGGAATCTGCCGGTGCTCAGAGTGGAACGACGCATAGTAACGTGCTCCGGTCGTGCACATGAGCGGGTATTCCTTCGCAAGATCGGGGCGTGCCTCGGCACCGAGCTTCGGAGGGAAGTAGTAGGGCAGCGGATCGTCCCCGAGCGATTGGTATCCGGTCGACCAGAGCTCCACGCGGCCGGTCGCCGTTTGGAAGCCCGGTTGGCCGTCGGTGCGGATAAGACCCCGCTCATGCTTGCGATAACCGCCGATATCGTTGGTTGCCACCACTTTCTCGGAAAGCTCGTCCCACGTGGTGTCCATCTTTCCCACATCGTCGGTGAGATATTCCTTGACGGTCTTGAACGGGTACTCCTCATGGTAGGCTTTTTCGTAGAAGGCGTTGCCGAAATGGATGAGCATCTCGAGGTCTGACTTGCATTCGCCCACCTGCAGTCCTTTGTTGATGGCTCCCGCGATGCCCATCTGACATCCTTGGTTCGTCATGACGATGCCGTCGTGCTCGGCCCACGTGGCCAGCGGCAACACGACGTCCGCCAAGGCCATGACCGTCGGGGTCATGAACATCTCCTTCGCAACGGTGAACTCCATCTTCATGAGCGCGTCATGCCAGCGCCTTGGTTGTGCGGAGCAGGTGGGGGAGAGCAGGTTCGTCGAGTCTAACCACGCCATCTTGAGTTCATAGGGGCGGCCCGTCTCCAACGCCTCGAGCGTGATGTCGGGATGCGTCGTATTCAGCAGCACTTTCACGATGGGGTAGACGTCCCATCCGATGCATTTGTTCTTGAGCTCTTCGCTCATGAAGTCGGTGGCGCCTGTCATCTCGAACTGCATCTGCACGCCCACGACGGTTCCGCCTGGAACATCGAGGTTGCCAGTGATTGCTGCCATGGCGATGAGGCACTGGGTCACCTGACAGCCGTTGGGGTTCTGGTCAACCGCCACGCCCATGAGCAGGCTCCAGCGATGGATTCCATCGTAAGCGAGCTTGCGGGCACACTGGACAATGTCTTCTTCCTCGATGCCACATTCTTGCGCCGCGTATGCCGGGGTGTATTCCTGCACTCGTTCGGCCAGCTCATCGTAGCCGTAACACCACTTGTCGATGAAGTCATGGTCGACGAGATCTTCATCGATGAGCACATTCAAGATGGCGAGGCACAGGGCGGCATCCGTGCCTGGAAGTATCTGCAGCACCTGATCCGCACGGGTCGCGAGCCAATTCACGCGGGGGTCTGCCATGATGAGCTTGCTGCCGCGTTTCATGAGCTCGATGAGCGCATGACCCCACAGTCCGTCAGGGTTTGACTTGAGCGGTTCCTTGCCCAGGCAGAACACGTAGTCGGGAACGACGAACGCGGGATCGTTCCAAACATCGACGAATCCTCCGCCATAGTCGAGCTCGATATAGGCGCTTCCGAGCATCATGGTCATGGCCGTCTGGCGCGGGCCCATGCACGACCAGCCGGATTGCGCATAACAGTTGTTTGGGGTGCGCAGCACCTTCGAGGATAGCGTGAAGCCATAACGCACGGCCTCGCGGCCTGTGCCCATGTACACGCAGATGGATTCCGAGCCGTATTCCGAGCGGATGTTTTCGGTCGTGGAAACGATGAGATCGGTGGCCTCGTCCCAGCTGATGCGTTCCCACTTGTCCAGGCCTCGGTCCTGGGGATCACGCTTCATGGGGTAGAGGATGCGGTCCGGATGATAGACCGCTTCCTTGAGCGCGAGGCACCGCGGACAGAGGCGGCCTTGGGTGAGCTGGTGATCGGGATCCCCCTCGACCTTGACGAGCTCGCCGTCCTTGACGAACAGGCGGACGCCGCATCCCACGGCATGACATCCTGGAGGCGACCAGGCACAGGTGCGGATCACCTCGGTTCCGTCATCGAGAACGGTCTTCTTCGGCACGGGATTGTCTTTGAAATGGAACGCCATCATGTGCTCCTCTCTTTTACCAAAGGGTCCACGCGAAACTCCGTGGAGACTCCGCAATCGTCCGGTCCTCGAAGGCACCGTGCGCGATAGCTCGTCCCCGCAGGGATTCGCGCGTTATATGGAGAGTAGAAGCGTTTGATCGTTGGCCCTTCGATGATAGAGGCTGGCAAGTAAGTTTTCCAGTGTCGAGAGGAAGGGGGAAATCGGCCGTTTTTTCCGCTCATCCTTATTTTCTCGCCTCTCGCAAACTTACTTTTTTCCCCATATCCTTGCGGGCAGCAGATGAAATCGTTTTGTTGATCTGGGGGATTCACACAACAAGTGCCACATATGCCAGACGAGGGATATTCATGGTGGCAAGAGTCGAAGGGGGATGTGATCGATTGGCGGCCGTGCAGCGTTCGTGCGCTGCGCGGCGACGGCGGATCCCGCGCATGACGCGGTGCATGGACGAGTCGGACATTCGAACGCAGAGGGCTCGAGAGGAGACGAGACATGGTAAAGCGCATAGACATGGAAGTCGAACAGGGTGGCGCCAATGAGGTCCGTCCTGACTTCTTCCGCGAGCCGCCGGTGAAGTACACCGGCGGTGACCTGCCATGGCAATGGGAGGAAGGCGACATGATCGCCACCCGCACGGGCGCATGGGCGGCGCCCGGCTGTCACGACGGCTGCGGCGTCATCATATACACCGACAAGGAAACAGGCAAGTTCATCAAGGTCGAGGGGGACGAGGAAAGTCCCTACTATCAGGGTCGCCTCTGCGCCCGATGCATTGCGCTCAAGGAAGCGGTCTATCATCCGGACCGCATCCTCTACCCCATGAAGCGCGATCCCGAGGACCGTGGCAAGGCCGACAAATGGGAGCGCATCAGCTGGGACGAGGCATATGAAACGATCAAGGACAAGTTCGATCGGATCAAGGCTGAGTCCGGGGCGAAGTCTGTCGTGTTCCATCTGGGAACGGGCCGTGGCACCGCGCCTTACATGACGCGTCTGCAGTACGCCTTCGGGTCCGTCCAGTATGCCTACATGCTCTCCGGGAACAGCTGCTATGTGCCGCGCGTCGGGGCTTCCAACGTTCTCATGGGAACCTACACCGTTCCGGACTGCTCGCAGAACCATTTCGATCGCTATGAGCATGAGGGGTGGGTGCCGCCGAGAAATATCTTTATCTGGGGCAACAATCCGCTCGTGTCGAACGCCGACGGCAACCTCGGCCATTGGATCGTGGATTGCATGAAGCGTGGCAGCAGGCTCGTGGTCATCGACCCGAAGCTCACCTGGCTTGCGGCACGTGCCGACCTGTGGCTGCAAATACGCTGCGGCACCGATGCGGCGCTTGCCCTTGCCATGGGCAAATACATCATCGAAGAGGATCTGTACGACCACGAGTTCGTCGAGAACTGGTGTTATGGCTTTGAGCACTACTATGAAGCCACGCGTGAGTGGACGCTTGAACGGGCGTCAGAGGTGACGTGGCTTCCGTCTGAAAAGATTGCCCGTGCCGCCCGCATGATGGCCGAGAAGCCGACCTCGGTCCAGTGGGGCCTCGCGCTTGACATGACCATGGAGTGCCTTGCGGGATCGGCCGCCGTCATCGACCTGTGGTCCATCACCGGCCAGATCGACATTCCTGGCGGCATGGTCACCGTGCACCAGCCGTTCAACATCCAGACGTGGAATCCTCCCGACCCAGCCGAGTGCCTGACGCTTGAGGAGCAGGGGCAGCGCATCGGGGGCGAGGACTTCCCGGCGCTCAAATACTCGGGCGTCGTGCTCACGCAGGCGGACATGACCATCGACCAGATGCTTTCCAGCCGCCCGTACAAGATCCGCGCCAACTGGATTCAGTCCACCAATCCTTTGGCCTGCACGGCTCAGGAGTCTGACACGCGCATGGAGCAGGCGTATAGAAACGCCGAATTCAACGTCATGGTCGACCCCTTCATGACGCCGACGGCGCAGGCGTGCTGCGATGTGTTTTTACCTGTGTGCATGTATCCCGAGCGCGACGGCATCCGTTCCATCTACTATCATGTTCAGACCACGAACAAGGCGTGCAAGGCCCTTGGAGAAAGCAAGTCGGACATGGAGATATGCTGGGAGCTCGGCCGTCGGTGGAACGCCACGCTCTGGCCGGGGGAGACGCTTGAAGAGTTCTTCACGTTCACCCTGAAAGAGACGGGCATGACGTTTGAGGAGGCTCGTGTCGAGAATTGGATCTATCCCGAGTACCATTACGAGAAATTCCGCAAGGGAGAGCAACGGCCTGACGGCCAGCTCGGGTTCAACACGCCCACGGGGCGCGTCGAACTGTATTCGACGCTCTTCGTCCAATGGGGCCAGAAGCCTGTTCCTCACTATGCCGAGCCCCCCTATAGTCCCAACCACGTGCCAGCACGTTTCGATCGGGGCGAGTATCTCGAGAAGTATCCGCTCATCATGACCACGGGTGCGCGGCAGTGGGCCTCGTTTCATTCGGAGCATCGCCAGATGCCGCATCTGAGGGCATTGCATTCCGACCCCGAGTTCGAGATAGCTCCCGAGGCGGCCGAGAAGTATGGGGTGCATCACGGGGAGTGGTGCTGGATAGAGAACCATCTCGGCCGCGTGCAGCTCAAGGCTAACGTGTCGCCGGTCCTCGATCCCTCGACCATCTCGCTCGATCACGGTTGGTGGTTTCCTGAGCGCAGCGCGGAGGACGGGGGCGAGGGCTGCTATGACACCTATGCGTCCAACCCCAATGTGATCATTGAGGCTGGTTGCGGCGAAAGTGGGTTCGGCAACAACTGCAAGTCGCATATGTGCCGTGTGTACCCGTGCGATCCCGGAGATGCCGTCGGCGACACCGACATGGACGACATCGTGACGCGGTTCGCAATGGACGAGGAGCTGGTGTAGATGGCTGCTGGGAAAGCGTATGGACTTCTCATCAATTACGAGTACTGCACGGGGTGCCATTCGTGCGAGGTCTCGTGCCAGATGGAACATGACCTGCCGGTCGACCGTTGGGGCATCATGATTCAGAAGATCGGTCCCTGGCTCATAGGCGAAGACAAGTACCAGTACGATTTCGTGCCGGTGCCCACCGATCAGTGCGACCTGTGCGCCGGACGCACGGCCGCCGGCAAGAAACCGCTCTGCGTGAAGCATTGCCAGAGCCTGGCCATGCAGTATGGGCCGGTCGACGATCTGGTGACTGGCTTTGACGGCACGGGCAAGTTCGCCGTGTTCGTTCCCAAGGCTGGGGCCATGGCGTAAGGGCGCTGTCGGTTAGGGGAAGCGTGCCCCCGCACGCGGTCCGCACCCGACGGGTGCGGGGTTCGAGGGGCACGCCTGCGCCGTCACGATGGAGGGCGGCGTGTGGGGCATGGGCGGTCAGCCACGAAAGGGGCTTCCATGGAGGGTCTCTCGCAGAAACAAAAGAGTGCAACGTTCGGCATCTATGTCGTCATCCTCTCGGTCTATTTCGTCATCCCCGACATGGGGTACATCTCGCCGAGCCTTTCCGCCATTGCGGGCACCTATGGCGTGGATGCGGGCACGGCATCATATCTGGCAACGATTGTTGCGCTCATGCAAGTTGCCGGCGCACTGGTCTGCGGTGCGGTGGCAGGTCGGCGCGTGAGGCACAAGACATTGCTGTCCGTCGCCGTTGCCGGCATGGCCGTGTTTGGGATGATCCCGGGCTTGTTCACGCCCGATGTCCCCTTTGGCGTGCTGATGGCGGATCGAGCGGTCTTCGGCTTTTTCCTGGGATTTCTTCAGCCCATCATCTTCGCGTACATCGCCCACATGTTCATCGATGCCAACAGGCGCGCGAGCGCTTACGGATGGGGGAACGTCGCGTTCAATGCCGGAGCCGTCTTCGCCTCTTCTGTGGGGGGCATCTGTGTCGGCATCGGTTGGAACACCGCCTTTTGGCTATATGGCGTCGGCCTGGTCGTGTTTGTCTGCGTGCTCCTGTTCTTCGAAGAGCCTGAGCACGTCGTGGAGGAAGGGGCCGCAGGTGGAAAAGAGAGGATTCTTCCCATCGCCTGGTTCTTCATGTCCGTCTTTCTGATCGCACAGGTGCTTGATTACCCGTTTTTCACGGCATTCATCGACTCTCTGATTAAGCATGGCGTCACTGACGGTGTCGTCGGCGGGCAGTTGCTGTCTCTGTTTACCCTGGTTGGCGTTGTCGCTTCCGCTGCATTCGGAAGATTGTTTCGCGGCATGCAGGTGAACGTCCTCCCGTTCGCATGCCTCGTTGCTGGCCTTGGCATGGCAATGATCTATCTCGGCATCAGCCAGGCGTCATCGCTCGCGTTCTGCATAGTCGCCGTGTGCGTGGTGGGATTTGGACACACGCTGGTCACCGTGAGCGTTCCCCAATGCGTGAGCATCTCGTGCTCGTCCTCGACGGCGTCGGCGGCACTCGCCTTCACGGCGGTGTTCATGAACGTGGGCGTGTTCGTTTCGAGTCCCTACATGCAACTGGTCACGAGTGTGGCTCGCACGACGGACTACACGATCGTGTTCTTGGTGTCAGGCGTGACCATGGTCGTGCTCTCTCTCGTGGTGTTCCTCGTGCTCAAGGCCAGGAAGCCGATGGTGATAGAAGGGGAGGACGCCGAGGCTCTTCCCGACTAGGCAATGGAGCCGGTTCGCGGCCTGCACCTGGGGATACGGCGAGCCGGGCCGTCTGCGGCATCCTGCGGGAAAGCTTCGGCCGATTCACCGCTGGAGGACCGGCGGAGCGAGAGGCTCCATGTTGTCGATCCCATACAGGTTGATCAGTTTCAGGGACATGAGCAACAGGAGCCTGATGTCGGGGTCGTCGAGGTCGAGCCCCAGGAGCTTCCGTGCTTTCTCCAGACGATACACGAAGCTGCTTCGTTGCAGCTGGAGCTGTTTGGCGGCAACGCTGGAATTGCAGTTTTCGTTGAGGTATGTTTCCAGAACGAGATACAGGGAAGGGTCCGATTGGGCAATCTCGACAAGGGCTCGGGGACAGAAATGCTCAGGCCCCATCTCTTTCATGATGAAGTTCATGCCGATGCCAAGCGCATGATCTCCGAAGCGGACAAGGGGCTGCGGTTCCGTGTATCCTACGCGAAGCGCGCTGAAAGCCTGATGGTAACTGTCCTGAAGGCTTCGCAAGCCCGCATAGGGCTCGCTTGCGCCCGCAATCAGACGATAATCCTCGGCGAATTGCCCAACCTTCGCGTACAGGTCGTTTTCAGACATTTCGGCTCGCGAGAGATTCGCGATGGCGACGATGCGCGCATCGAGGACGAAGGCCACGCAGTCGAGATAGGTCTGGATATGGCTGCAGATGGAGACGTAGGGGCGCATGAAGCAGCAGTCTTGAATCTGCATGGTGGGCATGAAATCGATGCAGAAGCAAAGGTACTCGTCGATATCTCGGTTCCAGCCCAGGGTGATGGAACATTGCACGAGATCGGAGTCCGGCACGCTTTTTCCCTGCACGAGCGATTTGAACGTCGAATGCGCGCTGATGTATGAATTGCCGTTCTCGGCCGCGTCGAACGCGGCAAACAGCCTTTTGATGGCGGCGGCGAACACCAACGCCGGGGCGCAGTCCTTGGGACCGACGGGCTGGCAGTTGGGATGGATGGAGAGTATGAGCGCATATCCGGGCGAGATGGAGACGGTCGACCTGAGCACCGTGCAATGGAACGCCTTCATGGTGGAGAACGTCGGCTTGGAGGAGGCGAAATCCTCTCCGTCCCGTTCCTCCTCAATGCCGTCGAAGACCATGCTTTTCGGCAGGCACTCGCCTTCCTGTATGAGATCGGTCTGTTCGCGAGCGAACAGGTTGCTGCGATAGACGCGGTGGGCGAGGACCCTGCTGAACGGGTCGGTGATGCAGATGTCGTTCCTGAAGACTTTGAGGCTGGCATTTGCCAGGTCCGAGAGCTCTCCGCTGCGTTCGACGACCATGTCCAGTTCGCGTTCCCAGGCGTTGAAGCGCTGGAACACTTTCTGGACGGCGTTGAACACGCCGGTTCTGCTCTCGCTTGAATCAATCCAGACAATGTCGCAGTTCCTCGCCTCAAGGAAGAACGCCGGAGGCTCTCCGACGCAGATGCAGGAAAACGTCGAGTCGGGGTTGCGGTTGAGGTAACGTTTGATGCGGTCTTTCGATTCCTCGAGGTGCTTGTCGATGGTCACATAGACGATGTTGCCGAAGTAGCGATGGTCTCCTGCATTGAAAAGGATGGGATAGTCGATCTTCGGGTCGTTGCAGTCTGAATGGAGGCTGCTGCCCAAGACCATAGCCCCGAGTTCGTGCTCAATGGTGTACAGGTTGAATTTCATGCGCCACCCCCTGAGGACGTCTCATTGTCCTGCAAGGGTATTGTAGTATATCGAGCCTTGTCTCTGCTTGGCGAAGATGTGCCTCTTGCCGTGTTCGAGAGCGCTGCACCGGGACGTCAAGAGCATGTGAATGTCAGGTTGTCGGGGCCGGTACTCTGCATCCACGCGATGTAGGTGTCAGGACAGTGGGAAGAGAGTGCAAAGGTGGTATTGACCTGCACGAGCGATCTTATGGCTGTTGCGATGCCGGTGGGGTTGAGCAGGTCCTTGAGGGAGAGGGATTGATCGGATCGGCCGCCGCCAGGCGCTTCTCGACGAGGGTGATGAGCTCATCGCGCGAATGGATGTCCAGCTTCTGGTAGATGTTGGACGAGTGGGTCTTGACGGTTGCGGCGCCGATGTGGAGTTCTCCGGCGATGGCCGCATAGCTCTTGCCGCGGGCGAAGTGGCCGAGGATCTCCTCCTCGCGCCTCGAGAGGCCGTAGGCGGCCGCGATCTCCCGGCACGCGTCGCCCAGGGACGCCAGGGGTGAAGGCGCCGCCGGGGCGGGGGCGGCCTCTTCCGGCAGCTCCCTGCGGCGTGCGATGTAGGCCACCGGGGAGAAGTCGCCCATGCTCCTCCTCATGGCCTCGAGCGTCCTTGCCATCCTGAGGCAGAGCAGGGCGATCGCCGTGCAGACGACCAGCAGCGGTATCTCGACGACAAGCATGCAGCCTCCTTCACGGCGAAATGCCAGGCGCGGAACACTCTCGATAACACGCTCCAAGTGTAGAGGGTCCGAAAAGCCATGGCTACAGGAGGACTGCCAAACATAGGCAGAGAACTTTGGAGGTTCGTACAAGTCATCCGAAACGAGAACCTGCAAAGTGGCAGAAGACTTTCTACTATACTGTGGAAGGTTGTTCGGGTGCGTCACCAAGAGCAGCGTTCTTTGCGAAACCGTAAAAGAGCTTTGATGTGCGGTCGGGGAGGAGCATGATGCATTGCAATCTTGGGAGAACGCTGGTGGTCGCGAATCCTGCCGCGCAGAACGGCAATGGTGCCGCGGCGGCCGAGTATGCGGCCCGGGTGTTGCGAGCCGAGCTGGGGGAGGGGTCATTCGATCTCGCTCGGACACAGGGCGCGCATCATGCGGTGCGCCTCGCCAGCCGTGCGGGAGCTTACGACACGGTCATCGCGCTCGGCGGCGATGGGATCATCCACGAGGTCGCAAACGGGCTGATGAGTCTGCCGTGTGCAGAAAGGCCGACGCTCGCGGCGCTTCCGGTGGGATCTGGCAACGACTATGCCCGTACCCTTGGCATGTCCTTCAAGGTGGACACGGCTCTTCGCCAGCTCTTGGCAGCGGCATCTCATCCGGTCGATGTCGGCTGTTGCAATGGGGAGCACTTCGTGGAGACCCTCTCGTTCGGCGTGGACGCCGCAATCGCGCTCGACACCGTCGAGCGTCGTAAGCGTACGGGCAGGACCGGCACGATGCTGTATCTGGCAAGTGGGATCGACCAGCTGTTCCATCATCTCGATAGATATCGCTACACGGTGAGCTTCGACGGGAGTGAGCCGGCCGAGGATGCCATGCATCTGTTCGCTGTGCAAATCGGTCCGACATACGGCGGCGGCTTCCGCATCTGTCCCGAGGCGCGCGCCGACGACGGCCTGTTGGACGTCTGCATCGCGCACCCGCCTCTCAGCGTTCCCTACGCCACCTTCATCTTTCTCTTGGCACGAAAGGGGCGCCACACCGGATTCCGTCAACTGGAGTTTCGGCGCGCTTCGTCGCTTCGCCTGCGGTTCGATCGTCGTCCCCCCGTTCAGATAGACGGAGAGCCCTTCATTGCCGACGAATACGAGATAAGCCTCTTGCCACGTGCCCTGTCTGTGCTCATGCCGGCATAAGGGAATCCCTCGGCCCGACTCGGCTGGCTCGGCACGAATACGGGGGAGGGGTCGAATTGGATCGTCAAAAGTTGGGAGATAGGGGCAGTTCTGCCAGCAAGGGCTGAGTCTGGGGATTTGCCACCTGCGGCTTTCCTTCGTTTTCACGGATCGGCTGGCGAAAATCCGCCCATAGCTCCCCAGCTTTGACAATCCGGCAAGAGGGCGGTGCGCAACGGCAACCTTTCCGTCTCCGGCAAGGGAAGAGCGCAAAGTGCAAGCGCATGAGGCAAGGCTCCAAGGGAGCCGGCGGGTCCGCTCAGCCGTTCAATCCGACTTCTCATACCGGTCGAGACAGCCGAAAGGCGACGGATTACTTGTGCGCAGGTTATGCGGTCAAAGTTTTTCTTGCTCTGGCTCATTCCTAGGTTTATAATCTTCCGTTGCATCTGGTTGTTGATAGATACACCCGGACGCGTGGTAAACCGGAGTCAAGTGCTTTCGCCCTCCCGAAGGCGTTTCAGGCAATCGGAGCCACGACAGATTGAGGGATCTTTGGGGCGCGGAGAGGCGCGCGAGCAAGGATCCGAAGAAAGGAAAGTAATGGGAGTCAAACAGTACAAGCCGACGAGCCCCGGCAGGCGCTTTCAGACGGTTTCGGACTTTTCCGAGATCACCTGCACCAAGCCGGAGAAGTCTCTGCTTGCGCCGCTGCCGAACAAGGCAGGTCGCAACAACAATGGCCGCATCACCACGCGCCATCAGGGAGGCGCCGTCAAGCGTCGCTACCGCATTATCGACTTCAAGCGCAACAAGGACGGCGTACCCGCGAAGGTTGCCACGATTGAATACGATCCGAACCGCTCGGCCCGTATCGCGCTCCTGCACTACGTCGATGGAGAGAAGCGCTACATCCTTCATCCGCGTGGCCTGCTCGTTGGAGACATGGTCGAAAGCGGTCCTCAGGCAGACATCAAGCCGGGCAATGCGCTTCCGTTGGCCAGCATCCCCGTCGGCACGCTCATCCATGCGGTTGAGCTCCAGCCGGGCAAAGGGGCGGCCATTGCGCGCTCTGCCGGCACGAGCATCCAGCTCATGGCCAAGGAAGGCAACTATGCCATCCTCCGCATGCCCTCTTCCGAGATGCGTCGCGTGCTTCTCACGTGCCGCGCAACCGTCGGAGAGGTCGGCAATGCCGATCATTCGAACATCAAGGTTGGCAAGGCGGGACGTAACCGCTGGAAGGGCATTCGCCCGACCGTCCGCGGCACCGTCATGAACCCGGTTGATCACCCGCACGGCGGCGGCGAGGGAAAGAACAAGTCCTCGGGTCGTCATCCGGTCACTCCGTGGGGCGTTCCCACCAAGGGCCATCGCACCCGCAATCCCAAGAAGGCTTCAAGCCGCTTGATCATCCGCCGTCGCAAGAAGTAACGCGTTCACGATAAGGAGTAATAGTGAGTAGAAGTTTGAAAAAGGGTCCTTTCGTCGAGCCGCGGCTTCTGGAGCGTATCGAGAAGATGAATGCGGCGGGCGAGAAGAACGTTCTCAAGACCTGGTCGCGTGCAAGCACTGTGTTTCCGGAGATGGTGGGCCATACCATTGCCGTCCATGACGGGCGCAAGCATGTCCCGGTATACATCACCGAGTCCATGGTGGGCCACAAATTGGGCGAATTCGCCCCGACTCGCACGTTCAAAGGGCATTCCGCCGACAAAGGCAAGCAGTAAGAAGGGGTGAACATCATGGAAGCCAAAGCTGTAGCACGCTATGTCCGCATTTCGCCCCGCAAGGCACGGATTGTGATCGATCAGATTCGGGGCAAGTCTGTCCCGGCCGCTCAGGAGATTCTTCGTTTCACGAATCGTGGCGCGGCGGAGCTGGTTGAGAAGACGCTCAACTCCGCAGTGGCCAACGCTGAGCACCTGCATCACGCACGGCCTGATTCCTTGGTTGTCAAGGCCGCATTTGCCGACGAGGGCCCGACGCTCAAGCGCATCCGTCCGCGCGCCAAGGGTTCTGCTTCTCGGATCCGCAAGCGCACGAGCCATATCACGATCATTGTTGCACCGCGAGAGGAGGCTTAAAGTCCATGGGTCAGAAAGTTAGCCCCACCGGGTTCCGCCTTGGTATCACCGAGGATTGGCGCAGCCGTTGGTATGCCGATAAGGATTACGCCAAAAACCTGGCAAACGACTTGGCCATCAGGAAGTTTTTGGACAAGAACCTCGCCCGCGCCGCCGTTTCCAAAGTGGAGATCGAGCGGGCTGGCGACAAGATCAAGGTTGTCATCACCACCGCTCGTCCGGGCGTCGTGATCGGCAAGAAGGGCGCCGAGATCGATTCGCTTCGCAAGAAGCTCGAAAAGATTGCCAGCGGCCCGGTGTCTATCGAGGTCATCGAGGTCAAGCGTCCGGAACTCGACGCGGCTCTCATCGCCCAGTCGGTTGCCGAACAGCTCGAAGGCCGCGTGGCGTTTCGCCGCGCAATGCGCAAGGCCGTTCAGTCCGCCCGCAAGAGCGGCGCGAAGGGCATTCGCATCCAGTGCGCCGGCCGCCTCGGCGGTGCCGAGATGAGCCGTCGCGAATGGTATCGCGAAGGCCGCGTGCCACTGCATACCTTGCGTGCAAAGATTGACTACGGTTTCACCACCGCTGCGACGACGATGGGCTCCATCGGCGTTCAGGTGTGGGTGTATCACGGTGAAGTGCTCCCCGGCCAGAAGGCTCCGCAGCCGGCGCTGGAGGGCAGCTCCCGCCCGAACCGTTCCCGTCGCAACGATCGCAACGAGAGGGGGACGAAGTAAATGCTCGTACCCAAACGCGTAAAGCACCGCAAGGTGCAGCGTGGTTCCATGAAGGGCAAGGCCAAAGGCGGCACCCGTTTGAACCATGGCACCTATGGCATTCAGGCTCTTGAGGCTCACTGGATCACGAACCGCCAGATTGAGGCCGCCCGTATTGCCATGACCCGTCATATGAAGCGCGGCGGCAAGGTGTGGATAACCATCTTCCCCGACAAGCCTATCACGCAAAAGCCTGCTGAGACCCGCATGGGTTCCGGCAAGGGCAACCCAGAGGGATGGGTGGCTGTCGTGAAGCCGGGTCGTATCATGTTCGAGATCGGTGGCGTCGACGAAGAGACCGCCAAGGAGGCTCTGCGTCTGGCCATCAACAAGTTGCCCATCAAATGCAAGATTGTTTCTCGCGAAACGGAAGGGCAGGCATAAATGAAAGCAGCAGAGATCCGCGAACTTTCCGCCGATGATTTGCAGGCGAAGCTCAAGGAGGCACGTGCAGAGCTTTTCAACCTGCGCTTCCAGATGGCTACGAGCCAGCTTGACAACACCGCACGCGTGAAGCAGGTTAAAAAGGACATCGCCCGCATCCAGACCGAGATGCGTGCCCGCGAGCTGAGCGCCGAGCTCGTCGGTTAGGAAGGTTGAATACATGAGCGAAGAACGCAATTCCCGCAAGGTCCGTCAGGGCACTGTCGTGAGCGACGTCAACGACAAGACCTGCGTGGTGCTCGTCAAGGAGCGCAAGCCGCATCCGGTGTACAAGAAAATGATGACGACCACGAAGAAGTTCCATGCGCATGACGAGAACAACGAGGCAGGCGTCGGTGACACCGTCACCATCATGGAGACGCGTCCGCTGTCGAAGATGAAGCGCTGGCGTCTGGTTGAGATTGTGGAGAAGGCCAAATAGCCTGCATAAGCTCGTCTGCATGCTAGTTATGAGGAAAGTTAGGTTGAAGCAATGATTCAGATGCAAACCATGCTCGCAGTGGCCGACAACTCCGGCGCTCGCAAGGTGCAGTGCATCAAAGTCCTGGGCGGCTCGAAGCGCCGGTATGCAGGGCTGGGCGATGCCATCATCTGCAGCGTGAAAGAAGCGGCGCCGAACACCGGCGTGAAGAAAGGTGACGTTGTTCGCTGCGTCATCGTGCGCGTGAAGAAGGAAGTTCGTCGTGCCGATGGAAGTTACATCAAGTTCGATCAGAACGCATGCGTGTTGATCGACACCAATGGCGCTCCGCGCGGCACGCGCATCTTCGGGCCTGTCGCCCGCGAGCTGCGTGACAGAAAGTACATGAAGATCGTGTCTTTGGCACCGGAAACGCTGTAAGGAGGTGTGCGCCATGAACAGCATGAAGATCAAGAAGGGCGATAAGGTCAAGGTCTTGGCCGGCAAGGACAAGGACAAGGAGTCGACCGTCCTGCGTGCGCTTCCGGCAAAACAGCGCGTGGTCGTCGAGAAGACGAACATGGTCAAGAAGGCCATACATCCGACGCAGCAGAATCCTCAAGGTGGAATATCCACGATAGAGGCTCCGCTTCACGTGTCGAACGTCATGCTTGTCTGCCCCGAATGCAAGCAGCCGACGCGTGCGGGCATTCGACGCGACGAGAACGGCAAGAAGATCCGCGTCTGCAAGAAGTGCGGCAAGGACATTGATAAATAACAGGAAAGGGCGGCCCGGCGCAGCGCGCCGGGCTTCTTTCTTGCAACATGGCCCCGGGAGCCTGGCGGCAACCGGGGACGCAGGGTCGGTAATCCTGCGTTTAATTCATCGGAAGGGTGGAAGGCAATGACTGTTCCTCGTCTGAAGGAAAAGTACAAGGCAGAAGTTGTGGCCAAGCTCGAGAAGGAGCTTGAGGTTGACAACATCAACGAGGTTCCGCGTCTCGAGAAGATCGTTGTGAACATGGGCGTCGGCGCTGCGGCGTCGGATTCCAAGCTGCTCGATTCCGCGATGGCTGACATGCGCATCATCACGGGCCAGCAGCCTTGCGTCACGCGGGCTAGAAAGTCCATTGCTGGTTTTCATGTGCGCGAAGGCCAGCCTATTGGCTGCAAGGTCACGCTGCGCGGAGACCGCATGTGGGAGTTTCTTGACCGCCTTCTGTCGACGGCGCTCCCTCGCGTGCGCGACTTCCGCGGCCTTTCCCGGAAAAGCTTCGACGGCCGTGGCAACTACACGACAGGCATCACCGAGCAGCTGATTTTTCCTGAAATCGATTATGATAAGATCGACCGCACCCGCGGCATGGATATCACGTTCGTGACCACGGCGGAAAGCAACGAGAGTGCCTTCGCGCTGCTGAGCGCACTGGGCTTCCCGTTCAAGGATAAGTAGACTGATCGCTGAAACGTGCGCTTTAACCCGTGCAGGTGCATGGGGAGAGGATAGGAAAGAAGGATTTGCATGGCTAAGAAATCGATGATCGCCAAAGCGAAGCGCGAGCCGAAATTCTCGACGCGTCAGCATAACCGCTGCACGCGTTGCGGGCGCCCCCGTGCGTATTACCGCAAGTTCGGTTTGTGCCGTGTTTGCCTGCGCGAGCTGGCCAACAAAGGCGAACTGCCCGGCGTGACCAAAGCATCGTGGTAGTCTAGGACGATTGCGTAACGCTCGGGTGGGCCCCGGTCAAGGCGGAGGCGTTATGGGCGCCAACGAACCGGGCCCGGGCTCATCACGGATCAAAGGAGAAACATCATGACCATGACCGACCCCATTGCAGATATGCTTACGCGTGTGCGTAATGCCCATTCTGCCGGCAAGCCGACGGTGTCCATGCCGTCAAGCAAAAAACTTGTTGAGATTGCCCGCATCATGCAGCAGGAGGGCTATATCAAGGGTTATGAGCTCATTGACGGCGAGCCTCGTGCGACGCTTGAGATCGAGCTGAAATACGGCAACAAGAAGGCCAAGACCATCCGCGGGATCAAGCGCATCTCAAAGCCCGGCCTGCGCATCTATGCAGGCAAGGACGAGCTGCCGCGTGTTCTTGGAGGACTGGGAACGGCCATCATATCGACGAGTTCCGGCATGATGACCGACCGCGATGCCCGCAAAAAGGGCATCGGCGGCGAAGTCATCGCGTACGTCTGGTAGGAAAGGGAGGTAAATATGTCTCGCATAGGCAAACAGCCCGTCACCGTTCCTGCTGGAGTCGATGTGTCCATCGACGGCAACACCGTGACGGCCAAGGGTACGAAGGGCGAGCTCACGCGCAGCTTTCCTGAGATTATGATCATCAAGCGCGAGGGTGACGAGATTCTCGTCGAACGACCTGACGATTCCCGTGAGGCCCGGAGCTATCATGGCCTGGTCCGCACGCTGATCTCAAACATGGTCGAAGGCGTGTCCAACGGCTTCTCCAAGAAGCTTCAGCTCGTTGGCGTTGGCTACCGCGCCGCGCTCAAGGGCAAGGATTTGGAATTGCAGCTTGGCTTTTCCCATCCGGTCGTTGTCCAGGCGCCCGAGAATATCACGTTCGAAGTCCCGAGCCAGACCGAGATCATCGTGTCAGGCCCGAGCAAGGAGCAAGTCGGACAGGTGACCGCCAACATTCGTGCATGGCGTAAACCCGAGCCTTACAAGGGCAAGGGAATCCGCTACGAGGGCGAGCATGTCCGCCGCAAGCTCGGCAAAGCCGCTAAGTCCGATTAAGCGCAGCCTCAGGGATTGAGATCGAAGGGATTATCATGAACAAGCTTCAGAAGAAACAAGCTGGGCTGGCTCGCCGCCATCGCCGTGTTCGCGGCAAGATTTCCGGCACTGCCGCTCGGCCCCGTCTGTGCGTCACGCGCAGCAACTCCAACATCTACGTTCAGTTCGTCGACGATGTTGCCGGAAGGCCGCTGTTCGGCGTTTCCACGCTCGGACCCGATTTCAAGGCATCGGGCAAGAGCGGCGCGACGGTCGAGGGAGCTGCGGTGCTTGGTGAAATAGCTGGCAAGAAAGCTCAGGAATCCGGTGTCACGGAAGTCGTGTTCGACCGTGGCGGCAACCTGTACCACGGACGCGTGAAGGCCTTGGCCGACAGCGCCCGCGAAGCAGGCTTGAAATTCTAGAAGGGGTTAAGTCTATGGCTCGTAACAAACAGGACAACGCTGCGGTACCCGAGCTTCAGGAACGCGTCGTCTACATCAACCGCGTTTCGAAGGTTGTCAAGGGCGGCCGCCGCTTCGCTTTGACGGCGCTTGTGGTCGTCGGCGACGGCAATGGTCGCGTGGGCGTTGGGATGGGCAAGTCCCAGGAAGTGCCCATCGCCATCAAGAAGGGCGTTGAAGACGCGAAGAAGAACATGTTCACCGTGCCTCTGACGCCCGAGAAGACGCTGCCGCATGATATCGTCGGCGAATATGGCGCTGGCCGCGTGCTCATCAAGCCGGCTGCTCCCGGTACCGGCGTTATCGCCGGCGGCCCGGTTCGTGCCGTCATGGAGCTCGCTGGCGTCACCGATGTGCTGACGAAGTCACTCGGCACGAACAATGCCTTGAACATCGTCAAAGCCGCAGCCCAGGGTCTTCAGAGCATGGAAGGTCCCGATGACGTCGCAAAGCGCCGTGGCATCTCCGTAGCCCAGATCTATGGCTGGAAGGAGAAGAAATAATGGCTGAGGCGAAGAAAACCCTGCGTGTCACCCAGATCAAGAGCGCTATCGGCTACAAGGACGATCAGCGCAAGACGCTCAATGCGCTTGGCTTGGGCAAGATCAACCGCACCGTCGAGCAGGTGGACAACGAGAGCGTCCGCGGCATGATCTTCAAGGTGAAGCATCTCGTCGAAGTTGAGGAAATCTAATCTTCTTCGGTTGGCAGAGGATAAAATCATCCTGCGATATGTGCCTTGGTACGGTATAATGCTTGATCGGTGCACCCGAGTTGTGGCGCATCGATCAAGCTGTTTTGGAAGTTAGCTGGCGGCGAGCTGCCAGCACGGGCCGTGCGCCCGCTGCGAAAGGAGAGCAGAACAATGGAATTGAAGGATCTTCACCCTGCAGAGGGTTCACGCAAGAATCGCAAACGTGTGGGACGCGGTCCCGCATCCGGCAAAGGCAAGACTGCCGGTCGCGGCATGAATGGACAGAAGTCTCGTGCCGGCGGCGGCAAGGGTCCGGGTTTCGAGGGTGGCCAGACGCCGCTTGCGCGCCGTCTGCCGAAGCTGCCCGGTTTCAAGAACATCAACCGTGTGGAGTATTTGCCCGTCAATGTGAGCCGTCTCGAGCTGAAGTTTGAGGCCGGCGATGTTGTTGACGGTGCCAGCCTGAAAGCGAAGGGCATCATCAAGCACGCAGACGCTTTGGTGAAGGTGCTTGGCGACGGCGAGATCACCAAGGCGTTGACGGTTCGGGTCGATAAGGTGTCTGCTTCGGCAAAAGCCAAGATCGAGGCAGCCGGAGGAAAGGTCGAAGAGCCTTGCTAAGCTCTCTCATTGACGCATTCAAGGTACCGGAGCTTCGCAAGAAGATCATCTTCACGTTGGCTATTCTTGCGCTCTATCGCTTCGGTGCCTATGTGCCGGTACCCGGCATTCCCTTTAAGGAGTTCGCGGATTCGTTCGCGGGTTCCGGTGTTTCCATGACTATGCTTGACCTGTTCACTGGTGGCGCTCTTTCCCACTTCTCGGTATTTTCGCTTGGCATCATGCCTTACATCACGGCATCGATCATCATGCAGCTGATGCAGGGCGTCATCCCGACGGTCGGCCGTTGGGCCAAGGAGGGGGAGACCGGGCGCCGTCGCATCACGCAGGTGACTCGCTATCTGACTCTGGGGCTCGGCCTCATCAACGCGGTCGGGTATCTCTTGCTGTTCAAGTCGTCGCAGTACGGTGTGGTGTTTTCCACTGAGATACCCGAGATCGTGACGGATGCCATCGTGGTGTTCACCTTGGTGGCCGGCACGGCCTTCATCATGTGGATGGGCGAGCTCATCACGCAGCGCGGCGTGGGCAACGGCATGTCACTCATCATTTTCGTGAGTATTGTCTCACGCGTTCCGAGTGCCATATTCTCGTCGATAAATCTCACGGCTGACACCGGGATGGGCATTGCCGTCACGGTTCTCATCCTCGTTGTCGTCCTGCTGTGCATCCCTGCGATCATTTTCGTTGAACGTGCCCAGCGGCGCATACCCGTGAATTATGCCAAGCGTGTCCAAGGACGTAAGATGATGGGAGGCCAGTCCACCTACATCCCCTTGAAGGTGAACGCGGCAGGAGTCATCCCCATCATTTTCGCGAGCTGCCTGATCTATTTCCCGGCTCAGCTGGCGGCGCTCTTCAACATTGACTGGCTGACCAATGTGGCGAATGCCATGTCGACGGGGTGGGTTAACTGGATTCTCACGGTGCTGCTGATCGTGTTTTTCGCTTACTTCTACACCTCGATGGTGTTCAATCCTGAAGAAACTGCGGACAACTTGCGCAAACAGGGTGGGTTCATTCCGGGGGTCCGTCCAGGGTCCGCGACGGTGACCTACATCAAAAACGTGCTGCATCGCGTCACGTTGCCCGGCGGTATCTTCATTGCTGTGATTGCAGTGGTGCCGTCCATCATCTTCTACTTTACCGGCAATACGCTCATTCAGGCATTCGGCGGGACATCGATCCTCATCATGATCGGCGTTGCCCTCGATACGATGAGCAAGGTCGAATCTCAGCTGAAGATGCATAACTATGACGGGTTCTTCAAGTAGGCGGTTCGGCGCCGTTTTCATTGAGGTACTCGGAAAGGCCCTTCCCCTTCGGAAGGGCCTTTTTTTGGCGATTGGGTGCGCGGCACTCTGATTGAGCTCATGTGACTCCTTCTGGCTGTCGATCCTTGTCCTGCGTTTTACCCGCCCTCTTTCCAATCTTCCTTGGGGAAACGACGGGCATCCGAGTATGCTCATCCTTTCCGTTCGCCTTTAACGCTGGGAATTGGTGGAGTTCCGTCTTGGGAGACTGCCTTTTGCCGGATTGGCAGCAAGGCGAACTTAAGGGCAGTTTTTCAAGAGGAAAGACCATGGCGAAATTTTTGACCTGCGGCTTTCCGATGGCTTCTTGAGCCTCTCGCCGGAAAATTGCCCTTAAGTCATGCTTCCGGGCAATCCGATCTTGCTCAGTCAAAGACCCTGCCGGCAAGGTGCCGCCATCGTGCCGCCTTTGCCTGTCCGATCTGGACAGGTTTCTCGCATGATGTCGCTTGCGGAGTGACGGAGATTGGCGAGAGCCGCCTGTGTGAGAGAGCCATGGATGGGCGGTGAGGCACTCTTCGGCTTTGGGTGGCCTTCTCATTCGCCCTCTCGCTCATCCGTCTTTCTTTTGAAATATGACTGTCGGGCTTCTCCGTTTGCTACAATGTTAGTTATCGATCTATACGTCGAAAGGACTTACCTATCATGAACATCGTGTTGTTGGGGGCGCCGGGTGCCGGGAAGGGCACGCAGGCCGCCAAGCTGGTCGAGGAGTTCGGCACGCCGCATATCTCGACGGGAGACATGCTGCGCGCCGCCGTCAAGGCCGGCACTCAGCTGGGCAAGAAGGCAAAGTCTTACATGGATGCCGGGGACTTGGTGCCCGATGAGGTCATCATCGGACTCGTGACGGAGCGGCTGCAGGATCCCGACACGGAGAAAGGCTTCATCCTTGACGGGTTTCCGCGCACGTCTGCTCAGGCGGTTGCGCTCGATGCCGAGTTGTCGAAGCTGAACCGTCCCCTCGATGCCGCCTTACTCATCGACGTTGATTTCGAGGTCATCGTCAAGCGGCTCACCTCGCGTCGCATGTGCAGGGAGTGCGGTTACATCGGCACGGCGGCAGATGCCACGTGTCCCAAATGCGGTGGGGAGATGTATCAGCGCGACGACGATAACGAGGCGACCGTTCGCAACCGCCTTGACGTGTACCAGAAATCGACTGCGCCCCTCATCGACTACTATCGCGGTGGCGATGTGCTTGTCACCATCGATGGAGACCGCGATGCGGACGTCGTCTATGCTGACGTGAAAAGTGCTCTGCATCTCTAGCGGACAGGGTGGGCTGCGGAAAAGGGTGGACGGTGCGTCCACCCTTTCTTTCGATCCCTTTTTCCTGATCCATACTTTATAGTTTATATCCATCATGCCGACCGTACGTCAAAACATAACCTATGCCTATCGGGGCTTCATGCGCTCTTACGGAGCTTCGGTGCGCCATGTCGTGAAGATCGTGCTTGCTATCGTCGCCTTGGCTTTCATGCTTGAGACGTTTGTCTTCAACTTCAACTATTTTGCCACGGCAGGATACAAGACCATCAGCTTGAATGATCGTCTCAACCTGCAGGAGACCACTGACGAGCAATACAAGCTCACGACGGTGAATCACACGTTGGAGTTCTCGAATCTCAACACCGAGGTTCACAACATCTGGCTCAATTTCGACTATCAACAGCCGGCTCAGGAATTGACGGTGAAGATACAGTTCACCGACGAGGCGCATCAGACCTACTTTGATACGACGGAATACACGGTGGGAGTGCCTGATGTATCGGTGGCCACGAATTGCGATCAGAGCGAGTTTATCAATCTCAACACGACTGGCCTGGTCGACAATCTCAAGATCGAGATCACGGGCGAGGATGTCAGCTATCCCATCAAGCTATCTGATGTGGGCATCAATGCCCGCCATCCGTTCGACTTCAACACCACACGGTTTTTTGCGGTTGCCGGTTTTCTTGGACTCGCGTATATTTTCAGGCCGCGGTCATCTATCTATCGGGTCAGCATCGTTGACGAGCCAAAGAAATCAAAGGCCGTCATCATCGCGGCGGTTGTTGTGGAGGTATGGCTCGCATCGAACTTCCTGTTTATGGGATCGAACCTTGTCGGTGTGGCAACCAGCACGTACAACAGCGGGTCATGGGACGGGCACAGTCTGGTGAACACCTTTGAGGTGGGCGGAGACAATGCCCAGCAGTATGCGGATTTGGCAAAGGCTTTCGCCGATGGGCAGCTGTATCTGGAAGAGGAGCCGCCTCAATGGCTGCAGAACATGGACGACCCCTATGACAAGGGAGCCCGCGACGAAGCCCAGAAGGAGACGGGGGATTCCTATCTCTTTGACGTGGCATATCATGACGGCCACTACTATGTGTACTTTGGCGTTGTGCCGGTGCTGCTGTTTTACCTGCCGTTTTATTTGGTGACCGGGTCGAGCTTTCCCACGGCTATCGGCGTGCTGCTGTCTGTGGTCGCGTTCATCCTGGGATGCACGGCGCTGCTTGACCGTTTCGCTCGATATCATTTCAAGCGGGTGAGTCTTGGATTGTACCTGCTGCTGCAGATACCGCTTGTGGGGTGCTGTGGGGTGCTGTATTTGCTCAAATTCCCCACATTCTATTCCCTGCCCATAGCATTGGGCCTGGCGTTTTCGGTATGGGGCTTGTATCTATGGATGCGTGGACGCGCGGCTAACCGGCCGGGAGGATGGTTCCTCGCGGGTTCGTTGTGCATGGCTTTGGTTGTGGGATGCCGCCCTCAGCTGATCGTCCTGTCACTTCTTGCCTTTCCCTTGTTCTGGCGCACGTACGTCACGGAAAAGCGCCTGTTCACGCCACAGGGGGGCCGTGAGTTCGCCTGTCTGCTCGCGCCTTATGCCGTCGTTGCCGCAGGGCTTATGGGATACAATTATGCCCGGTTTGGGTCGTGCGTTGACTTTGGGGCCAGCTACAATCTCACCGTGAACGATATGACGAAACGCGGATGGAACGTTGGGCGTCTGGCACCGGCGTTGTTTGCTTATTTCCTGCAACCTCCAAGCGTAAGCGGGGTTTTCCCCTTCATTCAGGCAGCTCCGTTTGAGACGACCTACATGGGGCAGACCATTAAGGAGACCACCTTTGGGGGGATCCTAGCCTGTTTGCCCATCCTGTGGGTCCTTCCGTTTTCCAAGCGCATTCTGAAGTTGAGGATGAGCCAGCGTTCAACGCGCACCATCGCGGGAGTCGTTGTGGTGCTGCTGCTGGGAGGCGTGGCCATGTCGCTTCTCGATGCGGAGATAGCTGGCATTCTCCAAAGGTATTTTGCTGATTTCAGCTTCATGTTCCTTGCGGCCGCCGTGTTGCTTGTGTTCATCGTGAACGAGAACATCGAGGCCGGCACGACGGCATCGGACGTGCTGAAGAAGGTTCTGATTGTGCTCGTGGCTGTCTCTGTTCTGTACAGCACGCTTCTGTGCTTTGTTCCGGAGACAGGATGGTATTCTGACATCTATCCGTGGGCCTACCAGGATATTTTGGAAACGGTGCAATTCTGGACGTGATTGTCGATTTGGGCATAGGGGGACAGGTCGGTTTTGGCGATGGGAAGGTCTCATCGGCGCGCTCCTCTGACCTCCATCCTCTCATCACATTTCGGGCCGCTTGCCGAGCGCCTGCGCCCTCGGCAAGCCACCCTTTATCCCGCTGAGGCGGAATGCAAAGTCGTACTGGTATTATGATCATGGTATTGCCAAGATAGGAGAGGAATATGACGAGAGAATTCAAATCTATGGACGGCAACAATGCTGCTGCGTATGTCTCCTATGCGTTTACCGAGGTGGCGGGAATCTATCCCATCACCCCGTCGAGTCCGATGGCCGATCTGGTGGATCAGTGGTCTGCTGCAGGAAAAAAGAACATTTTCGGCACAAGGGTGAAGGTCTGCGAGATGCAGTCGGAGGGCGGCGCCGCAGGCGCTGTGCACGGCTCTCTTGCTGCGGGTGCCTTGACCACCACCTATACCGCCTCGCAGGGCCTTCTTCTCATGATCCCCAACATGTACAAGATTGCCGCAGAAATGCTGCCGAGCGTGTTCCATGTGAGTGCACGTACGGTTGCCACTCAGGCTTTGAGCATCTTCGGCGACCATTCTGATGTCATGGCCTGTCGCCAGACCGGCTTTGCCATGCTCGCCGAGAGCAACGTTCAGGAGATCATGGACCTTTCGGCCGTGGCACACCTGTCGGCCATCAAAGGCCGCATCCCCTTCATTAATTTCTTTGACGGCTTTCGCACGTCCCATGAGGTGCAGAAGATAGCCGTGTGGAATTATGCCGACTTGGCCGAGATGTGCGACATGGACGCGGTGCGTGCTTTCCGCGACCACGCGCTCAACCCCGAACGTCCGGCCATGCGCGGGTCTCATGAGAATGGCGACATCTTCTTCCAGCATCGCGAGGCCTGCAACAGCCACTACGACGCTTTGCCGGCGGTGGTTGAGGACTATATGCATCAGGTGAATGCCAAATTGGGCACTGACTATGAGCTGTTCAATTACTATGGCGCGCCGGACGCCGATCGCGTGATCGTGGCGATGGGCTCGTTCTGCGATGTGGTCGAAGAGGTGGTTGACTACCTGAATGCCCAGGGAGAACGCGTGGGCCTGGTGAAGGTTCGTCTCTATCGGCCCTTTGTCTCGGAAAAGTTCGTTGCCGCCCTGCCGTCATCGGTCACCAAGGTTGCGGTCATGGACCGCACGAAGGAACCGGGTTCGGTGGGCGAGCCGCTTTACATGGATGTGGTCAACGCCCTGACGCACGAAGGCCGCACCGACCTGACCGTGGTCGGCGGCCGCTATGGCTTGGGATCGAAGGACACCCCTCCGTCGTCGGTGTTCGCCATCTATCGTGAACTTGAGAAGGATGTGCCTGCCCGCGAGTTCACGGTGGGCATTGTGGACGACGTGACCAACCTGTCGCTTCCCGAGGACGCGTCGAGTCCCAACACGGCAGCGGAAGGCACCATCGAGTGCAAATTCTGGGGTCTGGGCGGCGACGGGACAGTGGGAGCAAACAAGAACTCCATCAAGATCATCGGCGACCATACCGACAAATACGTGCAGGCATACTTTCAGTATGACTCGAAGAAGACGGGCGGCGTGACCATCAGCCACCTGCGTTTCGGGGACTCGCTCATCAGGAGCCCCTATTACGTGCACAAGGCTGACTTCGTCGCCTGCCATAATCCCTCGTACGTGACCAAGGGATTCCGCATGGTGAACGACGTGAAGCCCGGCGGCGTCTTCATGATCAACTGCCAATGGAGTCCTGAAGAGCTTGAGCACCATCTGAGTTCCGAAGCGAAGCGCTACATAGCAGAGCATGACATCAAACTGTACACCATCAATGCCATCGACCTCGCTCGCGAGATCGGGATGGGCAAGCGCACCAACACCATCCTCCAATCGGCGTTTTTCTCGCTTGCGAACGTAATGCCGCAGGAGCAGGCCATCCAGTACATGAAGGACGCGGCCACCAAGTCGTATCTGAAGAAGGGCCAAGACGTCGTTGACATGAACCATCGTGCCATCGACGCCGGCGCCACCGCCTACAAGCGGGTTGACATCCCTGAAAGCTGGGCCCAGGCCTCTGACGGGGAAGCTGCTTCTGAACTTCAAGGCCGACCCGAACTGGTGAAGATGGTGCGGGGCATCATGAATCCCGTGGGCCGCATGGACGGCGACAGCCTGCCGGTCTCGGCGTTCGTCGATCATGCTGACGGTCAGTTCGAGCAGGGCGCGGCTGCTTTCGAGAAGCGTGGCGTGGCGGTGAGCGTGCCGGTGTGGGACGAGTCGAAGTGCATCCAATGCAACAACTGCTCGTTCGTGTGTCCGCACGCAACCATTCGTCCCTTTGCGCTCACGGACGAAGAGGCGGCGGCCGCTCCGTCAGCCATCAGGCTTATTGAGGCAAACGGAAAGGCGGCTGCCGGACTGCAGTACACGCTTGCCATCTCGCCGCTGGACTGCATGGGTTGCGGCGTGTGCATCGGCCAGTGCCCGACCGGCGCTCTTGCCATGGTTTCTCAGGAAGAGGAGCTTGCCCAGCAGGAGGTGTTCGACTACTGCGTCGCGCAGGTGTCCGACAAGCCCGCACTCCAGGATTCCAGCGTGAAGGGCAGCCAGTTCAAGCAGCCTCTGCTTGAGTTCTCGGGTGCCTGTGCCGGCTGTGCCGAAACGTCCTACGCACGTCTGGTCACCCAGCTGTTCGGCGATCGCATGTATGTGGCCAACGCGACGGGATGCTCGTCCATTTGGGGGGGTCCGGCAGCGACTTCGCCTTATACCGTCGACAAGGACGGCCATGGGCCGGCGTGGTCAAACTCGCTGTTCGAGGACAATGCGGAACATGGTTTGGGCATGCTGCTCGGCCATGAGGCCGTACGCAACATGCTGGTGGCCGACACGGAGAACCTCCTGAATGTCGACGGCGTGGACGAGGCGGCCCGCACTGCGGCACAGGCTTGGCTTGATGCCCGCAGCGACGCGGAGGCCAGCAAGCAGGCCACCACGGCGTACCTGATGGAGTTGGAGCGATTGGCTGCGGATGGATCTTCCCAGGCGGGCAAACTCGCTTCGGCCATCCTTGAGCACAAAGAGTTCCTCACCAAGAAGTCTGTCTGGATATTCGGCGGCGACGGTTGGGCCTATGACATTGGCTATGGCGGCTTGGACCACGTGCTCGCATCGGGCGAAGACGTGAACGTGTTCGTCTTTGACACCGAGGTGTACTCGAACACGGGAGGTCAGGCTTCCAAGGCGTCCAACATCGGTCAGGTTGCACAGTTCGCGGCTGCTGGTAAGGACATCAAGAAGAAGAGCCTCGCCGAGATAGCCATGAGCTATGGCTACGTGTATGTCGCTCAGGTTGCCATGGGCGCAAAGCCGGCACAGACCATCAAGGCCATCGTCGAGGCGGAGGCTTATCCGGGTCCGTCCCTCATCATCGGCTATTCGCCGTGCGAGATGCACTCCATCAAGGGTGGCATGGTGAACTGCCAGGACGAAATGAAAAAGGCCGTCGAGTGCGGTTACTGGAATCTGCTCCGCTTCAATCCTGCGGCTCCGACCGGCAAGAAATTTGTGCTCGACTCAAAGGAACCCGCGGGAGGCTATCAGGAGTTCTTGATGAATGAGGCTCGCTACAGCCGTTTGACCCGGGAATTCCCGGAGCGCGCGGCAGAACTGTTCGAGCGCAACGAGCAGGCGGCCATCGATCGGTACAACCATCTGGTGAAGCTCAAGGAGCTTTACGCAGACGCCTAGGAATCGTTTGCGCTGCGCGGCAACGATCGATTGAAAACCCGGCCGAGCTTGTGCTTGGCCGGGTTTTCTCCTTTTCAGGCTCGTGAGCCTGTCCTGTGCGGAACGCGCAGGACAAAGAACCACCCGCTATGCGGGTGCGCATCGAAGGCTTTGCCCTTGAAAATCCAATGACCGCCTACCAGAGGCTTAAGATGCAA
>JAEWQO010000041.1 GCA_023460315.1 Actinomycetes bacterium
GTTGGTGGCTGCGCGGCCACCGGCAGGGACCGCTGGAAAGTCTCTGGCACCGTCTGACGTGGCTGGGCGCGAAGTGATGCGTAACGTATTGTTTCGCAGCTTTTTGCCGATTGTCGGGGCGGAAGAGGCGCAGTGCGGAATAAATAACTGATATAGAATATTTTAATTTTGGCCCGGGTTTTGCCCGATATTTGTTATCGTGTTGTGAACGTGCAGACTACACTGCCGCGGGAAAAAAGTGAAAAAAAATTGCCGATTATTGGCGGATATGTAAATAAAGCGTATATTTGCACTCCGAATCATTTTGGATGAACTTAATTTTAAATACTATATAAACATGACAAAGGCAGATATCGTAAGCGAAATCGCTAAAAGCACCGGCGTTGAGAAGGTGCAGGTGCAGGCTATCGTCGAGGCTTTCATGGAGAGCATCAAGACGTCGCTCACCCAAAAAAATAACGTGTATCTCCGTGGTTTCGGCAGCTTCATCGTGAAGAAGCGCGCCAAGAAGGTTGCCCGCAACATCTCGAAGAACACGACGATCACCATTCCCGAACACAACATCCCCGCTTTCAAGCCCGCAAAGAGCTTCGCAGCGAAGGTGAAATAACGGATAATAAGAACCTCTTAAAATTTAAGGACTATGCCAAACGGAAAGAAGCATAAGCGTCACAAGATGGCTACCCACAAGCGGAAAAAACGTCTTCGTAAGAACCGTCACAAGAAAAAGTAGGGTAGCACCTTTGTGCTAACGATAGATAAAGCTAAAGGGGCCAAAGGGTTCTTTTAGCTTTACCTATTTTCGGGTTTCCGATTTTTCGGGCGGTTTTTCCGCCTTTTTCGCGGGTTTTCCGGACGTCGGGCCCCGCGTTCCGCCGGACGTTTCCGGCATCCATTTTTCCCTTTGGAGTTCGCCGCCACTTCACAGCAAAACGCGGCTTCAGTACTAATTTCAGCCATACCGCGCCCGGTTTCCCGGAGCGCGACACACGATAGATGAACAGAGAATTAATCGTAAACGTAACCCCGACCGAGATATCAATCGCCATGTGCGAGGACAAGGTGCTCGTCGAACTGAACAAGGAGCAGTGCCAGACGGGCTTCGCCGTGGGGGACATCTACCTCGGGAAGGTGCGCAAGATCATGCCGGGACTGAACGCGGCATTCGTCAACATCGGACACGAAAAGGACGCCTTTATCCACTACCTCGACCTGGGGCCGCAGTTCCCCTCGCTGCAGAAACTCGTCGCCTCGCAGCAGCCCGGAAAACGCGGGTTCCGCGTCGAGAGCATGAAACTCGAACCGCCCGTCGAGAAGACCGGGAAGATCGGCGAATACCTCCAGGTGGGGCAGCAGATCATGGTCCAGGTGGCCAAGGAGGCCATTTCGACCAAAGGTCCGCGCCTGACGGCCGACATTTCGCTGGCCGGCCGCAACGTGGTGCTGGTTCCCTTTACCTCGAAGGTTTTCCTTTCGCAGAAAATCCGCTCGGCGGACGAGAAGAAACGCCTGAAGCGCATCGCGGCTGCGGTGTTCCCCAAGAATTTCGGGGACATCATCCGCACGGCGGCCATGGAGGCCAAGGACGAGGACATCGAGCACGACATCCAGACCCAGATCGACCGCTGGCGCAAGACCTGCGCGGCGATCAAGAAGAACGCGGCGTCGGCCCCGGCGCAGCTGATGAGCGAGATGAACCGCGCCAACACGATCATCCGCGACTCGCTGAACGGCTCCTTCTCGCAGATCGCCGTCGACGACGAGGCGATGTACAACGAAATCCGCGGCTACATCCGCCAGATCGAACCCGAGAAGGAGAAGATCGTCAAACTCTACAAGGGCAACGTGCCCATTTTCGACAACTTCGACATCTCGAAGCAGATCAAGTCGCTCTTCGCCAAGTACGTGTCGCTCAAACGCGGCGCCTACCTCATCATCGAGCGCACGGAGGCCATGAACGTCATCGACGTCAATTCGGGCAACCGCACCAAGGCCGAGGACAACCAGGAGCAGACCGCCATGGACGTGAACCTCGCCGCGGCGAAGGAGATCGCCCGCCAGCTGCGGCTGCGTGATTTGGGCGGTATCGTCATCATCGACTTCATCGACCTGCACAAGGCGCAGAACAAGCAGGCGCTGTTCGACGAGATGGTGAAGCTGATGGCCACCGACAAGGCCAAGCACACGGTGCTGCCGCTCACGAAATTCGGCCTGATGCAGATCACCCGCCAGCGGGTGCGTCCCGTGGCCGTCGAGAGCGTTTCGGACGTCTGCCCGACGTGCAACGGTTCGGGCAAGATCGAACCTACGGTGCTGCTGGACAAGAAGATCGAGAATCAGATTTCGTTCCTCACGCAGGACCGCGGACACAAATTCATCAAGCTGGTCGTCAGTCCTTACGTGGCGGCGTTCCTCCGAAAGGGCCTTTGGTCGCTGCGCCGCCGCTGGGAGTGGAAGTACAAGGTGCGCCTTGAGATCGCCGAGGACCAGAGCATCGGGATCGTCGAGATCCACTACCATGACAAAAAGGATAACGACCTTATAACCAAATAAGGCATGGCAACCGCCCGCGAGCAGCTGGCGCAGTTCGCCGCCGGGTCGAAAGCCCTCGGCAGACTGTGCCGCGAATATAAAAACAGGAGTGCTACCGTCCACCTCGAAGAGCTGGTCGGCGGCGCTCTTTCGTTTTATGCCGCGGCGGCCGTGGCCGAATCCGGGGGCGTGCATGTCTTTGTCGCCGAGGACCGTGACGCCGCAGCCTACCTCCTGAACGACTTCTACAACCTGCTGGACGAACGGCAGGTTTACTTCTTTCCCTCGTCGTGGAAGCGTTCGGCGGCCTATGGCGCCGAGGATGCGCAGGGCGTGGTGCAGCGCACGGCGACGATGCACGCCGTGCGGAATTTCACGGGGAAGGGCTACCTGGTGGTCTGCACCTGCCCCGAGGCGCTGGCCGAGCGGGTCGCCGACGCCGAAGCCCTGCAACGGGAGACGATCACCGTGAGGGTCGGCGACCGGATTTCGATCGAGGTGCTGGAGCAGGCGCTCGTCGATGCTTCGTTTACGCGCGTGGATTTCGTCTACGAACCCGGCCAGTACTCGGTGCGCGGCGGTATCGTCGACGTCTTCTCCTATTCGGAGAGCAAACCCTACCGACTGGATTTCTTCGGCGACGAAGTCGACTCGATCCGGCGGTTCAACATTTCGAGCCAGCTGTCGTCGGACAGGCTGGAGCGTGTGGAGATCATTCCCGACCTGAACGCCGGGACGCCCGCCGCGGCGAAGGTCTCCTTCGCGCGGTTTGCGGGCGCGGAGGCTTCCTGGTGGTTCTACGACGCCGATTTCGTGTTGCGGAGGGTCAACGACATCCGCCGCAGGACGCTCTCGGACATGGAGCATCCCGATGAGATCGACTCGCTGCTGACGAGCCGCAACTCGCTCGTGGCCGACCTTTCCGGAAGCCGGATTTTCCTGCTGCGCGACAATCTTCCCGAGCGGCCCGCGGCCGCAACGGTGAAGTTCGCGACGTCGCCCCAGCCGAAATTCAATAAAAATTTCGAGATGCTGGCCGACGACATGATCCGCAATTCGCTGCGGGGCTATGCGACCTACATCCTCTCGGAGAACAAGGTGCAGGTCGAACGCCTCGAAAA
>JAEWQO010000042.1 GCA_023460315.1 Actinomycetes bacterium
TGCGACGAGTCAAGGGCGATACGGCTTGAGCAAAGCGAAAGGCAAGCGCCTTGAGACGCTGCCAGCACCCCTTGGCCTTATAGGCCTTGAGCAAACCACCCTTTTGAAGGGTGGTTCATGATTCGGAGGAGTCGGCCGTGGCATGATTTGGAGACCGGGAAAGCTGATCCGGTTCAGTCTGCTGTGGGGTGTTGCGGAAGGGGAAAGGCCTCGTTCTGAGAAGGCCTTTCCCGATTGTTTGGTCTTACTTCCTTTTGAAAAGGCTGAGGATGCGGGCGATCAGCCCCGGTTTGCGCGGCGCGGTTGGGGGTGTCGTTTCCGCTGCGCTGCGCGGTGCCGGTTTGGGAGCCGCCGCGCCCTCTCTTTTTCCCTCGACCGGCGAAGCGGGAGCGGGATTTTCGACTGCAGGCGCAGCGCTCTGGTCGGGGACCGCTTGGGGAGTCCCGTCCGTCTCTCCGGTCGCCTGAGCGACGATTCCTGCCGCCGCCGTCGCCTTGCGAGCGGCTTCTTCGGCCGCCGCTTCGGCCGCCAGAGCGGAGGCCGCGGCATCGCGCACCTCTTCCAAGGCCTGAGGGAGTTCCTCGGGGAGGATGGCTGTCTCCTGATCGGCGGAGGGCGTTGCTGCGGTCATCCGGATAGCATAGCGCTGGCGTGCCAGGCGCTCGGCCTCCTCTTCGGCGGCGACCAGGCGGCGTTCCAACGCATGCTTGATGAAGAACTCCTGCGAGTCGAACAGCGGCGCGTTGCTTCCCTCCGACTCGCGGGCAAAGAACCCCAGGGGCGTGTAGCTTTTATCGGGCAGCAGCTCGCGCAGCTTCGCGGTGTCCGTCATGCTGATGTCAAGATACTCGAGAATGCGTCCGCGCAGTTCGTCGTCCAAGATGGGCCATGCTATCTCGATGCGCTTGTCCATGTTGCGGGTCATGAGGTCGGCACTGGAAAGGTAGAGCTTCATGCGTTCGCGCGGGCCAAAGCCGTAGATGCGGCTGTGCTCCAGCAGGCGTCCGACGATAGAGAGGACGCGAACGTTTTCGGTGAGGCCTGCAAGGCCTGGCACGATGCAGGATATCCCGCGCACCAGCAGCGTTATGGGGACACCGGCCTGGCTTGCCTCGGCCAGCTTGTCGATAATGGCCTTGTCGGTGATGGAGTTTGTCTTGAAGAGCAGCCCGGTCTCTTCTCCCGCGCGAGCTCGTTCTATCTCGCGGTCGATGCGCGTGATGATCATGGGCTTGATCTGCAAAGGCGCAACCCAGAGAATATCGTAGTTGTCGGAGGCGTTTTCCAGGCCCATGTTGCGGAAGAATTCCACGGCATCGCGTCCAAACGTCTCATCAGTGGTGATGAATGACAGATCGGTGTAGAGCCGGGCCGTCTTCTCGTTGTAGTTGCCTGTGCCCAGCTGCGTGATGTGCTGCAGGCCGTTTTCGGTCTGACGGGTTATGCAGCAGATCTTGGAATGCACCTTGAAGTCGCGAAATCCATAGATGACGTTGCACCCTGCCTGCTCGAACCGTTGCGACCATTCGATGTTGTTGTTCTCGTCGAAACGCGCCCGCAATTCGAACAGCGCCGTGACCTCTTTGCCGTTCTCGGCCGCGGCGATGAGCGCTTCTGCAAGGTGGGATTGGCTGGCGAGTCGGTACAGCGTGATCTTGATGGAGATGACGCTGGGGTCTGTCGATGCCTCACGCAACAGCTGCACGAAGGCTTCCATGCTCTCGTAGGGATAGGACAGCAGCACCTCTTTTTCGGTCACCTGATCGATGACCGGTCGGTTGCGATCGAGGCTGGCGGGCCATTGGGGCGAAAACGGCTGGTTGGTCAGTGTCGCACGCATCTTTTCCGAAAGACGCGATGCGAGCCCGTACGTGTAGCTCATGTCCAAGGGCACGGGAGTCGAATACAGCTGGTGGGGCTTGAGGTTTAAGCGCTGAAGCAAGAGCTTTTCCAACGTGAACGAAAGGGGACGCTCGCTTTCTAGCCGAACGGGAGCAAGGCGCGATCTCTTCTTCAGGATGCGCTTCATGTGATCGCGATAGTCTTCGTCGCTCTCGTCGATTCCTTCCGTGGCGTCGAGGTCTGCATTTCTCGTGACGCAGACGACGTTGGTGTGCTTCACCCGATACATGGAGAAGATTTCTGCCGACACCATCTCGATGGCGTGCTCCAAAAGGACGAATTGCAGCCCATGTCCGGGCAGCTCGATCACGCGGGCGCATTGACGCGGCATGGGAACGAGTCCAAGCGTCACCCCTTCGGCCCCGAGGTTCTTCGCCTTCTTCGCCTCTTTGCCGGCACCCTTTTCCGCTTTGGCCGATTTTCCTCCGTCGGCCTCCTCGTCCAGCCTCACGACGACGTACAGGGCGCCGTTTTCCAGATGGGGAAAGGGATGACGTGAATTGATGATCTGAGGGGAAAGGAACGGCATGACGTTCTCATGGACATAGTCCGTCAGAAAGGCCAGCTGGTCTTCGTCGAGCTCTTCGGGTCGCAGGTGGTCTATCCGGTGCTTGCGCAGCAGGCGGCGCACTTCCTCGAACGTGCGCTCCTGGATGGGATAGAGATCGCGGCACCGTGCATAGATGGCATCCAGCTGCTCGGTTGGCGTCATGCCCGATTTGGAGTCGATGATGTGTTTCTTCACGAGCGACAGGTCGGTCAGGCTACCGACGCGAACCATGAAGAATTCTTGCAGGTTGCTCCAGAAGATGGAGATGAAGTTCAGCCGTTCCAACAGGGGCACGGTTTCGTCCGCGCCTTGATCGAGCACGCGTTCATTGAACGTGAGCCATGACAGCTCGCGGTTTTGAAGATAGGGCGCCGTCGGATTTGTCTCGATGCCGTCTTCGGCGGCAAGCTCTGCGCTGGCGGCATTTTCTTCCGAGGATGCCCCCCGTGTCGGAGGGGCAGCCTGCCCGGTTGGGAGGTCCGAAGTGGTTCCGGCGTTCTCTGCGCCGTCTTCTTTGGGATAGTTCGTGTCCATTGCCATGGCGTCCCTCTTGTCTCTTGATGCGGTGCTTTCTGCGAGCATTGGCGTCATCCCAGCATGCGTTCCACGAGATAGCCTTCCCGGACGCCGTATCTGCAGAGGTCCAGGCGGCTTGCGGCGAGCGCATCCATAAGGGTCCCGGCGATCAGACAGCCCGGTGCCAGCGTGTGGATGCGCTCTGCCGATGCTTTGAGCGCATGGTGTGCGAATGCGTCGGGGTCTGAGCGGCATAGCTCCAGTATGGCACGAATCTCGTTTGCCGTCATTGTTTTGGGGCGGGCGTCCAGCCCCTGCGTCTGGGCCTGCATCTTGGCGGCCGCGCGCACGCTGCCCCCGATTCCGTACAGGGTCGCACAGCGATAGGCATCGGGATGGGGAAGGGCGGCGAGGCGTTTCCTGAAGGCATGCGCTATCGCATCCATTTCGTTGGGCGTTGGCAGGATGGCGTGCACAAACGATGCATACGACGAGAGCGATCCCTGGCCGATGCTCACCGGATCCCGATCGCGACCGTTCTCGATACGGGTGAGTTCGGTCGAACCGCCGCCGATGTCGATGAGGGTCCCCTGCTCGATCGTGCGGTCGCAGGTTGCGCCGACGAATCCCAGATGGGCTTCCTCGCGGGCTGACAGCAGCGTGATGTCGGCACCGGTTCCCTGCTCGATGGCGGCAAGGGCCTGGGCCGAGTTTGAGCAGTTGCGCAAGACGGCCGTCGCAAACACGTCAAGACGTTTGCAGCCGAAATAGCGGGCACGCTTCAGGTGCCCCTTCAGGACGTCAGTCGCACGGGCGATGCCGTGTTCGCTGAAGGTGCCGTCATGGACGTGCGCGGCGAGTCCTGCCATGACCTTGTCGTTGACCAGGCTTTTGAAATCTTTGCCGGTATAGGTGCGCCGACGGTCGTCTTTCACGTCGAACACGACGAGGCGAATGGTGTTAGAGCCAAGGTCAACCACTCCATAGGTGGGCATAGGTTTTTCTGCCTTCGGTCCGGTGACCGATGGGTTCCTCGGTCGCGTCAAATGGATATCCCCTCCATTTTAGGCAACGCCCGCTCTTGGGGAAACCCGTCTTGCAGACATTGAAAGGGATATTTTACAAAGCGCGCAGGAAAGTGCAGGCGCATGGCGGCTTTGCCTTCCTTCACAGAAAAGGGATTGGGAGAGCCCTGTGCTATGATGATGCCTGTTCTCTAGAGAAAGGAATCCTTCCCATGCTCGAGACTGTCGACTTCTCGCGACCGCCCCTCTCCAAGGAAGACTACAAACCACGCCGGGATGAGCTGGTGGAGCGATTGGTCGTCCTGCAGCAGGAGGCGCATAACCGAGGCATTGGCCTGGTTGTGCTGTTTGAGGGATGGAACGGCGCCGGGAAGGGCAGCCGCATCTCTGATCTCATGTATCATCTGGATGCACGTGCAACCAGCGTGCATGTCACCGAGAACCTCGATGTGGAGGCCGCCCGCTCATTTGCCGGAGCCGGATGCGGTGTGACGGGATTCTATCCGTTCATGCAGGAGTTCTGGCGAGCTTTGGGACCGCGGGGCAACATCACGTTCTTCGACCGTGGCTGGTATACGGCGGCCACTCAGCACATGCTCTATACGGAGTTTGGTGAGCTCTCCCTGAAAGTTTCTGCCAAAGACGAGCAAGAGCTTGTGCCCGAGGCGGAAGGACAGGGAAAGAAGGCGGGGAAGAAGGCCGCCGCCGCTATGGAGGAGGCTCGTCGCGTGCGGCATATCGGCATGCTGAGCCGCCACCTGACCTCCGTCGCCGATTTCGAGCGCCAACTGGTTAATGACGGCTACCTCGTCATCAAATTCTTCGTGCACGTTACCAAAGAGGCGCAGAAGAGGCGCCTTGAGCTTCTGCGGGCCAATCCGGCGACACGATGGCGGGTGAGCAAGGAGAAGCTTGCGCGCATCGGAAACTACCGTGAGGCCTATCAGCTCTATGACAGCTTGCTCGAGGGGAGCTCGTTTGACTATGCTCCCTGGCACGTGCTGAACGGAGAGGACAAGCGGGCAGCCAACATCGCCATTGCCAGCACCCTGGTTTCGGCTATCGAAGGGGCCCTCACGCAGCAGGTTGACCCCGCCGAAGCGACGGCTGTGGCGAAGGCTCTGGCAAATTCGGCCGGCATGCTGAACGATGTGTCGCCGGCGGCGTCGGGGGAGAAGGACGATCTTGCCGCCGATGCCGAACGTGAGGCGCGCGAGGCGGCTGCGTTGGCACCCCGCGCTTCCCGGTTTGGCATCATTGCGAACCCTCCGTCCCTCGATCGGGTCGACCATGGGCTCACGCTTGATCCTGCCGATTACAAACGTCAACTCAAGGAGCAGCAGAAGCGGCTCAACGAGCTTGAGCTGGAGATGTATCAGAAGCGGATTCCGCTCATGGCCATGTATGAAGGATGGGACGCCGCTGGCAAGGGGGGCACCATAAAGCGCGTGGCGCAGGCGCTTGACGCGCGTGCCTACACGATCTTTCCCAGCCCTGCCCCCACGAAGCCCGAACTGCTCCATCCCCACCTCTGGCGCTATTGGACCCGCCTGCCGAAGGCGGGTCATGTGGGAATATATGATCGCAGCTGGTACGGTCGCGTTCTCGTCGAGCGCGTCGAGGGCTTCGCCACGCCCACCGAGTGGGCGCGCGCCTACGACGAGATCAACGAGTTCGAGCGGGAACTCGTCCGCTGGGGCGCCATACTCCTGAAGTTCTGGGTTGACGTCAGTCCCGACGAGCAACTGCGCCGTTTCCATGACCGCGAGGAGAACCCGGCGAAACGGTGGAAGATCACCGACGAAGATTGGCGAAACCGCGAAAAACGCCCCCAGTACAAAGCTGCCGTCGAGGACATGTTTCGCCTGACATCCACGCCGTTCGCACCCTGGATCGTGCTCGAAAGTGACGACAAGCGGTATGCACGTGTCAAAGCACTTACAATAATCAACGATGCCCTTGAGACGCGCTTGCGTGAAAAGTGAGATAGCGTTACTATGGGCTGCAGCAAGCGGATTATATCAGCGCGTTCCTTCGTGCTTGGAAAAAAGGGGTAAGCAATGACCATATTTGGACTCTCCGTACCCATGGAGGCTATCTGGATCATCGTCGCTGTCATCGTCGCTGTCATCGTGGTGTTCATTGCCAAGGGCTTCGTGGACGAGATGAAAAAGAAATAACCGCGCAGGGGCGGTTACGCCGACCGATGAAATTGCGTTTTGCGTGTATCGCGCCCCCTTTTCGGGGGCGTTTGCTTATTATGGAAGCGGTCTGATAACGGTGAGACCGCGCGAAGTGGCCATCCAGAGCCGCACGCGCCCTCGCACCGGCTGGTGTTGTTATCCGAAAGGCGCACATGACTGAGTATCGACAAGCCCCCGACTCGGAGCCGCGGGGCAGGCATGCCCAGCGGCAGCCTGCTCGCCATGCGAGCGCGCAGGCCGACACGCGGCAGGAGCGCCCTGCTGCCCAACAGACGGGCGGGCATTCCTCACCGCGACGCGAGCGCCCTGTTCAGAGCGCGAACGCACGATCTTCTGAACCTTCGCGAGACCTTCCTCGGCAGGGAGCGGTCCGCCCAACGCCGGCGGATCCCTATCGCCGTCCTCCGCAGGGGGCCTATCGGCCCGTCCAGACCTCGCACGCGAGATCGGGCGCTCCCGGTGGCAAGCGGGGGAAGGGCGGCTCGGAAAAGGGCGGCCCTTGGCGGATCGTGTTCTGGATCGCCCTTGCGGTGCTGGTGGTTGCGCTTGTGGCGCTCGGCGCCATCGGGATATCCTACTGGCAAGGGCAGAAGGCCTATGACGATGTTGCCAGCCAGGTGTTTGAAGCTCCCGATGACATCGAGGAAACCCCGCTTTCTGACGTGACGGTCGATTGGGATGCGCTCAAGGCCATCAATCCCGACACGGTTGGCTGGATATACATACCGGGCACCACGGTGAACTATCCCATCGTGCACACAACTGACAACGAGCGGTATCTGACCCATGACTTTCAGGGATCGGAAGGCTGGATAGCCACCTTTGGGGCCATCTTCCTTTCGGCTGAGAACGCCGCCGACTTTTCCGATCCGAACAACATCATCTATGGGCACCACCTCAACAACGGCTCCATGTTCGCCGCCGTGGCTGGTTTTGCCGATGCGACTCAGTTCAACGAGCATCGCACGATCTTCATTCTGACTCCCGAGGGCAACTATCGCCTGTCCACGTTCTCGCTCGTGCACTGTTCGGCGGATGACCCTCTCGTCCAAACGACGTTCAGCGACGATGCGGAGCGCACGCTGTACGTGCAGGACAAGATTGACCGTTCCGTCGTCACGCCCGACGGGGACGTGCCGGATGCCGCCGATGTCACACACCTGTTCGCGCTTGCCACGTGTGACAACTTGCCGAGTGATGGGCGCTATGTGCTGTTCTGTTCTGTGTCGGAAAGCTCGGTCGCCGGATCGGACGGCAGCACGGATGGATCTGTGGTCGACCAGGACGCTGCCTCCGCCATTGACAACGCTGCAAAGGAGATCGCATGAGCACTTCCGTCCTGCCGGGGGAACGGCCTGATCGCCTTGAGGAGGAATGCGCCGTGTTCGGCGTGTTCGCTCCCGGAGAAGACGTCGCCCGCATGACCTGTTTCGGCCTGCAGGCGCTGCAGCACCGCGGACAGGAAAGCGCTGGCATCGCCGTCGGCAACGGCGACACCGTGGTGGTGACGAAGGATCTCGGTCTGGTGACGCAGGTGTTCGATGAGGCGAGTCTTGCCGCGCTCGATGGGTATGTTGCCGTCGGCCATGTGCGGTATTCGACGAGTGGCGGGTCTGCCTCATGGGAGGCCGCCCAGCCCCATATCTCTGCCATCGACGACGTGCTCATCGCGCTTGCCCACAACGGGACGCTGGTCAACACGAACTCAATCCGGGCCCGCCTGGTCGACCGGGGCGTGCAGTTTCGTTCTGCCACCGACAGCGAAGTGGCCGCAAAGGCCATCGGTCTGGTGACGAGGGAAACCCATCATCTCAGACTGGGTATCCGAAGCGCCATGGAGGAGATCGAGGGTGCCTATGCCATGGTGTTGGCCAGCCCTGATTCTCTTTATGCCTTCCGCGATCCCCACGGCATTCGGCCGCTGTGCGTCGGCAGGCTTCCGGAGGGCCGCGGCTGGGTCGTATCAAGCGAGACCTGTGGCCTGGACATCGTCGGAGCCGAATACATCCGCGACGTTGCCCCGGGCGAGGTGGTGCGGTTCAATGCCGATGGCATGCATGCCGAGCAGGGCGTTCCTCCGCGCAAGCCCGCAGCGTGCATCTTCGAATACGTGTATTTCGCCCGTCCCGACAGCGTGCTTGATGGACAGAGCGTCTATCAGGCCCGTCGGGCCATGGGCCGCATGCTTGCGCGTGAGGCCCCGGTTGATGCGGACCTGGTTCTGGGCGTTCCTGATTCGGGCGTTCCTTCTGCCATGGGTTACGCGCAGGAAAGCGGCATTCCCTATGCTGACGGCATTGTGAAGAACCGCTATGTCGGCCGCACGTTCATCCAGCCGACGCAGGCGATGCGTCAGCTGGGCATCCGCCTGAAGCTCAATCCGCTGTCCTCCGTGATCGAGGGGCAACGCCTTGTCGTCATCGACGACAGCATCGTGCGGGGCAATACCTCGAAGAAGCTCGTTCAGATGTTGCGTGACGCGGGCGCTGCGGAGGTCCACCTCCGCATCGTGAGTCCTGAGGTCAGGTGGCCCTGTTTTTACGGCATCGACACCGACACGCGCGATCAGCTCATCGCCGCCAACATGAGCACCGAGGAGATGTGCCGTTTCATCGGGGCTGACTCTCTTGCTTTCATATCGCTTCAGGGATTGAGGGACTCCGTCACTGCGGACCATCCCGGCTTTTGCGAGGCATGCTTCAGCGGCGACTATCCGGTTGCGATTCCTGAATCAATCAGCAAGAAGAGCTTTCTCACGAAAAAGGATTTTGCCGAGGCGTCGGGCCTCTGAGCGGAGTGTGGCTGGCAAGAAAGCTGGCGTGCGTTCTGAAACAGGGGACGAGATGGCGGGTGCAACGTTGAAACGCAGTTCAAGGAGAGATGATGACTGAAAGAATCACCATGCCGACCACGGAGGGCGACGATGCCCCCACGATGCCCAGCTGGGTCAACGAGGACGCCTTGACCTATGCTCAGGCAGGTGTCGACACGGCTGAGGGCGCCCGCGCCGTCGATGCGATCAAGGGCGTGGTGCATGACACGTATCGCCCGGAGGTCGTGGGCGACATAGGAGGGTTCGGCGGCCTGTTTTCCATCGCCGCTGCCAAGGACATGGAAGATCCATTGCTGGTGAGCGGGACCGACGGGGTGGGAACGAAGCTCAGGGTGGCCCAGCTTGCCGGCAAGCACGACACGGTGGGCATCGACCTGGTGGCCATGTGCGCCAACGACATCCTGGCGACGGGAGCCGAGCCTTTGTTCTTCCTAGACTACATCGCCGTCGGCAAGCTGAAGGCGGAGGCGGTGGCCGAGGTCGTGAAGGGCATCGGAGAAGGCTGCAAGCAGGCTGGCTGTGCGCTTGTCGGTGGCGAGATGGCCGAGCATCCCGGTGTCATGGATCCGGACGACTACGACCTGTCCGGTTTCTGCGTCGGTGTGGTTGACCGGTCGAAGATGCTCGATCCGGCGGCAGTGCGTGTGGGTGACGTGCTGGTGGGACTTGCTTCAAGCGGCCTTCATTCCAATGGCTACTCGCTTGCGCGTAAGGTATGCGTCGAGGGCAAGACCCATTATGAGCTGCGCATCGAGCGTGAGGAGCTGGAGGGCGAGAGCCTGCAGGACGCCTTGCTCAAGCCGACGCGCATCTATGTGAAGCCGGTGCGCGCCGTGTTGGCGGCTTGTCCCGGGGCCGTGCGCGCGCTCGCGCACATCACGGGTGGCGGCATCACCGAGAACTTGGACCGTGCGCTGCCGGCGACCTGCGACGCTGAAGTCGATCTGGGCACGTGGCCGGTGCCTCCCATCGCGAAATTCGTGTGCGATGCGGCCCATCTCGACGAGGCGGAGGCTCTCAAGACGTTCAACATGGGGCTGGGCATGATTCTTCTTGTCGATCCCGACCGTGTGGAGGCCGTGGAGGCCGCGCTGGCCGAGGCAGGGGAGAAGCCGTTTCGCGTCGGGCGCGTCGTCGAAGGCGAGGGCGCGGTGCGCTACGCGAGCGAGGGACACCTGTACGGGCATGAGGGGTAAAGGACGGGCGGAGGGATGGGGCTGCGAGGCCGAAACCCTCCGGGACGAGCGGATGCCGTGGGAGGATGCGGATGGAGAATCTCAAGATAGGCGTGCTGCTTTCGGGTGGCGGAACGAACCTGCAGGCGGTCATCGACGCGATCGCCGATGAGGAGTTGCCGGTTGAGATCGTGCAGGTGGTGTCATCGCGTCCTGACGCGCAGGGCATCGAGCGTGCGCGGCGCGCGGGCATACCCGTCATGGCGCTCGACCGTGAGGCGTATGCCGACCCGCGGGCTGCCGATGCGCGCATCGTCGAGGCCTTGCGCTCGGCGGGAGCGCGGTATGTGGTCATGGCAGGCTATATGCGCAAGCTCACGACCGTGATGCTGGACGCGTTCCCCAACCGCGTGCTCAACCTCCATCCGGCATTGTTGCCGTCGTTCAAGGGAGCCCATGCCATTCGCGACGCCTACGACGCCGGCGTGAAGGTGACGGGCGTGACCGTCCATTTTGCGAACGAGGATTACGACAAGGGCCCCATCGTGGCGCAGCGTGCCGTCGAGGTGTTCGAGGACGACACGCTTGAAGACCTGGAGGATCGTATCCATGAGGTCGAGCATCGGCTCTATCCCGAGGTCCTGCGTGAAGTGGCGCAGGGGCGGGTCATCATCGGCGACGACAGGAAGGTGCATGTCAAATGATCAAGGATACGTTGGAGGGAATCATAGCCGACCTTCAGGCGGGCCGCACGCCCGCCTTGAGCGCTGAGGAGTTCCCTTGCTTTTCGGAGGAGGCGACCGAGGGAGACGCCTATGTCGACCCTTCCTATCTCGATCTCGTTGCGGCCAGCCTGAGTCCGGATGACATCCCCACCTTCGAGCGTGCCCTCAGAGCCATCGACGAGGACGATCTTGCCTGGATCGGCTTCAAGGTCATCTACGATTCTGGCCAAGCGGTCGGCAACGTGGACAATGAAGTGACGAAAAAGTATGGCGATCAAGGATCCGCCGATGGCGAGCCGCTCGTGTTCTTCTGCAATGACGAGAAGGAGATCGTCTCGTCACGGGAGCCATCGCCGCGCGACGTGTTCCAGATGAAGGACATCACCCGCGGCCCTTCGATGCACAACGAGCAGTTCGAAGGACTCACCTGGGTGAGCGTGCCACTGTTCGACCGGGTGCACGTGTGGCTGCTCGGAGCATCCGACGCGGCGAGTGAGGTCGCGGCCTTGGCCGACCATGTGGGCTTCGAGGTGACCGTGGTCGATTACGACGAGGCGTATGTCAATGAGCGTCGCTTCCCCGCGGCGGAACGCATCGTGCTGCGCGGCGACGACTTCAGCGCGCTCGACGACCTGACCTGCGCCCCTGAGGACTACGTGTGCGTGCTCACCCGTGGGCATATGTTCGATCCCGAGGGCTGTGTGTGGGCGACGAGAAGCCATGCGCATTACGTGGGCATGATGGGCTGCAAGGGCAAGAACGACACGGTACATGACCTGGTGCTTTCTCGCGGTGCCACCGAAGATGACTGGCAGCGCGTCAAGCGGCCCATCGGTCTCAAGTTCGGTGCGAAGACTCCGGCTGAGTTGGCTATCGCCATCGTCGCCGAGCTTGTGGACGTGCGGTATCGGCAGCGTTACAGCGACGAGGCACGCGTTCAGCACGAGAAAAGCCTGGGACGCTAACACGCGGACCGATGTCCACGACACGCTGATCTGAGTCTCCGGCACGTTTGCGGGATATGCGTCCCCGTCTGCCCTTTTTCGCCCGGTTTGGGTGGTACCATGCGTCGAAGGAGATCGGACGCTTGGTGTCGTCCGGTCGCAGGCAAGAGGAAAGGATGTAAGACCATATGAGCAATCCTCAGATCAAGCGTGTGCTCGTGTCCGTGACGGATAAGACGGGTGTCGCGGACTTCGCCCGTGCGCTCGTGGACGAGTTCGGAGCGGAGATCATCTCCACGGGCGGAACGGCCCGCGCACTCAAGGATGCCGGCGTGCCGGTCACGCCCATCGACGACGTGACGCAGTTTCCTGAGATGATGGACGGGCGCGTGAAGACGCTGCACCCGCGTGTGCACGGCGGCCTGCTGGCCAAGCGCGACAATCCCGACCACATGGCCCAGGCGGCCGAACATGGCATCGAGATGATCGACATGGTGGTCGTGAACCTCTACGCCTTCGAAAAGACGGTGGAAGGTGGAGCCGACTTCGGTACCTGCATCGAGAACATCGACATTGGCGGTCCTTCCATGTTGCGCTCCGCGGCGAAGAACTTCGAGAGCGTCGCCGTGGTCACGCGCCCCGACAGCTATGCTGCCCTTCTCGACGAGATGCGTGCGAACGGCGGCGCCACGCTGCGCGACACGCGCGCCAAGCTCGCGCTTGACGTGTTTGAGACGACGGCTGCCTACGACGGCGCCATCGCCGCTTGGATGGCTGGGCAGGTGGAAAGGGAGGGCGCTGCAAAGTTCCCCGCCGACCGCGCGCTGCACCTGACGAAGGTTCAGGATCTGCGCTACGGAGAAAATCCCCATCAAGGCGCCGCGTTCTATCGTCGCGACGACTACGCTCATGCCGCCCACAGCCTCGCTCATGCAAAGCAGCACCAGGGCAAGGAGCTGTCATACAACAACTATCTCGATCTCGACGCCGCTTGGACGGCCGTGCGCGAGTACGATGCTCCCGCCTGCGTCATCGTGAAACATCTCACGCCTTGCGGCATATGCGAGGACGATGACCTGGTGGCTGCCTATCGTCGCGCCCATGCGTGTGACCCGGTGAGCGCCTACGGCGGCGTCATGGCGTTCAACCGTCCCGTCACCTCCGACGTTGTGGTGGCCATCTTCGAGAACAAGCAGTTTGTCGAGGCCATCATCGCGCCGGAGTTCGCAGGCGACGCGCTGGACATGTACAGCGCCAAGAAGAACGCGCGCCTGCTGTCTACGGGTGGCGTGAACCCGGCCGGCGGAGAAGTGGAGTACCGCGCTGTCGAAGGCGGCCTCCTCTGCCAGGACAGCGACGCCGTGTTGGAGGATCCGGCAACGTTTTCCGTCGCCACGAAGCGGAAACCCACCGATGCGGAGATGGAGCAACTTCTGTTTGCCTGGAAGGCCTGCAAGTCCGTGAAGTCAAACGCCATTCTCATTGCGCAGGACCATGCCACGGTCGGCGTGGGCGGAGGCCAGCCAAATCGCGTCAGCTCGGCGCGCATCGCCATCGAGCAGGCCGGCGAGAAGGCCCAGGGCGCCGTGGCGGCTTCCGACGCGTTCTTCCCGTTCCGTGACGGGTTCGACACGCTTGCTCAGGCTGGCGTGACAGCGGTCATCCAGCCCGGTGGGTCCATCCGCGACGAAGAGGTCATCGCCGCCGCCGATGAGCAGGGCGTTGCCATGGTGTTCACGGGCCATCGCCACTTCCGCCACTAGAATCGTTTCCTTCATCAGACGTTCGCGGCGGTTCCGGATCGTTCCGAGAACCGCCGCTCCATGCTGCCCCGAACCGTTCTGATGCATCCCGAAGACCCCGAAGACCCTCGTGGTATACTGTCTGACCATTGGTTGCCAAGGAATTGACGAGGGGGAGTCGCTCGGACGGCAGACCGGACGAAAAGGTATACTGAACAAGGAAGCGTCTGCGAAGGAGGACCGCCGTCATGATAGTGCTCGACGAGCCGTATGTTTCAGAACCGTTGGCTGCCTGGCTTGAGGAATCACAGCATCCGGTGCTGGACAATGCAACCTCTCGGCACGTCGCTGAACGGCATGCTCTCAACTTGATATCGTGCGAAGAGACGTGCGCCCGCATAGACGGGGGCGAGCGCGTGTACACGAATTCAGAGAATGCGTTGTCTTGGATCGTTGATAACGTTCACAAGGGATCAATCGTGCATGCCATCAATTTGTTCAAGGACAAGGCTCTCATGCGCACTGCCCTCGCGTCTCTCGATCCCGATCTCTTTTTCAGAACCTGCTCTATCGACGAGCTGTTCAAGCTTGATTTTTCTCAATTGAAGACACCGTTTGTGCTCAAGCCCTCCGTGGGGTTCTGCAGCGTTGGCGTCTATTCCATCAGAAGCCGCGAAGACTGGGAGCATGCGCTTGCCGACATCCAGAGCAACGCCTCCTCATGGCATGACCTCTATCCGGAGAGCGTGGTCGGCGCAGGATCGTTCATTCTGGAAGGGTACATCGACGGCAAGGAATATGCCATGGATGCCTATTTCGACGAGTCGGGGCAGGCTCATGTGCTGAATGTGCTGCGTCACGACTTTTCTTCGGAGGAGGACACGAGCGACCGCCTGTACGTGACGAGCGCCTCCGTCATCCGAGAGAACGCCGCAACGTTCTCGGCTTGGCTTGATCGGGTGAACGCTTTGGTGGGCGCGCGCAACTTCCCTGTTCATGTGGAGGTACGTGTCGATGGCGGCCACGTGTGCCCCATCGAGTTCAACCCGTTGCGTTTCGCCGGCCTTGGCGGAACCGATGTGAGCTACTATGCTTACGGATACCGCACCTACGAAGCCTTCCTCAATGACGTGCAGCCTGATTTCGATGCTGCCTTCTCGGGAAAAGAGGACAAAGTGTATACGATGTCCCTGCTCAATCCCCCCCATGGTGCTTTGGACACGAGGCTTTTCGACTATGACGCATTCTGCAGTCGGTTCTCGCATGTGATGGAGATGCGCCGTTTCGATGTGGGCCGTGTCGGGAGCTATGGGTTCCTTTTTCTTGAGTCCGATCCCTCCACGGCACATGAGCTCGATTTTCTCCAGACGGCCGACCTCGAGGAGTTCCTCCGCTAGGCGGGGGAACGCTCACGTCCGGCGGACGCTGCATGAAGGTCAATATCAGAAACCTGCTCGTCGGCCTGGTGATCGTCATCGTGCTGGCGGTGGTGCTGCTGCGCGGCGATCAGCTGGTCGAGTTGCTCGACACCATGAAGCAGGGCGCTGCCATACCGCTTATCGCGGCTCTTTGCACGCAGCTTGGCAAGTATTTTGCACAGAGCTTCGCCTATTCGTTCGCGTTTGAAGCAGTCGATGAGCGCATGGATCCTCGCTCCACCTTGCCGCTTGTGTTTGGCACGTTTTTCATGAACACCATCGCTCCGTCGCTGAATCTGGCGGGCACGACACTCGTCGTTGACGACGCGCGCCGTCGCGGGATTGCGCCGGGAAAGGCCACCAGCGCGGCGCTGCTCATGCAGATCACCATCGACTCCGGTTTTGCCACCATCATGATTATCGGATTTGCCATCCTGGCGGCGACGGCTGGCCTGTCGCCGCTCTGGTTCCTGCTTGGCTTGTTGGTCATCGTCCTTGTCAGCGTGATGGTGCTCATCCTGGTGTTGGGACGCAGGAGGCCGGCCTTCGTGCTGAGGCTCCTCCGTCCTCTAGAGAGGCTGGTCAATCGCGTTCTCGTGAAATTCAAGAGGGCTCCTCTCGCGCCATGGAGCGAGAAGGCGGTTGCCTCCTTTTCGGATGCGGCGGGACTCATCGCGCACAATCCCAAGACCACTGCCAAGGTGTTCGGGTGTTCGATCATTGCGTCAACGTGCGAACTCGCTTGCTTCTCCCTGGTTGGCGTCGGCTTTGGCGTCTATCATCCCGAGGCCCTTATCTGTGGCTATGTGGTGGCAACGCTATTTGCCATGATCTCCATCACGCCTCAGGGGGTCGGCGTTGTGGAAGCGGCCGTTCTTGTTGCCTTTGCCTCGTTCGGCGTGTCGAGTGCGGCGGGCATGGCCATTGCGCTCGTGTATCGTGGGATCGTGTTCTGGATGCCGTTTCTCATCGGCGCCATTCTGATTCAAAGGACGAAAACGTTCCGCAGTGAGGCGAAGCATACGCTCAAAGGTAAAAACACCAGCTCGGTCGTACGCAATGCGCAGATCGAAAACGAGCGGCTGGGGGAGCTTGATCCTTCGGGGCGACGCACGCCTGCCATTCGGCAAGGAGGCGAAGAGGGACCGAACCCTCTCGGCCACGACCCTGGCGAGGATTCCCGGCATGATCGTCCTGAAGCAACGGGAGACGATGCTTCCCGCTGACGTTGTCCGCCTTCTCGCTGACCAATTCTTTCGATGTGTGCTCCGATCACGTATTCAGCTGTCCGGAAACGGGTAGGTGAGCTACAATGACCCCGTGCGAGAATTCGACGCCTGCTTGCCGATGCGGGTGAGCCTCCGCGGTGAGAGGAAGCGATGATTGCTGGCAGCATGTGGCAAAAGGCCTTTGGGACCGCGGCTGTTTGCGTTCTCTGCTTCGCTCTTGGGGCGTGTGCGCTCGGGAATTGGCCGTCTGACGGTTCAGGCGCTTCGTCCCGGGAGGTCACGCTCGACCCAGCGGATCCGGTTCAGATTGAACTGTGGACCTATTACACCGGCGCGCAACAGAGGGCGTTCGAAGCCTCTCTCGAAGAGTTCAACGCGACGCGTGGCAAAGATGTTGGGGTGGTGGCAGTCCACATGAGCCAAGGGAGCGTCAGCGACCTTTCCGCTGCGGTGATCGATGCGGCGCAGGGCCGTGTCGGTGCGGACGAGATGCCTGATGCGTTTCTGTCGTATCCGGACACGGCTTTGGTGGTCGATGGATTGGGACTGGTCGCTGACCTGTCGGGTTATTTCAGCGATGAAGAGCAGGCTGCGTTTGTCGATGCTTTTCTTGCAGAGGGAGACCTCGACGGGAATGGGAGCATCAAGCTGGTGCCTGTGGGCAAGTCGATCGAGACGCTGCAGATCAATATGACCGATTGGCAGAAGTTTGCCGAAGCGACGGGTGCGGACCTTGATGACTTGCGTACGGTAGAGGGCATAACGGCAACTGCGGAACGCTATTATCGCTGGACGGATGCGCGCACGCCTGACATCGCTGACGATGGGCTGCCGTTTTTCGGTCGCGATGCTTTGGCGAGCTATCTGCGAGCTGGATCACGTCAGCTGGGGCACGATATCCTGACCGTGTCTGATGGCAAGATGGAGATGACGATCGATGAGGAGACGATTCGCACGCTTTGGGACAATTACTACGTTCCGTTGATGAACGGCCATTTCTCCGACGAAGAACGGTTTCGGTCGGACGCGGTGAAGACCGGAGGTCTCATCTGCTTTGTGGGCTCGACTTCATCCGCGGTGTATTTTCCTGCATCGGTCACCGTGGACGATTCCTCCAGCTATCCGATAGAGTTTGGCTCGTTGCCCGCCCCGGTGTTTGAGCATGGCGTTCCTTGCACTATGCAGCAGGGCGCAGGCTTTGCCGTCGCCAAGTCGGATGATCGTTCCGAGCAGGCATGCGTCGAGTTTCTCAAGTGGCTGACGGCGCGGGAGCACAACACGGCCTTTGCGATGGCTTCCGGTTATGTGCCTGTCACGAAAGACGCCTTGACCTTTGAGAACATCGGGGCGGCTGCCGCAGGAGGCAGCCCGGCTCCCGTCACGTATCTTGCCAATCTTCCCGCAACCCTCGAGACCATCGAGGCGGGCACCTCTATGAGCGTGGCGTCCAAGAACGGCCTTAAGGCCCGCGCGGTCCTCAGCCAATCCTTGCGCGAATGGGTCGCGGCCGATCAGGATCTTGTTTCTCAAGCCGTCGCTGCGGGAATACCGCGCGAGAAAGCTGCAGCCGCCTTGACCACGGACGAGAACTTCGAGGCATGGCTTGCTACGCTCAAGAGCGAGTTGCAGACTGCGTTGGATCGGTAGCCTTGATTGCCATGAGCCGACCTGATCGACACAAACAGTCTTTACGGCGGGGGTTCTCGTTCAAAGTCCTCGTCATTTCCTCGTTTTGCATCGCGTTGGCGTTTCAGGGCATCCTGTGCGTGGCCTTGTTCGAACGCAGCAAGACAATTCCGACCATGGAACGCAGTGCCTACGACTTGCTTTCCGAGCGGGTCGTTTCAAATGCTGGGTATCTGGAGAACGACATGATGCTTCGCCGGGCAAGCGTCGAAGAGGCAGCCGAGGCGGTTCAGAATGACATTGCGCAATCCCTCGACCGCCAGAAGGCCACGGCGTCCGACATCGCCCTTGGGTCGGATGTCGCGGTCACTGTGGTCGATGACGTTGCCGACGACCTGATTGAGCTTTCCCAACAGGCGGAGGTGGACGGCGTCTACTTCATCCTTGCTGACGGAACGGAGGCCAGCGCGGATGGAGAGACGAGCCACGTGGGGTTCTGCCTGCGGGATTCGAATCCTGAAACCGCTATGGAGGATCGGTCTGACCTGCTGCTGGCAGCGTGTCCAGTCAGTGTGTCCCGCCGGCTGGGGCTTTCGCTTGACCGATCATGGTCGGCGTCTCTGTCCTTGGCTCCCGAGGGCGATGCGGCAAGCGATTTCTACTACGAGCCGCTCAGGGCTGCGCAGGAGTATGCAGACGCCGCTGTCTCCGATTTGGGATATTGGGGAAGGCCGACGTATCTTGGCTGGTCGGGCGCTCATGCCCTCACGTACAGCATCCCTTTGCGTGATGCTTCGGGCACGGTTGTCGGCGTGATGGGCGTTGAGATTGCGGTTGATCGCGTGGCATCATCCTTTCCTTATGGCGGCTTGGATGCGGAGGGCAATGGCTCCTATGTCCTAGCCCTGTCCGATGGAGAAGGCTCGGTTGATGAGGAGTCTGGTCAAAGGGATTACGAGGCGCTTGTGACGAGCGGCGCGTCGCAGGCGCTGTATGTCGACGGTGACACCCTGTCGACGGTGATGGGTGGGCGTGGCCTTCTTGAGGTCGAGCCTCCGGATGGGTCGAGTGCGGAGGGATCGGCTTCCGCGAGCGTCACGTCGCTGAGGCTCTATAATGCCACGTCTCCCTTTTCCGACGAGCATTGGGTCCTTGTCGGTCTGGTGCCCGACAGCGTCCTCTTCTCTGCGTCCGACAATCTTGCCCGCAATTTGCTCATAGCGTTTGTCCTTTCGTTGGGGGTCGGCATAGCCGTCGCCGTGGTCGCGGCCTGGATATCGTCGTCACGCGTGCGGCTGCTCCTGAGGGAGATGAGGACGGCGGAGCCGGAGGGTCCCATCCGGTTCACGCCCACCGGCATCATCGAGATCGACGAGATCGCCGATGCAGTTGCGGCTCTGAATTCGGAAGTGGCCTCGGCCGCCTCGCGCCTCTCTCGCATCCTTGCGCTTTCCGATCGCATGATCGGGGCTTTCGAGCGCAATGAGAGCACAGGTCTGCTGTCGTTCACGGAAGGCTTTTTCGAGGCGCTCGGTCTGGACGACGTGCGCATGGGTCGGTCTGAGGGAGTTGGGGGCGCGCAGTCCCAAGGGACCATGGCACCCGAGGATCTTCTTAAGCTGGTGCGCACGCTCTCTCCCCGGCTTGAATCGCGGACCGAGGGGGAGGATCGCTATCTTATCAGGGTCGAAGGAAACCCGACGCGGTGGGCAAGGCTCATCGTCCGGGAAGGAGATGACGGCCGATGGATGACCGGCCTCGTGGAGGATGTGAGCGAAGAGATCGCGACACGCCGTCGGCTGGAACGCGAGCGCGATCATGACAGTTTGACCGGACTGATGAATCGACGTGCGTTTGACCATGCAGTGGGCACTCGCCTGACGGATGCTCCCCCTGCATTCGGCGCCATGCTTATGATGGACCTCGACAATCTCAAGGGCGTCAATGATTCCTATGGCCATGACTGGGGCGACCGCTACATCAAGGAGGCGGGAAGCGTGCTGCGCCGCGTGTTCGGGAATGAAGGAATCTGCGCGCATGTTTCGGGCGATGAATTCCTTGTTTTCCTGGATGCCTGCGAAAACGAGGACGAGGCCCTTGTTCTGCTTGCCTCCCTTATGCGGGAGCTTGCCGCTGCGCAGATTGAGGCGCCGGACGGAAGCACGCTGATCGTGCGCGCATCCATGGGCGTGGCGTTTTTCCCCCGAGACGCTCATGCTTACGATCAGCTGCGCGAATATGCCGATTTCGCCATGTATGAGGCCAAGAGCCGCGGCAAGGGAACGCTGCGCCGATTTGATCGCACAAGCTATGAAGATCGTTTGTCTCTGATGGATTCGAAGGAGGACTTGGATCGCCTGTTCGAGGAGCGATTGGTCGACTATCACTTCCAGCCGATCATGGAGGTGCGGACAGGAGAGGTCACGGGATACGAGGCGCTCATGCGCCTGCGCGTTGCCTCGCTGTCGACACCCGATCGCATGATCGGGCTTGCTCGGTCACAGTCGAAGCTCCATCTGGTTGAGCGCATGACGTTCTTTGAGGCCCTTGCCAAGTTCTCTCGCTTTTCTGATCGGGACGGCCTCCTGCTGTTCGTCAACAGCGTCGGTGCACAGCGCATGAGCTTTTCCGACGAAGAACTCCTGGTAGAACGTTTCGGCGACATGTTCGGCAGCCTGGTGGTGGAATTTGAAGAACGGGATTGCGCCGACGAGGGCATCGTGGACAAGGAACGTGCATTCCGCCATCGAGGATGCCGCATTTCCATCGACGGATTCGGGAATAGCCCAGGCGATCACCGGGCCTTGCTCGAGTCGCATGCCGATTTTGCAAAGATCGACATGCGGGTCGTGCGGGGGGTTGATGTGTTGAGCGACCATCGCGATATCGTCCGCCCTCTTATTGAGCATGCGCATGAGCAGGGCATCCTCGTTATTGCGGAGGGTGTTGAAACCGAAGGGGAGCTTGGGACCTTGGTGGGCTTGGGAGTTGATTACCTGCAAGGCTACCTGATCGGACGTCCCTCCTCTCATCTTATCGAGCCGGACGAGTATGTCAGAAGGCTCGTGAGGGAGGCGTCCGCCCTCAGCCGTGGATGAGGGCGAATGCCCGTCAATTTGCTGGTTCCGGGTATCGCGCCCGCTTTGTTGTGCCGGGTATACTGGATCGGGACGGGGAGCTGCCGGAGCGGCAGTGCTGCGTGCCTTGTCGCAAACGGTCCACGTACCCTACAGGAGGATGTCATGGCTTTGACCGACGTGCTGCACATCGAAATCGTTTCGGCGGACGAAGGGCGGGTGGAAGCCACGATGCCCATCACCCCCGACGTGTTTCAGCCGTTCGGCTTCCTTCATGGCGGAGCCACCATATCCCTGTTGGAGACCGTGGCCAGCATTGGCGCCGAGATGCTGGCCGATTTGGACCGCGAGCGTCCCTTTGGCATAGACGTGCAGGTGCGCCATCGCAAGAGCGGAAAGGCAGGCATGCTGCGAGGAATTGCCGAACTTGACCGCACGGAGGGCAGCAAACGCTTCTGGAACGTGACCGCGCTCGACGACGAGGGGGACGTGATTTCGGACGGCGTGATTGTGACGAAGACCGTTACGCTGGAGCGCCTTGCCCAGAAGGAACGGGAACGCGCCGCTCGGTAGCCGGCTGCGATGGCGGCGGCGAGGAACATCGTCGCTGGGATGCCGCAGGGGTGTGATATCCGCCGAAAACAGCGAAGGCCGAATCCTCTCCAGCCAGCCCGGCCGCCCCTCCCAGCAGACGCTGTCGAGAGGTCGGCCGGAAAGAGGAGGCTGTCCTGCTCGACATTCCCAAAGGCAGGTGAGGGGGCGCTGCGGCCACGGGTATCACGAACGCTACTCCGAGCTATCCCGAGCGACCCCAAGAGCGACCCCAAGAGCGACCCCGTGGTGGCTCTCTCATCCTCTGCGCACATTGACGGGCAGCCCATCTTGAGGGATGCCGTTTCCTGTTTGAAGCCAATCGCAGCTGTCCCTTGTCCCGTTTCGCTTCGGTTTGAAATCTGCCAGGGCAGGGGAATATCCCGGTCGTTTCATTCGGTCTTGACGGACAATTTATCACGAAATTGGTAACTCTCCTTTTCACCCGAGCTCATATGAGGTAATATACCCAGAGTTGTCCGGCGGGTGCTTTCGTGCAGATCTCGGAGACCTGGCCTTGAAGGCAGGGTCGGCAGGGAGGCAAACAGAATCCAGATCAGGCTGAGTGTGTTTGACGATGCCGGTTGGAGTTTGTTCGGGCAGCATGATGGTTTGGCAAAGGAAACGTACCGAATCATGAGATTGTCGGGATGTGGCTCAGCTTGGTAGAGCGCTGCGTTCGGGACGCAGAGGCCGCAGGTTCAAATCCTGTCATCCCGACCACGGAGCTGAGAGGGATGTACTTTTTTCAAAGGTTCATCCCTTTTTTGCATAGGTATGCTACTCTGAGCGTCAGGGTAGGCGGGGCCTCATGACTGACGAGTGGGCTTCGTTGGAAAAAATTTGGAGGAACGCATGAAGATCCTTGGAATGGGAATGCCGGAGCTGCTCATCATTCTTGCGGTAATCCTGCTCATCTTCGGACCGAAGAACCTTCCGAAGCTTGGCAGCGCACTCGGCAAGACGGTCAAGAACCTCCGCGACGGAATGGGTGGCGGCGAAAAAGCCATCGAGGAAGCCGACGACGAGGAAGAGATTGAAGAGGTCGAAGAGGAGAAGCCCGTGAAGAAGACCACCACGGCCAAGAAAACCACGACCGCAAAGAAGAAGGCTGAATAAACAGCGCAGATTCGCAGGTAGGCGGTATGTGCAGAAGGTAACGGCTTCGCGCATGCCGCTTTTTTGTATCACCGGCGCTGTGATCGCAGCCGCCTCTTTCTCCAAGGGTTATACGATATCAGCATTGCACGCTTAGTCGAAGAGCGTGCCTGTTTTATGTAATCGGGTAGGTGGAAACCATGGCAGACAGCAATTTCATTCTTACGCCAGAGGGCAAGGAGCAGCTCGAAGAAGAGCTGCACTATCTTGAGACCGAGAAGCGCGCCGAAATCGGCGAGCGCATCAAGGTTGCCCGGGAGTTTGGTGATATCTCCGAAAACTCCGAGTATGACGACGCGAAGAATGAGCAAGGAATGATGGAGGCACGTATCTCCGAGATCAGCCGCATTCTCTCCGAAGCAACGGTTGTCAGCGTGCCCAAGCGCTCGAGCCGCGTGAACATCGGGTCGACGGTCACCGTCGACATGGGCGGTCGAGAGCGTGTGTTCACCATCGTGGGCGGAGCCGAGAGCAACGCCTCCGTTGGCAAGATATCCAACGAATCTCCGGTTGGCGCCGCGCTGCTGGGCGGCAAGAAGGGCGACGTGATTGAGACCACGGGACCCACTGGCAAGAATATTGTCATGAAAATCGAGAAGATCGACCACTAGAACATTCACGGCAGGGTTCCTGGGCAAAGCCTTGAGCTTTCCTGCGGCCGAGCAGGTGCCTTGCCGACGACCGGTTAAGAGCGCACCTGCCGTTGGACAACGCAGGCGGGCAAGACACACTGCAAAGGAACGACATGACCGAAATGACGAACGCGGCTGGTTCCCCGGCCGTTTCGACCGCCGACCCCATCGAGGACGATCCTATCGAGGTCCGACGCGCGAAGCGTGAGGCGTTGCTGGCCGCTGGCAAGAATCCCTATGGCCATGCGTTTTCCTATTCGCATCACCTTGCAGACCTGTCAGACCGGTACGCGGGTTTAGAGGATGGAGCATCCTCTGAGGACGAGGTGCAGGTTGCGGGACGCATCATGGCAAAGCGGGACCAGGGCAAGCTCGCGTTTCTGGAGTTGCGCGACTCCACAGGCGACATCCAGCTTTTCTGTCGCATAAATACGTTGGGCGAGACGGCTTTTGCTGAGCTCAAGGATCTTGACTTGGGCGACTGGATTGGCGTGCGCGGCACGATGATGCGCACGAGGCGTGGTCAGCTGTCCGTGGCGGTGAATGCCTTTGAGCTGCTGAGCAAAGCATTGCGCCCGCTTCCTGAAAAGTTTCACGGGTTGGCCGACAAGGAGACGCGCTATCGTCAGCGCTATGTCGACCTGGTCATGAATCCTGACGTGCGCTCCACGTTCGAGAAGCGGTTCAAGATCATTGCGGCCATCCGGCGCTATATGGAGGATCAGGGCTTTTACGAGGTGGAGACACCTATCCTCCATCCCATTCTGGGTGGAGCCAACGCTCGCCCGTTCGTGACGCATCACAATGCGCTCGACAAGGATTTTTATCTGCGCATTGCCACCGAGCTCCATCTCAAGCGCCTTCTTGTGGGCGGATTCGAAAAGGTGTTTGAGATTGGGCGGCAGTTCCGCAACGAGGGCATGGATCCCTACCACAATCCCGAGTTCACGACGATGGAAGCTTATCAGGCATTCAGCGACCTCGAGGGCATGATGGAGCTCACGCAGGGCTACGTTCAGGCCGCTGCTCAGGCGGCGTGCGGAACGCTCCAGGTGACGTATCAGGGTCAAGACATCGATCTGTCGGGCTCATGGCCTCGCAGGACCATGATGGAACTGGCAAGTGAGCATGCTGGCGAAGAGGTGAGCTTTGCGCGCTCGCGCGAGGATCTGGTCGCCATCTTGGAGCGCACTGGAGGACACGCCGAAGACTCCTGGGGGAAGGGAAAGCTCATCGCCGAGGTGTTTGAGGCCGTGGCGGAGGACAAGCTTGTCCAGCCCACGTTTGTGACCGATCACCCTCTGGAAGTTTCGCCGTTGGCCAAGAAGAAGGCTGATGCGCCGGACCTGACCGAGCGTTTCGAGCTGTTCATTTGCGGGCATGAGTACGCCAATGCCTTTGGCGAACTGAACGATCCTGTTGATCAGGCCGAGCGCTTTCACGCCCAAGTGGAGGCGAAGGACCTGGGGGACGATGAGGCCATGGGCTATGACGATGATTACGTGCGCGCCCTGGAATATGGCATGCCGCCCGCCGGCGGGGTGGGAGTTGGCATCGATCGCTTGGTCATGCTCCTCACCGATGCCCCCTCCATTCGCGACGTGCTGCTGTTCCCGCATATGAGAGACGAGGCGCGCTAGACGGGGTCTCTGCCGCCCCACCGACATCGGCGAAACGGCAGTTTTGGGGAACTTGTGGGTTGAACTTGTGGGTTGTTGTAACGGGTACATGTCAGATTGGCACTCTCTTGACGGGAGTGCTAAGATGAATCGTATAACACAGAACAACCGCGAGAATAGAGGCCGTATGTCTTTTGAGAAATTCACTGACAAGGCGCGCAAGGTGCTTGTGCTTGCTCAGGACGAGGCGCGCTCGCTCCATCAGCCCTATGTGGGCACCGAGCATATCTTGCTCGGCCTTATACAGGAAAAGGATGGTCTTGCAGCTCAGGCGCTTGACCGTCTCAATGTTGAATACGATGCCGTTGTCCAGGCCATCCGTCAGGTGGTTGCCATCGATGAGGACACCGACGTGTCGGGTCATCTCAGCTTCACGCCTCGCGTGAAGCGCGTGCTGGAGAACTCGTTGCGCGAAGCCATGCAGATGGGCCAAAGCTACATCTCCACCGAGCATCTCCTGCTTGGCATCGTGCGCGAGGGGGATGGCACGGCACTCGAGGTGCTTACGCGCCTTGGCGTGTCGGGCGACGACATTCGCAGCGCTCTCAACGATCTGGTGGGCCAAAGTCCCGTGTATGCCGGACGCAACGCGTTTGATCCGACGGGGGGTTCGTCGGACAGCATACTCAAGGAGTTCGGCACCGACCTCACCCAGAAGGCTCGGGATGGCAAGCTCGACCCGGTCATCGGACGTGCGGGCGAGATCGAGCGCGTCATGCAGGTGCTTTCGCGCCGACAGAAGAACAATCCCTTGCTCATCGGCGAGCCAGGCGTCGGCAAGACGGCGGTCGCCGAGGGACTGGCGCAGCTTATCGTATCCAACCAGGTTCCCGACCTGCTGCGCGGCAAGCGGCTCTTCACCTTGGACGTGTCCGCCCTCGTCGCCGGTTCCAAGTATCGCGGCGAGTTCGAGGAGCGCCTGAAGAAATGCATAAAGGAAGTGCAGGATGCCGGTGACATCATCCTGTTCATCGACGAGATCCACACGCTCATCGGGGCAGGTTCCGCCGAGGGTTCCATCGATGCCGCTGCCATTCTCAAGCCGCCTCTGTCGCGGGGCGAGATACAGGTCATCGGCGCCACCACCATCGACGAATATCGCAAGCATCTCGAGAAGGATTCCGCTCTTGAGCGTCGCTTCCAACCCATCACCGTGGGCGAGCCGAACGAGGAGCAGGCGCTGCGCATCATGGAGGGCTTGCGTGATCGCTACGAGGCTCATCATCAGGTGCGCTTCTCGGACGAGGCGTTGCAGGCGGCCGTGTCCTTGGCTGATCGCTACATACAGGATCGCTATCTGCCTGACAAGGCGATCGACGTCATGGACGAGGCGGGCGCGCGCATGCGCATCCGCAACATGACGCTGCCCAAGGAGCTCCGTGACCTTGACGAAGAGCTGCGCAAGATGCGCGGAGAGAAGGACAGCGCCATCGCGGCTCAGGACTTTGAGCGCGCTGCCCAACTCAGAGACGAGGAAGCTCAGCTCAAGGACAAGCGTGCCCAGGCCGAGAAAGATTGGGAGGAGAATTCCCAGAAGGCTATCCAACAGGTTACCGTCGAGGACATCGCCGACGTGGTGTCCATGACCACGGGCGTGCCGGTTTCAAACCTCACCGAGGCGGAGACCGAAAAGCTGCTCCGCATGGAGGGCGTGCTGCATGAGCGCGTTGTTGGCCAGGACGAAGCCGTCACGGCTTTGTCGAAGGCAATCCGCCGGTCGCGCAGCGGCCTGAAGGATCCCAAACGTCCCGCCGGATCGTTCATCTTCTTGGGGCCTTCGGGCGTTGGAAAGACGGAGCTGTCAAAGGCGCTTGCCCAGTTCCTGTTCAACTCGGAGGACGCGCTGCTGTCCTTCGACATGTCGGAATATATGGAGAAGCATTCGGTTTCGCGTCTCGTGGGATCGCCTCCGGGCTACGTGGGCTTCGACGAAGGCGGCCAGCTGACCAAGGCTGTGCGCCAGCGGCCTTACTCGGTGGTCCTGTTCGACGAAATTGAGAAGGCGCATCCTGACGTGTTCAACATCCTCCTCCAAATATTGGAAGAGGGGCGCCTGACCGATTCTCAGGGACGCACGGTGGACTTCCGCAACACGGTCATCATCATGACGTCGAATGTCGGTGCGCGGGAGATTGCGCAGCCAACGACTTTGGGCTTTTCGTCGGAGGACCATGCGGGCCTTTCTGACAAGGAGATCAAGAGCCGCGTCATGGGCGAAATGAAGAAGCTGTTCCGCCCCGAATTTCTGAACCGCATCGACGAGATCATCGTGTTCAAGTCGCTGTCTCAGGAGCAGATCGTCGAGATTGTCAAGCTTATGGTGGCCGACTTGCGTGAACGGCTCATCGCCCAGAACATGACCATCAACTTGACGGATGCTGCCTGCAAGCTCATAGCGTCGGAGGGCACGGATGCCGTCTTCGGAGCACGTCCTTTGCGGCGCGCCATCCAGCGTTTGTTGGAAGACCCTCTGTCCGAGCAGATACTTGAGGGCACATGGACGAGTGGATCGGTCATCGACGTTGATGTGAAGGATGGGGAGTTGACGTTCAATCCCGGTTCGGGCTCTATCCCCGCGCCACGGAAACGTGATAGCATAGCCAAGGAAGCTGAGCTGCTGCTCACGAACTTCGATCTCGGCCATGCCGGCGTGCAAAGCGGCGGGTCGCTGTCGGACGGGGCGGCTGACTGAGCAGATTGTGAGAATTGCACCGACTATGGAAGGCTGCTGAAGTGACCGTGCCTTCTGGCGATCGCTTCAGCGCATGGGGATGAATGCCCTGTTCGGCTGGTCCGGACAGGGCTCATCTGCTTAAAGAGTGCGGAAGCGCCGAGGCTGACAAGCGTGTGCCGGAAGAGGGCGCCTGCCGCTGTGCCGGGTGAAAAGACGAATGACAGCCGCCCTGCCTGTGGTTGAGATTGAAGAGGAAGACTATGCCGAAGACCATCGATCCTGTGTTCTCGTCCGATGTGCTTAAGATACCCGAGCTGTTGATGGATGGCTTGGATTTCGATGCCCTTTCGCTGACGTCTATCGGGCTGCAGGGTGTCGTCGATCCGAATCCCCAGACCGCTGCCATCATCCTAGCTGGCGGAACGGGCGAGCGTTTTGGCAAGGAGGGCGGCAAACAGCTCGTCGAAATTGCGGGCAAGCCCGTTCTCACCTGGTCTGCCGAGGCGTTCGACGCAGTGGGTGACATCGGCCTTATCGTGGTCGTCTGTCCGGAAGACCGTCATGAGGAGTATCTCAAGAAGGCCATCGACCCGTTCCCGTTCGTCACGCCGGTCGTCATGGCTCCTTCAGGGCCAAGCCGTCAGGAATCCGCGTTTTCGGGCCTGGAGTATGTTCCTGATAAATACAACTATGTCGTGCTCCATGATGGTGCGCGGCCGCTCATCTCTCCTGACCTCATCGCGCACGCCATTGCCATCTTGCAGGGAAACATCGACTGTGACGGTGCCGTGGTAGCCCATCCTGCCATCGACACGCTCAAGGTGGTGGAGAACGGGGTCATCGTGGGTACTCCCGACCGTCGCGTGTTCTGGAATGCCCAGACGCCACAGGTGTTCCGGGCTGGCATCTACCGCCGTGCCCATGCCTCGGCCCTGTCCGATGGCTTCATGGGCACTGACGATTCGTCATTGATCGAACGGTTGGGCGGCAAGGTCCTTGTCGTCGAGGGCAAGCGCGACAACATCAAGCTCACTGTTCCCGAAGACTATCTCATGCTGGCTGCCGCGGTGCGGGCGTTGTACACGAGAGGTGCGGAATGAGCAGGCCGGACGATGCCGCCCTGTTTGCAAGCCTGCGGATAGGCCAAGGCTTTGACGTGCACGCGTTTGCCGAGGGTCGAAAGCTTGTGCTCGGCGGCGTTGAAGTACCTCATCATCACGGTCTCTTGGGGCATTCCGATGCGGATGTTCTTGCCCATGCGATTGCGGACGCGCTGCTCGGCGCCGTGCGAGGCGGCGACATTGGCAAGCTTTTCCCCGACACGGATCCCGCCTACAAGGATGCGGATTCTTTGAAGCTGCTGGCTGCTGTTTCCCGTTTCGTGGAGGAAAGCGGCTATCGCATTCTCGATGTCGATTCCGTTGTGGCGGCTCAGGCGCCCAAGCTTGCGCCTTATCGGGAGGCCATGCGGGCAAACTTGGCCGACGCGATGGGCGTGCCCGTGGACAACGTCGGAGTGAAGGCCACCACGACGGAGCATCTCGGGTTTGAAGGGCGAGAGGAAGGCATCTCCGCCACGGCTGTCTGTCTCGTGCAAAGGCTCGGCTGACTCCCGCTGCCACCCGGGTCGGTCTCGTTTGACCCGGTGGCTCCTGTGCTACAATTCCATCGAGCATAAATGCGGACACCCTGGTTGGCAAAGCGCGGTGTGACGCAGACGAGATGTGAGGGCATCATGATCAGACTGTACGACACCAAGCTGCGGGCGAAAGTTGACTTCGAGTCCATAGAGCGTGGCAAGGTGGGCATATATGTGTGCGGGCCCACGGTCTACAACCGCATCCATGTGGGAAATGCGCGCACGTTCATCAGCTTTGATGTCATCCGCCGCTACTTCATGTGGCGTGGTTTCGAGGTGACGTTCGTCCAAAATGTCACGGATGTCGACGACAAAATCATTGCGAAGGCGAACGACGAAGGCCGTGACCCCGCTGAGGTGGCGGCTGAATACACCGCTGCGTTCATCGAGGACATGCGCCGGGTCAATGTGCTCGACCCGGACATTCGCCCGAAGGCTACCGAGGAAATCGCCTCCATGGTGGAACTTATACAGGAGCTTGTCGACAGCGGCCATGCCTACGAGGTCGAGGGAGACGTGTATTTCAGCGTGCGAAGCTATCCCGCCTATGGGGAGCTGTCTGGCCGTGATATCGACGAGATGGAAAGCGGGCACCGCGAGCTGCGTGCCGAGGGAAAGGGCTTGGAGGGGCGCAAGAGAGATCCCCTTGACTTTGCGCTGTGGAAAGCGGCAAAGCCGGGAGAGCCTTCGTGGGAATCACCTTGGGGCCAAGGCCGTCCGGGATGGCATGTCGAGTGCTCGGCCATGTCCCGCTCCTATCTTGGCCTTCCCTTCGACATCCACGGGGGTGGCGCCGACCTGGTTTTTCCTCATCATGAGAACGAGCGCGCACAGAGCGAGGCCGCCTGCGGCTGCCGGTTTGCCAACTACTGGATGCACAGCGGCATGCTCCGGATCAACTCGGAGAAGATGAGCAAGTCGCTGGGAAACTTCAAGCTGCTGAGCGATGTCCTTGACGCCGTGGATCCGGCAACGTTGCGCTTCCTCATGCTGCAGACGCATTACCGCAGTCCTCTCGATTTCTCCGAAGAGCGCCTGGCGGAAGCGCACGCCGCCCTCATGCGCATCGCCCATGCCGTGAAAGCTCTCGATTGGGCGCTCGAGAACGCTGCGGATGTCCCGTCGCCGCTTGACACGCGCGCTCTTGCCGATCAGACGAGGAAGACCAAGATGTCGTTCATTGTGGCCATGGACGACGACTTCAATGCCTGTGAGGCGCTGGGGGCTGTTTTCGGTTTCATCGGGGAGATGAACACCCAGGTGGCCGACAGGACCATCTCGGTGAGCGATGTGCCGGCCGTGAGACGTGCGCGTGACCTCATCGTGGAGCTCATGGGCGTATTCGGCATCGACATGGTCGCATTTTGCGCTGCAGACGGCGAAGGCGACTATCCGCCAGAGCTCGTGCAGTTGGCGGCAGACCTGACGGGCTATGAGGGTTCCGATGCCGCTGAGGCGGTCGACGCGTTGCTGGCCGCCCGTGCCGAGGCGCGGACCGCCAAGGACTGGTCTCTTGCCGATGCCGTGCGCGACGGTTTGGGGCGCCTGGGCTTTGTTGTCGAGGACACCCCGCAGGGGGCGCGTCTGACGTTTGAGGGTCGGTAGTCGCGGGTGATGAAGAAGCCGGAGCTTTTGGCGCCGGCGGGTGGGCGCTCCCAGCTTGAGGCGGCCATCCGCTATGGGGCTGATGCGGTGTATCTGGCCCTTGATCGGTTCGGCATGCGGCAGCGGGCCGAGAACTTCGCCGCCGAGGACATTCCGGCCGTTGTCGCACGGTGCCATGCGGCGCAGGTCAGGGTGTTTGTGACGGTCAATACCCTCATGGACGCTGACGACATCGCGATACTGCCACGCTTTCTGGAAGGACTTGCAGCGGCGGGGGTCGATGCGTTCATCGTCGGTGACTTGGGTGCCAATCGCCTGGCGCGGAGGTATGCGCCGGGGGTGGCGGTGCATGTGAGCACCCAGGCATCCGTCAGCAATGCGGAGGCCGCCTGCGCCTGGCATGAGATGGGCGCCCGCCGGGTGGTCTGTGCGCGTGAGATGAGCGTGGCGGACATCGCCCGGATGCGTGCCGCTGTGCCGAGCGAGCTCGAGATAGAAGCGTTCGTGCATGGTTCCCTATGCATGGCCATTTCTGGGAGGTGCCTCATCAGTGCGGCTTTGAACGGTCGCTCGGCCAATAAGGGACAATGCACGCAGCCGTGCCGCTGGAACTATGCGTTGATGGAGGAAAAGCGCCCCGGCGAGTTCTTTCCCCTCGAAGAGGATGCCCGTGGCTCGTATCTCATGAATGCGTGTGACCTCAACATGCTTTCCCATCTCGATGATCTTGCGGCTGCGGGTGTCGATTCCTTCAAGATAGAAGGGCGCAACAAGCGTGCGTTCTACGTGGCCACGGTGGTCAACGCGTATCGGCGGGTGATTGACGGCGAGGATCCGTCCTCCGTCGCATCCGAGCTGTACACCGTGTCCCACCGTCCCTATGACACGGGCTTCTACTACGGGTTGGCCACGCAGGCTTCGGACGTTGACGGATATCAGAAGGATTGCCTGCATGCGGCCACGGTGCAGTCGTGCAAGCCGGAGGGCGAGGGGCGGTGGCGGGTTGAGGCGATCTGCTTCAACCGTTTTTGCGAAGGGGATGTGCTGGAGGCTCTGGTTCCTCGAGGTGACGTGCAGGCCATTGCCATCCGCAACTTGGCGTGGCTGCCTCGATCTGCCGTGGAAGGTGTGTTTTCGTCTCCCGTCGCCGTTCCCGTTGCCAACCGCTCTTCTGAGTCCTATGCCTTTATCAGCACCAAACCTTTGTCGCGGGGCGATTTTTTGCGGCTGCGTCTCGGTTCTTCTCCGGATGTCCCATCGATTGTGTGACGCGTTGCGGTGGTTCGTCGTTGACGGGTGCATTCATGCATGCTTCTTGTTATGATATTTGCCAAAGCCAGTCCCAGAGAAAGGGGTTTGCTATGGGAACGAAGGCAGCGGAGGCGCTCGACGTGTCATTCGACGAGCTGTCAAACTACCTGCACGCCAAGCACTCGGTGTATATGGAGGTGGACGGCGCCACCTACTATCTCACCGACGTCAACGATCGATATTGGCGGGCCCAAGACACCACATCGTTCAACGAAAAAGGGCATTACGTCGACGCGAGCGAGCTTGTGACCACGGTCGGCGAATTTCTCACCCTGCCGTTTGTGGAGGGCCGATCCATCGAGGATGTGTTTGAGGAATCGGTGTTTTACGCATCGGAGAAGGATAAATAGAAGCGAGAAAAGCGACTGCATGAGCAGCCGCTTTTTTAAGCTGTTTGGGGACAGGGTTGCCTCCCGTCTGTCGGCCGAAGACATGGCCGGTGCCTGAAGTCCATCACCCATTTCCGCCTCTCTCTTTGAGCGCCCGGAAATGGGGATGGAACAGCACGAACAGAGCGACGAATGCCATGATGGCTCCGCCGACGATGATGGGCAAGGGTGTCCAAATGCCGTAGAGAACTGTGCTCGCCGTGGGAGCGATGACGAACGTGAGTCCGTTCGTTGCGCCAATCAGTCCGGCCAGTCCTCCCTGCTCATCGGGATTCACCAGCAAGGTGGGCCCTGCGGTATACCCCGGCATGGCTATGCCGAGGCCCAGGCCAATGAGCAAGATCGAGACGATGAGGACGCCGATGCCTGCGGAAGGAACCATCGCGGCGAATCCGACGAATGCCACCGACGATCCAATGCGCAACAACGTTGCGGGCCCCCAGCCGCTTTTGGGCACCACGATACTTTGGGCGACGATCATTCCGATGCCGGCGGCAAGCAGGACGCCGCCGGTCACAAGGCCGGTGGTCGCTGAATCCAGACCAAATCGGTCTTGCACAATGAAGCCAGCTATGACCTGGATGAACCCGAGCGCCGTGAACATTCCAAAACCGGAAAGCAGGAAGGGCCACACGCGGCTGTCGCTGGGCTTGATATGGATCGGGTTCTTGACGAGCGCGGTTTGGGGCTCCTTGCGAAGAACGAAGACGATAAGGATAAGGCCGATGCCAAGGAGCACGGGCACGGCGACGATGGGAGCTATCAAGCCGAAGACGGACAGCGCTCCGCCCATGACTGCGCCCGCGACCATCGCCACGCCCTGAACGGCGCCGATGCCGGCCATTCCCTTGACGCGGGTCTCCTCATCGTCGGTGACTCGGGCAACGTAGGCTTGCGAGGTGGGAAGGACGGCCGAAATGGCCGAACCGAACCCAACGCCCCTGAACAGCACGAAGAAAGCGAATAGCACGCCGCCGGTCACCATCCCCTGCATTCCCGCTTCTGAGAGAAGGGCGAAAAAGGCCATGGTGGTCGTGGCTACCGCAAAGGCAGCCACGAGGACCTTCTTGCATCCCCAGGACTGCGAGCGTCGACCCCAGAACTGGCTGGTGAGCACTACCATGATCGCAGCGATGCTGATGGTGACCCCGATTTGCCATTCCGCGAGTCCCACCTCCCGCGCCAAGGGCGCAATGATGGGGTTGAGGGTCATCTGTCCGAAATAGGCGAGGAACACGGCAGCCAGAAGGACGGGTATCTGCGATCGAGATGCCGCTTGTGACGATGTCGTGCTCCTCCCTCCTCGAGCCTGCTTCTTTGTCTCGAGCGAGGGGGGAGGAATGACTGGCCCTTCCGGGACGGTTTCCTGCTGAGCGGTTGGCAAAGACATGTCGCCTCCTTCGGCATAAAAATTAGAATAAGCTAACTTTTGCATCATAGCAAAGTGTTGCCCATGGAGGGAAGTCAATTATTCATCCCAGGAATTGAATGTTCTTCCTGCGCCATTCCGAGGACGTCGCGCCGGTGCATTTTTCAAGCGCCTGGCCAAACTCTCCCTGCTGGTATCCCTGATTCGTTCGGCGTCTTGTCTGGATGTCGGGTCCTCCCTCAGAGAATCCGATTCACCGCAGCGCAAAACCCCGTAATTTTGCACCGAAAACTGGTGTGGGTCGTCTTGTTGTCAAGTTCGATTATACTTTGCATCATGGATGGCGGTCTCTGACGGCAAAGTTAGGTTGGCGGGTGGCGACGGCGCACGCGCACGGTCGCTCGCTTCTCTCTCCGATCCATCGGGATCCGTCTCATGGATGGATAGTGCAAGAATGCCAGCTCGGACTGAAAGTTCCCTGCATGATAAAACTGCGAGACACGGTAGGCGTTGCCGTCTTTCTGCTTCTTGTTCTTGTGCTCTGGTGGGCCCTTTCCGCGCTGCCCGGCCCCCATCGGGTCCAGATGACAGAAGAGGCCCAGGGCTCCTTTGATCTGTCGGATATGGATTTCCAGAATTCTGTTTATGGCATCTCCTCCGGGTGGGACAGCTGGCCTGATCAGCTATATTCCCCCGAGGACCTGGCTAGGGCGGAAGATCCCGTGTCTCACGAGAGCTTGGATTTTTCTCGGGTGAACTACGCCACCCATCGCCTGCAGCTTAACCTTGTTCCCGGCAGGACCTATGGGCTGTCCTTCTGGTCCTCTGGCTACTCCATGGCACTGTACATCGACGGCGTGGAGATGGCGCGTGCCGGACATCCCGGAACCACGCGAGAAGAGACTGAACCGCTCGTGAATAAGTTTGTGACCTACTTCACTCCGTCGAGCGAGACAGTCGAGATTGTGGTGCAGACGGCAAATTTTGTCCATCAGGAAGGGAGCCGCCCCCCGGCGCTCACCATCGGTGGCGCAGAAAGCATCGCAGACTATGAGCGCAATTCAGATTTGAGGATGGGCATCGTGTTCGGATGCCTGATGACCGCGTTCCTCTATCATATCGCCGTCTTCCTGCTCAACCGCAAACAAGTTACCTCATTGGTCTTCGCTGTTCTCTGCCTGCTGCTGGCGCTCGCTTCCGGGGATTTTCTTGCGCGGCTGTTTCCGGACTACAGCTGGCAATTTTCCATCCGAATGGAATACCTTACCTACCTTTTGGCTGCAGCGGCATTGACCTTGCTGGTGAGGCTGCTTTTCCCTCCTGTGCGGCACAAAGGAGGGTTTCTGCTGTACCTCGTTTTATGCGGGCTCTACGGCATGGTGGTGATCTTCACGGATTCCGTGTTCTTCACCGGCCTGCGCACGGGGTTTCAGGCGCTTTCTGCGGCCATGATCCTGTATGGCATTTTCCATATTGCGCTCACGCTCAAGGAGAAAAAGCTGAAAAACGCGTTGGCTTTCCTTGGCATTCTGATCCTATCCCTGTTCATCATTGCCGACATCCTGCTGCGCTACGATGTTTCGGCGGTGAGTTTCCTTGCGGGGGAAACGTTCAACGCCGCGGGAGGCATGGTGATGTTCGTGTTTTGCTATGCGTTCGTGTTGTCTCTGGAGCAGGCTGAGATCAATGCGAGGCTGGAGGAATCGCGGCTGGCGCTCGTTGCGGCCGAGGTGCGCTATGAAGAGCTGGAGAAAAAGCAGGCTCAGAGCCGCCAGCCGTTTGCCAAGGTGTCTGATTTTGGCTTGACCAGACGCGAGACAGAAGTCGTGCTTTTGCTGCTGGATGGGAAGACGCGCGATGAGGTAGCCGAGCTGCTGTGCATCAGCATGGGCACGGTGAACTCCCATTGCTCCAACATATATCGGAAGACACAGTGCAAAAATGTCGTCGATCTGGTGCGCCGCTTGAGGCCTGATGCGGATGAAATGCCGCAGGCGGCGGACTGACGGGGGGAAAGGATATCCCTTTTGTTGGAAATCATTGGCTCCAATGATATAAAAAAAGACGAACTCATAGTAAAAAGAGAAGGAAGTGTTGCTCCCCCTGCTTTTCTGTAGCCAGAGGCGCGAAGGCGCAAGGCTGCTGCGGCCAGGGTTATGACGTGCATGTCGGACGAGAAAGGTTTTCCATGGCAATGAAAGCTTCCCGCACCCTTGAATTCGTTGGAGATTCGGCGAGTGGTTCTTCACGAAGGGGGTCTCCCGCCCGTCGTCTCTGCTCATGGCTGCTCTCCTTTGTGCTTGTTGTTTCCTTGGCGCCCATCTCCTCGCTGGCTTATGCCGCCGATTCGGATGCAGCGGGGGCTGCAGCGTCATCCGCGGAAGACGAGATGCTTTCCGATGAGGCCATTGACCAGATGCTCGCGGCGGGACCGTACGAAGAAGGAAGCGCGCTCGTCGTGGTGGACAACACCGTGGCAGCGCGGAACGATGGGGCACGAGCGCGTGGGCTGGACATTCTCGATGCCGCCGAGCCGCTTATGGATGCCTCGACCGGAACGCTCGAGCAGACGATTGAGTCCGAAACGGGAAACGGGCAAAGCGCATCGATGCTGCGTTCGAACGGCGATTCCCAAGGTGCCGCCACCATCAAGCTGGTGACCCAGGCGGGCATGTCCACCGAGCAGCTGCTTGAGGCCCTGCGCGACGACCCGCGCGTGATCGTCGCTGAGCCAAACTATACCTACTCGCTTGTTGATCCTGATGAGAGTAGCAGCATCAACGTCTCTTCCTCTATCGGCGGGGCGTCGTCCTCGGCCGCTTCATCGGCCTCGTCCCTCGCGTCCGGCGAAGCGGCCGACATGACCGCGTTCCAATGGGGCTATAGCGCAGATGCAGACGTTCTCAAGCTGGCGGGCAAGACGGCCACCTATGACATGAACGTGCCGCTGTGGGAGGCCAATCGCACCGACTCTTCGGTCGCCAACGCCACGGGAACGGTTGCCGTGGTTGACACCGGAATCGATTACGAGCATCCCGACTTGGCTTCCGTCATGCGGGACGACATGAAGACGTTCGTGGACTATGGATCTGACTGGGGGTATGCTCCCGCGCAGAGCACGACCGGCGAAGGCCCGATGGACGATCAGGGACATGGCACGCACGTGGCCGGCATCATCGGTGCGGAATGGAACGACGAGGGAGTGAGCGGCATTGCGTCCGGCGTCAAGCTGGTTGCCGTCAAGGCAGGCACGGCCGAGGGCAGGTTTGACATGAGCGACGTCATCAAGGGGTATGCCTACCTTGCTGATGCCGTACGCGGCGGCCTCGACGATCTCGTGTCCATCAACAATTCCTGGGGCGGGCCAAGCGCGACCTATTCGCTCGCGCTTGCAGTCACCGAGTTGGGTCGTCTTGGCGCAATCTCGGTGTTTGCATCAGGCAACGAGTCGCTCAACACCGACGACTCCGCTCAGACCGTCTCCTCCCTGCGGTCGAATCCCTATGTCGTGGTGGTCGATTCGGCCACGCGTTACACAGAAGCCTCCTCCTTCTCCAACTATGGAGTGGCCACGACCGACGTGTTCGCGCCGGGCTCGAGCATCCTTTCCACCTTCCCGCAGGACAAGAGCTCTTATTTCCCTGAGGCATACGATGCCAACCTCATGTTCGAATCGTTCGTCGATGCGGATCCCTCGGCTGCGAAGGTGCATGTGTCCTCTGACGGGGCGCCGGGAAGCGCAGCCGGGACGGTGCAGATCAATGCACAGTTTGACGAAACGGGCGGCGCGCTGCGCGTCGGCCTTTCTGACTTTGCCTCGATCAGCCCCGCCGAGCTGGACGCCTATGTGTCCGTGAATGTGGGAACGTCCGATGCGTCGGCTGTCCAGAACTTTGGCTGGCGTTATTACACCGATGGAGCGGCTATTGCTGTTGCTGGTGTCTACGTTCGTGCTGTCGATGGGACTGGCGCGGAGGATTGGGTTCTCGTGAACGCTGCAACGGCCGGGCGATTGGTGGCGGGTGACTGGTTCGTCGAAAGCTTCAACATCGCCGAAGCGTGCGCCGAGGCCGGGATGACGCCCAAGATGGAAAACGACGCATTCATGCTGCGAGTGAGACTGTTGGCACCTCAGGAGGACTGGGACCTGTCGAAGAGCTTCTACCTTGACACGGTCGGCGTGGCGCCGAGTGGATCTGAGGTCGGCTATGCCTACCTGAGCGGCACGTCCATGGCAACGCCTGCGGTCGCCGGTGCTGCAGCCATCGCCGCATTGAACGACGACCCCTCGCTTTCTCCTGCCGAACAGGCTGCACAACGGGCCATGCGCCTGCGTTCCAGCGTCACTCCCGTCGCGTCGATGGCCGATCTCTGCGCATCGCGAGGCGTGTCCGACCTTTCGGTTCTGGATACCGCAAGCATGGTGCCGGTGGTGCTGGACGCGACGGTGGAGGGGGACTCGGATGACGGGGCTGCGATTGCGATCACGGGCGGATTCTATGGCTCTGCAGAGGGGTCGGTGACAATCGGCGGGGTGGCTGCAACGGTGACGTCGTGGTCGGATGACCGCATTGTGGTCGAATGCCCCGCCGGCATCTCGAGTGGCGTGCTGGTCGTCAAGGTGGAGAATGCGGCGGGGAAGGCGGGCCAGCGTGCGATTGCGCTTGAGCTGCCCGTTCCCCCCGCTGATGAGGCGACCCCCCTGTATGAGCGCGAGTATGAGTTGCCGGCGCTCTCGGAAGTGCCTGCTGAGGCAATGGATCAGGCGTTGATCGCGGGGCTTGGCGGGAAGCTGTACCTGCTGCCTCGGGCAACCCAGTCTGCTGTTGCGACGCAGCTATGGGCGCTCGATCTGGCCACGGGGGAGTGGGAGCGTTGTGCCGACCTTCCGACTGCAGTCGTGTCTCCCACCATGGTTGCCTATGAGAAGACGATGATCGTCGGAGGCACGTTCGAAGGTGCCGACGGCGACGCTGTGTCTTCGCTGTTCCAATTCGATCCCGCGACTGGATCTTGGTCCGCGATCGAAGTCCCTCTTCCCCGGGAGTCGACGTTGGCCAACGTCGAGGGGACGCTGCTTGCAGTCGGCGGTGCGACGGGTGACGGAGACGAACTTCATGAGATTGACGAGGTGATCTCCATCGACGTGAAGGCAAAGGAGGCCAAGCTTGTCGGTCACCTGGAGACCCCTCTCATGAATCCCGACGTGTCAGCCAGTGGGACCACGCTCACCGTGGGGCGTGGCCTTGCCGTGAACACGCAAGAACAGATTGAGGCCGTGAACGGATTTGCCCTCTACACCTACCAAGACGGGCAGCTGACCGGCGGGGACGATGTTGCTGCCCTGCCCGATTTTGGAGCCAGCGGGCCGAACCCCTATGTGCTCGCCGTGGTTCGTGACGGCGTTGCGTCGGTCGGGTTCTCCGCCGTGGAAGTCGGAGGCTCGGGCACGTTCGAGGACGAGGACACGTATCTGCTGAACGTTCCGTCAGGCGACGGGAACGGTGCGGGGCTGAGGGAAGCTTCGACGTTTACAGGCTTTGGCAAGCGGTTCATGCGCGGCCAGGTGTATAACCAGGCAGTCGCTGCCTATGATGGACAGCTGTATGCCATCGGGTATCTGAACGGGGGAGCAGATGGATGGACCCTCCGATCCACGGCGGTCGCGACTTACCCTGCGGCTGGCGACGTCATCCATGGCGGCGACGATCCCACGCCCACGCCTGAGCCCACTCCGTTGCCCGGTCCCAGCCAGAACGGCTTGGCGAGCACCGGCGACGGCATGCTGCCGTTCGTCTCCTTCGCCGCTGGCGTGATGCTGCTTGCGATGTTGGGGGCTGCTGTGGCCCTGAGGAAGCTGAGGAGCCGCTGAGAGACCCTTTCTGTTGACGGGGTCCGATACTGACACTGACGGCGGGAGGATTGCGGAGGGTTGTGATGGCAAGGGAGGGGCGGATTGCCACCGCTAAACCGTGGATGTCGATCGGGCCCTCCGCGAGCGTGGCCCGACTGGGTTTTCGCCCATGCCTTTTGTTGTCTGAGGTCATGCTTTTCATCGCTCTGTCGTGCTACCATTGTCTTGAGGTGAGCGACGATGACGGAATTCAAGGAAGAGAAGGAACTCGGTCCATCGGGAATGGTCGCGATGGACGAGACCTTCTTCAATCGTGTCTATGCACAGGTGCGAAGCGTTCCGTATGGGACCGTGTGCACCTACGGCGACATCGCCGATCTCGCAGGGTATCCCCGTGCTTCACGCGAGGTGGGATACGCCATGAGCCGTGTGCTCGGCGAGTGGAATCTTCCGTGCCACCGCATTGTCAACGCCAAAGGAACGCTCGCTCCGACGTATGCGTTCGGTGGCAAAGACAAGCAACGCCGGCTCCTCGAAGAAGAGGGCGTTACCTTCGTCGACGCGGAAACCATCGACATGCGAAAGCATCGCTGGCCTCCCACGGCAGAACCGGAGCAGTTGGGATTGGGACTGTAGGTTTCTCCTGACGAACTCGTTGCGCTGACCTGATCACGTCATACGGATATCCCGACAACTGCATGACGCGAGAAATCTGACGAGTCAGGACAGGGCGGCCCATGGTGGTATGCTTTCAGACAACAGTCACGCTCTATCGTCAGGAGCAAGCAGTGCCGAATGCCAATGAAGTCGGATCGGGTGGACAAAGAAGCGTTATCGACGACGATCAATTGAAGAAGATGATGTCGTCGAGCAAACCCGGTTTCTTTCAGCAGAACAAGTTCCGCATGGTCACCATCGTGCTCATCGCCATCAATGTGATCATGTTCGGTATAGAAGTCCTTCTGTCGGGGCTTCGTGTCAATATTCCCACCACCGTGCTCGTCAACATGGGGGCGATGTATGCGCCGTTGATCCAATCGGCGGGTGACCTCTATCGGTTCGTCACCCCGATGTTTCTTCACGTCGATCTCATGCACCTGGGATTCAATATGGTGGCACTCTGGAGTGTCGGCGAAGCGCTCGAACGCGTGCTCGGTAAAGGAAATTTCATCGCGTTGTACTTCGTCGGCGGCATCACGGGCAATGCCGTATCATATGCCGCCGATGTGTTCATGGCGGGTCCTTCGACCGTGAGTGCCGGTGCCTCGACGAGCGTGTTCGGGCTCTTCGTCGCCGTGGCGCTGCTGGCGTTGCTTCATAAGAACAATCGCGGGTATTTCGCGCAGTACAGCAAGGGCATGCTCGCCATCATAGGCGTGAACGTGCTCTACACCTTCGTTGTGCCGAGCATCTCAATCAGCGGACACCTGGGCGGCGCACTCGGAGGCCTCATCGCCATGTTCATGATTCCCGCTAAAAGCCTGCGTGTGCCGAACCCCGTGCGCATCGTCGTCGGTGTGCTCTGGGTGGCATCGCTCGTGTGTCTGATCGTGTCGCAGGGCATCATCGGCTGAGCGTTCATCGTGGCGGCAATCTCCGGTAGAGCTTTTCGCGTCGGCATTGATCCGTAGGATTCGGTTTTCAGTTGCCGGTCTGTACTGGTTGCGATCCGCTATGGCGTACTTGCGGTCCGGCAATGGCCTCAAAATGGCTGATATATCAACCAGTACGGCGAGTCGGCCTTAAGCGAAAAACGCTTGTGCCCTATACCACTTTGCCCTTGCAGTGATCGATCATGTGTTGAACCATTTGGGCCGTCCAGCCCGTGAGCTCCCTTTTGCGCGGCTTCAGTTCGCCATCGATCAATTCTTCAAAGGTCACCTTGATCTTATCGTAGCGAGTTACCTTGGAATCCGTTTCGAGAGAAAGGCATCCTTCGACTGTCTTGAATGCCCTGAGTGCCTGTTTCAGCGTGGGATTGTACATGATATGAGGTTGGTCGTTGTCGTCCAAATAGGCGATGATGCATTTCGTAGCACCGATCTGGTTTGCAGCCAGACACGCGGCGCCGTTGAGGGATGTCAATGTTTCGAGCAGATCCTGTGCTACGGAGGCATCGTCAACGGTTGCCGTTTCGCACGGCATCGAAAGAATTGCTTCGTCTTTTACCAGTTCCTTGATCATGATGCTCCCGTCGGATGAATGTTTCTCTGCGCTGGCCCTGCGTGCTTTCGGCGACGGCGCCAGCCTGAGTCTCGGTAGATTCTAACACGATGGAAGGCGGATGTATGACGGATAGTGATTCGGCACCGGCATGCTCGATCAGATGTCCACCCAAAATTTCGAGTTCTTGTAGAGCTCCTCGACTTTGCTGCGTGCCCAAGGTGTTTTGCGTAGGAAATTCAGCGAGCTTTTGAAGTTGGGGTCGTTGCAGAAGCATTTGATCTTGATTCGCTTCGCTAATCCATCCCATCCGTATTTATTGACGAGTCGTTTGAGCATCATTTCGAGTGTCACGCCGTGAAGCGGATCATTGGGGTGTTCCCGTGCGTCGGATTTTTCGGTGGGCATTCATCCTCGTTTCTTTTGCATTCGATTGTCTCACGCTTTACGTCGATGCGGCCGCAGAAAAGCATTCGTTGCGTAAACACAGCGTCCGATGGCAGCGCGTCCTTTTGCGTGGGAGGCTCAAGCGCATCGGATGCCCAGCTGTGCCATCGGGTTGCACAGAAAAGAGGATGCTCATCGACCTGTTCAATAAGCCATCCAAACCGATCGCTTGATACGTCGGGACCCATTTTCCCGCAGTGCCCTTGGGAATGGCAAGTTTTGAGGCGATTGTTCCTTCGCCGGAACCTCGCTTAATCAGCTCGGCGGCAAAGAGCCTCACGTCCCCATCGTGCTTGCATCTTGAATCTGCTCTAATCAAAAACCTCACCTTCAAAACTTGGACTTTCATTTTCTAGTCCAAATTTTGGAACGCGGTTCAGACGCCCCTCCCTTTCGGCTTTGGGATGGCGGGCGATGCTAAGCGAGTTCGGACACCAGGCGTTTGACAAGGCGGGTGACCTGTTCGGTCGGGCAGCTTGAATAGAACAACCTGATGTCGTAGTCGTATTCCCTGGTCTTGAGGGGCAGGGCGACGTACTCCTTGTCTTCGCTTGTGCAGAGCTGCTTCGCCATCGATTCGGGGACCATGAGCAGTGCCCCGTTCAGTCCGGAGAGCAGCACTTCCGCAAAGGATTCCGAGTTCCGCGTTTCAAGGTTCCCGGGCACGTCTCCCGGTATGCCGTTGAGGCGGCAGATGTCCTGCAGGTGCTTGCGGTTCGCATGGTCCTTATTCGTCCGCAGCGAGACGAAGGACGACGAGCGTATGTCTGGTATGTCCAGGAAGGGCTGTTCTGCAAGGGGATGGGAGCGTTCCATCAGCGCATATGATTGCTCGGAAGACAGCTTCACGGTGTTGAGGTCGTGCGTGTCGATCATTCCCGAGAAAGGCTCGATTGCCACATCCAGCTCGTTGGCTCGAATGAGGTCGAACGGGGTCTGGCCGACATCGTTCACCAGCCTGATGGTCAGGCGCGGGTCCTCGTCTTTCAGGTTGCGGCACGCCATCTTGAATGTGGTGGCTGCATTTGATTCCAGCAATCCGCTCACCCTGACAACCAGGGGTCGGTTGGCACGCAGCTCAGTCATGCTGTCCAGCATTTTCCTGTATGAGTTCGACATGACGGATGCCCAGTGAAGGAACACCTCTCCCTCTGGAGTCAACTGCATCGGTGAGGTTGTCCGGTCAAAGAACTCAGCCCCAAAACGCTTCTCTAAAGCAAGAAGATGCCTGCTGAGAGCCGGTTGGGTCACATGCAGCTCCCGAGCGGCTTCCGACAGGTTCCCATGCTTTGCGATCATCCCGAATTCTTCGAACAGCTCGACATCCATCGTCACCCCTTATCTCCCCAAACGGAAGTATAGCATGCTCCGATTTCCCTGATGCAGCATCACGGGGGGCGACGCATGAAGCATAGCCTCTATGCGGAAAGCTTATAGGCGGATGCCGTCAGGCGGATAGCGCCATGCGCGCTCTGTCGCGAATGTCGTGGGTATCTTCATTTCCCCTACCGCAGGCCAGATTTATAGAATTCAGCGTGGAGAGACAGGGAGGAGGGAATATGGAAGAGTCAGAAGAAGAGAGGGAGCCTGAGGGCGTCGATCAAGCGGATGCTCCTCAGGCGAAAAGGCGGAAGAAGTGGCCGATAGCGCTTGCGGTTGTCGTGGTTGTGGCCGCGTGCGCGGGCGGTGGCATGTGGGTGTGGCACGAGCAGCCTTCGTTCTGCGCGGCAATCTGCCACGACACCATGAATTCGTACGTGGAAAGCTGGGAGGACAGCTCGTACACCGTGCACGCGCATGCCGAGCAAGGCATCGCCTGCCTCGATTGCCACAAGCCGGTACTATCGGAGCAGGTGCAGGAGGCGGTCAAGCAGGTGACGGGCGACTACACCTTGCCGCTTGCGAAGATGGAGGTGGATGACAGCTTCTGCCTGAGAGACGGATGCCACACGCGGGCCGACGTCGAGCAGGGAACCGCCACCATGGAAGTCGACGGCACGAAGGTCAATCCCCATACGCAGACGGTCAACGCGGCAGCGACCAACCCGCACGACGGCAGTGGAGAACAGCCGGCATGCTCCGAATGCCACACCATGCACCGGGCTTCGAAAGGGATGGACTATTGCTACAGCTGCCATCATGCCGAGACGTTTGCGGTATGCGAGAGCTGCCACGACCATCGTTGATGGATTGGGGCGCGGCCGGCCAAGGAGCCGGCTGGACAACAAGGAGGAGGAAACATGGGTGTTTCAGTATCGAGGCGTAAATTTTTGACGATCGGCGCCGTTGGCGCGGCGACGGCAATGGGAAGCTTGGCGCTCACGGGGTGCGCGTCAAACGGCAACGGCGGTGCCGACGCCTCGTCGGTCAAGTGGGACCATGAGGCTGACGTGGTCGTCGTCGGCTACGGGGGAGCTGGTGCTTCAGCTGCCATCGGGGCCGCCCGGGCTGGATCGACGGTCATCGTGTTGGAGAAGGCGCCCGAGGGTGAAGAAGGCGGGAATCTGGGCGTATGCGGAGGCGGATGGATAGCGGTCGACGAGTCCAACCTCTCCGGTGCTTTTGACTTCATAAAGGCACAGGTGCCCTCATCCGTGACCGATGAGGAAATCCAGGGATTCGTGGATGAGCTTGTGGGAACGCCGGAATTTGTGGAGAGTTGCGGAGCCAAGCTCGGCGAAGTGGGGAAGGCTCCCGGATGCCTGTACCCAAACCTGGTCGGCGCGGAGGCAATCCCCGGTTCCCAGAATGCGGGAGGTCCCGGAAAGAAGCTGTTCTCCCATCTCAAGGAGACGGCCGAAAGCCTTTCAGGCGTGCAGGTCATGTATGAGACGCCGGGATACAAGCTCATATTCGACCCCGAAACCAAAGAGGTCTTTGGCGTGGTGGCGAAGCAGGGCGATGCGGAGATCAACGTCAAGGCGAAACGCGGGGTGATCCTCGCCCTCGGCGGATACGAGAACAATCTTGAGATGGCCCACCAGTACTGTGCTCCGGAAGTGCCCATCTACCCATGGGGCACTCCGTACAACACGGGCGACGGCTTCCCGATGATTTCGGAAGTTGGGGCAAAGCAGCGTCACTTCGCCTCCGTCGAATGGGGCTCGTTCTGCTTCAAGAAGGCGTCTGACGTCGCCGGCACCGCGGTGGCCATCGTCTACACGGCCGACCAGTTCGACAATGCAATTCTGGTCAACAAGTACGGCAAACGTTTTCAGGACGAGATTGCGCACAATGCGGGATTCTTGCCCACGCCCACGCACGACAAGCGGTATCCGCTTGCGCAGCTGGTGTACGATCCGGTCGAGAAGATGGAATACACCAATCTGCCTTTCTATATGGTCTTCGACGAGACGAAGCGGGCTGCCGGCCCCTTGGCGAACCTCGCTTCGAAGGATTCCGGCCAGACGTGGTGTGGCGTGCACAAGAACTTCACCTGGTCTGACGACAACATGGCAGAGGTGGACAAGGGGTATATATTCAAGGCGGACACCATCGAGGAGCTTGCCAAGCAGGCCGGCGTCGACCCGGCTGCCTTGAAGGAGACGGTTGACGGCTGGAATGCCACGGTTGCTGCAGGCGTTGACGCGGAGTTTGGACGCACGGGGCAGCTGACCCCCATTTCGACGCCTCCTTTCTATATGAGTGAAATGGCTCTGAGCTTCATCAACACCCAAGGAGGCCCCGAGCGCGATGCGGCGCATCATGTGATCGATTGGGAAGGCAACGTCATCCCTCGCCTGTATGCGGGCGGAGAGTTTGGTTCCATCTATGGCTTCCTGTATCAGGGCGCTGGCAATGTGCCGGAGGCGATGGGAACCCGTGTGGCGGGGGAGAATGCGGCCGCGGAGGAGACTTGGGCCTAGATCGGAGCTTTTGATTTTTCTCGTGCCCGACTCATGTGTGGCACAGAGCGCGGCGGCCAGCATTCCCCTCCCTGCTGGTCGCCGCGTTTGGTTGGGGATGGTCTGCTGGAGAGGGGGTGGGCTGGCTTGGATGTGCTGGTCTCAAGAAAGCTTCGAGGACATGCCGCGTTTCTTCAGGGAGAAGCGTGGCACACGTCCGGTTTGGAGGGAGAGGCTTTGGAGAGTGTTTAAATGCTTGCCCTTGCTTTGTCGTTTGAGCCAGGCGCGCCTCTTCTAGCTCTCGCCTTTAATTTGGTGTTGGGTTTTGAATACACCCTCCAACTCTCCCTGGTTAAAAAGAGTTTCAAGGATTGTCCGCAGCTTCTTTTCTGGCGTGTTAATTGGGCGTATAAACTGATTCTTTCTGGATACGGGACAATATCTGATATCTGGTGAGGATAATTGAAAGCGAAGGGCAATGTGCCCGTCGCTTTCTGCGAAGCACTTAAGGGAGTAAAAAATATTACTTCTTGTCTCTTTCTTGTGCCATTGGCTCCTTTGTGTTTTCTATTATATGGAGCCTTTTGAGTTCATCCTTTACCACAGCACGAACAATCAGATACAGAATAAGAGACACAATAACGAGACCGCCTATGAAAAATACTATATTAAGGAGGATGACGAAAAAATTAACATGCATGTTCAGCAGCCTTTTCTCGGATTGTCATGCCGTAGTCCAAACGCGACATCAGTTGACCCATTTTAGGCCAACTGATGTCGTAGGTAAAGAATACTGAAGGCCTAAGGGAGATGTATGGTTGCCCTATTGCTCTCGGCACCAAATTCAACGTAAAATGCTTGGTGCGCCGTCCATACTACAAGAGGATTTGCCCAGTCAGCTGCCTCAATGTACAAACCAAATCCTTTTGCCAGTGTTCGACCGCCATCTAGGCGAACCGGGGCCGTGCTGCCTTCCTCCGTGACGCCCGTCCGTAAATCGGCGGCATATGCATAGCAGCTGTGAACGTCTCCAAAGCGTGCCACTCCATACTCGTCGATTGCTCGATAATAAGACGTAGTGAATCCTATCAATGCGATAGAGGTGACATGTCCTGGCATTGCATACTGGTATGTTCCCGTGCAGAGAGAATCCGCTCCTCTTGCAAGCGGAAACTGCTCAACTACGACAGGCTCTTCTCCTTCGGCCAAAGATTTTGCAACAGCTTCTTCATATTTCATGCGTGCAAAATCATTGGCACGCTTTATCTCGGGGCAGTTAGTTTCATCTAGATTATAATAAATTTTTTCTTGTTCTTCAGCATATGCAGATTTAGGTAATGCTATGCCCGATGCTCCAGCAATCAGAAGGCTGGCGGCACCCATCGTGCCAGCCTTTATCGCCTCTCGTCGCGTTACTTTTCCATCCAATTTCATAAGTCGACTCCTTGCAGCTTTATGGGGTAAAAACACTCAACGTTTGAGAATACGCATAAAATTCAACGTAAAAAGCTTGCACGATCTCGAAATAATCTCCAACGGATGAAGTGCCTCTCAGTCGAAGGCTGTACTGTGCAGCAAGGGTGGAATCGTGCGCATTGATAAGCGCGTATGAGCAATAGAGAACATCGACAGGAAACATTGTTGTTGTCGATCGCGTGCCGAATGTTGGTGTAAGGAAAAATTTGAGTTGAGGGCTGAAATAGCCTAACCATGAAAATACGGTCATCGTCTAGAATCTGTTAACGACCAAGAAAACGGATTCAAGGAAAGGCGAT
>JAEWQO010000043.1 GCA_023460315.1 Actinomycetes bacterium
CGGCAGCACCCTCGTAAAACTGTACTATGACCGCAATGTAAACGCCGTTACCTACTCTTATTCTGGTGAGACGGACGTAACGCCGCCCGCGCTGCCGACGGTCGGGAGCTGCCGCTTTGGTCAAACAGTTACGCTGTCCCCTGCTCCTACGCTGCCCGGTTATGATTTTGGAGGCTGGAAGACCTCTGACACAACCATTGCAGGCGGGCGCTTTGTCATGCCGGATGCGGCCGTCACCCTCACTGGGAATTGGACGCCTCGCTCGGATACAGCTTACACCGTAGAGTATTACCAGCAGAACCCGAAGGATGACGGCTACACGCTGGTAGATACCTTTTATGGAAAAGGCACTACGGGCGGTGGAATTCCCCACAAGGAGTTTGAAGGTTTCACGGAAACTCCGAACAGTGTTACAGCGGAAGGAAACACCAAAATCAAGAGCGACGGCAGCACCCTTGTAAAACTTTAGTACGACCGTAAGGTCAACACCGTGACCTATGCCTATTCCGGTGCGACGGACGAGACGCCGCCGAACCTGCCAAACACAGCCAGCTATCGGTTTGGCCAGACAGTGCCGGTAGCCGATGCGCCTGCACTGTCCGGCTATACCTTCTCCGGCTGGGCGTCTCCGGATGTGAGGATTCACCATGGCAGTTTCCCTATGCCAAACGCGGCTGTGACGCTTACCGGCACGTGGACGGCAAGAACCGATATTCCCTATATGGTCGAGTATTATCTGCAAAGCACCAACGATGACACCTATACGCTGACAGATACCTTCTGTGGCGAAGGCGCCACAGGCGGTAGTATCCCCCACAAGGAGTTTGAGGGTTTTACGGAAACTCCGGACAGCGTTACGGCGGAAGGGAATGCCAAAATCAAGAGCGATGGCACAACGCTTCTGAAGCTCTACTATGACCGTAACATTGAAACGGTTGCTTATGCCTACTCCGGAGAAACTGACGCCACGCCTCCGGAGTTGCCGCACACTGCAAGTTACCGCTTCGGCCAGTCTGTTCCAGTGGCCGAAGCGCCCACACTGCCCGGTTACAATTTTGGCGGCTGGTCAACCGCTGACGCTACCATCGCTGATGGCAGTTTTATCATGCCGGATAGCTCCGTGACACTCACCGGCGCATGGACAACAAGGACGGATATTCCATACACTGTTGAATACTACTGGCAGAATGCTGCTGATGATGACTATACATTGGCAGATACATTCCGTGGCAAGGGTTCTGTGGGCGGGAGTATCCCTCACAAGGAATTTGAGGGTTTTACCGAAACCCCAGACAGTGTCACTGCCGAGGGCAGCACCAAAATCAAAAGTGACGGTAGCACCCTTGTAAAACTTTATTATAATCGAGACCGGTATCTTGTCTCGTTTGCGTACTCCGGGACGGCTCCGAACGCTGCGCCCACTCTGCCGGAAAGCGCGCTCTATCGTTTCGGAGCCTCCGTTACGCTGCCTGCGATTCCCACGACAATTTCTGGCATGAACTTCTCTGGCTGGACTGCGGACGGCGGGAGGATCTCCGGAAATATACTGTCTGTTCCGGCGCGGAATATACAGGTCGTTGGCAGATGGGGACATCCTCTGGCATCCTCCGATGATGCGCCTGAGACAGCTCCTGTTGAAGCAGTAACGCTGGAGGACAACGGCTCCGCTTATGTGATCGGCTACGAGGACGGTACCTTCCGACCGGATGCTTATCTGACAGCTAAACACGAGGCACTTATGCTATCCCGGCTGGGGCTGCCTGTAACGCCGTTGAGCGGCGGTGCAGACGCGCTTGGCACAGAACGGTACATTACCCGCCGGGATTTTCTGCACACATTGCTGCATGCGGCTGGAGTGGCTGCGGAGTCTGCTGCAGATCCCATGGCACAAGCGGCGGCACTTGGCTGGATTTCCGGCTACACGAACGGCGAATTGTATCCCAATGCCTACATCACCCGTGCGCAAGCCGTGGTAATCATCAACCGGGCTTTTGGTCGCGTGGCCGCGTTAGACCTGAAGACCGATATCATTTATGTGGATCTGCCGCAGGACTATTGGGCCTATGATGCGATCATGGCCGCATCCAATATTTTTTGAGCAAAGCAGTGCGGGAGCCGGACACAATGTCCGGCTCCCGTTCTTTGTTCTACGCTCTGCAAAAAGAGTGCATATTGAAAGAGCTTAAAAAGTTTGATACAAGGCTGGAGAATACTATGATTTTTTTAATGCTATGCATTGACTTGTTTTACCTTGCGTTAATACCACAGGTAAGTTTTGTGGAAAGTCACTTGTGTACACAAAGATGCGGGCCTCAAGTGCTGCGGGTGCGCGTTGTTGAAAAGGAGGGCAGAAATGGCTGGAAAGTTTCGTAATCAGGTTATGCGTCTGTCCCTACAAGAGCGCACAAAAAAGAAAAATTCGCAGCTCCACGATGAGAAAGTCCGGCTGGAAAGCCTGCCTGATGAAGCGCTCATGTTTTATTATCTCGAACTAAAATCATACTATGAATATAAAAAGAATGTTTTCTCGTTTCTCTTAGTTACTATTTTAGTAGCGGGAATCTCAGACGTTTGGCGGCTGCTGGCTGAATTCGCTAAAAAAGCGCTGACACTTGACCTCTCTCGTTGGGTTTGCACAGAAGCAGATTTATCTGCGATTCTTACGGCGTTTTGCCTTGTCGGCGTCTGTATTAGCGCAGCCATCTTTACTAAGCTTATCTGGTATCTTAAATCAATGCGCACAACACATCAGATGCTGCTGATGGTAGAAAAAATCCAAGAGAATCAAAAATAAGGAAAGAGGCTTAAGCTAAGAATAGCGCACAGAAAAACTTTGTATCAATAATTATTTGATTTATAAGCACAGGAACCGAGCTATTTGCTTGGTTCCTGTG
>JAEWQO010000044.1 GCA_023460315.1 Actinomycetes bacterium
CATATGAGGTCGCGGCGCTTCTGGCCCTGGGTCCCGTTGTCTATGGCGAGGTCCTCGCCCGCGATGACGCGCACGTGCCTGCCGCCGAGCAGCAGCTCGCCCGCGGCGACATGGGCCACGTTGGGGCCCGTCATCGTGCAGGCGCATCCCGAGAGGATGTAGCTCCCGGTCCCGACGACGCAGGAGTTGTAGGCCCCGACGTCCGGGGAGTCCACGTGGTAGGTGCCCCCATGCCCGGTTATGAGCTCCACTGACATATCTTTCCTCTCTCTATTGGGCCAGCGCGACGAGGTAGTTGACTCGCGTGGCCGTGTTCACGGAGACCGTTATGTTCTGCACCATCCACAGCTCGCCGGAGACGTAGGTGCAGCCATGGACATGCGCCCCGGAGGCGGAGCCGTCCGCGTTCATCACGCCCACGAAGTCCCGCGCCGGGTCGAACTGCCTGCCGAACGCCGTGGCGAACTCCGCCTGCGTCCAGAGCCTCGCCGCGTTCTCCCCCGTCGGAACCGTCACGATCTTGGTGCCGACGAAGAGCTTCGGGACGACGGCCCCGGAATAGACGATCTGCTCGACCTCGAAGTCGGCCCTTGACTTCTGTCCCTCCGCAGACGGCGAGAAGAGGCCGAGCCGCGCGATGCTGATCCCGCTGCCCCTGGAGGACGTGGACCCGAGCTCCGTGAGCGTGCCCTCCCCGTAGTCGGGGACCGTCCCGGAGGTGTTGATCCCGAGCGACCCGTAGTTCGACGCGGCCCCGGCATAGACGTAAGCGCCGTTCGCACCCCCGACCTGGATGATCTTCTCCGGCGCGAGGAGCGATGCGCGGCCCTGGTCGTCCACCGATATCGTGAGCGCGCCTGCGCACAGCTTGATCAAGGCGTCCACTGAGTCGATGCCGAGGTCTATGAGGTCCTGCTCGAACCGGGCGAGCGCGGTGGACCCCTTGCGCACGCTCATGCCGGTACCGTCCGTGTAGACGTTGCCGCCCGCCGGGTTGCCGATGGTGGCCGTGGCCCCGTAGAGCGGGACGTTCGAGACCTGCCAGTAGGTGCCGTCATACACGAACGTCACCGTCGCGCCCGCGACCCAGTAGGCGTAAGCCTGCCCGTTGAGCCTGATCGCCTTGGCTCCCGTCGAGTTGACGTTGAGCGTCGGGCTTGCGGAGGTGTTGGCGTACGTGAACTTGACCGCGATGCAGACCCCGGCATAGAGGCTGAACCCGTCCACGGTCGATGCGGGGACCTTCGCAGCGGTGCCGGAGGCCGTGTTGCACGCGGCGTAGAGCATCTTCCCGCTGTCGCCGGAGGTGCCGTCATCGACGTTCGAGAACGTCACCTCGCCTGTTGCCTTGACAGCCATCTCAGCCTGCCAAGACTGCTTTGTACACGCCCGTGCCGTCTATGGACGCGGCGTTGACGGTGATCGTCTGCCCGGTTGCGGATGCGGTCGAGGACCCGTTGAGGTACCAGCTTATGGTCCCCTCGGCGGAAAGCGCGGTGCCCGTGAGCTCCGTCGCGCCCTTGAACACGTGCGCGGTGGCCACCGATGTTCCCGAGCCGTTCTTGAAGACGGTCCCAGAGTCGGTCGTGACCACGATGCTCATGGCATCAGCCCCGTCAGCTCCCGTGGCTCCCATCATGCCCACCGAGTATGACGTCGTGGTGGAGGAGTCTGTGTAGGTGATGACGGTCCGCGTCCAGAGGTACTGGCTCGCGGAGACGGAGGGGATGGTGGACGACCACGTGCCGGTGGGGACGGTCGTGCCGGAGGAGGACGCCTGGTAGGTCACGACGGGGTTGCCGTTGATGCCCTTGCCCGCGCTGCCGGTCGCCCCCATCATGCCGACCGAGTAGGCGGTCGTGGTGGTGGAGTCGGTGTAGGTCGTGACGACCCTCGTCCAGAGGTACTGGCTCGCTGACACCGAGGGGATGGTGGACGACCACGTGCCTGTCGGGGCCGTGGTCCCGGACGAGGACGCCTGGTATGTCACGGCGGGGCTTCCCGATATGCCCTTGCCGGTCGCTCCCGTGAACGCGATCGAGAAGCCAAATTGGAGCGTGACCTCCGCCGTCCCGCCGTCGACGCTCACGGGGATGGTGACGGTCCCCGCAGCTACCACCGACGTGCTCACCGCTATCGTGAGCGTCGGGCTCGTGGAGTTGTTGTCGCTCGTGACGGTCACCCCCGAGGGGGCGTCGATGTCGGCCACGGTCACTGCCGCAGCGACCTGCGTCCCGCCCTTCAGCGCCACGACCTGCGTGGTCACGCTTCCCGCCTTGGCGGCGCTTGTCGTCCCGGGGAACGAGTGTGCGGGGCGGGTGAGCATGACGGTGTACGCGTCGCTCAGGTCGGTGAAGGTTATCTCTCCTGTTGCCTTTGTTGCCATGTCTCTCTCCTTATACGTCTACTTCGCATTTGAAAATGAGCCGGTTGGTGACGTTGGATGCCGTCACGGCCAGCCTGAAGCCGTCGTCCGATATGCGGGGATCGTCGGGATCAAGGGCCGCGAAGCCCTCGTCCGAGTCGGATTTCTCGCTCCACACGAGAGATGCCGTGGAGCCGAACTCGGCGCGGAGGGCCGATATGTCGGATATCTCCGATGTGCCGTGCCACACCGTCACCTCGGCGTTCGACGTGGCCTCTCCGTTCTTGAACGTCGTGCCGTTGTCGGATGTCAGCTGGACCGTGATTGCGTCCTCCCCGGGCGATCCCGTCACGCAGGCCGCACCAGAGACGGAGGTTGTCCCGTCGTCCATCGTGGCGACCGTCTTGGTCCACAGCCACTTCCCCGACTGCCACCCGGGGTAGTCGGTCGTCCACTCCCCGCCCAAAAGCTCGCTCGCCGAGTCGGACAGGTAGTAGCGCACGTCGACGTCTGCTATCCCGCTCCCGGTGTTGCCGGTCACGCATACGGCCTCGGAGGTCGACTGGGTGCCGTCTCCCCTCGTGATCACGGAGCGCGTCCATATCCACTGCCCCGTGGCCCAAGTCGGGCGGACATTCGACCACTGCCCGCCCTCCGGCTCGTCTGGGCTGGTTGAGAGATAGTACTGCTCCACGACCTCGGACACGGCTGAGTCAGCCGACTCTTGCGCCGCCGTGGCGATGCCCTTCGCCGCGATGGCCTCGTTCAAGGCCGCCAGCGCCTGGGCGGTCATGGAGCTCGCCGCACGCTCCTCCTTGGTGCCAAGGACGGTCCCGGCCTTGTAGTCGATGTCGATGGCCTCGCCCACGACCGTGGCCGACTTGTATGTCACGTAGGCGCTGACGGTGGATGTCTCGTCGCCCGCCTTGGCTATCGCCCCGATGATGTCGCCCACGTCGAACTCCTGGGAGGCGTCCACCGTGACCTCTATGCTCGTGGCGGCGTCCCAGTAGTCCTTCAGGCGTTTGGTGCCGTCCTCAACGAGGGTTTCGCGGTCAGCGGTCGTGTAGTCGTAGACCTCCGCGTTCTCATCGGCCCCGAACAGGCTTTGGGTCTCGGAGACGCTGCCTTGCGCGTCCATGAAGAGGTCCACGTGGATGCGGTCCTTGCCCTCGCCCGTGCCGTTGGCAACCAGGTGGTTCACGGGGTTGCCGTCGATCTTCACCGAAAGCTCCACCTGCGTCTGGTCGAATTCCTCATCTTGCGAATAGTCGTGGATAACTTCTGCCCACAACACGACCTTGGAGCCGTCGAACGACATCTTGAGCTTCGCCCCCGCCTCTGAGAGCATGGCGGTGAGGCCCTGGTATCCCGAGACGTAGCGGAAGTCATGGGACACCGCGATGCCGCTAGCGTCCGTGGATGCCGCGAACATGTCGGTCAGTCCCAAAGCCGCGATCACCGTGCCTATCGCCGCATTGGCCTCCCCCGCCACGTGGAGATATTCCGAGCCATTTGGCGGGGATATCACCTTGCGGTCGAGCATCCCATGCCACGATGGGCCGCCGTAGGTCACTACGTAGCATCCCTTGGAGTCGTCCCAGTGCGGGTTCTTGGTCTTGCGGATGCCGCCGTATTCCGTGCCCACCAATTTGCCGTCGCGCCGGATGCGGACATACACCAGCCCGTTGTGCGGCACGGACACGTCGTCCCGGACTGTCATCTCCCAGTCGTTGTCGTCCGAGCCGTATGCGACGTTCAGTCCGCTGTCGGGGATGGTTCCGACCTCTACCTTGCCGGGGTCGGTGAAAACCGTCTCCACTACGTCCACGGTCTCACCGTCCTTGTCTCATAGAGGATGAGGTCGAACCCGAAGAGGCCCGACCATGTGACTAGGTTGCTTCCAGGCTGCACGGGCGCGAAAACATCGAACTCGCGGCTCTGGCTGCCGTACTGGTTTTTGGTCGTGCCGTCCGAGGCACGCGTGAAGATTGCGGCCCCCACCTCGCCGCGCTTGGCGTTGAGGGAGTTGACGAATAACAGGCTTCCGCTGGGCACCTCGCAGTTGACCTCGTGCCGGATGCCCGCGATGGTCACCGATGGGTTGGTTGCTGGCCCGTATACGATCAGCTCGAAGTCGCTTGGCCTGAGGGCGTCAACATCGATGGTGCGCTGCCCGGAAGGCGGCGGGCCGTAATCGTGAGGGTAGTCGTGGGGATAGTCCAGGCCGCCCGACGGCGAGCCAGACGAGACGGGGAAGCTCAACCGGCCTACCTCCTTGCGCCAGACGGGCCAATCGCTATGGAAGGTCAGCGTGTAGCTTGAGCATCCAGCACCCAGGAAGTCGTTGCTCCCCGCTGCGAAGTTTCCGCGAATCTCCCAACCTTGGAACTCCAAGACGCCCTCGATGCCGGCCTCCGTGTCGCCGTCGATCAGCGCGAAGAAACGGTTCGCGAAGTCGTAAGAGGCGTTGACGAAGGAGGCGGACACGTCGAACTCCCGTGCGGTCCGTGAGTAGCGGGACGAGCCGTTGAGCGCGGACACGTCCCATTGCCACCCGCGCGAGGGGGTGGAAGACAGCGCCGCCACGCGCCCTCCGAAGGTGACGGTCTCACCCGTCCGGCGTGACTTGTAAGTGATCAACCCCTGTTCGCCTCCCTTGCGCTTATCTTTGCCTGCCGTGGGGTCTGGACCACCACGGGGGCGTTGTTTGCTATTTCTCTGCCTATGGAGGCCCTGAACGCTGCGACCTCGTTTGTCAGAGCCGAAAGCTGAGCCGCTGTGGATTTGGCCTCGACGGTCACGGAAACATTGCTGCCAGACGCACCGGCGACCTTGGATGCAGAAGAGCTCAGGTTCATAGAAGAAACGCTCGTTGTTGTCAGGGGCGACACTTTAGCCGCCGCCTGGGACCCAAGGACGGCTTGCTTCGTGAACGCATATCCTGAGGCGTACGCATCCTTCTCGCGCCGCTTCATTTCATTGACGAAGCCGAGCGCGTTCCACTTCGCCATCTTCGCTGTCTCTTTTGCAGGCGAGTTTGAATCTTGGGCTGCGTTACCTCCGGCGAGTACGTTGCTAACGAAGTTCCATCCAGCGTCCCATGCGCTTTTTGCCCAGTCGCCTATCGTGTTGATAAAGCCTTGTGCCCAGTTGTCTGCCGAGCCGCTTGAATTGATAGAATCAGCGCCGCTGTTGGCCTCTTCAGCGACATTCGCGCCCGCTTCGCTCGACCCGCTGGCGTTGTTGAGCACCGCATTGTAGGCATCCAGGGAAGACTGAGCCGATATGTCGAATTTGCCTGATTGGTCCGCCCCCTGAGCTCCTGCGGTTCCGGTAGCGGCTGCAGCCGCCTGGGTCTGCGTAGCTCCGTTTGCTATCGCATTGGCGTAGGCGGTCACCGCATCGTCGCCCTCGATGCCGAACTTCGACATGTCAGCCGCGAGCTGATCGACGGTGGTCCCGGTTACCAGCGACGCCGCCGCGACGGCCTGCTGGGTCCCCGCGCTGAGTCCCGCGACGAAGCTCGATGCAGCCTCCGTGCCCTTCTGCCCAGCCTGGATTCCGAACTCTTGAAGCTTCGAGACGATGCTCTGCACATTGCCATCATAAGAGCCCGCTATCTGCGCAAGCTGCTCGTCGGTCAAGGTCGAAAGCTCTGTGGTGGAGATGCCCAGCTGCGAGAGTGCCGTGGCGAACGCGCCGACATCCTGACCGGTTGATGAGAGGGCGTCGGCGATTGCCCCTGAAGACGACGCGAAAGCCGATATCTCCTCTGCCGACGATCCGAGGGCCTGTCCGAGCTCTCCCACCCGTTCCTCGTAAAGCTTTGCGGTGTCACTGGTCGCCCTGTAGGAGTCCCGCGCCTCCCCGAGGGCATTGACCGTCTCGGTGTACGCCTCGGCTTCTTCGCGCACTTCCGAAACGTTCTTCCCAGCCATCTTCTCTTTGAGGGCATCGCGCTGCTGTTCCAGCTCGGTGATCCTCATGAGGTCGGACTCTTGCTGCTTGTAGAGATCCTTTAACCCCTCGCTAGCGGCCTCATATCTCAGCCGGTCCTGCTGTGCCGCGACCACAGCCCGGATCGCGTCGACCTGACCCCAGAGAGCCCCATTCTGATCGTTCGTGACCTGGAACGACGTCCCGCACGCTTCATTCACTCGCGCAACCGCGTCACGGAGCCGCGACTGCTCGCTTTCAGACAGGTTCGACTTAGTGCCGAGCTCCTCGATCACCCCCATGTACGACTGGAGCATGCCGGCGCTCGAGCCAGCCTCCGTCATGGTCTCGTTGAGGGAGTCCGCGAGATCGCTGTGAGCCTGAACAAGGTCAGTGGCCTTCTGCTTCACCTCGTCGGCTTTGACGCTGTAGCTCTGAAGCGACGACGAGGTTGAGTCGAATCCGGTCTTCAGGCTGTCGAAAGAGGACCGCAGGCGTGCATTCGTGTCCTTGATCTCGTTTGCCCGGTCGTCGGCCTCTTTGAGGCTGCTCGCGAGGTCGATCGCCGCTTGGGCTATCATGGTGAGAACGATCACGATGGCTATCTTGCCGACAGCCTTCAGGCTTGTGCCAAGCACGTTCGTCGCAGCTGCCGCTTTGCTTGTCGCCTTGGTGTACACGACCGTTCCGTCAGCCGCCTTCTCTGCGGTCATGCTCAGCTTCGCGAAAAACTCTGCCGCGCCTTTGATTCCCTTGCCGAGGCCCTCGAGGCCCTGCATGGCCTTTCCCGTTATGGAGAGGAGCGGTCCAAGGCCGGCGACCACTGCTGCGACGGCGACGATGGTGCGCTGGGTGCCCTCGTCCATCTCGCCGAAAGAGTCAGCCGCTTCGCCCACCGCCTTCGCCACGTCTGTGACTATCGGGGCAAGCTCTGTGCCGAGGGTTATCGCAGCCGTCTCAACCGCGCCCTTCATCTCCTCGATGGCACGCTCGGACTCCCCCATTTGAGCATCGGCGAGCCTCTGGGCAGCTTCTTGGTCATTTGTCGCGGCTGTGTATTTCTCGATACCCTCGCGGCCGAGATTCGTCATTACGAGCGCGGCGCGGCTCGCGTCCGAACCGAACATCGTCTGCATGGCGGCATCTTTTTGAGCAGACGAGAGCCCCCCGAGCTTTGCCTGCAGCTCGGCAGCGACGCCGGCCGCATCGAGCATGTTCCCGTTGGAGTCGCGCACGTTGATTCCGAGCGATTCCATTGTGGCCGCCGCGTCATCCGTCGGTGCAGCCAGCCGTTGCAGCATGGTCTTCAGCGACGTGCCGGCATCCGATCCCTTGATTCCAGCATCGGCGAAGCCGCCCAAGACGGCCGTTGTGTCCTGAATCGACCATCCGGCGGAGTGTGCCTGCGCCGACACTTGCGACAGGCCTTGGGTGAGGTCGCTCACGTCGGCGGACGATGCCGCAGCCGATCCGGCGAGGGCATTCGCTGCCTCGCCGGTCTGGTCGGCCGTGAGCCCAAAGGCTCCCATAGCCTGCACGACTGTGTTCGCCGCATCTGCCAGCTCCAAGTTCCCAGCAGCAGCGAGGTCCATGGTCGTGGCGAGCGCACCGCCCTTGATGTCCGCCGCCGTGAGCCCGCCTTTCGCGAGTTCCTCCATGGCAGCCGCAGCCTCGGTGGCCGAGAAGATGGTGTCCGCGCCCATCTTGAGCGCCAGCTCCCTCAACTCGTCCATGTCTGCTGATGGGTCGTTTAAGGCGCCTGACACTCGGCTCATAGAGCTTTCGAAGTCGGTGGCGAGGTTGTAGGATGCGACCCCAGCCGCGACCAATGCGGGTGTGACGGTCAGCGACATCGTGTTGCCGATGCTCGAAACCGTCTCCCCAGCACCCTTGATCCGGGAGCCATACTTTTCCAAAGCGGTTCCCGCTTTGCCGAGGGCGGATTCCATGGCGGTCTGCTGGATGACCGACTCGGATAGCTGACGCCTGTACTTTCCGAGCGTCGATTCCGTGAGGGATATGTCGCTTTGCAGCTTGACCCACTGCTCGGAGGACATGTTTTCCTGGCCGATCTGACTCTCAGCCTGTTTGAGTATCTTCAGCCGGTCCTCAGTGGCCGAAATCTGCTTACGGTAGTCTGCCTGCTGTTGCGCCAGCAATTTGGTGTTTCCGGGATCCAGCTTGAGGGCCTTTTCGAGCGAGCGCAGCTCGGTCGTCGTTCCCTCCGCCTGCTTCTTTGCGTCGCGGAGCCCCTTGGACAGGCCGGTGTCGTCCACTCCGAGCCTGACCGTGAGGCCCTTGTAGATGTCAGCCACAGATGCCTCCTATCCAAGCAGCCGGTCGATGTCTTTCTGGGTGGCCTTCCTGGGCCCGCTCGACCCAAAGGCGAGGTCGGTGTAGGCGATAAACTGGCCCATGTTCATGCGCCTGATCTCATCGATCGAGAATCCGAGCCGCTTAAGGGATAAGACGTTTCGAAACGCGCCCCAGCCATCGTCCGAACCTTTTCCGGGCTTTCCCGGCCTTGCGCTGACAAAACAGCTCCGCAGCTATGGCGGAGTCGATCACCCCGATCGGCGAGTCCCCTCTGAGGGAGAATTCGCTGAATCCCTTGAGCCAGTCCGTATAGGCCGGCACCGCAGGGTCGTGGGTCTTTGCCATCGCCCATGCGATTCGGAGATAGTCCTCTGTCTCAGGGATATCTTTCTGATACGTGGCCACGAGAAACGCAGCGAGGTCACCCCCGAACCCCTCGCGGAACACGAGGAACGTGTAGGGTGACCCCTGCATCTCGACTTCGCGGCCCCAGATGACCGCTCGCCTCATTACGCGGCCGTCGCGTTGGGCTCGATGACTTCCGTGAAGAACTTGTCATAGACGGCCTGGTTTGCGGTCGTCGGCGGGATGGAGAGCTTCGTGATGTTCTTCCCTCCGATCGATTTCGGGATCATGGTGATGGGAAGGGTTTCCGTTGACACGTCGGTAGAGTCCTCGGTTGTTGCGTTCTCGGTCTCCGGACGTGAGGAAGAGCAGTTGTAGAAAGCGTTGCGGCGGTTCTTAACGTCGCCCTTGACCTCGAACAGCAGCGCATAGGGTTTGGGAACCAGGTCGGCGTCCTCGACGAACGCTCCGTTGGAGTCGATGAAGCCCAGCCCCATGATCACCTTCGCCGAGTCGGGGATCAGGGCCATCTCGAGGTCACCCGTGTAACCGGCGTTCGTGATTGCTGTGTAGTACGGGATGTTGTCCGCGTAGAAGACGCTGGAATCCCCCTCAGGGGACGTTGACAGGTTGACGGCTCCGGGAATTTTGACGGGAGCGTCATACGTGCCGTCGTCCTTGAGCGCGGCAATGTGCACGTTCTGGAGTCCGAACTGGACCTTGTTATCAGTTTCAGTAGGCATATGCCCTCCTAAAAAGAAAAGGGCCCGAAGGCCCTATCCGATTGTCTTGACGATGAATATCGTCTGTATGAAGCTCTTTGGCGTGTCGAACGTATACTCTCGCTTCTCGTATTTGAGCCCCGCTTCCTTGAGCGCCTGCTGGATCGACATCTCGTGAGCGTCGTCCTTGCTCTCGGCGTAGAGTTCTATCTGCCACGTCTCCCGAGTGAGGTAGTTCATGTTGTCGGCCATGAGGTCGTTCGAGTAGCTGAACCGATAAACCACGTACGGCATTGGCTCTTCGCCGCCGGCCTTCCATCCCCTGTAGACCGTGGGTAGTCCGGCAGCTTTCGCCACGGCGTAAATCTCCCGCCTATCCATGGGACAACCCGTTCAGGAGGACGCCTTGCGCGTTATCGGCCGCTGGGGCGATATGGGGATGATGGTTTGCGGGCTGAGGGCCCGCATGCCCGAACTCAAGCAGATGCGTGAGGCTCGGCTTGGCCGCATTGAAGACGCGGACGTAATAACCGCCGAACTCGTCGAACTGGGTTTTCATCCGCCATCCGGCTGCATAGTCGCCGCTGAGGCTTGGCGAGGTCTCCTTGAGCTCGCTGACGCACTCACGGCCTGCGGCAGAGACCGCCTTCTTGTTTTCAATGCTCGTCTGCGCGAAGAAGTCGTCGAGAATGCCATCGAAGGCTGCTCCAAACCCCGACGCGTCGACCTTGATGCCCTTTGACATCAGCGCACCTCCTTCGCGCGGATGATCGCCTGTTCGTTCCTCGAGTTCACGTTGTCGACCGAAACGATGTCAAGACGCTTCCCGCGCCACCTGACGTAGTTTTTTTTCTGGTCGATGCCGTCGAGGATGGGGTGATACCGGGCGAACAGCTTCACGGTCGACTCGTTTCCGAGCGCAGCAGCTTCCCAGAACTCCTTCGAGGAGAGGTTTGACACTCGCGCGAATCCCGAGTACACGGTGCTCTCTACAGCGTGCTGGTCGCCGTATTCGTCTATCTCGAAGCCGTCCTCCACGATGGAAAACGGCTCCCTGTAGTCACTGGACGGCTGCATTTTCGTCTCCGCCTATGATGTTGTGGTCGTGGAGCGATAGGATCGTCTCGACCGTCTGATTGAGATTCGACTTGTCGACGTACCTCGTTCGGTTGTCATACATGTCCCCTACCAGAACCAGGACAGCGATTGCCAGCTCGTCCTGGCTGTCGACGTATTCGGAATCGATGCTGCAGTATCTGCAGACAAAGGAGATCGCCGCCTGTTGGAGCGCGGTGATATATTCCCTGTCGGCGGCAGTGACATACTCAGGCACCAGGTGCAGGTGATTCAGCACCACGCTTTCTGGCAACTCGCTTGCCTTCATCCCGCACCTCCTTGACTGGATATCCCTGGTCGATCATTAGCTTGCCTGACTTCGCGTCGGTGTCGAAGGTATCCCCCAATCCATGGGAGCCGAGGACCCCCGAGAACGAGCACGTTGCCCGGAGCCTCATTCTTAGGCACCGGCCTTCATCTTGAGTTGGGCGATGGCCTGCTCGACCTGCACCTTGGCGTCGACCTCAAGCCAACCGACAGCGCCGATCGCGTGCTGCGTCGCGTAGACTTCCTGCAGCACCTGGATGGTCGGGTCCTCGGCGAACTTGCACGCGAGCCCGGAGAAGTCGCCATAGAAGATCGCCGTCTTGCCCGCCTCGAGGCCCGCCATGTTGTCGGACGTGTACACAGGCTTGCCGAGCAGCACCTTGCCGAACGGCGCGGTGATGTCGTCCTGCAGAAGGTACCGGTTGTTGCCGTCCTTGAGTTTGCGGATCGCCGCACGGGTCTTGCGGTTCATGACCCACATAGCCCCCGCCTGGTAGAAGTCGATGACTTCCTCCTGAAGGTCGATGAGCTCGTCTGCCGTGACGGCGGTCGTAGCTGCGGCGGTGACGGTCTGCTTCACGCCTGACAGTCCCGTAATCTTGTTTTCGGTTCCGAGCAGGAACTCGCGTTCGAGCCAACGGGCGATCTTCATGGACATGTCGTCGACGACGAAGGCGACGAGATCGACGTCGCTGTTGTTCATGAGGGAGCGGCTCACTTTCGTCAGAGCACCGGCGAGAAACCCAGTCAGGCTTATCTTCTCGAATTTTCCGACGTTTGCCTCGAGCGTCGCGAACTCGTCCTCGTAGGCGACGGTGATCGCGCTCGTGTCCTCGTCGTAGTACGGCAGGTCGAGGACGCCTTTCACCGTGTAGTGCGTCGAAGAGTTGACGATCGGCGAGACCTCGTAGACCTTCTTGATTATGCGGTTGGCGATGGTCTTGGGGATGATCGCCCCGTTGTCTGCCGGAACCAGGTTCGAGTCGGCGCGGGTCTCGACTCTCCCACGCAGATAAGCGGCGAAAGCACGGACTTCTCCGTCCTCGGCGGGTTCGTCCGTCCCGTTCGCTCCGCCCTCCGGCACCTCGAGCCTCTCGCGGGTCTCCTTGACTTTCTCGATGGTCGCGTCGAGAGCACGAACCTCACCCTCGAGAGCCTTGAAGGAGGCGTCCTCGTCCTCCGTGAGGGCGCGGACTTCCTTGACGGCCGCATTTGTGAGGTCGTTCATCTCGTCGATCTTGGCATTGCGCTTCTCCAGAAGCGCCTTGAGCTTTTCCACGTGTTGCCTCCTGTTTGTTTTTGGCATGAAAAAAGCGCCCTCGGGCGCTCGTCTCATCATTTGATTGTATTGACGTCTCAGCTTTGCCGAAGCTCGTCGATCACTGACGTGTAGGGCGAGTAATCGATCTGCTCCCGCTCCTCGCACTCGACCAGATCGACGTCCTGCATCTCCATCGTCCGGTACTCGACGGCATCGTCCTCTCCCTCTGCGTCGCGCGTGTAGACGCTTGTCGCGGCATAGGCCGGTATCTTCCGCGAGTCGATGAGCGACACCTCGAATAGATCCATGTCCTCGACAATGCGATGGCGCATTCCGTCCTTGTCCTCAAAGCGTTCCTTGATCGGCCGGAACCCAAAGCTCCACCCGCGCAGCTCGTGGTTACGCGCCTTGTCGATGGTTTCGGCATCTGTCACCTTTGATTGAGCGTAGAGGCCGACAGCATCCTCTCTAAGCTCCAGATTCTCGCCTTCGTTTCCAAGCACGCGGCCACTGTCGTGGTTGAGCAGCATTTTGCGCGTCCCTCGGGTGAGGGCCCGTGCAAAAGCGCCCGGCTGGATCGTCTCGGTGAAGTATCCGTCCTTGTCACGGAGCGGACGGGACTCGCGTCCGACCGCGTTCACATACCCATCGATCTCGGCGGAGTCATTCCTCAGCGTTACCTTCATCCTGTTCACCTCCCTCAGGCGGTTGGATCGGATAGCTTTCAACAGCAGACAGGTTGTCTAGGTCGATTACCCTGCCCATGTTCGGAACGATGATCTTGTTGGATGACGTGTCGAATAGCACGTCCTGGAGCCCTAGGCTGATGTAGTCAAGGCCGAGCGGTGGCAGGTTCTCGCGCCGGCGGACCTCGTCAGGCTTCATGAAGCCGTTCTTTTTCGCGACAGCCCATGATTCCCAGCGTTCCTTCATGTCCGCCTTTGTAAGCTCAGTGAGGTCGAAGTCAAAGAAGCATGTTGTCTTCTCCTCCTCAAGGAGCAGCGACCGGTCGAGGGCGGCCTTGAAGTCGGCTAGAAGAGGGATGATGCAGTACCTGACATAATTGTCGCGATCGTTTTTCGAGGCGTTGTCGGTCCCTCCGCCACGGACGATGGACGGAGGCATTTTGAATATTCCGCAGATGTCGGCGCTGTTGGTCTTCTTGTTCTCATTGAGTTGCATCTCGGTTGACGTGGTGGCCGCTTCCTGGAACGTCACCCCGTCATTCAGGACGATCATGCTCTCGTCGGCATTGCCGTAGAACTTGCGCCACGCTTTGCGCAATGCAGCGAGCGCCTGACTGCCGAGCTTCCTCGTCGACTGGAGGAAGCCGCGCTTGTTGCCGTCTCTCGAAACGAGTGATTGCTCGTATCTCATCGTCGTGTACGCGACGGCAAGCGCCTCCTGGTTCGCGCTCACGAGGCTTCGGCCAAACCGCCCGTCTCTGGTTGCGTGCAGGATGCGCACGAACTGCCAGGGAAAGTAGGTCCTCCCCTGGACGAGAATGCCGGCCTCCTTGAATATGGGATCGTAGTTCGACCCGATTAGAGGCTGGACCGAGCCACAGTCGACATAGTGGAGGCTTTGAACCTCGTTCCTCTGCCGGTTCACGAAGATGTTGCCGCCGACGGACGAGCAATAGTAGTCCTCCACCACAGCGCGTTTCATCTCGGGACCAGTCAGGGTGTCCCCCGTGTCTCCGTTGAGCAGGCTCACGCGCCTGTCCCCTTCCACTTCGTATACCCTCTCGCCATCACGCCGATACAGCTTTACCGGCAAAGCCGCCACTGTTCCGGATATCGTGTCTATGCAAGACGAGAAAGCTGGGATCGCCATTGCCTCATTCTTGGTTACTGTGACGGTCCTGACGACAGACCCCGCCGTGAGTTCGTCCTCCGTTGGCTCTTCCTCAGCGGCGCGTGCGTTAAACCCGAAAAGTCCCATGTCTCACCTCCTTAACTCTGACATATGAAGCTGTCGCCAAAGAGCACGTCTTGCTGCAGCAGGTACACGGCGTCTATGATCGCCATCACCATGTCCACCTTCCCGGCTGACTTCTTCTTGTTGACGTATCGGTTTAAGTTCGTGTCATAGGTGCAACGGGCGTTCTGGAAGTTGATCTCCAGCATCCGGTTCTTGCGGAACGCGAACCGCTTTCCCTCGATCTTCTCAGAAAGCAGCTTCGTCGGCGGGTGCAGCACGCTCGAGTGCTGCTTGACTTCCACCACCGTGTACCCTGCCTCTTCCCACTTCTGAGAAGAGCTCATGGCGTTGAACCGGTCATAGCCTATAGAGACGACCGTCCCTCCGTATTCATCCTCGATGCCGGTCACGAAATCCTCGATGACTGAGTAGTCGACAACCATGTCGCCGCAGGCGACGCAGTTGCCGGCGTGAATGAACTGGAGGTAGTCGACATGCTCGTACTTCGACTTCTCGTCCATCCTGTCTGCCGGGATGAACGCCTTGACGTCGCACTTGATCTCGTCATCCTCCTCGAAGACGACGGCGACGGCGCAGTTGTCGTTTGACATGGCGAGGTCCACGCCCACGTAGAGCTCGCGGCCGGTAAAGTCTATGTCGTCCCGGCTAGCCGATTGGACGGCCTCGATCGGGACGAAAGTCTCCGTTCCGGCTCCCTGATAGACGATGTTGCAGTGTTTCGTCAGGAAATTCTCACGGAGGGACTCACGGTCGATAGCCGCCTGCCGCTTCTTGACCAGCGCGTCCCAAACAGCGGGGATCTCAAGAGCAAGCGGATTCCCCTGAGCGAGAACGGCGTCGTCGGTGGTCCAAGTTTCGGGATCGTCGGGCTCGTAGATCAGCGCGAACACCGTCTCGTCGTCACGCAGCCCGTCGAGCACCTTCTTCGCGTCGTCGACCTCATCCTCGAGAGGGTTGTCTATCGTTGGATATTTCGTCGAGATGCAAAATCCGAGCTTGTTCTTCGCCAAAAGCTGCCCCGACCGCATGGCCTCGATGGCGTAGTTGGTCGGCAACGCGCCGATCTCATCGGCAATGAAGACGTTCGGCTCGCGACCGTCCATCCTGTTCGTCGAGTAGTTGAGTGGCACATATCGTGTTCCGGTTACCTTCGACAGGATGTAGTCGCGCGTCACCTTGAGTTCACCGTCAAGGACGTCATAGTTGACTTTGACGAGCGGCTCGATCGCCTCCTTGAGCTCTCTTGACAACGACCCGTCAGGAGCAACGCTGAAGAATCGCGAGAAGTCTGGCTCGATGAAAAACATCAGCAGGAACAAGAGGGCGACGATAAACGTCTTGCCGTTCTTCCGACATATTTCCAACAGCGCCTTCTCATAGCGCCGCTTAGAATGGTCGTCACGGTGGACGCAGCAAAGGAGCGCAACGATAATGAGCCACTGGAATCCGGCAAGCGACGATGACACTGGCTTGCCAGCCCTTGGGCCCTTCGCCATCTTGAGCATCGAGAGGATGCGGCACACCTTGCGCAGCCTCTTGCGGTCGACCTCATACCTTGGGTGCTCGCCGTCCCACATGCACAGAAACTCGACGCACTGGAGCTTGACGTATCGGGGCGCGAGCCTCTCGCCTTCGAGCTCGACGTGCTCTGCGCTTATCGTCCCGTCGACTACGGATCGCGCATACTCGGCTGCATGGTCATTCCTCATCGTCTTCGGCCAGTGCTTCTCTAATACCCATCGGCTTCGACGCCTTCGAGGCCGCATCCGCCGCGATCTTGCTTCGGGCCGACGGCGTCAAGCCGAGCTCGACGAGATACTTCTTCGCGATCTCGGAGTATTTTTGGTATATCGCTATGGCGTCATTCGGCTTGTCAACCTCAATACCGTTGCCGTTGATCGCTGAGACGATCATGCCTTCCCCGTCAATCGTCATGCGGCACTCACGCATCTTGTCGATCGCATCCGCCGCAGCCTCGATCGTGTATCCATCGACCTTGGCGAGAGAGTTTTCTGGCATGGCGTTCGCGAGCTCGGCGAATATGACAAAACCGGCATCAGTCAGCGTGGTAGGCTGGTAGTCTGCTATTTCTCCGCGCCTCCAACTTGCCTCCGATTTCGCACGCGCCTGCTTCTGCTGTCTGGTCAAATGCCCTTTCGTGGTGCTTGACACAACGGACTTTCTAGCCATGCTTACACCCCCTTAGTTCAGAATTAAAGGAAAACTGCGTGTTTGTCCTAGCGGCGTTGGTCTAGCGCCCATGGCCCCCTCTGGCTCCATTTGAGAGGGGGGATATGCCCTCCTCCGACTCATGGGCCCATTTATGGAGCGTCTCGGCTGATATCGCGCCTGACTCGGCCAGCTCGTGATAATACGGACACAACGTGATGAGGTTGCACCCATCCAGCCTCGCATCCCAGTCGGTCTCGACCTTGGAGATGTGGTGCACCTGCAGACCCTCGGCGATGTAGCTTGGAGGGTTCTCTCGCAGGCTCGCTTGGCACAGGCCCAAGTCTCTCTCAACTATCTCATCGCGCTTGCGCTGCCATGCGGCAGACGATCGGAATCGTTGAGCCTCGGTGCGCTCGGCCGTCGGCTCGCGCCTACACTTGATGCTCGCGTCATGAATGCGGCCGCAAACTGGGCACGACCGGAGCATCTACCACCACCGCGCCCCGAACACTCGCGCCCACCGGATCGCCCGGCGCATGGCGCGTGCCATCTTGGTGTTTAGGTTTCGCGAGCATTGGTCGAGCTCCGCGAACGTGGCCGGACGGTTGCCTTCCATGGCGCTCTCCTTCTTCCGCTTGCCCTCGTCCTCCAAGCATTGAGGACACAGGCCGTTGACGGTCTCTGAGATATTCCCGCACATCAAGCAATAGCCCATGTGGTCTCCTTTTGGCTGGCAATATGTCAAGCGGCGCGGCGGGCCTCTGGTTTGTCATGTCAGTTGTTTTCGGGCATTGCACCACGCCGCAAGACGGCAATCATGAACCACCCTTCAAAAGGGTGGTTTGCTCAAGGCCTATAAGGCCAAGGGGTGCTGGCAGCGTCTCAAGGCGCTTGCCTTTCGCTTTGCTCAAGCCGTATCGCCCTTGACTCGTCGCAGCCGCTTGAAGCGGCTTTTGCATTGCCGGCTGCCCCTGAAGGGGCACCCTGGCGTTATCGATTTCCGAATGGGTCTTCGTATTCCTTGACGCTCAACTTGTCCA
>JAEWQO010000045.1 GCA_023460315.1 Actinomycetes bacterium
TGCGACGAGTCAAGGGCGATACGGCTTGAGCAAAGCGAAAGGCAAGCGCCTTGAGACGCTGCCAGCACCCCTTGGCCTTATAGGCCTTGAGCAAACCACCCTTTTGAAGGGTGGTTCATGATTCGGACGGCGATTACACTCCATCTATCACGGTGAAGCGTTCATTTGCGTGGCGGGGGTTCTCAATCTCGTCCACGATGGCGCGAGCAAGTGTTCCGCTGGAAGTGACGGATTCGCCGTTCTCGTTGAAAAGCAACGTATCCTTGCCTTGTATCAACGGCTTGGCCTCGCCTGCCTGAAACGTCAGTCCTGGCGAGATGCCCACCCACTGCACCTCGTCGACATCACGCAGGAACTTCAATTCTTTCAGCTGGTTTTGAGGAATGCTGATCCATGAGGCGCTATCGGGAAGCGCCTGGAGATCTTCCACCGCCAGATGGCCGTCGTCTCCGGTCTGCAGACTTCCGGCACCCAGGATGAAGAACAGGCGAGGGGTTGGGGACTCCCTGAAAAAACGCACCAAGAGGGCTGCGAGATCGACGTGCTGATAAGCCTGGGCGGGAGCGGTTGCAAAAGCGTCAACTACAACGTCAAAGGAAGCGAGGTCCTCGGGTGAGAGGTCAAAGGCATCCCGTTCGACAATCGGAATGTCTTCTCCGAGGAGCTGTCGCGCCTTGGTGGAATTCCTCACCACAGCGGTCACCTCGTGGCCGCGCTTGCTGGCTTCTTTCACAAGGGCGGATCCCGCGTTGCCCGTTGCGCCGATAACACCGATTTTTGCCATGTCAGGTCCTTTCTCTTCGTGCTGGGCGTGTGTCCTTTGCCATGATGATACCGCGCCTCGGGAGCCTGAAACGTTACGGTTGCCTTTCGGAGCCTTTTCTCGTTTGACGCGCGACCTTCAGAGCGGGCTGCGCGATTACTTCCACCGGGTCAAATGGCTTTGCAGTTTGCCGAACAACAGGCTGATGACGGTGATGACCACGCCGATGACGATAATGCCCGCAAGGATGCGTGTGTAGTCGCCGAAATCGGAATAATACTTCACGTAATATCCCATCCCGGTGGTTCCGCCAATCATCTCTGCTGAAGTGAGCAGGATGAACGAGAGGGTCAGTCCGATGTTGAAGCCATTGAAAATGAGCGGCAGCGCTCCGGGCAACATCACGCGTGCGAGCATGGTGGGGGCTTTCACATTGAGCACCCGCGCGGAGTCGATGGCCCGCTTGTCCACGCCTGACACGCCGGCCAGCGTTCCAGCGAGCACGGGCCAGAAGGTGGCAAGAAAGATGACCAGCACCGACGATGCGCGGAATGTGGGCAGCAGCGCGATGCCGTAGGGAATATACACGATGGGTGGAATGGCAGACAGGAAGCTGACCACCTTCCCCGCACTCGCGGCAGAACGGGCGCGGTAGCCGAGCACCAGGCCGACGGTCAGCGCGCAGATCCCTCCCAGGGCAAAGCCTTCCGCGATGATCCCCAAGGACGACGCCACCCCGGTGCCAATTTTTGCGGCATCGGCGACTATCTGTGCGAAGACGATGCCGGGCGCGGGGAACATCTTTTGGGGAAGCACGTCGAACACGCTTGTGGCCAGCGTCCATGCTGCCAGCACGAAGAAAATGACGGCAGTCACGTCCACCGCCGAATCGCGCGTGCGCTTGTTCTGGGCGACGGCACAGAGGACGAGTCCCACCACTTCCACCGCGGCGCCCATGCCGATGGCGTATAGCGCCTGGGGATCCTTGTCGGTTGCAGTGGGCAGCAGCTGCACGAGCAGAAACACGACGAACAGCGCGTTTGAGACGGTGAGAAAGCGCGTGCGCAGGCTCATGCGGAGTGCACCTCCTGGTACTCATGTTCGAAGAAGATTTTGCTCAAGCGGCTGCGGAAGCGAAGGTAGGCATCATCGGACAGCAGCTCCAACCGCTGTCGTGGGCGGGGCAACGGCACGTTAAACGTGTTGCGGATATGTCCCGGATTGGGCTCCATCATTATGATGCGGTCGGAGAGGAGAATGGCTTCCTCTACGTCGTGGGTCACGAACACCACGGTCTTGCGGTCTGCGCCCTGCTCTCCCTCCCACAGCTCCAACAGCAGGTCTTGGAGAACGGCGCGGTTGCGGGCGTCGATGGCCCCAAACGGCTCATCCATCAGCAGCACGTCAGCGTTGACGGCCAAGGCCCGGGCTATGGCCACCCGTTGCTGCTGCCCGCCGGACAACTCCTTGGGGAAACGGTGGCCAAAGCCGCTGAGGGCAACCTTGCCCAGATAGCTTTCTGCCTCGGCAAGCCGTTCCCGCTTGCCGAGGTCGCGCTTGGACTGGCGAAGGGCGAACGCCACGTTCTGCAGCGCTGTCATCCAGGGGAACAGGGAATACTGCTGGAACACGACGCTGCGATCCGGTCCCGGGCCGGTCACCGGGGTGCCGCCCACTGTCACTGATCCGCGGGTGGGGGACAGCAGGCCCTCCAGCACGGAAAGCAGCGTTGACTTCCCGCAGCCCGACGAACCGATGATGCTTACGAACTCTCCGGCTTCGATGTCGAATGACACGTTTTCAAGCGCGTTGAACGGGGTGCCTCGGTCGTCGTAGACCACCGACAGGTTTCGCACGCCTATGTTCTTGGACATGATTTACTCCACTTCGGCATTGCTGGGGAGGGGGGCGGTGGTTGTCGATGGGCTATTCGTACTGGTCGAAGTGTTCCTGCAGTTCCTGATAGATGGTGTTGTCGGGGTCTTCGGCGATGACGGCGGCGAGCGCGTTGCGATAGATGTCGGTGTTGTACAGCGGCTCAAGGTCAAAGTCCTCGATGTATCCAAACTCGACCGCGCGCGCCTTCAGCGTCTCGGTTGCCTGCTTGTCCGGATCGGGGTTCGATTCGGCATAATTGGGCGTGTACAGCTCGTACTCTATCTGGTCTTCGGGGATGTCGATGTGCTTCTTGACGTCTTGGATGGTCTGTTCGCGATTCGTCTGGAAGAAGTTGTAGGCTTTGATCAAGGCGCGCTCGAACGCTTCATACTTGTCCGGATCGGCCTGGAGCGCATCGGTCAGGGCCACCTGTCGGCAGCACGGCTGGTTTTCGAAAAGGTCGACGTCAGAGCAGCTGTACACCACGGAGTATCCATCGGCCACTGCGATGGACGTGTAGGGAGAGTAGGTCGACACGGCATCGATCTCGTCGGAAGCCAACGCGTTGTAGGCGTCCTTCTGGCTTTCGAAGTACACGATCTTCACGTCGGTGTCATCGCCCTCTCCGTACGTCAGTCCATATTCGGACAGGATTTCGTACAGCTCAAGCTCTTGGATGGTGGTGCGGGGAACGGCCACCGTGCGACCCTTGAGGATGGTGACGTCCCACTGGTCGAGGCCTTCGGTATACTTGGAGTCGATGACGTAGCCATGCCCGTTGCTCATGGCGCCGCCGAAGATGCTGAGGTCATGGCCGCTTGCCTGGTTGGCCAGCGTGGGCACTGATCCCAAAAACGCCGCATCCAGCTTTCCGGATTCGAGGCCGCTCACCAGTTCTGCTTGGCTGGAAAACTGAGTGGTGGTTGCGTTGAGCCCCTCCTCGGCAAAAAAGCCCTCTTCCAGCGCGACAAATCCCAGCACGTGGGCGGTTGAGTTCAGGTGGCCGAGGTTGAAGTCCACCACCGTGTTGTCCTGTGCGCCTGCGTTTGTCCCTGCGGCGCCTGATTCCGCATCGGAGCATCCGGCAAGGGCCAGCGACGTGGCCACGGCGGTGACGGCGGCAATCATTCCCAGTGTTCTCAAAAGTTTCATCTCGGGTCCTCGTATCAGTCTTTCTGCCACTGTTAGGGGCGTGGCTCTTGCCGCCTTTGATGCAGCGACATGTTCTTTTCTTATGTCTTTTGGGAAACTCTCCCGTTTGCCTTTCAACACGCAATTTGGCCGGTGCGGTGGCTCGAACTTTCTCCGGCAAATCGGTGGCAGCCATTAAAGCATGAACACGTAGGGAATGAACAGGGGTTTTGCCATACGATCTTTTCATGGACGGCTATCGCTGTGAGCTATGGCGGGATTGAGGAGAGGATATGGGTACGAAAGGAAGGAGAAAAGGAAGCTTAGTCAAACTTTTTTTCGGGCTGCCTGGATGCCGCCTGTTGTCAAAATGTCAGGATACCGATATTATTCATTAAACGTTAAAGGCGCATTAGCCATCACGATGCTTTGCCTTGCATGTTGTTTATGCGAGGCGGAAGCGCGTTTGAGACGGGCGACGGGTGATTGAGCATGCATGCAACAAGGTGAACACAATCAGAGAGGACCTTCGGGTTCTTCTGGGTATACAGCGCGGCATGAAGGGTCTGTGCGTCATCCAGCGGGGAACGTGCCTCTTCGTCCCATCCCTGACGTAAGCAGGTCAGAGCAACTCATCCGCGTACGGAAGAAGCGCAAGAAGCACACGACGGCTAAGAGGGCCGTTGTGATCACGCTCGCCGTCCTTGTCTGCGTGTTTGGACTGGCGGGCGGTGCGATTGCTCTGTATCTCTCGTCGCTTGACAAAGCGCTGTCTTTCGATGATCAAACCGAAGCAGAAAGTCTCAAGAACGCTCTCATACCCGTGACGGCGGAGACCAAAGACAAGCCATTCTATATGTTGGTTCTAGGTTCTGACGCCCGAGAGGGTGACGAGACGTCGCGGTCTGACGTGATGATGCTGGTGCGGGTTGACACGGCGACCGGCACTATTACCATGGTCTCCATTCCTCGTGACACCATGGTCGACTTGCCGGGCCATGGACGATCCAAGATAAACGCCGCCTACGCCTACGGCGGAGCTTCCGGTGCCGTTGAGGCGGTTTCCTCATTTGCGGGCGTATCCATCACCCATTATGCGGAAATTCATTTCGAAGAGCTGCAGGATTTGGTAGACACGCTTGGCGGAGTATGGGTTGACGTGCCTGTCTCCAATGACGAGACGGGCTCTAGCAACACGGGGCAGCAGCTCAATGCCGGCGAGCAATTGCTCAATGGAGAGCAGGCGCTCGCCTTTGCGCGTGAACGCTATGGATATACCCGAGGCGATTTCCAGCGGGCCGACAACCAGCGCATCTTGGCACAAGCCATTGTGAAGAGCGTGCTGGCCACTGCTCCCCTTGATCTGCCTGGCACCGTTCAACAGTTGGCTGGCTGCGTGTCGACCGATTTGTCTGTGAGCGACATCGTCAGCCTCGCGCAGAAGGCGCAGCAGGCTTCCGGCCTGACATTCTATTCGGCCATGGTCCCCTCCTCGACCATGACCATCGACGGCGTGAGCTATGTCATTACGGACCAGGAGCAATGGGCGGCCATGAAGAAGCGCATGGATGCGGGGGAAGATCCCCAGGATGCCGGTTGACGGCATCTCGGCAACGAAGAAGCGATATCATGGACTTCTCTCCAACAGACGGACGCATCGAAGTGAAGGAAAAGTATGACCCTGCTTGAATTGCTCAGACTCATGCGCAAGCATTTGGCGCTGATGTTTGTGGTTCCCATCGTATGCGCGCTCGCGACGGCCGCCTTCGCGTGGCTCATGATGCCGAACGTGTATTCCGCAAGCGTGTCGGTGTACGTGCTGACCAAATCGAGCTCAGAAACCGACAGCATCACCAACACCGATCTGACCGCCAGCCAGATGCTGACCAACGACGTGGCAACCCTGGTCAAGAGCGATCGGGTGACATCGGATACGGCAAGCGCACTGCAGATGAGCAGCCTGAAAGGATACGATATCGCGGTCACAAGCCAGACTACCACCCGCGTCATCACGTTGACCGTGTCAGGTGAATCGGCTCAGTCCGTTGCCATCATTGCCAACCAGCTGGCCAAGACCACAGACGATGTCGCCCAAGAGGTCATGGACTTGCGCAGCGTGAACACCATCGATCAAGCGGTAGAACCCTCGACACCGTCGGGCCCACCGCGCGCCCTGTACACGGCCGTCGCTTTCTTGGCGGGCATATTCCTGGCCATTGCCACCATTGTGGTCATCGACATGACCAACACGCGGGTGCGCAATGCCGAAGAGGCGGAAGAGATGCTGGGCATACCCATCATCGGCCGCATTCCCACAATCAAGGGTTAGAGGGAGGACGATATCATGGCCAAGAAAAAGAAGCAGTCCTCAAATATGCTTGAGATACAGAATGCGGCGAAGACGCTGTTCGCCAACATCCGATTCATGTCGGTGGATGAACCCATCAAGTCCATCGTCATCACCAGTTCGGTGCCCAACGAGGGAAAATCGACCGTGTCGATGTATCTGGCGCAGGCAATCGCGACTTCGGGTAAGCGCGTACTGCTGGTGGAAACGGACATGCGCCGGCGCAGCCTGGCAGCCATGCTGTCAACGCGTGTGACGGCGGGACTGTATGCCGTGTTGACCGACGCTGCTCCGCTCAATGCCGCCGTGGCATCGACCACTACGCCCAACCTGTATTTCCTTGACACCGAGCCCAACATTCCCAATCCGGCCGATATGATTGCCTCGAAGCGCTTTAAGCGTCTGGTGCACCTGTTGGAGGAAAGCTACGATTATGTGATCTTTGACTCGCCGCCCGTCGGCACGTTTGTGGATGCGGCCATTCTGTCGACGTTGGTGCAGGCCACGGTGCTGGTGGTGCGTCCCAATCTGGTTAAACGTGCAGCGCTCAACGAGGCCTACGAGCAGTTGCAGAAGGCCGATGCGAACGTCATCGGCATCTGTGCGACCGACGTGGAAGGCACCGGATCAGAATATTACTATGCCTATTACACGGCCGACGGCAAACGTGCCAAACCGTCCGATGCCGGCATGCATCCCTCTGCAGCGAGCAGCGCCGGCAAGCAGGCCGCCGCACGTGGCCGAGAACCCTACGCGATTCCTGGCGTCGAGCCAAGATCTGACCATCGGGCATCTCCCACGCCGCATGTCGTGAATCATGCACAGGGCCGCGGAAGCAGGCGGTAGTGCGCGACATCCATTGCCATATAGTGCCGGGAGTGGACGACGGTGCGCCTGACTTGGACGCATCGCTTGCCATGTTGGCGGCCGCCCAGGAGGTGGGCATCACGTCCATCGTGTGCACCCCTCATGTGCGCGACCCCTACTTTGACTATGATGCCATGCTACGCGCTCATGAGGTGTTGTGCGAGCATGCGCAGGGCTTCCCGTTGCAGATGGGCTGGGAGGTCAACCACGCGAAGTTGATGGATTTGGGCATGGAATGGGCTGACCGTCTGCATTACGATGGCTCCGATGAGTTTTTGCTGGAATTGCCCACGCGGTGCCATGCCCACGACTTCGTGGAATACGAGCGCACGATATTCGAGCTGCAGGGCAAGGGCTACACCGTCATCATTGCGCATCCCGAGCGCTACCATGCGATTCAGCAGGATGTGCAGCTTGCCCGTGATCTGGTGAAGATGGGTTGCAAGCTGCAGGCGTCGGCCGACTTTGTGGCTGGCGGACGGCTTGGCAAGGAGCTCAAGCCTGCAAAAAGGCTGTTCAACGAAAACCTGTACAGTTACATTGCGAGCGATGCCCATAATGTGTATCATTATCGTTACTTTGAAGAAGCACAGCGAACCTATCGGACACGGGGTGCCCATGCGCGGCCGTGACGCGACTTCAATCGCAGATGACTGCGGGCTGCAGGGCGCTGCTTTCAGCGGCTCTGCACCTTGAGCGGAACCCTTGGCAGGGGGACGCGTTTATGAAGGTTTCTCAAGCGGTGCCGATAGTGGCGCTGCTCTAGAAATAAAGCCGACCGCCCTTCCGGGGGCGTGAGGCACAACATATCTTGGGTACACGGAATCGTCGCTGGGCGCGCATTTCGGATTGTTCAGGGGAATGAATATCGTTGTTGCAAGCCGCTGCGGATATGTCGGCGGTCAGTGGTGTAGGGTACTTTGATAGAGCGGCATCTCGCGCTCTCAATAATGACAGCATAGTCCTTTTATTGGGTCATGTGTCAGGAAACATGGTTTTTGCACTTTTCATAGCCATGAGAAATGTTGAGACGTGAAGCATAGTGATCTATCCCCGTCCCATCACCGCGTTGAGGTGGGAGGGGGTGGCGATATGTGGTATGTCATGCAAGTTGTCGGTGGTCAGGAAGAGCGTGTGCTTGCGCTTTTGAAACGACGCTTTTTTGACGATCTGCTGGAAGAATGCTTTATTCCTCAATACGAGACTATGAAGAAGTATCGGGGAGAATGGCGCAGCGTGATGGAAATCTTGTTTCCTGGCTACCTGGTGGTTTTGACAAGTCAGCCAGCACAGCTTTCCTCTGCATTGCGAAAGGTTCCCCTGTTCACCAAACTGCTTGGCAACAACGACATCTTCATTCCGCTCAATGATCAGGAAGTCGCGTTCTTTGAAGCCTTTACCAACTCTGAACAAAGAGTTGTTACTATGTCGGAAGGGATTATCGAAGGGGGTCATGTCGTGATACTCAAGGGTCCGCTCAAGGGACACGCGGGCATGATCAAAAGAATAGACCGTCATAAACGTTTGGCCTATCTGGAAATGGACATGATGGGGCGTAAAAAAACGATAAAACTGGGGCTTGAAATTGTTAATAAGAAACAATAATCAAATAAAAGTAACGTATAACCAACGATCAGCAAGCCATGGACTTGGGGAAAACTTAAGCATATCAGACAACGTCTATGCACAGTTCCGGAGCGCATCAAGGTGCATTCTGCCTCGATATTGCCAGGTGATGGGCTGATGTCTGAGACGAATGCAGCCGTCGCACTTGGCGAAGAGGTTGGTGGCCCGGTGAACCTTCTTGAGCAGCATGGGTCCTTAATCGACATTGCGACCGATCCTTCTATCGCAGAGATGACCCCGACGAGTAAAACGGATACCCATGTAAAACCCGAGGAAAATGATGGCTCGAGCCATGCGGGACTGGCTGATGAGACGACTCCGGCAACGGAGAAGGTAATTGCACAGCTTGCTGAAGCTGCTGCGACAGTTTCATCTGAGGACGAAGCTGTCGCAGTTATGGGGGCGCTTTCCCATACACTAGGGGTAAACAAAAGTAAAATAACACCTGATGTGCTATCAAGGCTTCTACCTGATGACGAGGCAGTGGTGTTGCCGCAGGTCAGCCATGTGTCAGGCGGAATTGGATATCGTGCAATTAAACGAGCGTTCGAAGTGATCTCTTGTGCCTTTGCTCTTGTAATATTTGCTCTTCCCATGGGTGTCGTTGCGCTCAAATTGCGCATGGAGTCTCCTGGCCCAGCTGTGTTTTCCCAGACGCGAGTTGGCAAGAATGGGAGAGAGTTTAAGCTTTATAAGTTCAGAAGTATGTATGTCGATGCCGAGGTGTGGGGGGCTCAGTGGGCCACTGAGGAGGACCCTCGCGTTGATTCGCGCATAATAGAGACAACAGCCAGAAGGTCCCAATTTGCTCTGGCTTTTGCCTCGGTTTTCCCGCCTAAGAATACCGATGTTTCAGCATCATTTCCGCAGGTAAGTACACTAATTTGCGCTCCTGCGGAAATTGCTGGAAATATTTCTGCTTACCTCGCTTCAAAAACCGCATTACTGGGCAAAAAAGTTGCAAACTTCGATTTTGCCCTTTTCCGACCCACCACAGACTCCTGCCCGGCATTCGTCGGGGGGGG
>JAEWQO010000046.1 GCA_023460315.1 Actinomycetes bacterium
TTTACCCACTGAGCCAATGACCGCAGTAGGGCCAAGATGGTCAGTACCGGAGGCCGGGCTTGCGCCTTCTGCCAGCGGGGTGTGGGCTTTACGCCCGTCCGGCGTTGCCATAGTTTGCGCGCCAAACGGTACGTTAGCGGAGATAGATGACGTACCCGCGTAATAGTTGCCGCCAACCGGACCACGACCGTAGCGCGGATTATGGTACTGTTTCAGTTCGTCGATATAGGTCTGATAAGCGCGAGCCAGCAGCGTATCGACAGTATCATCGTCGTTGCCGTACTTCGGCGCACCGTTAATCAGCCGCTGACGCAGTTGCTCATGAGTCAGGCCATCGAAGTCATCCGCCAGTGCGGCAGCCAGCTGTTGCTGACCAATCGCACCTTGTTCAAACACCAGTTTCTTCACTGCCGCCAGGCTGTTGCCGAGGTTGGCAATGCCAACCTGCAGGCCAGAAACCCAGTCATATTTCGCGCCGCCTTGCTTGATACTTTTCGCTCGCTCAATACAGTCATCCACCAGCGCCGAGCAGAGAATATCGTGCACGTTCTCTTCCAGCATGGTGTCGACGACATATTCGATTTCGATTGATTTACGCGTGTAGTAACGGATTTGCGTATCCCACGCGTCCATCACTTCATCGAAGTTGTTGAAGTTACCTGCCGACAACGCTTTTTCTTGTGGCAGGAACACTTTGCCGCTGGTGGCATCATGCCCGCCTTCCAGCGCCGCCAGCATCACGCGGGCGAAGTTGATAAAGCTCATGCCGGTACAGCGATAGCCCCATTTGCCACCGACGGCGGTTTCGATACAACCAATCGCTGCGTAGTCGTAAGCGTCCTGCGGTTCAATACCGAGTTTAATAAATTCCGGGATCACGATTTCGTCGTTGTTGAACGCCGGCATCCCGAAGCCGCAACGGATCACCTGTACGCAGGCGTCGAGGAAATCATTACTCATTCCTGCATGGTAACGCACGCTGAGGTTAGGCTGAGTGGAACGCAGGCGACCGCAGGATTCGAGGATCGCGTAAGAGAGTGGATTCACCGCGTCCATTGGTTGACCATCAACCAGAGTTTGTCCGCCAATGGTAACGTTCTGATACAGCGGACTTCCCGCAGAGGCTTTTGAGTGTGAGCCGGAGCGGATCTTGTTCACTTCCAGCAGTTTCAGCCAGCAGCTATGCAGCATCTCGATGGCGTGTTCGCGATCCAGCGTCTGGTTGAGTTCAACGTCGCGGCGATAGTACGGGTAGAGATACTGGTCCATACGACCAAACGATACCGAGTGACCGTTAGATTCGATCTGCAAAATCAATTGGATGAAGTAACACAGTTGCAGCGCCTGCCAGAAAGTCTGCGGCGGCTGGTGGGCGATAAGATCGCAGTTTTCTGCCATCGTCAGCAGTTCATCGCGACGGCTTTCGCGAGTTTCGGTAGCAGCCATTTCACGCGCCAGGGCAGCGAAACGTTCAATGTGTTCACTGACTGCCACCAGCACGATATCAATCGCTTTCAGGAATTGTTCGCCGTGCAAATCTTCCAGCACCGTCAGATTGATGCGCGAGCGACGTTCCGCTACTTTCTCGCGCAGACCATCAAGACCTTTTTCCAGCAGCAGCGGGAAATTCACCGCCAGGTGCGCATCGCCGGAAGTCATATTGCCTTCCGCTTTAATGATTCCGGTCGCCAGCAGACCTTTTTGCTCATCGGTAAACATGCCATAGCAGCGATCCTGTACGGTCTGACCGCGCCACCACGGGCACACTTCATGCAGAACGCGTTTGTTCTCTTCGCTCACCGCAAAGCCAGCACCGGGACGATCTGCCAGATCATCAATCTCTTTTTCGATCCACGAGACAGTATATTCCGGGAAGATCGGCGCGGCGCGAACTTCGCTTGCCTGGTTGCCAATGATCAACTCATCGTGTTTGATCCAGATGGTGCGATTCGCCAGGTGATGCGCCAGTGCCAGCGCGCGACGTACCGGGATCGGCTTATCGAGATGTTGTTGATACATCTCGGTATAGTGCTGCGCGCGCTCGGTACAGACTGGCGGTTTCACAATATGCACCAGCGCATTTTTGTGCGCTTTAATGCGGTCGCTGAGCGTGTCCAGTTTCAGTGTGGTCATGGTTGTTATCCTCGTAAGGTCGCGGTTAACCCTTTCTGGCAGGCATACTGCTGGGCAAAGTCGAGCAGTTCTGGCGCATCAAGCGGTTTTTCCGGGGCGTCATAGGGCAGATTAAGTAAGTGATATTTGTTGATGCCCAGCGTGTGGTAGGGCAGAAAATGAATTTCGCCAACGTGCAGCTCGTCGGCGGCAAAATCGGTAATGGCTTTTACAGAGGTTTCGTCGGCATTAAAGCCCTGAATCAGCGGCACGCGGATAATGATTTTTTTGCCCGCTGCGGCGAGTTTTTTCAGGTTATCCAGCACTCTGGCGGCGTTACCGTCGGTCCACTGTTTAAACGGCGCGTCGGCAACGTGTTTTAAATCGGCAAGAAACAGATCGATATAGGGCAGAGAAGGGGCGATATATTTCCACGGCACATGCAGACAGGTTTCTACCGCAGTATGAATGCCGGCCTCGTGGCTGGCTTGCAGTAGCGCCATCGCCATTTCCGGCTGCATAAAGGGTTCACCACCCGAAAGCGTTAAACCGCCGCCGCTGCGATCGTAAAACGGTTTATCGCGCAGAACGGTCGTCATGATCTCCTCAACGCTTTTCACTTCACCACACACGGTTAATG
>JAEWQO010000047.1 GCA_023460315.1 Actinomycetes bacterium
GCTCAAGCCGGAGGTTCGAGGCTCGCCGGTTCGCAAGGCGGCCGCAGTCCCGCGCGCCCCAAAGCCGTTCCACGACGGCCGAGACAATCACAAGGCCTACTTGACAAAACTATAGGAACACCCCCCATCCCATACAATTCCGTTGATTCGTCACAGAATTTTCGGAATTCCTCTGCGAGACGATTTGGGAAGCGTTTCGAGCTCGATCCCGCCGAGGAAGCGAAGGAAAGGGAGCGTTTCCGACGCCACGCAGAGCGCGGCAGGCAAACCTCACCTCATGCAAAAAAGCCTGGACCCCATCGCCTTCTTGAGGTCCAAGCTTCGCGTCGCAGATCGGAGCAGGCGACGGCCGCTCGCGTCGCGGACCGATGCTAAGCCTCAGCCTCTGCGTTCTTCATGGCCTTGGCTTTCTTGGCCACCCAGAACATCCCGACAAGCAAGACAATGCCCAGGATGACGTTAAATATCCACACGGAGCTCAGAATGGCATCCGCGCCGGCGATGGTGGTGATAGCCTGATCGATGGGCGAGGCGAGGAAGCCTCCGCCGTTCTGAAACACGTAGCTGAAGCCCATGACGGCACCGACGATGGCAGGGGCCACGAAGGTGGACAGCAGCATGGGCACGCCGACGGTCATCGTGTTGGTTCCGAACCCGGCAAGAATGATGGCCACGTAGAAAAGGGCGATGTTGCCCGTCACGTGGGCCACGTACCACAGGAGGTAACCGACCAAGCCGACGATCCAGAATACGGGAATCGTGTAGGCGCCTATGAATTTATAGGCAGGTCCGAACAGCACGGCAGCCGCTATGGCGCCAACGGAGAACAGCGAGAACACGGTGCCGATGACAGCCGGGTTGGCAACGACGGCACCGATGGAGACACCGCCCAAGTTGAACAGGGATTGGCTCATGATGATGGTGCCAAGGAACAGCACGAGCAGGACCCAGCCGGAAACGGGAAGCTTGATCTTGACCTTTTCTCCCTTCTCGTCCTCCTGAGGAACAGCTGGAACGTTCTTGGGATTGAGCAGGAAAATGCACAGCGCGAACGGGATGAGGGCGATGAGATAGATGCTCCACGCCAGATTCCATGAGATGGCACCTAAGATGCCTGCCACGGAGGTAAGCACGATCATGCCGACGTTGAAGCATACGGACGCGATGGACATCATCGTGGCTCGGACGGACTCCTTCTGGAACATGAGCGAGATGACACCCATGACGATGGGCATGAAGCAGCCGAGGCCGAGGCCGAGAATGCAGCGCGTGGCCATGATGCCCCACCAGGGAAGCGCAGCGCCCAAAATGGCGGGCAGGCCGCCGATGACGACAAGCGCCGTGGCGAGCAGGGCGCATACGCGATAGCTCAACTTGCGCCCCGCGACGAGGCCGATGGCCAAGGCCGCAGGAATCTCCAGCAGGTTGGTGATGGAAACCATGTAGGAGACGGCGTTGGCATCGACGCCGTACACCGCCATGAGATCCTGAGATGCAACGTTCACGGCGCTGTGCATGGGACCGATGAAGTACATGCACATCAGCGCTACGAAAACACCGATCTGACCACCTGATATCTTTGTCTTTTCAGACATTGTTTCCCCTTTCGTGATGAAAACGAATGACAATGCGTTAGGCGGGTCGCCCTACGAGCAGACACCACCCCCTTTCAGCACACATCATCCCCTGGCTCAATCCGACTCCGCTTGTCGAAGAGATCTTCGCAAAGGCGACTCGATGTCTTCAGAAGCCTTTGCGAAGACAACTCGCCGAGCTCGGTTCGAGCAGGTAGACGCCGTGCGGACAACCCGGATCACTCAGTAAGTGTAAGAACAAAAAAGTAAGTTTTGAACGCTAGGAGGAACCGTTTCGCCAGGGGACGTCGCCGTTCGAGCGCAATGCGCCGGCGTCTCCAGGAAAGCGGTCCCATTCGAGCATTCCGTGGCACTGCTATTAGCGGGAGGTCAGGGGACGAAGATGGACGCCATCTTCCCCTTGTCTCCCATGCGATCCGCCAAATGTTCCAAGGTGCCGAACTCCATGACGCTCGCCAGGCAATGGTGCACGCAGCTTGGCTGTTCGCCATCCTTGACACGGTCGGCACACAGGTCGCAGTATGACGTGGGCACGGGGATATAGCGGTATTCCCAGCGCTTGCCATCCATGAGCTTCCATGGCCCCAGTTCCAGAACCTTGATGCCCCATTGCCCAAGCGGCAGGTCATGCTCGTTCTTGCACGCCACCTCACAGGAATGACATCCCGTGCAGTACTCGTTGTCAATCAGAAGACCGTAGTGCGTCATGTTCCGCCTCCTTGTCAGGCCAGATATATCTTGCAGGGCATGCTCTTGTAATGCGTTCCGAAACCGAGCGGTCCGTTCTCCTCGTGGGGAATGAGCTGATTGATGTTCACGTCGAACACGTCGAACAGGTTTTCCGGGTCGGCCTCCGGCAACCACCAGCCGTGATCGCAACTCACGACATTCTCCTTGACGGCCGGCGTCAGGTGAGCGCTCAGTTTCACCTTGCCGAGATGGTTTTCCACATACACCCACGAACCCTCCGCAATTCCGTGCTTCGCGGCGGTAGCGGGGTTGATCTGCACAGTGGGCCATGGGTGTATCTCCCGCAAGGTCGCTATCTGCCGATTCTCAGAGTGGAACGAGGTGAAGCGACGGGCGCCCGTCGTGAGTGTCAGAGGATACTCCTCTACCAGATCAGGACGCGATACGGCACTGAACTTGGGTTCGATGTAGTAGGGCAGCGGGTCATCGCCCAGGTTCTGCAACACCGTGGAATACAGCTCGATGCGGCCGGTGGGCGTGTTGAAGCCGGGCTGTCCGTCCGCACGCAGAAGGCCCTTCTCGTACTTTCGGTATTCGATCTCGTATTGCCCAATAACATGTTTGCTCAAGTCGTCGTACGTGGCATCCACGTCGCGCATCTTGGACAGCTGTCCGTCGATGAAATCGGAAGGCGAGGCCCAGCCAGGTTTTTGGCTGTTGGGATACAGACGGCGATGCAACTCAAGCATGATCTCAAGGTCGGCGCGGCATTCCCCCTCAGGCTCCAAAATGGGAACGATGGCACCCATCTGCCCAGGTTGGGAAGCATTGTTGTTGGACACATAGCCCTGCTTTTCGAAGAACGTCGCCGCCGGCAACACGATGTCGGCCAAACCCATGATGGTAGGGGTCATGAACAGGTCCGCCACGGCTATGAAGTCGATCTTGCGCATGGCCTCATACCAGCGCTTTGGCTGCGGGACCATGCAGGCGAGCGTGTTGTGGCCGAACGCGTAGGCGAAATGAATCTTGTAGGGAACGTTCGTCTCCAGAACGTCCAACGTGGCATCGGGATGCGTCGTGTTGACGATGGCGCTCATGGCGGGATATCGATCGTGGCCGAGCGGTTCCACGCCGATGTTTCCGAACTTGGCGAGGCCCTCAGGCTCGCCCTCCTCCTCGGCCACAGGAGCGTTTTCGGCCATGCCGGCGAAGATGGGCGGCAAGCCCATAAAACAGCCGCCGGGAACGTCCATGCTGCCAGTGATGGCGAACAGCGACAGCAGCGCATGGCCGATCTGCAGCGTGTTGGGATTCTGATCCACCGCCAAGCCCATGGAAAGCGCCGAAGGACTCTGCGCGACGCAGCGTGCGGCCGTTCTGATGTCTTCAGGGTCGATCTCGGTGATCTCCGCGACGCGCTCGACCGGATATTCGCGCACGCGCTCAGCAAGCTGTTCGAAACCGTAGCACCAGCTCTCCACGAAGTCGTGGTCGTAGAGATCTTCCTCTATGACGACGTTCAACAGCCCGAGGGCCAAGGCTCCGTCGGTGCCAGGACGCAGCTGCAGATGCACCTTTGCCCTCGTGGCAAGCCAGTTCACCCGTGGATCAGCCACGATGAGCTTCATGCCGAGCTTCATCATCTCCACGATGGAGTGTCCGAACAACCCGTCGGGATTTGAACGCAGAGGATCACGGCCCCACACGAGCATGTATCGCGGGCATTCCCAACGTGGATCGTCATAGCGGTCAGGGAACCCGATGGCATTGTCCGCCTCGATATACGAGCTGCCCATGGTCCAAAGCATGGCAGCCATGCGAGGGACGATGCACGACCAACCGCTGTTGGGATGCACGGCGTTGACCGTCCCAAACACGTCATTGGCCATCTGGAAATGAATCTGGCTCGCCTCGCGACCTGTGCCGCACCACACGCTCACCGCGCCGATGCCGTAATTCTCGACCGTCTCCCGGTATCTGGCTATGATGGTGTCGAGAGCTTCATCCCAGCTGATACGTTCCCATGCGTCGAGCCCACGATTCTCACGAGCACGTTTCATGGGATGGAGCAGACGATCTTTGTGGTAATAGTACTCCTTGGCCGTCAGGCAGCGGACGCACAGGCGGCCTTTGCTGATGGGGTTCTCCTCGTCCCCCTCGACCTTGACGAGCTTGCCGTCTTTCACGTACACCTTCAATCCGCACCCCAGATTATGGCAGCCGATGCCGGCAGAGCACGTGCGGTACACGCGTGTACCATCCTCGAGCTCGACCATCGTCGGCGAAGCATGTTCGTTGAAATGCAGTGTTGGCATGATGTCTTCCTCGCTTCTCTCTGTCTGTTCACTCTTCCTTGCCGAAGGAAGGGCGCGGCTCCCACCCCGCCGCACCATCCCGAACCGAGCCCTAGGCAAATCAACCGCCGGCCGCACCGCCAAAGCTCGGCATCAACTCAACTCGATGGCCTTCCACGCCACCGGTCAAACCCGCTCAAGCGGGAAATCACCCAAATTCAAGCTCTCATTCAGCTCGATGCCCGACCGCTGCACCTTTTTGTAGCCTTCGGCTTCGATCGTCAGGCCGTATGAGCCCTCGTCGATGCGTTTGAAATAGAAGTCGCCGAAGTCGTCTGTCTCCGTCACGCGCACGGAACCGTCCGGCATGGTGAGCCTCACTTTGGCGTCTTCGACGATCTCGTTCTCCGCCGGGTCCCACACATCGCCCGCCAAGAAGAGATGCGGCAAATTCAGATAGTAGACGCGCGGCCTGCAGCCCTCTGCTGGAACGAACGTCTCGGCTTGAGCCATCTCGTCAGCGAACTCCTCCTCGTCTCCGAAGCGCAGAGCCCCCGTCGCGCACAGGTCGACGCAATGCGGCAGCTTTCCCTCGTCGACCAGATGGGCACATCCGGTGCATTTCTGCGCCACGTCAAGTTCCTCGTTATAGAACACAGCACCGTATGGACACGCATCCACCAGCTCTCGATGGCCTTTGGCTTTTGCCGGATCGATGATGACCAGGCCGTCATCGCGTTTATACACCGCGTCGGGAACTGCTGCCTGGCACTTCGGTTCGTCGCAGTGCATGCATGGCCAGGGAGTGTATTCGACCCGAACCTTCGGCACCTGGCCGTGATCCCTCTGCTTCACGCGCATCCAGAATTGGCCCGAATGTGGCTGCGGCAGCGCTACGGGCATCCAGTCGTTGTCGCAGTGCTCGTCCTTGCAGGCGATTTGGCAGTTGTAGCAGCCACTGCATTTGTTGATGTCGATTACGAATACCTTCATCTTCACTCCTTGCAGTCAAGTTCGAACCAAGCGTCCTGCATGACGCCATAATCGGCATCGTAGGGCCTGCTGAAAGCCTCGGGATACCGCTTCGCCAGTTCGAACACATCCACCTTCTCGATGCCCACCAGATACCCGCTCGTCACTTCGCCAGCACAATTTTTCGAGGCGATGGCCTTCGGGGCAATGAGGTTGTTGGTGCCGCCCCGGTCACTCTCTCCCGGAACGATGGGATCGATGCGCGCGCCGTGGTCCTGCAGCACCGCGCGAGGCATGATGCGTTCGGTCACATAGGCGCCGCCCATGGTCCATCCGCGCTCGTTGTACATCTTCACGATGTCCCCGTTCTCGATGCCGAGTCTCTCGGCGTCGACGGGATTGATCCATACCGGCTCGTAGCGATAGCCGTCGGGACCCATCACCTTGCAGGTCTCTATCTCGCGCAGCCAGGTGCAATCATCCATCTGCGAATGCAGACGCCAATGGGGATGGTTGGACACGAGGAGAAACGGATATCTCTCGGCACGGGGCGTGGTGAGGCGCTCGTCGGGGTGCGTCTCCCCCTTCTCGATCCAGCGCGGGTACGGCATGCGCTCGGTGTCATCGGGAAAATGCTCGGCCAGGCGCGGCGAATAGTATTCGATCTTGCCCGAAGGCATCGAAAGCGGATAACGCTCGGGATCCTCGTAGAAACGCTGAAAGCCAGCCTTGTCCTCTTCCCAATCCTTGGCGGTGGGTATGATGTAGCATTCCTTCTCCAGAAACTCGTCGAACGAGATGCGGTCTTGAATCCCGGAGCCCTCGAATCCCCGACGGATCTTGTCCTCGATGGTTTCACCACCCGTGACCTGCTCATATTTGCCCAACTTCTTCGCTATTTCGAGCGTGCTCTCATAGTCCGATTTCGATTCCCCCAAGGGCGCAATGCTCTGGTCCTCAATCATCAGCACGTTGTAGTTGCCCGACGAAATGTCGCAGTTGATGTCGCGCTCCTCGAACTTCGTGTTGATGGGGAGGATGAGGTCCGCCAGCAGGCAGTCGTCTTCCATCCAGATGTGCTGGGCGATGACGGTCTCTATATGTTCCGCGCGGATGGCATCCATGAATTCGAAGCCGCCGTTCCAGGAGCTGGTCCATTTGGGAGAGTCGGTCCACACCATGTGGATACGCTCGCTGCCCGGCACCGGATACTGATATTCGACGAACTGATCTTCCGTCGGCAAGCCGGCACAGGTGACGCCATACCATTTCAGAGGATTGTCATGATCGAAGTTGCCTGCAAGCGCCTCGGGAATGAGCGTTTCGGGAACGAATGACTCACGCTGGTCGGCGGCATAGGGCCACAGGATGTCACTCAGGGTCGGAATCAGCTCCGAGCGCGGAGCAGGCATCTGGCTCGTGAGCCCGAACAGCTGCCATTCCATCATCTTCACCTGGTTGCGACCGGGATGTCCCAGCGCCTGCATCCCAAGCAGGGCGACCTCGAGACGGGCCGGTTCATGGCTGTAGGTCGAGCGGATCATCGACCCTCCGTTGCAGTGGGCGATGGACACGTTGTGCTTTGCCCAATGGCGCGCCAACGCCTTGATGGTGCGGGCGGGAATCCCGCAGACTCCCTCGGCCCATTCGGGCGTCTTCTCTATGCCGTCATCGCCGCCATTCACGTGGTACACGAACCAGTCGAATCCGATGGCATGGGTGTCGATGTATTCCTTGTCGTAGAGGTCCTCCGCGATCCAGACATGCGCTATGGCCAGCTGAAGCGCAGAGTCGGTGTTGGGCAGTATGGGGATCCATTTGTCGGCGTGGCAGGCGGCCCCGTAGTTCACGTCGGGGCAGATGTAAATCTGCTTCACGCCTATATCTGACAAGAAGAAGCAATAGCGACTTGGAAAGCAACCTCCCCAGCCCCACGGCGTGGTCTCGACGTCACACCCCCAGAACAGCACGGAGTCGGAGTTGTTCGCCACATCGTGAAAAAGGTTGTACTGGTCGCCTTCGCCCACAGGATCCTGTCCCCAGATATGCTTGGCGCCCCAGTACCATCCCTCCCATGAGTCGGGATTGCGGGCCTGCATGGTGTAACCGCCGCCCTTGGCCCGACCGGTCTGGACGGCGCCCTGCTCGTCCTCATGCATCCAGAAGTCATTGACGAGTTCGACGCCCGTCTCTTCAAGGGCTATCTGATCAAGCAGATAGCCCTCTGTGCCACGTGGCCCATGGATGGTCTTGATCAGGTGATGGCCGTCAGACTGCACGAGGATGGAATTGAGGCCATAGGCCTCCTTGACGCGCAGCACCTCCCGAGCGATGATGTCGGTCGCTTCATCCCAGCTGATGCGTTCATACTTGCTCTTGCCGCGGTTCTGGGGGTTCCGCTCGCCTTTTGGATCCCAATCCACGCGCTTCATGGGATGAAGGATGCGATTGGGCGAGTACACCCGCTCCTTGTAGGCCAGGGCGAAGGGGGACAGCTCGGTCTTCTCCTTCGCCTTGAATTCCTTGCCGCGAGCCCTGATGCTCCACGGGTTCAAACCATCCTCGCTCTGATGCTCGACATAGCTGAAAGGGCGCGTGCGCAGGATGCGTCCATCGCGCACGTCTATCTCCGCAGTGTCCGATGCCGTGCACGGCCCACAAAATCCCATAGTCTTGAGAGTTGTCCTCATTTCATCTGAACCTGACATACACACTCCCCCTCGAATTCGTCTTGTCCTATCTACCGCAGGGCGCACTTGCACAACCGCCCTTTCAGGCGGCAGACTCCGCAGAAAACCTCCGTGGTCACTTCCGGGCAGGCCGGTCTCCGCCGAGGACATGTCCCGGCGTCCCGAACTGCACGACGCTTCGTCCAAGAGGCGAGGAGAGGTGGGAGAGCCACCAGGAGAGACGATTGTCATTATGGAAGCTCTGTTCCACGAACCGCCAGGTGAAAGGAACAGCCTTACCGAAGCCGCACGTCTGGCCGGCGGCAAGCCGAGATGGTGCAAACATACGATCCCCCCTTTGGCAGCCCGTCCTTCTTCACTATCGCCACCTGAAGCTTAACAAGAAAAAAGTAAGTTTATGCGTTTCTGGAGAACGATATCGAGCATGTTCGGCCTCGCCGAGCCGTCTCGCCGCTTCTCCGCGCCCACCTATTCGAAAGAGCACCTTCACGCGGATAAAAAGAGCCTCTTTGGGGCAGGGCGGACATTCAATGGGACAGTCCAACCCCACCGCTCTGCCATCGTCTTGGCGAGCGCCGGCGGCAATCACTGGAGGCGCGCATGGAAGCATGCGGCAGCACCTTGGCAGACGCACCCTCTCCCGGTAGAATGGAGCCGCGATCATACTGGGGGGGAAATGGGGCAGCCATGCCGAGTCGGCAAGAGAACAAGCGGATGATGGAACAGCGTCTCTACGATGCCGCTCTTGAACTGTTCTGCGAACTGGGATACAAGAAGACCACGCTGAACGACATCGCCGCCGAGGCGGACGTGTCCACCCGCACGCTCTACAAGTATTTCCCCACCAAGGAGTCCATCCTGAGAAAGTTCAGCAAAGAGAACATCTTGGCACTGAAATCATTCTCTGGCAAGTTGCCCAACGACATGCCCGTCAAAGACAAGGTCATTGAGACCATGCTCCATGACTTCAAGTCCATGTTCGGGGTGTTTGACGTCAGCTATATCCTGCACTCGGCCCGAGACGAAAGCGGCATGTTCGCACGTTTCGAGCTGGAGAACATCCTCACGAGCGAATCCATCTACTGCAACCTGTTCAAGCAAGAGCAGCTCAAAGCAGGAATGGAGCCAAATGAGATGGTTGCTCTCTGCGCTTCTATCATCATGGGGCTATACCGCCATTGCAATGACCTGTACCGCTTCAGGAAGAAGGGCACCCTCAATGAGAAGGATCTCCGTGCCTTTTATGTCAGCCACATCGATGCGATCTGGGATTCTCTCTATGACACCCTGCTTTCGACGCCCGGGAAGAACTCTCCCCTCCTCAACATCGACAAGCACCTGTTCGGGTCGATGGACACGGCACGGCATTCCTCATGACCAGGGCGGCATCATCGCCTGTCGGCGCTCTTTGGCGTGAACAGCATCATCTTCGACTTTGCCTTGAACAGGAGGGTCAGTTCATCTACGGTGCCATAGGTGATGACGCCGTATTGGCAGCGGCGCACGCATGCGGGACGGTTGCCCCTCCCAACGCGCTCCTGGCACAAATCGCACCAATCGGTCGGAATGGGCACGAAGTCGTACTGCCAGGAGTCGTCCCGAGTTTTCCATGGACCCAGCTTCGTCACCTTGATGCCCAATGCCTCAGGCCCATGCCCATGTGACGCCATGCACGTCGTCTCACATTCGGAACAGCCAAGACAATACTCATAGTCGATCAGAAGAGCTTTCCCCACACTCATCATGCAACCTCCTTCGCATTCGCAGGGCCCGCGTGCCGAGCAGTCAGTGAAGTTCGCCACCAAGAGAATCGGCAAGAACCTTGAGCGGGATTTCTTCAGCTTCCACGATATCGAGCAACTCTTGTTGCGAGTGAATGCCGAGCTTACTGTAGATGTTGTAGATGTGGCTCTTGGCGGTGTGGGCCGATATGATGAATTTGTCGGCAATATAGCCCGCATTGCGACCTTGAGCGAGGCAGCACAGAACCTCTGCCTGGCGTGGAGTCAGCTCGTAGCGGTCTGCCACGACCCCCGTCTTCATCTTGAGCGCAGCTTCAACGCTCCCCTCAGCAAAAGATCGGAAAACGGGCTGATCTGCACTGGCCCCGCCTTCCCGTGTGCCCGAGGGCGGCCCGGGGCGGAACACGGCAAAACTGGCAGCAATCATCAGCAACACCGCCAACGCGAAACAGATGAACACCCGAGCGAGCGCATCGCCCTCGAAAGCGAAGCTCATCACCATGCCAACGACCCAACCAAGCGTGCATCCCAGCCCGTTGAAGGTGCGCCGAACCGCAAACGTCTTCACGTAATTCTCGTCGAACAGACAAAAACTCCTTGACACGCTGGCGATATCGACGATGTCATGGCACGCCAGCAGCGCGAACATGACGAGCATGCACACGAGTTGCCCGACATAGCCCGCGAACGAGAAGACGAAAATGCAGACAAGCATGATGGGCAAGAACGCTTGGGTCAGGACGAGCGCGATGTCGCGGCGCTCACGGAGAAGAAAGAACACCGTGAACATCGAGGCCATGGCGTTGCCAGCCATAATCACATAGATGGCAAAGGGGCTGTAGGCTTGGACCGTCGCGCACGATCCCACGAAGCCGATTCCCACACTGTATGAAAACGCGATCAGGATGGTGCGCGGATACACGAGGCGCCACCTTGCTTCAGCGTCCTCCTCTGACGCCTCGCCGAAAGTTTTTGCAAACGTAGCGTGGGATGCCGCGCCCGCATTCTCCGCGTCAGTTTCCTCCTGCAGCATGCAAAGCTCGCAATCGACCTCGGTCTGCGTTCCCATGGCCGACGGTGAGAAGGAAAGCCACGCAAACGCCACCGATGCCACCGGCGTGAAGGCGATGGCGGCGAAGGCGACGCCTGCAGGCATAAAAGCCGCCGTGCCGAGCAGGAGCGACCCCAGAAGAAACGCACTCGATGCCGAGAAAACGACCTGCTTGCGATTGAGCGTGACAAGCTTCTTCGACCACACCAGCAAGAGCGCGGAACTTCCGACACCGCCGACACTCCAGAGCAGACATGCCCAAAGAAGCCCGATGCCCGAGGGAAGCAGCCAGGCAACGCAGGCACAGGGGCAACACACCAGGGCCACCGCGCGCAGGAGCGTCTCGCCGCGAGACGACGCGAAGACGCGCGAGAACAGCCCAAACACCGCATAGGCGACGAACATGGAAACAGTCATGGCCGCACGGATGACATGGGCATCAAAATCTCCGAAAACCCCCGCGGGAAGGATTGACGGACTCCAGAACAGGCAGAAGACCCAGCCGAAGTACATGGAGAGCCCCACCACGCAGAAGAGGGATATCCGCAGAGCGAACTCCTTCGTCGACGTCTGGCCGGCATTCTGCCGTGGAAGTTTCATATCGATGGAGATGTCCGATTGGACAGCGTATTCCTGTTGCATCAAGCCCACCCCCGTCTGACTTCCCCCTGCGCAGCGAGGCCAGTGTAGCATAGGGACCCTATGCCGACTCCTCTGCTCCCTTCGTTGATTTCGGCAGTTTACCGGTCTCTTTTCGTGAGTTTCGCAGAAGGGGAAGTCCAGGGGGAGTCGGGCAATCAAAACCCATCGGGGAAGAGGAAGAAAGGCACCCGAGGAACACTTGAACGAAAGACATGGGCCCCAGACACTTGAGACATTCTTCGAGATAAGATTCGCGCAGACATCAAAAGCGCGGTGCCCGCACACCCCACGTCTTGCGAGGAGCCAAGAACCGCGCTCGGTCGAAAGTCTCATAAAGCCCTGTTATAAAGAGGGAGATGGCCGCTCCAGCAAAGACGGAAACGGCGGTGGCAACTGGGCTCCGCACGTGGGACAAATAAGCACATCGCCGTCAAAAACCAGCATATGGCAGCTCGGGCACTCTCGTTTCCCCAACCGTTTTTTCATTTCATCAGCACGGCCGCACCGATTGCATAAATTGCAGCAGTAGCACATGACTTTTGCCAGCCTCGATGCTCTTATTTGCAGGGGGACCAAAGGACTTGCCGGGGCTTTTCCGCCAGTTCGGCAGACATCTCTTCAATCGTGCCGAATTTCATGCAGAAAGCCTGACAGTGGTGGACGCACGAAGGCTCTTTCCCTCCTGCAACGCGATCGGCGCACAGGTCACACAGGTCGGTTGGGACGGGAATCTTGTTCCAATTGAAGCAGTCACCCCCTTCGCCAGAATCATCTTTTTGCCAAGGGCCATCATCAAGCACCCGGATACCCCACTTGCCTACAGGAAAACCATGCTCTTCCTTGCAAGCCACGACGCAGGTCTCACAACCGGTGCAGTATTCGTAATCGATCAATAGTCCGTAATCAGCCATCCCGTCACACCAACTTTCCGAATTTTTCAGCGACCAGGCTCATGTCCGTATCGTAGCTTTCTTGCAGCGGAGTTATGCTGCAGCAGTTACATTTGTATGGCCCACCGTAGCCAAGCTTGGAATTGTAATGGTTGGACACCAGGTCGTTGCAGTTCGACTGCCATACGCCATAGAGGCTTTTCTCGTCGGCGTGATCAGACCTGACAAAGCCATCCTTGATTTCTTTTCCGTTTACAATAGCCTGAGTCGTTCCCGGTTTCACAATTGCGCCCAAAGGAAGAATCTCGCTACGAGAGTCGTCATCGGCCTGTCGTTCGGGAAACCACCACCCATGATCGGTTTGGACAACACCCTTCTTCACAACAGGAGACACGACGGCCTTAAATTTTGCGCGGCCATAATCGTTTCTTATTTCAACCCATTGTCCGTCAGCCACCCCAACCTCTGATGCATCCTCCGGATTGATCTCGATGATCGGATCGGGATGGAGTTCACGCAACACGGGGATCTGGCGATGCTCTGCATGGAAAGAAGCATAGTTACGCGCGCCCGTCGTCAGAATGAAAGGATATTTCTTCGCCAGTTCCGGATCCTTGTGGGGGCTGAACGCCGGCTCTTGGTAATACGGCAGTGGGTCTTCGCCGTAATGGGCATAGGCTGTCGACCAGAGCTCCACACGGCCGGTCGGGGTCAAGAATCCCGGTCTTCGATCTGGACGGAGCTTTCCTGTCTCATACTTCCTGTAGTTCACGCCACGTTGATACACGACCTTCTCCCGCAGATCCTCGAACGGCATCTTGGAAGGACGGGCCCTGCGCTGGGTCAGAAAATCATCCTCATCCTTAAACAGCCGCTCGCCGTTTTCATCTTTCAGACAATCCATCTCCAGATATTCGCCGAGCTCGATAAGCATCTGGATATCAGACTTTACTTCTCCCACATCAACGGCTTTGTTGACCGAGCCGAGAGTCACGGGCGATCCCGCATAATGCGTCATGACGACATCGTCTTTCTCAGCACAGGACGCCAAGGGCAGGACAAGGTCTCCAAATGCCTCGATGGAAGGAGTGATGAAACAGTCGGTCGACATACACCATTCGAGATTTTTCAGCCCTTCATACCAGCCGGTCGGCTGAGCGCAGCAGGTCGGGGTGAGCAGAGCGGTTGACTGGATCCAGCCCATACGAATCTTGTACGGCTCGCCCGTGGTCACTGCGTCAAACATCATATCCGCCTGAGCATTGCGTATATTGTCTACATACAGCGGATATTCCTTATACCCAATGGTTTTGTCGCGTAGCTCTTCTGGCAGGCTGTCCCAACCGATGCGACGTTGAGGCCGAGCCGCATCCTCTGCAGAAGTGTCATCGGCCTTGTCGATATCAAGTGTCGAACCCGAACCGTCTGCCGCTCCATCATGAATTGTTCCGTTGTCCTCCACTCCAGGTGCTGGATCGATCTCGGCAATGATCTGACCACCAGGAACATCGATGTTGCCCGTGATAGCCATGAGAGCCAGAACACAATGGGCGGCCTGGTTGCCGTTCTGATTTTGGTCGAACGCAAGGCCCCATGCGATAGATGCTGGTTTGGCACTGGCGTAAAGACGAGCGGCACGATAGATATCCTCCACAGGAACCTCGCAGATCTCAGCAGCCTTCTCGGGAGTCATCCCCCTCTCCGGATCGTTCACACGTCCGCAAAACTCTTCAAATCCGTATGTCCAATATTCGACGAACTCGTGATCATAAAGGTCCTCGTTGATTATGACCCAAAGCCACGCCATGGCCATGGCGGTATCCGTGCCCGGACGCACTCGCAAGTGAATCGCGGCACGCGTCGCCAGCCAATTCACTCGTGGATCGACACTGATGAGCTGTGCCCCACGTTTCATGAGATCAATGACAGCGTGGCCCCATAAGCCGTCGCCGTTGGAAGCAAGAGCCATCTTCCCCCACATAACAATCACTTCAGGCACTCGATAGACGGGATTATCATAGGTTCCTTCCAACCCACCCGCATAATCCATCTCGGGATAATATGCTCCCAGAACATGCGAGCACGACATCGACCGTGGCTGATAGCACGCGTACCCTGATTGCGTATAGCAAGCATTCGGCGTGCCAAGCACAGCCTGCGCCATATCGGCTACCAGAATACCCCCCGAACGGCCAGTCCCGGAAAACACCGCCATGCACTCAGGACCGTAGGTATCACGAAAGTAGTCACGCTTCTCTTTGACGAGAGCGTAAGCTTCATCCCAACTGATACGTTCCCATTTGTCATGCTGCCCACGATATTTTGGGTCTCGCTTCAAGGGATAGATGACACGGCTTGGATTGTACACATAGTCCTTGAGAGCAAGGCAGCGGGCACACAGCCGTCCTTTGGTGATGGGATTGTTCTCGTCACCCTCCACATGATCGAGCCTACCGTTTTTGTCAACATAAAGCTTCAACCCACAACCCACCGGATGGCATCCAGGCGGCGACCACATGGAAGTGCGCACAACGGTAAACTCTCCGTCCTCATACTTCCACGGCTTGCCCAAATCGTTTTTGAATTTCATACCGCTCCTCCCTTTCTTCTCGTCAAGTTCATAAATGGTCTGCGCACGGGTGACTATAAGTTGACCCCGCCGCGCGCGCATTGATCCTTAAGGCTTATTGTTGGCCAGCCCTTCCCCCCAACCATCAGCATCTTCATATGATTCTTTGTCATATACAATGCTCACCTGCTTGTCGTCGATCTCTGCTCCGCCATCGTTATCCAACCAATAAAGCCCAGAACGGAACCGATAGGCCAAGCGAACCACAAGGAACCCAAGAAAGGTGATGGCGATTCCCAGCGCAAAGGCGGGAACGAAGCTGCCCGTGAGGTCAAAGACGCCGGCTACTGTCACAGGCCCAAGGCATCCAATCACACCCGTGCCTATTCGCGCGTAGGTGAAAATGGCAGGAAAGTCACGTTCCCCAAATATTTGCCGAATGAGAAGCGGGGTGGACACGGACACCAACGAGTTTTGAGCCCCAAAGAAAAAGGCAGACACATAGAGAAAAACAAGGTTATCGCCAGCGAGAATAAACCCTACAAACCCCAAGGCAACCATCAAAAGTTGGATGTTCACAGTGAATTGAACGCCAATTTTGTCGTTAAGCCATCCGAAAAGTAGCTTTTCGACCACGTTTCCAATCATAACGGCCGTCAACAGAGATGATCCGACCATGGCAGAAAGGCCAATAGATTGGGCGAATCCTGGCAAATGAGAATTGAACCCAGCAAAGTACGCGATGAGCCCCGCAAAGAGAAACATGCAGACAAAGGGAACGGTCTTGAGGGCTTTTGACAAGGGAACTCCGGAAAGAGCCTCGTACCGAGACTTCCGAGAATGCTCGTCGCCATCATTCTCCCCCTTCCATCCGTAAGGCTTCCAGCCAATATCTTCAGGATGGAGTTTGAACACAAACAGGGTCCACGGCAGCACCAAGACCACCATGACCACAGCAGATACAAGGTACGCCTCGCGCCACCCGAGCATTTCGATGAACAGCGTGAACAAAGGAGAAAGCACAGCTCCTCCAATTCCCGAAAAAGCCATAGCCACACCGAGGGCAAGGCCTTTGTGGGAATGAAACCAATTGCCGATGAGAATAGGCGTAGGCACCACGAATATGAAACTGCCCGCCAAGCCGAAAATCACTCCGGAAATCCACCATTGCCACGGCTCGCTGTAAAACCCCATCGAGGCAACCGCGGTCACCACAAGCGCGAACGACACCGAAAGAAGCCGATTGATGTTATATCTTGTGATCCACTTCCCCACAATTGGCATTGCGAAAACCGTCGCAATAAAATAGAACGTTAGGTATAGGGCTAGTTCCGAACGTAAAAACCCCAAATCATTGCAGACGGGTACAAAAAATACCCCAGCGGCATCGAGAACCGCCCCCAACCCCCCGGCCTGCATGAAACAGCATCCTATGAGAATCCACCATGCATAATGGACGCGAAACTTCGAAGCCAACATCTTATCCCCCATCTATATCTATCGTGCGATGCACCAATGCATCCTGCATAGATCATGCGGTTCGAATGAAATGCAACACCCTCGGACGCACTGTCCCAATTTCAGGTCAAGCCCCTTACCACAAGCCATGCGACAACGCCGAGGTGCCACGGGAAATTCCACCTGCCCAGCAACACCTCGTCCTCTGCGTCCCTGAAAGAATGCGACCCAAGCGTGGCTATCGACGATGTTTCTCCGGCTCGCCTTCCGATGTCCATTTTTCACGAAATTTCTTTGCCGTTGTGCAGGCAATAAACATACATGCAGCAATGATGACAAAGAACGCAATGCCGCAACCGTAGGCTGTCTGGAAGCCGCCCGTCATGCTGGCAACGAGGGCCACGAACGTGGCTCCAAGACCACCGAGAATGGCTATCGGCATATTCATATAGGAGTAAATTTCACCGTAGCGGCGATCGCCATAGCACGCACGCGTGACGAGAGGCAGGCCGACCGACATCATGGCATCTCCCGTCCCGATGCAGAAACCTGCAATAAGCATTGGAATCTGATTGTCCCCCATGAAAGCTATCATGAGCAAAAAGCCGACCATGCTGACAAGGGAAAAACCGACCATGGCATTTCTGATCCCAATCTTGTCGGCAAGTGTTCCAAGGGCTATTTTCCCGAGGACATTGCCGACTGCAGCAGCAGAGATCATAGTGGCGCCAAGCATGGCAAGGCTAGATCCTCCAACAGACTGCACGGCAGTAGGCATCATCGATTTATACCCTCCGCCAAGGGAAATAAGACCAGCGCCGACAAGAATGCACCAAAATGCAAGCGTTCCCAAAGCGAACTTGCCGCTGACTCCTCTCTTCTTCATTTCTTCTCCCTCGGCAGCCTCCCTCTCGATGCCAAATGGCTTGAGCCCGATGTCTTCGGGACGCGTGCGGAAGAAAAAGAATGCCGGGACAAGAATGAGAACGGCCGCAACAATCGCCTCGAACATAAAACCTGTCTTATATCCGCTTGATTGGATAATGCCAGTGAAAACGGGAGACCACACGAATGTGCCAACACCAGTGAAAGCAGAAGCGATGCCAAGGAACTTGCCAGCTTGCTTCGGAGCAAACCAGTTATTGATGAGCACGGACGGCCCGACAAGAAAGATGACAGGACCAGCGAGTCCGAACAAAGCACCGGATATATATATCTGCCACACCTCAGTCCATGCCATCATCAAGAGAAGCCCCACGACAATCAGAACCCCTCCTGCACCGAACAGAATGCGTGCGTCAACCTTGTCAAACAAGCGTCCGCAAAACGGCAGCCAAACAAGCATGACGTACGAATACACGGTCATGAGCAGGGTCACCTGCGTAACGTCGGGGGCACCCGTCTCGGAATTTACCAAACCAAACGCCAAAGCCATCGGTGCAAAGTAATTACCCATGACATTGAGCACCAATCCCATGCCTCCGGCCATCATCATGCAAACCCCGATGAACACAAGCCAGGCGCGATGGAACCCCTTTGTTTCTTCAACCATTTTCTTTTCCTCTCCCTAGCTAGTCGAAAAATGGACACAGGACGCGAAGCAGCAACCCCCTTTCTCCTCTTCCTTTGATCAATGCCCCACCTTTTATCCGCACGAACGTGCGGATTGGCCGCATTCTGTTCTGATTTGCATCAGTTTTCATGGGGCCTGAATTCCTATCTTGCAAAATCATGCGAAAAAGAGACGGAAAGCGTAAGAAATGAGGTATTAGACACACTCCTCACCAGCAGAGACGCTGAGGTTTCTCAGAAAACCCTCCTGTGCACCAATGAACAAAGAGCATTTGGCCTCTATCTGGCGAGAAGCTTGAGCACCGCATTTTTTTCCACGCGGAAGGGCAAGCAGGCGCAAATGCCAATCACGTCTGGAAAGAGGGCGCTTATAAACGAACACACCCAAGGGAGCCGAGCAAATCAACTCGCCCTTAACACGTCTGATGCCGCATAGAAGGGGTCCCAACTTGGTTGCTCAATGGCAAACAGTTAGATCCCCTTCCTTATCAGCCTCGCTCTAACGGGTAAAAAGCGCACAGCGGGAGGATCCGTCGATCTTTTTCGCCAGATCCTCGACTTCGCCATGGTACATGCACCACGCTTGACAATGTTGAACACACATTGGTATTTTCCCTTTGGCTACGCGGTCTTCGCAGAGGTCGCATGCTTTGGTGAGAACCGGAAGCCACGTCCATTCCCAGCGCTTCTTGTTGTCTTTCGCTCCCGCATACTCAAAAGGACCAGTTTCAGTAAGCTTGATACCGAACTCTCCAGCCGGAAGATTCAAATGCTTTTTGCAGGCCACCTCGCAAGAGTGGCATCCCGTGCAATATTCATAGTTGATCAGAATGCCCTTCATCTACTTCTCCTTCCGAGCGAACGGCTCGCAAGCCACATAGTCGTTGCGAAAACCACCGAGTTCCGTTACGACCTCGCTTGGTGTCGGCTCGGAGACGTCTTCGGTGCATTTGTATATTTTGCAGCAGATGCTTTTAAGCGGATTACCAATGCCTCCATACCCCGTTTCGAAGGAATGGGTCAAGTTGTTGATGTTGCACTCAAAAGTGCCATACAGATGCGGGAACGAGGGCTCTTGCTCAGGGAACCACCAGCCGTGCTCGGCATGCACATAATGCGGATCGAGCATCGGGTCGATAGTCACCTTCTGACGGCAGCGGCCTTCGGTGTTCTCCAGCCAGATCCACTCCCCTTCTGTAAGATCGTACTCCGCAGCTGTCTGAGTGCTCACTTTAACGAGGGGCCAGGGATGGAACTCGCGCATCGTGGCTTGTTGGCGGTTCTCGGAGTGGAAGAACTCATAGGAACGTGATCCATTGATGCATATGAAGGGGTATTCTTTGCGATATTCTTGATCATGCAGCCATCTTGTAGCGGTGATCGACTCAATGTGCTCGGCAAGGGGCGGAATGCCCCACGCGCCGAATACCGCATAGGGAACGAGTTCGACCCGGCCGGAAGGCGTCGCGAAACCCGGTTGCCCATCGGGCCGCAAAAGTCCCTTCTCGTACTTGTAATATGTCGAGCAAAAATCATCGTATTCATAACCGCCTTTTGACACAAGCGCACCAAAGCTGCACTGGCCATCTTCGTGATGCTTTTTCCAGTAGTCGGTATGGACGTCGTCGACTTCCACCATCCCTGCTTTCGAACGCCCAGCGCTCTTGTAGCTCCTGCCGGTATCGGGATCATAGATGTTAAATCCGACATCAAGATAGTCTTGCAGAAGGGCTTCGAGCGTCGGCCAGCGCTTATGGAAGAGTTCAGGATTGAGCTTGTTGCCGAGTGCAACAATAAGCTCCTCGTCAGACTTGGCCTCATACCACTTGCTCACGCTCTTCATGGCACGAAGAGGCGTCCACCACACACGCATAGAATCCCGTTCTGCGGTCGTCTTCAAGGGCAGGAAGATGTCAGCATAGGCGACCGCCGTCGGAGTCATATAAGGATCGGCCACCACACAGAACTCGACGTTTTCGAGCATCTTATGAACGCGTGGCGCAGCGGTGGCCGAGCAGCTGATGCCGTTGGACCCTTGAGACCAAAACATCTTGATGGGATAGGGCTCCCCGGTCTCAAAGGCACGATTGACCGCGTCGCAATCGGCCATTCCTATGAATTGGACGCAGCCTGGGTGAACAAGATCGACCGTCAGTTTTTTAGCAAAGGTGTCGGGATCGCAATACAGCTGCGCGGTCGCATAACCAGGATTGATCTCAAAACCATTACGTACGAGAATATTCGTACCGGGTTTATCGATGTTGCCACACACGCTCATGAGGTTGCTTACGGTTTGGCACAGCTGAATCGAATCAACTTGCGTGTCAAAGGCAAGCCCCCACTGGACCGCGCCCCTTTTGGCACCCGCATAAAAACGTGCTGCGTCGGCGATGACGTCTGCCGGTACCCGACATATCTCGGCAGCCCACTCGGGGGTAAATTGGGCAACATGTTCTTTCAGCTCATCGTAATAGGCACACCACAGATCGACAAACTCATGATCGATGAGGTCCTCTTGCGTGATGACGTTCAGCCACGAAAGGGCAAGCGCCAAGTCTGTTGCTGGGCGTATGGGCAACCAGTAGGAAGCATGTGCTCCCCACCAGGTCAGCTGGGGATCTATGGAGATAAACTCAGTTCCTTGCTGCATACAGACGACCAGCCAGTGACCAAGATACCCGTCAGCATTCGACCTCAAGGGCTCACAGCCCCATATGACCACCACGTCGGGACGGATCCACTCAGAATTGCCGTATCGGTCCTCGTGCCCTTCCGAAGCGTCAACAATCGGAAAATCACCGATACCAGCAGCCGTTCCGCAAGTACGTGGCAGATAGCATGAATACCCGGAAAACCCAATGGCACCGATGTTCGGCGTGCCGAGACACGCGCCACCAAGAAAGGGAACCCAGGACGAGATGTTTCGTCCCGTTCCATGATTCACAAAAATAGACTCACGTCCGAAGCCGGCTTCGTCGATATGTTCCCGAATCCAATCTGCGATGGTATCGAGCGCCTGATCCCAAGTGATGCGCTCCCATTTGTTCTCGCCACGTTTCCCCACACGCTTGAGCGGATATTTCGGGCGATCCTCGTAGTTCACTCCCTCAACGAGATTGAGGCAGCGCATGCACAGACGGCCATTCGCGCACGGATCGAGGGGATCACCTTCGATCTTCTCGAGTTTGCCATCTTTGGCGTACATGAGCACGCCGCAAGAATCGTGGCAACCGGGCGCCGAATACGTGTAAGTGCGCGTAACAGTGTATCCGTCTTCCTCCCATTGCCATTCTCCTTCATGATAGGCCGTGCGATCAATGCCATCGAGAAACTCCTGATAGTCGAACAGCATCTACCCCATCTCCCTTCTCGTCCGCCGCTGTCGCATAGATGACGACAGCGATTTGGGCCGGATGAGCCCAAACCTCACAATAAAGAAGAGGGCTTTTCCTTTCATGGGGTCGTAGATGCTAATTTTCGAAGGTAAGGCCTGAGGGGTTAGGCTGGAACGAACGATGCATCCTCCTTACCTTTGGTCTTCGAAGGCATCAGGAAAATTAGATAGATCTATTTCATGTAAATCAATGTTTTCGACAAGGTCCATCAACTCCTGGCGAGAATGAACTCCTGTCTTTTGGTAGATATTATAGATATGAGCCTTGGCTGTATGAGATGATATTATAAGCTTTTCAGTTATATAATCAGCATTGCGGCCTTTAGCCAACATGCCCAGAACCTCTCGCTGCCGATGCGAGAGTCCATATTTTCTTGAAATAATCTCGCACTTGGTATAAAACGTCCCTGGACGCTGGAAAGACATCTCCTCTGTTCCAGCATCGGAGCCCTCAACAGTCTCAGACTCGATCTTGCGGATAGGAATTCCCGGAGAAACTGACAACAGCGGGTCTCCTTCCTTGGAACGCAATGCGTGAAATCGCGACTCATCTGGATAATTGTCCTCTGTCATCACAAACGAAGCTGAAAAGATAACCATGAGAACAAAGGCTACCACGGAGGCGACCGAAGCAATTGGCCCAAAAGCTTCTTGCGAAACAGGCGCAAATCCAAAAAAGGCAACAGCCATACCCAGCACGATGCCAAGAAAGCTCATGAGGCGGCCAAGCGAAAAAGCGCGAATAGCCGACAAATCGCAGATCGCAATATGCTTGCATATGGCGGAAAGGGAACACGTGGTTGGAAACAAGGACCCACAGAGGAGCAGCAGGGCGAATATGAACTTCAGACCATCCGGAACGAAGATAAGAGGAAACGCAACTAGTGCCGCACAAGGCAAGAAAAACCTCATCGTCACCGTTTCATTCACTTTGTTCAGCTTCAGCGCATCAAAGAGGAGGAAGATGCACGTTATGACAACCAAGATTTCAACAACATAATATGCCCATGGTTGAACGGTTTCAATCGACAGCAGCCACCCCAAGGCATAGCCAGCCGCCATACCGGAAGTGGCCGTAGCCAAATAGGAGCGCCATACCACCCGATGTCGACTGTCGGACTCTTTTCTGTCGACGACTGGTCTCTCTTGCAATCTGAAAAACAGCAGTTCGAGAGCATATGCGCCAAAGGCAATCGAAGGAAAGACGAGTGCGAAAAAGAAGCTCTCCTCAAGCCCGGCAAACAAAAGACCCGCACAGGCAATGGCAGCACAAGTGAAAATGCCATGCACGTATTGTTTTATATAGCCATAAAAGAACATGCAGATAAATTCGCCATAGAGTGTGTAGATCAAGCCGAAGCCGAATCCACTCAACAAGGATGCAAACCAAAGGAAAGAAGGCCGATCCTCAAACACCCCAAGGCCAACGAACCCGGCAAAAGAGCATGCGACAGCTACGGCAAACTGCAAAATCTTATGCGAAGAGAACTCGTTTGAAAATGCCCATGAACAGATGAGAGAGCAAGCAGCGCCCACGACAAAACAAAGGGGGCCGATGCCAATGGTTTCAGCTGACCGACTTTCAATCGGGAGAAAAGCCGATGTCCCAATCGCCAAGAACAACCAAGTATAGCAGGCAATCGCGCCCACCAAGCCTACCATGATACGCGAATTGACAAGCAGCCACCCTGAAGTCTGCTCATTTTGAAATCCTGATGCCGACTCTGATTTCTCTTCCAACTTCAACGATCCTCAACCCCCCAAAAAAAGCCAATCGTCAAGGTAGAAATACATTGCGCACGCAGAACATGGCATTTCTTCCACACCCGTCGCTCACACCATGCGCTCACCCCTCACCCTGCCACAACGATCTTGAAAAACAACTGCAACACAAGCTCTCCAATCAGAGTAAACCACAAGATCAACGCATGTCATAATATAGTACCTGAGGTCTTACGGCATCATATCAAGATAGGGCGAGACTTCGCATGGTCCATGTCGGCAACCAGCCTTTTGATGCTCAATCCCTCGTCTGGCTCCTTCCTTCCTCACGCGGATACCACACCATGAATATCTAGGTCCCGGACTTTTCACAATAGATTTTCTCACTAGACAGAATAAGGTGGAACGGCCCATGCGCCAAGGCTGGTTCCCTCACTAATAGGATACCTGGATGAATGTCGGCAGCAGGCTTGCTCCTTAGAATCATTCGTGAGCAAGCCGCCTCCATGCGGCTTCCATAAGGCGAGGAAGGAGCACTATGGCCGATTACAAAGCATGGCTGAAAGATCTCGATTGCAAGGCCTATCATGATGGAGAGTGGCAATGGGAGGAAGATGGATGCACCGTTACCAGAACGACGCATTGGTCACCTCCAGGATGTCACATGGGGTGCGGGGTATTGCTTTATACGAAAAACGGCAAACTCGTCAAGGTCGAGGGCGATCCATTGAATGCAGTTGCGAACGGCAAGCTCTGTATGCGTTGCCTCTCCATGCCGGATGCCGTGAACCACCCCGATCGCCTGAAATATCCTTTGCGACGCAGCGGAAAACGGGGAGAAGACCAGTGGGAGCGCATCAGCTGGGATGAAGCCTACGATGAGATAACAGAAAAAGTGCTGAGGATCAAAGAGGATTTTGGGTCTCAATCCATCGTGGTCGTACATGGTACAGGACGCAACATTGGCTGGCAAGTTCCCTACTTTGCCTCTGCTTGCATGGAGACACCGAATGTGTCGACCTTTGGGTTCACCGGATTCGCTTGTTATCTGCCACGCATGATTGGCACGTCTGCCAAATACGGCGACATGATCATCGTGGACGCGTCTCAAGCGCATTGGAACCGCTATGCGAATCCTGAATGGAAGGCACCTGGCGTTATCTTAGTCTGGGGAAACGAACCAATAAAGTCAAACGCCGATGGCTTTTTGGGCCACTGGCTTGTCCAATGCGTGCAGATGGGATCAAAAATTATCTCAGTTGATCCACGTCTTACCTGGTGGGGTGCTCGCGCCATATATTGGCTTCCAATCCGTCCCGGAACCGATGCCATTGCAGCCATGTCCATGCTGAACGTCATTGTCAGCGAAGATCTTTACGACCATGAGTTCGTCGATATGTGGACATATGGCTTCGATGCCCTCGCCGAACGTGTTATCGACAAAACTCCCGAATGGGCAAGCGAAATCTGCGGAGTAGACGCGGAGACGCTCCGTGGTGCAGCACGGCTCATTGCCACGTCATCGAGCTGCGCATGCCAGTGGGGACTTGCCTTTGAGCAGCAGATAGCCGCTTTGGGAGTCACCGAAGCCGTAGCCGACATTATGGCCATCACCGGCAACATCGACAATCCCGGAGGTAACGCCATGTATCGATGTGCGTTCCTCATCGAAAAACGTTATGGATTAGGTGACGAATATATCGATCCAGACGTGTATGCAAAAAAACTCATACCAGCCACCTCAGGCATCAATGAGTCGAATATCGTCTCTTGTGCCGATTCAGATGCTATCCTCTCTGCCTGCGAGACCGATGAACCTTATCCGATCAAGATGTTCTGGATACAAAGCTCCAACGCGCTCGCCTGTGCTTCCATGGATCCGGCTCGCACCCGCACTGCGCTCATGCGGGTGCCGTTTATCGTCGTAGCCGACCCCTTCATGACTCCCACAGCGCAAGCATTGGCCGATATCGTCCTACCCGTTGCTATGAGTTGCGAGCGCAACAGCTGCCGCACATGGTGGACACCCGTGCGCACCATGGTCAAGGTCACCGATTATTACGAAGCCAAGTCCGACGAGCAGATATGCCTTGACCTAGGAAAGCGCATCAAGCCCGAACACTGGCCTTGGGAAACAGACAAGGACTGGTGTACCTGGTATCTCACCGATCAATTGAGTCCGGGAGGCACCGAGTATAATCGGACTTGGGAGGAGACGGTTGAGAATCCTAGTGAAAAGAGCTGCAATGGCACAGCCTATTGGGATTGGGATGCGACCTACTATAAATACAAGAAAGGAATGCTTCGTCCCGATGGACAGCCCGGATTCAATACGCCCACCGGCCGCATTGAGCTCTGGTCGTTTGGGTATGACCATTGGGGTGTCGATCCTCTCCCTTATCACATAGAGCCACCCGAAAGTCCACTCTCCACGCCCGAAACCTTCAAGAAGTTCCCCATCATCCTATCCGGCGGAGGACGATCCTTCGAGTTCTTTCACTCAGAACACCGCCAGCTCCCCACTATGCGCGAGTTCCATCCCGATCCACTCATTATGGTAAGTCCTGAAGATTGCGAGAAATACGGCGTGAGAGACGGGGAATGGATTTGGGTCGAGAATAGTCGCGGTGCACGTTTCAAGCAAAAGGTGAAAAGAACCATCGAGGTAATGCCTGGACGCGTGCATGCCGAACACGGTTGGTGGTTTCCCGAGCAAAACGGAGCCGAGCCCAATTTCTACGGCACCTATGACTCCAACCTCAACAACATGACCGAGGCGTTCCGCACTGGCCAAGGAGGCATTGGCAGCGCCATCAAAAGCATGCTCTGCAAGATATACCCGTGCAAAGAAGGAGACGTAATGCCCCATGATATCGTAGCCGAAAAAGGCGACTTCGCTCAATACACGCCCGGCGAACCCTATGATCCCATCGAAGAACCCGTCGTGACGGTCGTCAACTAGAAGGAGCGAACGTGAAAGGTATTCTTATCAACTACGAGTACTGCACAGGTTGCCACTCCTGCGAGATCGCCTGTCGCAACGAGCTTGGTTTAACCCATGATGAGTTTGGCATCAAGCTGACCGAAGTGGGACCTTATCGCTATAAAGAAGACATTGACGCTGACACACCTTATGAGTGGGTGTACAATCCCACGATCACCAAAGCCTGCACTCTGTGCGCATCGCGCACGGCCAGAGGGAAGATGCCCTCTTGCGTGCAAGCATGTCAGGCTTGGTGCATGTACTATGGCGAGGTGGACGATCTCGCAAAAAAGATGGATGGCAAGACGCGGTGGGCTCTTTACACCACCACTGAGTAGAGCCATTGCATAACGAAACAAGCGTCCTCAATCCTTTGGCAAAACCTGCGCATCAAATGGTTCACACGAACTATCCTTTCGAAACGTCAGGCCAGAAGGCGAACAACCGTTGCGAAAGGAAACGGATCCAGCAAAAGGAGTGCACTATGGAAGTGAATTTCACCATCAGGGGAGAAGAGAAATTCAAAGCTTTCGTTAACGAGAACGCAACCTTTGATTTCGAAAGCGCCAAAAAGGATCTTGAGAAGCAATTTCTCGCCGATGAGAAATCCAGCAAATATGTCCTTGCTGCAGAACATGCTCGTGATGGGCACGCGCATGAAAAAAAATATATGGGTATATGCATGTCCTATGACGCACAAGGAACTCAGCTCGGCGGTGGCAAAGCGTATCTCGATAAAGATCAGGAAGCCGCCCGTAAGGATATCATTGTCGTATTCATGTAAACGACATCAGCCAAGAACGAGCCTTTTCCTTCCAAGCAATCCCTCAGCCAACTCGTCAGAAACACCGAGAGCCGGCCTTCGGGGCCGGCTCTCGGGTAAAAATCGATCAGGGTCGACGGACAGGACCGCCGTGACGGGCGGTTACTCCTCGGGCTGCTGCGCCTGGTCCGCTTTCGGCTCGCGGACCGTTATCTTCGCGTGGTCGACAAGCCACTTGCTGGCCTTGATGCGCTCGGCCGCCTCGCGCAAGGCGAAGCCGCGACCCGTTTCCTCCATCTGCCGTCGAACCCCCTTGGGATTCTGCGGGTTCATAGATCGACAAGCCTCATCCACGTCCTCGTCGCCAACGGCAAGCTTCTGATGGTTGAACAGCGCGTCCAGCGCATAGCCCTGCACGAGCATTTGGCGTGTCTGCATCATCATCATCATGTTGAACTGCTGCTCGCCGCCCTGCTGTTGGACAAAATCTTCAAACTTCATATTCTGCTGAGCAACCTGCTGGCGCAGATTATTCCTCAAGTTGCGCGACATGGCCTCATATACCTCGTCGGCAATATGGCCGCTAAACCGCTTGGCAAGCTCGCCAGCAGCAAGGTTGCGCTTATATTCCTCATATTCGCCACTGCGCTGCTTCCGAAGGTTTTCATAGATTCCCTCACGCATGGCGGCTGCGTCGCGATACATGGGCATATACTTCTTCACCCATTCATCATCGATGGTGGGAACCACTTCCTTCTGAATCTCCTTCACCGTAGCAGTGCAGGTAATGACCTCCGAAACCTCGTTGCCCTCGTCATCGACACCTGGGCCTTCAAAGGTGAAGGTCTTTGTCTCTCCCACGTTCATGCCGATGATGTTCTCATCAAACCCATCGGGCATGAAACCAGCACCGGTCGTGTAGGTGCGCGCATCCGTCGTCAGTCCGGGAAGCTTCTCGCCGTTTTCGTAGGATTCGAGGGCAAGCAGACAGCTGTCGCCCTTTCCAACCGGACGGGGATCGTCGGCGACATATTCGACGTAGCGTTCAGCAATCTGCGCTATCTGCGCATCGACCTCAGCGTCTTCCACCACCATGGGAGCAATCGCAATCTCGACAGGATCATACGACGAAAGTTCATAGGTCGGCTTGGGCGTGAGCGTCATCTCGAATTGAAACGTCTGGCCGCGCCGCAGTTGGGATTTGGGCTGTGGCTCAGGAGGAAAGGCAGGCATGATGCCTGTTTTGTCAATGGCGAAAGGAACCAGATACTCAAGTGCCTGGCTTTGGACGACGGAATCGAGATCCCTGACCCCCATGCGCTCCTCTGCGACTTGGGCAACAGTCTTCCCCTGCTCGGGGCGCAGGCCCATCTGCTGAGCAAATATGAAATGTGCCTGATTGAGAGCATCGCTTACCTCGGCCGTCGAGGCCGCGGCGCTGAGAGCGACTCTGCCGTCGTCGAGCTTCTTCTGCGTGACTTTCATCGTGCCTGCGTCTCCTTCATACGGGCGTTGCGTCATTTGACGCCGGGAGGAGGGGAAAACGTCGCGGTACAGCATGTGCCGTCCAGCCCCCAAACCGATCGCCGAGCCGCACGAGGCGCGCATCCCCACCCCAGAAACTCACGGCATCAGCCACATCACATGCATGGCTAGCACACGATGCCAACCCCCTCCTTGTTTCACTCATCAATTGTCAATTGTAACGCAGATCGTCCGCCGCGGCGACAGATACTCACAATATCTCAAACGAGGTCGTGGCAGAGATATTCGATCACGTTTCGGACCCTTGAAACTCTTTTGAATTCCCCCGAATGCGCCATGGCAATTGCCGGCCCACCGACAGGAAGCTGCACAATACGCTGACAGCAAAGCTTATGAGGATGCTGTCACCAGACGGCCTATTCAGGGGGGGGGTTCGACCGCCAAGCCTCGCACGAGGAACATATCGTGCAGCACGCGATGCACTATAGAGCACCCGTATCTCCCGCACATTATACCGTTGGGATTATTTCGCCCCGAGCCGTCATACCGCACGTACCGCTTTTTTGTCGCCCTCGTGCGAGCAGCTCCTCGCCATCTGAACAGCACATGAAAAAGTCCCGGTCCTGAATGAGCTGCGCCTCCAAACCTAAGACTTAAATTTCCGTGTCCAAGTTTTGAGATTCCGTTCACCACGAGGAGCCGGGACTTCTCCCTGCGCTTTGAGCCTTGATTGCCCTGCGGATACTATTTGCCGCCTGGAGCTCCGGGTGCACCAGGCGCCTTGGGAGCTCCGGGTGCTCCGGGTGCTTTTGGCGCTCCGGGGGCACCGGGGGCTCCGGGCGCTCCGGGTGCACCGGGAGCGCCCGGCATGCCGGGCATGCTCGGCCCCTTGGGCAACTCGGCCCCGCACTGAGGACATACGGTATCCGTCGGCTTGACCGTCGCCCCGCATTGGGGACATTTTTTCTCAAGATCGACGGCTGCTGGTCTGAAACACATGTCGGTGATCCTTTCTCGTTGACGGGCATTCGGCGAAACACCGCTGGCAAACGTCCGCCATCCCAATATCAGCCAGATCTCAAGCACATCTCAACTCACAAAGGCAGCCTGCCGTCCCGTGGACAGCAGGCTGAGCCTGACGAGCCAAAAAGAGATCCGTTGCCAAACACTCTAGCTCTGTCAGCGCCGTCCACGCATCCCCTGGAATCACTTAAATGCCTACGATGCTGTAATACCTCCGGTATGACTTGTCTGCGCAACCTGGGATTTTCTCCGCTATCGAGGCAGGCGGCCTCATGGCCCAGACAAGAAAGGGCAAGAAAGAACAAAGCCGCTCGACGGCGACCCAGAGATTTTCGCAGAAGTATCGACCGGCACCCCGTCGATACTTCTTGGCTTCACCTTATTCGTTTGACTTGAGGCTTTCCACCATATCGATCTTGGCCAGCTTGCCTCGCATGGCAAACATGACCACGGCGGTGAACACCATCGTGAGGGCGAATGCCATCACAAAGCTCACCGGATGTATGTCTCTCCCGAACATCACTTGGTCGACCTCGGCTGTGACGACAATGAAGCTCTCCATGCACACGCCTATCACCAGGCCGACCATGCACCCGATGGCAGCAAGGAGAAACGTTTCTCGAAAGATGTAGGCATTCATTTCCCGGCGGGTGAAACCGAGGACCTTCAGCGTGGCTATCTCGCGCATGCGTTCGGTGATGTTGATGTTCGTGAGATTGTACAACACGATAAATGCGAGAGCGGCCGCTGCCACCACCAACACGACCACAATCATGTTCACGCTTGACAACATATCATGATATGCGTCGATAATCTCGTCGTTGTATGTGATGGTCTTCACGCCGTCCACCGCACGCAATGCCTCTCCGAACTGCGCGCGCTCGGCTCCGTCAGAGGTGACAATGGCATACTCCGTGCTGTAAACCGGAGCTTCGCCGAACAGCTGCTCATATAAAGCTGGCCCCATGAACGCGTAATGGTAGATATAATTCTCCACGACGCCCGTCACGGTGGCTTGATAGCTCGTGTTCGTCGCATTGCCCGTGGCATCCTGCTCGGTGAGCTTCACCTCATCCCCCACACCGACGCCAAGCTCGTTCGCAAGTTTCTCGGTAAGGACAAGTCCGTTGTCGGACAGTTCCACGTCATTATGCCCCACGCGCGTGCGGAGCTCGAAAAACGTGTCAAAGCCGGATGTATCCTGAGGAACCACGAGATCAACCTGAACATCGGAATCCTCGGACCCTCCCACGAGCATGTTCTCGACCAGAGCAGAGGCATGTGCCTCCACCCATTCGCTCTTGTCCATGACAGCATCGAATTCTGGGCGCTGATCGCCGGCGGCACCTCCCTCTCCCACAGCAGCCTGTTCGTCGACCGTGATCGACGCATTGTATTTCGTGATCTCGCCAAACTGCTTGTCAATGATGTCGTTGATAGCATCCGACAGCCCGAGTCCTGTCAGCAGGAGGGCTGTACAGCCCGCGATGCCGATGACGGTCATGACAAAGCGGCGCTTGTAGCGGAATAAGTTGCGAAACGTCACCTTCCACGAGAACGAAAGACGGCGCCACACAGGAACGATCCTTTCAAGGAGGATCCGCTTGCCCGCCTTCGGCGCGCGAGGCAGCATGAGGGAGGCAGGACGCTCACGCAGCGCGGCCCAAGCTGCCGCCCAGGTGGCAACAAGGGTCACCCCCGTGCCCAAGCCAAACGCGAGGGCCGCGAGAGGCCAGTCAATGGGAAGGGGGAACGGCATTGAGGGAATGAAATAAATGATGGCGTAGGCTTTCATGATGATGGCAGGAAGCACCTGAGAAAGAAGGGCAATGCCCACGGCGCCGCCAACACCGCTTGCCACGGCAGCATAGATGAGATATTTAGAGGCGATGCGACCTTTGCTATAGCCGAGCGCCTTGTAGGTGCCGATGAGCACCCGCTCCTCCTCCACCATGCGCGTCATCGTGGTAAGGGCGACAAGAGCCGCCACAAGGAAGAAGATGAAAGGGAATACCTGCGCGATGTTATCAATCCGATCGGCATCGGCATCGAAACTCGCCACTCCATAATTCTTGTCCCGGTCCATAATGAGCCAGGATGCGCTTTCCATGTCGTCTATCTGCCCCTGCGCTTCGTCAAGCTGACGCTCCGCGTCGGCAAACTGGCTGGACGCATCAGCCTCCTTCTGCTCGTATTCCGCAAGGCCCGCCTCGTAGTCGTTCCTTCCCTGATCAAGCTGGACGCGTCCGCTTGCAATCTGCGAGGAGGCATCGTCAAGCTGCTTTTGGGCATCGCCGAGCTGCGCATCCGACTGCGCCCGTGCGGCGGCGAGGTCGGCGGTGCCTTGTTGTACCTGCGCAACAGCGGCATCAAACCGGCTCTTTTCCGCGTCGAATGCCGCCTGCCTGCTCTCAAGCTCCGACTGTGCGGCATCGAGTTGGCGCTGCCCCTCATCAAGCTTGGCTTTGGTTGCCTCAACTGCAGCAAGCTGTTCGGCATGGTCCAGCCTGAACTGATCAAGCTGCTGGGAAAGGGAGGCCTTCTCCCCCTCGAGCAGCGCCTTTTGCGTTTCATAGTCAGGAGCGGCAGGGTCAAGCGCGGCAATCTGCGCATCCAGGGAATCTATGCCATCCTGCAGGTCCTTCAGCGCGGCACACAGAGGATCGGCAGCCGCATGCCACGTGGTCCACTCTTGAGCAAGAGAATCGGCGCTCTGCTGCCACGCATTCCACGCATCCGCCAGCTGAGCCTGACCCGCCTCAAGGACGGGACGGCTTGCCTCAACCTGAGAACGTGCAGCGGCAAGATCGCTTTCGGAAGCCGATAGCTGAGCTGCGGCCGAAGCACGCGCGTTCTCTAAATCGGTGACACCGGCATCGTAGCGCGTCTGCGCGTCAGAAAGGTCCTGCTCGTTCTTGGCAAGGGATGATTCAGCCGCGTCGAGCGTCGTGCGCGCGTCGGCAAGCTGGGCCGTCGCAGCGGACTTTTCACGGTCATACTCCGCACGGCGCTCGTCAAGGGCACGTTGGGCCTCGTCACGAAGCTCAGCGGTTCGAGCCTCCTCGCGTTCAGGGGCAAGCGCCTTGATCCGATCCATAACTGCCGACACCCGCTCCCGATAGGCATCGCTGCCGGCAAAGTCCTCCTGCGCGCCCTCAACCGTGACGAACGCCTCGGAATAGGGCAAGCTCGACGAGAAGTCGCTCTCAGGCACATACATGAACTGCTGGATAGAACCTGATCCGAGCGTTGTCGATCCCAATGTTGACGAGGTTGCGTAATAGGAGGAACGAACGTATCCCACGACGGTATAGGTGCTCGTCACCAGAGCGCCATCCTGCTGCCACTCGGTTATCTGCACGGTGTCGCCAAGATGCGTCGGCTCATTCATGACCTTGTCGGCCGACAGCACACACTCCCCCGACTTCGTCGGCCATGCTCCCTCGACAAGGATGGGCCTGTTCAGATAATCGCTGTCGGCCGACACGGCATGGACGCCATCGCTCGTGTCCGAATCCTGCGCCGACGGTGACAGGGAATGAACTCGCGTCGCATACTGCTCTCCGTTGATGGTTCCCATGACGTCGGTCTCGTAGGCGGGCATGACATTCTCCACGCCCTCGACGTCCCGCAGGGCATCGATATCGGCATCCGTCAGCCCCAGCGTAGAAACGACGCGCACGTCCATGAGCGCGGTGCCGTCATAGAAGATGTCGGCAGCCTGTTTCATATCCGGCGCCGTCATGCGCAACCCGGCATAGAAGCCCGTGCCCAAAGCGACAATGGCGGCAATGGCAACGAACCGTCCGAGGGATCGGCTGACGGAGCGCAGCGTGTCTTTGTTGAAGGCGCTTCTCACCGCAGGGCTGCCCTCACCACTCCAAGACGGCCGCCGACACGGGGAGGTCATTCGTCTCGACGGAGGCAACTCGTCCTTCGCGCACATGGATCACCCGGTCGGCAATGGCGGTAAATGCGGAATTGTGGGTGATGAGCACCACGGTCTTGCCGGTGCTGTAGCAGGTCTCCTGAAGCAGGGTGAGGATAGCCTTGCCGGTGTGATAGTCAAGCGCGCCAGTCGGCTCGTCGCACAGCAGAAGCTTCGGGTTCTTCGCCAGTGCGCGCGCGATGGCGACGCGCTGCTGTTCGCCGCCTGAGAGCTGAGCGGGGAAGTTGTCCATCCGATGCCCGAGCCCCACCTGCTGCAGCACCTCAGACGCATCAAGCGGGTCGCGACAGATCTGCGAAGCAAGCTCGACGTTTTCCAACGCAGTCAGATTCTGCACCAGATTGTAGAATTGAAAGACGAACCCTATGTCATGACGGCGGTAGCTGGTCAGCTCCTTCTCTCCGAAAGCGCTGATCTCGCGCCCGTCCAAAATGATCGTTCCCGACGAGCAGTTGTCCATGCCGCCGAGCATGTTGAGAAGCGTCGTCTTGCCAGCCCCCGAGGGTCCCACGATGACCACCAACTCACCGCGCTCGATGTCAAACGTCATGCCGTCGACGGCCGCAACTTCGACCTCGCCCATCGTATAGACTTTGCGCACATCGCGAAACTCGACGAACGCCATATAGTGTCCCTTCGCCTGCCCTGCTTTTCACACACCTTATCATACAAGAACGCTCCACTGGCTGCGAGGGAAGTTTCACCATGCAATTTGCTCGAGGGGCTCTCGGCTGCCCCACGCTCGTCGTCCCCCGCTTCCACCCCTACTCTTCGACGATTCTTCCACGCTCTTCTGCATCCTTCCTCGCTTCCAATAATCTTGGCAGTCTTTCATGGCCTGTTGGCACAAAAATCATCGATCATTGCATACGGGAGGCTGGAAAATCCGTCCTTGGACGAGGATGCCGGAATTCTAAACCCTCTGAGCAGGTCCTTTTCTGAAGGTAGGAAGGAATGTCGCTGCAAAACCATCATGAGACAGCTAGAAAGTGCGACAATCGACGATTTTTATGCTTCGAGAACGGGTTTCAGCGACAGACAGGATTCAGATGCCGCGCCCCAATTGAGGGGCCTATGATCCACGCCCGAATCCAGGCGACTCGAAACGGCATGAAGGGCAGGCGAACAAATCCACGAAGGCAGAATCATGAACCACCCTTCAAAAGGGTGGTTTGCTCAAGGCCTATAAGGCCAAGGGGTGCTGGCAGCGTCTCAAGGCGCTTGCCTTTCGCTTTGCTCAAGCCGTATCGCCCTTGACTCGTCGCAGCC
>JAEWQO010000048.1 GCA_023460315.1 Actinomycetes bacterium
GATTTGAGTGTTCCCGGCTCTTTCACCTCAATAGTCAACTCTTTTTCAGAGATAAATGGTAATTTTATGACCGTTGATACTGTATCATTTAAAACAAAGCAAACATAACCGTCCTCAATAGATACACCTTTGAAAAAGTTATCTCCATCCGTCCCATTAAGGCCACTATCACCTGTTGCTTTACCAAGCTTTGTCCAAGATTGCTCATTGTCATAGGAAATATACCAATATCCGTCTTCAATTTTAAATTGGGGAGTGATACCGTCTTTACCATTAGTTCCATCTTCTCCATCTATGCCCGGTTTACCATCAGCGCCATCAGCACCCTCTGCCTTAACTTTCTTTCCATCAACCAAAAGCCAATCATTATTGACTGTCCAATAATAGACACCATCGGTGTCTTTTCTAACACTAATAGTCGGTGTAACTCCATCTGTACCATTGTGTCCATCTTTTCCATCCTCACCATTCTTACCGTGATAAATGGTTATTGTCTTTCCGGAAGAAAAGGTAATCAGATAACCACTCCCATCGGGTAGTGTCGCTACACTTTTAATAGAGTCGTTTTTTTGCAAAGCCGTAACAATTTCCTGCAACGAGGAAATATTGGTATTCATCTGTTTGCATAGTTCTTCGAGTTTGGCCACCCGATTTTCCAGCCCATTGACACTATCCCATAATTTGGAATCATCATAGTCGTCGCTACAACCAATACAACCTGCTATTAATAAAGCATATAAAATTAGTTTTTTCATTTCTTATAAATTCTAAAATTAAACTTTGAGATTATAGAAATTTCTCTTGTTTCCGTTGCTACATGACCTCCAATACCTTCTGTTTGATAATTAGCGCCAATTCCCTGATTAATAAACTCACAGGCCCGTTGCGCTAACTCAGCTTGTTGAGATTCCGGTACAACATCTTTAACTGCAAGTGTTACATCCTCAGTCTCAACACCTCGGTTTTCAAATGGCCTTTCTGAATGAAATACTCCATTTTCATAAGTTAGATAAATCATAAAATTAAATTTACCCCAGCCAACTCCGAATCGAAGGGATTATAAAAAAGAAAGTGTGGAGTTGTTAGTTTATCTGGTAGGAGGCTCTGGTAAGCCCAAGTACAAATAAACAATACCCCACACTTGGTAGATATATTAGTGAAATATACATCTACGCAAGTGATGAGTGATTGTATTGCTTATCCTTTGTACTTTGAAATTTACCAGATTCCCTACCAAGGATAAAAGCTAAACACTTTCATCAATCAATATGTCGCTACCCATCGGGATAGCATCACAAAGTTAGAAAATGTTTTTTAAATACAACTACTCAACGGGGTATTGTAACAACAAATTACGGTCAAAAGTTTCAGAAAATCAATATTGACCTTAGAAAATGTTTACTCTTTCTTGCGGGGGTCTGCTCTTATGTAGGCCACAAGGACAAATATAAGCCCTCCGACAAGTGTCAAATACAAATCTTTCATAAATTCAGTATTATAATAAATAGTGCATAATTGGCACGTCTCACAATGATAGCTGAGTGCCCCCAAATAAAAAGAGAGGCATGGATCGCTCCACACCTCTCCAATTATAATCTCTTGGGATATTATCCCCGGATGATTTTCAGATAGTACGTCAGACTTTGAATTACCACATCCTCGATAAACTCCAAAAAAGCCGAGTTATCTCCCGAGGATGCTTCCTCCAAAGTCTCATAGTAGCGTCGCCTTGTCTCATTGTCCCCCTTGATATTGGCTATGGGATAACCGTGTTGCATCAATATCAGATTCATCAATAGACGGGCTGTCCTGCCATTCCCGTCAATAAAGGGATGAACAGACACCAGTTTCTCGTGCATCTGAGCCGCCAATACAACAGGGTGCATGGAATCCTTGTTTGCCTCGTACCATTGAAACAACTCGTCCATTTTGGGCTGTAACAGATAAGGCTGGGGAGGAATATGCTTGCTGCCGCTGATAATGACAGGTACACGGCGGTATTTCCCCGCATTGTCCTTGTTTATGCTGTGCAGGACTATGGCATGAATATCCAAAAGCACACGTTCCGAGATCGGCTCTTTCTTCTGGGCTACGTCCTTAATAAAATCAATGGCCTCTTTATGGTTGATAGCCTCCAGATGCTCCCTTAACCCTTTGCCTGCAATGGTAATACCTTTGTTGACCACCATATCCGTTTCATGGAGGGTCAAGGTATTTCCCTCGATGCGGTTGCTGTCATAGGTATACTCAATCTCCAGAGCCTCTGTAATGCGGTAATTTTCATTGGCCCTGTATTGATTCAGTTCACCTAACAGGGTGTCTATCTGTTTCAACTTGTCATCCATACGCACAAAAATACACAAATTTCAGACAAAAGATAATTTCCGTCGCTCTTTTGGAGGGCTTGTACACCTATCTTTTCAATATATAAGGGAGATAGATGTACAGCCCATGCGCAGATAGATTGTATTATTATAAAACAACTAAGTGCGCACACTCCAACTTTCATATCATAATGGAGAAAGGGTGAGAGGGGCAGTGATACTTTAAAGAG
>JAEWQO010000049.1 GCA_023460315.1 Actinomycetes bacterium
GCAATGGGGCTTGCAAAGTCCGGGCCAAAGCCTTACCTTTGGACGCATGATCGCCGATCGCCGCACATCCGTCGCCTTTACCGGCCACCGCACCTATCGCGGCGTGGCTGCGGACGCCCTGCGCCGGACGGTGGGGGAGTTGTACGCGCGGGGTTTCCGGACCTTTTTGAGCGGCATGGCCGTGGGGTTCGATTTGGCGGCCGCCGAGGCGGTGCTGGAACTCCGGGAGCGTGCGCCCGGCGTGCGGCTCGTCGCTGCGGTTCCGTTCCGGGGGCAGGAGATGCGCTTCTCCCCGGCCGACCGCGAACGCTTCCGGCGCGTGCTGGCCGAGGCCGATTCCGTCGAAGTGCTTGCGTCGGCCTACCACCGGGGCTGCTATGCCGTGCGCAACGATTTTCTGGTGTACAACGCCCGCGTCCTGGTGGCGTGGTACGACGGTTCGCCCGGCGGCACCCGCTACACCGTCCGCCGCGCCCTCGGCCGGGGACTGGAGGTCGTCAACCTCTGTCCGGCGGCTCCCGTGCCGCCCGCCCCCGAACCGACGCTCTTCGGATAAAAAAGCGGCCCGGAGGCCTCGCGTGGTCGGCAGATTGTGACAAGCTGTTACATTGAGTTTTACTCTTGAATAATCGCTCTGTTTTTCAACCCGAAGCCAGCGGAGTGGCAAAACATGTATGTTGCAGCCCTCCGCAGCCGGGGGCTTGCCTTCGGCTTCCTCCTTGCACCTCGGTAAAATCAGCGAGCTGTTTTACCCTCGGTCGCTGCGTCGGTTCGGGCTGCCGGACTTGCATTGCAAGAAAAAATAACAACCCCTCTGTCGGATTATTCTGAATATCTGTTGATTGCGATCTTTTGACCACTCATGGCCCGGAGGCTGCCCTTCTCTGTCGTGCGAATCATTTTTATTCTGCCGTTCCTGCCGTCTCCTCCGGCTGCGTCAGCTCAATGCCTCGGAGCAGTTCTTCGACGCGTCGGAGGGTACTCGTCTTGCCGTATTCCTTCGAGGGGTAGCTGATGCCGACGGTGATGAGCGACTGCCCCTGTTTGAGGTCGTAGGCCGTGAATACGAATCCCGGATATTCGGTCCGGCGGCCTTCGCTGTACAGCATGTCGGTGCCGTTCGATACGAGGGGGCGCGAGGCCTTGATGATCCCGCCGTCGTAGTAGGCCGAATCGCGGCTCGCGCAGTAGTCCGAGAGGTCGGCGATGCTCTTCGCCTCGGGATCGAAGACATCTTGCAGGGCGTCGATGTTGAATTCCCATTCGCCGTCGAGGACGTACATCGTGTAGCGGGCGTAGGTTGAGTCGGTTTCGGGTTCAATGCTCTCTTCGAGGGCGGAGTATCCGGCCGGAATCCGGATTCGCAGCCCGAGGTCCGTGCAATCATAGGTCTGTTCGGTGTCGAGCAGCGGCAGCTCGCCGCCTTCGTCCACCAGCTGCGTGGAGAGCACCGTGAGGTATCCGATGAGCAGGGCGGTGCAGACGGCTGTTGCGAGCATGCGCCAAAAGGCGGCGTATTCGCCGGCTCCATGCTTGATTTTCAGCCAGACGTATAATCCCATGATTGCCTGCCAGGCACCCCAGAGGATGGCTCCCGTGGCGATGACGTAACGGCCTCCGGCTTCGGTGAGGTAGTAGGAGATGAAACTGAAAGCCAGTCCGCCGACGCACCACAGCAGTCCGATGAGGATGTTCTTTTTCGCTTCGGCGAGCGATGCCGCCGGCTGTCCGGCGGATTCGGAGGCCGTGGATGCCGGCTCCGCAGGTGTTTCGGGCATTGGCTCGAACACCGGTTTTTCGGTCTTTTCCATGATGAATTGGATTGTTCTGGGATGCAAATATACGAAATCCCCCCCCCGAGCAAATATTTTGCGAAAAAAATCCCCGCCCGCGATGGGCGGGGATCAGAGTATGGGATTGCGACCGGATTATTTCCAGTTCAGGATCTTGTGGAAGTCGTACTCCTCGGGATTGGGAACGTAAGCCTTGGCGGCTTCGTAGTCGGCCGGGGTGATGGCGTTGAGAATGGTCTCCACCACCGACGTGAACTTGTCCGACTTGATGTCCACCAGACGGGGCGGAATCTTGCCCGTCGTGGGGTCCTGCAAGTCCTTGAGGTAGAGCGGCGAGACGTTGCCCTCCGAATCCACGTAAACCATGCAGCCCGTCTTGCCCTCGGCGAAGAGCTTGTGCACGCCGATACCCAGCTCCGAGCAGTAGGTCAGGTCGTAGGCGATCGGGGTCTGGCAGCGGATTTCGTAGCCCAGCTCCACCGGACGGCTCTTGACCTTGAGACCCAGCTCCTTGAGCTTCATCTCGATCATCTCGTTGAAGATGTGCGCTTTCGACACCTTGCCCAGCTCGGGATGTCCGTGCTCGTCGTAGGTGAAGTGGATGCCGCTCTTGCGGATCTCCTCGTCCGACAGCGCGTGGAACACGCCTTCGGAAATCACCGCTGCGCCGTAGTCCATGCCCATGATCTTACGCTTGATGATCGACGAAATCACCAGGTTGACGATCTTCTCGACGGTGATCTCCGTCTTGTCGAACATCTCGGGAATGACGATCATCGGG
>JAEWQO010000050.1 GCA_023460315.1 Actinomycetes bacterium
GCTTAAACCGCTTGCTGAGTCGATTAATCAGGAACCTGGTTTTCTGTGGAAGGTATGGACAGAAAGTGAAAAGAACCACGAAGCCGGTGGGATCTATCTTTTTACTGATGAAAAAAGCGCCCTTGCCTATCTGGAAAAACATACTGCCCGACTTAAAAATCTCGGCGTTGAGGAAGTTTTCGCCAAAGTTTTCGATGTCAATGAGCCACTGAGTCAAATCAATCAGGCAAAACTCGCCTGACAGAATTTAATCAAGGGCGGTTAGCGCCCTTTTCATCCCTGTCTGAAATTTCTCAAATTCTAAAAATCTCAACCAAACTTATCTGATAACACTAAATTCGAAAGAATGCGTACAGGTAAGTAACAATGAAAAAAATTGCTATTGTGGGTGCCGGGCCTACGGGGATCTACACCTTATTCTCGCTTCTACAGCAACAAACTCCACTTTCTATTTCTATCTTCGAGCAGGCTGACGAGGCCGGTGTCGGGATGCCATACAGTGATGAGGAAAACTCAAAAATGATGCTGGCAAATATTGCCAGTATTGAAATACCGCCGATTTATTGTACGTATCTCGAATGGCTACAAAAGCAAGAAGCCAGCCATCTCCAGCGTTATGGCGTTAAAAAAGAAACCTTGCACGATCGTCAGTTTTTACCGCGAATTCTGCTGGGCGAATATTTCCGCGATCAATTTTTACGATTAGTAGACCAGGCACGACAGCAAAAATTTGCAGTGGCTGTTTATGAATCATGCCAGGTTACCGATCTGCAAATTACAAATGCTGGCGTCATGCTCGCTACAAATCAGGATTTACCCAGCGAGACGTTTGATTTAGCGGTGATCGCCACGGGCCACGTCTGGCCTGATGAAGAAGAAGCAACCCGAACGTATTTTCCCAGCCCATGGTCAGGCCTGATGGAAGCAAAGGTCGATGCGTGTAACGTGGGTATTATGGGAACATCCTTGAGCGGACTGGATGCGGCAATGGCAGTGGCTATTCAGCATGGTTCGTTCATTGAAGATGATAAACAACACGTCGTTTTTAACCGCGATAACGCAAGTGAAAAGCTAAATATTACGTTGATGTCGCGCACGGGTATTTTACCCGAAGCCGATTTCTATTGCCCTATTCCCTACGAGCCCTTACACATCGTCACCGATCAGGCATTAAATGCTGAGATTCAAAAAGGTGAAGAGGGCCTTTTGGATCGGGTATTTAGATTGATAGTAGAGGAAATCAAGTTTGCTGATCCAGGCTGGAGCCAACGCATAGCCTTAGAGAGCCTGAATGTCGATTCCTTTGCTCAAGCCTGGTTTGCCGAGCGCAAACAACGCGACCCATTTGACTGGGCAGAAAAAAATCTCCAGGAAGTCGAACGCAATAAACGAGAAAAACATACTGTTCCCTGGCGTTATGTCATTCTGCGCCTGCATGAAGCCGTACAGGAAATTGTTCCTCATCTGAATGAACACGACCATAAACGGTTCAGTAAAGGCCTTGCCAGGGTTTTCATCGATAATTATGCGGCAATCCCTTCAGAGTCTATTCGTCGCCTACTTGCCTTACGTGAAGCGGGAATCATTCATATTCTCGCCCTCGGTGAAGACTACAAAATGGAAATTAATGAGTCGCGCACCGTCCTGAAAACGGAAGACAACAGCTACTCGTTTGACGTTTTTATCGATGCCCGCGGGCAGCGTCCGCTTAAAGTGAAAGATATTCCTTTCCATGGACTACGCGAACAATTACAGAAAACAGGGGATGAAATCCCTGATGTTGGCGAAGATTATACGTTACAGCAACCCGAAGATATTCGTGGACGCGTAGCGTTCGGCGCGTTGCCCTGGTTGATGCACGACCAGCCTTTCGTTCAGGGACTTACGGCATGTGCAGAAATTGGTGAGGCGATGGCTCGGGCGGTCGTAAAGCCTGCATCCCGTGCTCGTCGGCGTCTTTCGTTTGATTAAAGGTAAAGCTATCAGCACTCAACAAACTGATGCTGTTCATTAAGACGATAGCGGACTCCGGTTCGAATATTGTTTTCACCTTCAATGGCGACGGCGAAGCGAACTCTTTCGCCGTCATGATATGCCAGTGCGGCGCTTCCCCCTGGCCCGAGAATAATTGAGTCGACCACGCCCGTGCTCACTACCGTTGAATTTTCACCGCTGGCAATGATGTGTACATTGTCGCCGCTGTTGGCAATTCTGGCGTTTGCGCCAAAGCTGGCGATTTGCACCAGGTCACCATTACTGGCGACATGACACCGTTCACCCAATGTACAAACGCGTACTCGCATTCCGGTATTCGCAATCCGACTGCTATCTCCAGCGCTGCTTATCCGCGAAGAATTACCGGTTACAGCAACCCGTGCGCGTTCACCGGAGCTGCCAATGTGACTGTTAAAGCCGACACTTCCAATCCGCACGCTATAACCCATACTGGCAATTTGCGCGGCATACCCAGCGGTTGCGATTCGGGCGTTATCCTCACAACAGCCGATGCGAGCATGATCGTCGCTGCGGGCAAACTGACTGCAAAATGCTCTCTCTCCGGGGTCTGTGGCCAGTTTTTGCATAGAGGAAACTTCCTGATGCGCGAAGTTTTCATCCGCCAGCCATTTTTTCCACGCATACTCAACCAGACTCTCCGCCCAGTCCGTATATCCTTCCTCAATCAGTGCATGATGAATATCGGCATAACTACCGCCGCGTGGGAAATGGCGCAGGAACCAGCGATACATCACCGCTCCGATACGCCATTCTCGCAGGTCTGCTCGTGTAATGATCATTCGTTAGTGCCGGTGATAGCCATCGACCATGCTTTTAAAGGTTTCGTGTGGCGTACGCCCCGTGGTGCAAAGATAAAGATGACCGAAGATAAAAAAGAGGCTTATAAATGCCAGAGCAAAATGCGCCTGCAATAACCAGTATCTTACGCCAGGAAACACATCTCCCACGGCTTGCGGATAGAGACACAGCAGCCCCGTCAATAGTAACAACGGCAGCAATCCATACATAACACCAACATAGGCGACCTGCTGTAAGGGATTAAATTTAGACTGGGTTGTTGCCGGGAAAGGATGTTCTTCCCCCTGCATAATGCCAAACAAATAAAATCGCGTTTGTTTTGCCGCTCGTTCCAGCCACCCCTGACGACGAATGCGATAGTGGTGACCATTATCCCCAACGGCATTGATCAGAACAAAGCCGAGCCAGCATGCCAGTAACAAAAATCCGCAAACTTCATGCACCGCAACCAGACTTTTAACCGCAGTTGCGCCCACCAGCGCAAAGTGATTTATCAGCCCACTTGCCAGCAACAATACAAAGAGTAACGCATTCGACCAGTGCCATAATCTGACCGCTTTGCTGTAAAGATAAACCTTCTCACCATGATCGGTGG
>JAEWQO010000051.1 GCA_023460315.1 Actinomycetes bacterium
GGCTGCGACGAGTCAAGGGCGATACGGCTTGAGCAAAGCGAAAGGCAAGCGCCTTGAGACGCTGCCAGCACCCCTTGGCCTTATAGGCCTTGAGCAAACCACCCTTTTGAAGGGTGGTTCATGATTCCTCCATCTTGTCCCTCCTCCTTCCGGCGCCGGGGTCCGCCCGCCCGCCCGCGCCCGCCGCCTCCCGGCGGGAGGGGGGCTGCCCCCGGCATGAATTTGCCTCTCGACAGGAAGTGTAGGAGCGGGGCCTGCCGCCGAACAGTCATCAAAACGCGGCATTCTGTGTATCTTTCGACAGTTTGTGCCAATCTGTCCCCTTTGAAGAAGGGGGTTTCGCCCTTATACTGTTCGGAGGGAAGCTGCATAGACCCCAAGGGGAGTAAGGATAGTGCTGGGGAGCGGTTCAAAGGGGATCACCATGAGAACAAATTTTTTCGTCCTGGGGCGGACTCGATCGCAAAGGGATTTGCTCAATGCGCTTATCTCTCTCGGTTTCGAAAAGGATATCAGCCATATTTCCGTGACTGAACTGTGCCGTAGGTCGAGTATTAACCGGACAACCTTTTATAAACATTACGAAAGCATTTTTCATTTCATATCATGCATAACCAATGAATTCCTCGATGACATGACCAAGGCGTTGGACAGCGAAAATCCCTATGCCGATCTCATTTCTTGCGATCAGCCCGAAAGGATTTTTTGGGATATGGCAGAATATATGAGTGGAGGCAACGCCGATTTTCTTCGCTTAATGCTCTCGAAGCACGGCTCTTCGAGTTTTGAAGATCAGCTGAAAAACATCTGGGTCAGGCAAATCGAGAGGGCTTTCAAGCCCTACGAGGACGCGACGAAAGAACCCATCTGCCTTGACTCATTCGCTTCTTGTTTCGCGTCAGCCATTTTGGGCCATCTCACCTATCATCTTCAGACCAAAACGGAGAACAACCATGATCTGATTGCTCACGAGATGAGAGTGCTGTTCTACGATGGGATGATCACCTCTCTTGCCAAACATCCGGTCGTTCAGCCCTCTTCTGCGCTGTCTTGCTGTTGAAGCGGGAGGGCAACGCGCCCAATCGAATGAGCGGCCGGACGTCAAGTTCCACGAGTTTCCTGGGTGATGGCTGTTGGCGCTGTGTCCGTCTTTGAAGGGCGAACCGCTGGACAAAGTGGCTTCAAAGGATGGTCCGTGATTCTGCTGACGGTATGGCAACGATTGGGTAAGGGCAGATGGCACCTCACGTATAGTGAATTCACTATACGTGAGGTGGAGGGAAGCTAGATGCAGTCAGGGTACTTCAATGCAGCGTGGAGCGATATAAAAAACTCGCCGGGATGGTTTGGCAAAGTGCTCGTTCTCTCCTTGGTAAGTCTCATTCCCGTCTTTGGAGCGATTGTCGTCTATGGCTATGTTTTTGGTTGGGCGCGGGACATGGCTTGGGACGTGCATGCCCCCTTGCCGGAGCACGTGTTTGGCAACGAGGACGGCAAATTGTATAGGCGAGGTTTTTTTGCGCTGGTGATCCTTTTCGTCTGCGCTCTGGTTCCGTGGGTTGTCGAGCTGGTTGGGAGCATTGTCACCGGCGTTGGCCTCGGAAGCTTGAGCTGGCATAGCTATGGCGGCGGGTTCCTTCCGCTTACCTTTGGACTTATGGCAGGATTGGCGGGACTGGCCTTTTTCGTTCTGTCCCTCGCAGCCTATTTCTTTGCGACGTTTTTCTTCTGGGTCGGCACCATGCGCATGAGCATTTACGATCGCCTTTCTGCCGGGTTCCAGCTCGGCAGGATGTGGGCCATGATGCGTCATGACTTTGGTGGCATTCTCCGTATTTTTGGTATGGCTGTTCTGCTGTCCCTCATCTTGGCCGTCGTTGTTTTCACTTTGGTTTTGGTGGTGGTTTTCATCGGGGCTGCCGTGAGCCTCTTTGCCTTTGGCGGTGCTTTGGACATCAACAGGGGTCAATTTGACGGCGCTGTGGTTGGTGCGGTTCTTGTCGCCATCGCGCTGGTGGCTGCGCTTGCGCTGTTCGTCGCCTTCGTCTCGGCTGTCATGGGGGTGTTCGTAGAGATGATGACGGCGCGGGCGCTGGGCTATTGGACGCGCCAGTTCAATGTGCCGGCATGGCGTGGCCAAGATGATCCCATGCCGTTTGAGCTCAGGCCCTTGCCATCCTGCCAGCAGCCACCGATGCAGGATCGATGATCTTTGGATCCCTTGCCGGTTTTTCTCTGGTCAATTCAAGCCTGAGAGCCATCCTTTCCTTGGCCCGTTTCCTTTGTGCATCCTCGCTTTGCCTGATCGAGAGGCGGCCGAAAGAGGAGCCGATGGTCGATGCGGGGCGGCGATGGCCCTGTCTTGCTTTCGACATCGCCTTGTGCCCTGTCTGCTGATGGAGCATGAGAAGGCTTTCTGAGGTGCGTTTATCCACTATCGGGGTCCGAAGGGCCACCATATCCGCAGAATTATGATCCTGTGGCGGAGACGCTTTGCCAAGTCGAGCGAATGGATATTGTCGGTCACACCTCCCGTGTCTCATCCGGCCGAAAAGGCATGAAGGCATCATTCTGAGAAAGCGCTCTTCAAGGCGCGGGCCGCTCAATTCAGGATAAAATCCAAGACTTCTCCGCCTTGTTCCACCGTTCGCGGGCTGTTGCCTGCCGATCGGAGGACGGCAATCTCCCTGTTCGTTGACCTTGTAATTGTTGCAAACCCCATGATGTCCTCACGTTCAATGGAAAAAAATATCCGTGGGCGGAAGCAGACGGCCACGACGGCCGCAACGAAGGAAAACGCAGAGGCAAGATTGCAAAGGAGGAAGATCATGAAGGCTACGATGACTGAGATGACCGTATGGAAGAGTACCTCGCTGCTCGAGAGGCTCGAAGTGGCCGAGAGGGGAGCGGGGAGACCCGCAGAGGCTCCCCAAGCCCTCGGCAGCCTCCATGGTTCCATGCTCTGCGCCGCCGTGAGGAATCTTCGGAAGTCTGAGATGCTCGCGTTTTTGTCGGACGGTTCCGCTGGCCGTGGTGCCCGCTTGGCCGCCATCGCGTCGCTTGACGACGTTGAGATGCTGATCGATGTCGCCGTTGGTGCGGTTCCCCTGTTTGTCCGCAGCGCAGCGCTTCGTCGCATAGATGAGCTCTGTGATGGCGCGTCTTTGCCCGAGAGCCAAATCAAGCGACTTATTCCCTGCTTCGATGAGCCCAAGCTCATCGCTTTTGCCATCATCTTGATGGATGTCGGCGACTATGACTGGTGCGTTCACTGCACCAGGGCAACCGTTGATTCGCTCGGTTCGGCGCTGTACAGCAACCCCGGCATCCACGAGACCGTCATTCTGGAGGATGCGTTCGCGTACCTTGCTCATAGCCGTCCCGATTTGAGGGAGTACCTTCAGGCGTACAAACCCGAACAGTTTATGACACAGACCACGTTTGCCCCTGTTTCGTTGGGCAACGTGTTCTACACCGGCCCGTCTCAAGAAGCGAATGTGGCCTGATGTTCCATCCGGCGATGTGAAGAAGGGAACCTACCATGAAAAAGAACACCCGTACCGCCTTTATCAGGCAACTGTTGGAAAATGAGCGGTCGATTGAGCCCTCTCCCGAGTTCAGCTACAATGCGCTCGTCAAGAGCAGGCAGGACTACGACGACCTCTACCGCCGATCGATGGAGGATCCTGAATCGTTCTGGGCTCAGATGGCTGGCGAGCATGTCGATTGGTTCAAGCCATGGGATGCGGTGGAAGAGTACGATTTTGAATCTGACAAACCTTTCGTCAGGTATTTCCGCGGAGCCGAACTCAATGCTTCCTACAACTGCCTCGATCGTCACTTGGACGGCGCGCGTCGAAACAAGGCGGCGCTCATCTGGCAAGGCGAGCCGGCAGAGGAAGTGGACGTCTATACCTATCAGCGTCTTCACCGCGAAGTCTGCAAGGCGGCAAACATGCTGAAGCGTCTTGGGGTGAAGAAAGGCGAGAGCGTTGTCCTCTATATGCCCATGGTGCCTCAGCTCGCCATTGCGATGCTTGCCTGTGCACGCATTGGGGCTATCCACTGCGTGGTGTTCAGCGGCCTTTCGGCAGAGGCGTTGAAAGATCGCATCAACGACTCAGAAGCTCGAGTCGTCATCACTGCCAACTTCGGGTATCGCTCGGGCAAGATCCTGCGCCTGAAGGACATCTGCGACAAGGCGTTGGACATGTGTCCTCAGGTGAGAAGCTGCGTGGTCGTGCGCCGTTTGGAGAAGCGCACGGAAATGACCGTTGATCGGGACGTGTGGTGGGACGATCAAGTGGCTGGAGAATCGCCACAGTGCGAACCGGAGAGCATGGAGGCCAACGATCCCCTGTTCATCCTGTACACGAGTGGAAGCACGGCCAAGCCGAAGGGCATCCTCCACGGCACGGGCGGGTACCTGCTCTACGCGACCATGACGGCGAAGTATGTCTTTGATCTCAAGGAGAACGACGTCTATTGGTGCACGGCGGATGTGGGCTGGATCACGGGGCATTCGTATCTGGTGTACGGGCCGTTGTCGAACGGAGCGACGACGCTCATGTTCGAAGGCGTGCCCAATTATCCCCAACCCGACCGGTACTGGGATGTGGTTGAAAAATTCGGCGTGAACGTTCTTTACACCGCTCCGACGGCCATTCGGGCGATGATGAAAGACGGTGAGAAGTGGGTGAGCGGTCATGATGTCAGCAGCTTGCGCCTTCTGGGGTCGGTTGGCGAGCCTATCACGTCAAAGGCATGGCTTTGGTACTATTCCGCCATCGGACAGGGACGATGCCCTGTTGCCGACACGTGGTGGCAGACGGAGACTGGCGGCGTCATGATCACGAGCATTCCCGGTGCGGTGGACATGAAGCCCGGTTCAGCTGCCCTGCCGTTCTTTGGCGTTGTCCCGCGGGTCGTTCGTCCCGATGGCACTGAAGCAGGGGTAAATGAGGCAGGAAGTTTGGTGGTTTCGCGTCCTTGGCCAGGCATGATGTTGGGCGTTTACCATAACGATAAAGCTTTTAAAGACGTGTACTTCCCCACGGCGGGTTGCTATACCACGGGCGACGGTGCCTATTGTGACGAAGACGGGTACTTCTGGATAACGGGTCGCATTGACGATGTTATGAACGTTTCGGGCCACCGCATTGGGACGGCTGAAGTCGAGAGTGCCTTGGTTTCCTATATGCAGGTGGCTGAAGCCGCGGTGGTGGGCTGCCCCCATCCCGTCAAAGGCGAGGGCATCTATGCGTACGTGACCGTGAAAGAAGGATCGGTTATCAGCGATGATCTGCGGGCTGAGCTGCTTGAGCATGTACGTGAGGCAATCGGGCCCATTGCCACGCCTGACATCATCCATTTCACACAGGCATTGCCAAAGACGCGCAGCGGAAAGATCATGCGCCGTATTCTGCGCAAGATAGCCGCCCAGGAGACCGAGGATCTGTGTGACATCTCGACCCTGTCGGAACCTTCGGTGGTTTACGAGTTGATCGAGGAGACCAAGCGCATGAGCGCCTGACGTCTCTTTTCGATACGAAACCGCCTGCGATATGCTTTGCGCTGTCGCGGGCGGTTTTCTGTTTTCAGGGGAAGTGTCGATCCATGCCTGTCTCGTGGGCAACTTGGCAGCTGGCGCAAGGCGTCGAGGACTCCCGTTGGAGAATCGCTGGGGCGCCTGTCTTCGTCGGTGTTTCGGGGGCTATTCGGCCTGAAAGTCCGAAGCGGCGGATTGGCGTGACTCGGGGAGGCGTCAATCCGCCGGCTTTTCTCTAGGCGTTGACGAGCACGGAGATGTGAAGCAGATAGTCCTCGCTTGATTGGGACATCAAATATGAGTTCATGTCGAGCTCGTACAAAGGACCGAGCATTTCGAACCCTTCTTTCCTAACGTAGTCAAGCAGCTTCGCGTATGACCGCTCGACCGTGCTTGTTCCTCCTTGATGAAGGATGACTGCGTAATTGCCGTGCGGCTTGTGATCGATGCGGCCCTCGAGTGCGTTGGGGTTGTCAGGTGGGGAAACCCACGTGATAAGCTTCGTGTAGTAATACTCTTCCGGCTTGCGGGGATCGGGGATGTCGATGATCCGGCCGAGGGGAAACTTCGATACGCCGGCGGTGTTGCGGCAGAGGTCGGAGTGTGCGCTGACGGCTTGCGCATAAGCTTGCTGCGTGCGCTCGCGCTTGACATCGGTCGTGATGAACCAGATGTCGTCCCAGTACGAGAGACGTGGTTTGTCCTTGGGAAACAGCAGGGAACGCTGGGTGAGATAGCGCATCTTTTCCATCATGCCGATGCGGGCATCAAGCAGATCGCGTTGTCTGCGCATGTTCTCGATGTTGGCTTGGGTGGTTTCCAAGAACAGGTCGGTCGTCCGATTGTCCAGATATTCCTTCACTTCTTTCATGGTCATGCCGGTATCGAGGAAGAACCTGATGACGTCGAACAGATACAGTTGTTTGAGGGAGTAGTAACGATAGCCGTTCTCGGCGACTTCCTGCGGTTTCAAAAGGCCTATCTTGTCATAATGGACAAGCAGCTCTCTGCTCACGTTGCACATGCGGGCGAACTCGCCGGTGGAAAGAAGCAAAGGGGATATCATGGGGGCTCCTTCTGTTCGAGGGGGGCAACGGGGGAACCCGCATCAGCCGCGTTCCTGCATCGGTCGGCCGCGAGAGACCGCCGCTCGCCGGG
>JAEWQO010000052.1 GCA_023460315.1 Actinomycetes bacterium
AATGAGATTGTCGCATTGGGTTCGCAAATGCTTCCCGACGACAGCGTTTTCTCGATATTCCGGTATCACGACGGCCGCATTTGGGTGGGGCTGACTTACGGTCTCTGCCTGTTTCATCCCGAAGACGGGGCGTTCGAACTCGTGAGGGAGATCCCTGAAAATTTGTTCATATACGATATTTATCAGGGAGACGACGGGATCATCTATTTCGCCGCGTATAACCGGGGGGTCATTACCTATAATCCCCATACGGGGAAGTGGGGGCAGGTGGAATCCGGGGATGAAGGCCTTCTCAAACATGTTGTCAGCATCAATGAGGACAGTGCCTTTCATATCTGGTTCGGTACGGAAGGACGGGGTGCGGTGCGCTATACGCCATCTTCGGGCGATTTGACGGCTTATACGACTCGGGACGGACTCCCGAACGATGTCGTGTATAAAGTGATCGAGGATAAAAATAAAAATCTGTGGATCAGTACGAACAAGGGGCTGGCCTGTTATGAACCGCTGTCGGGAAACCTGAAAGTTTATACCTCCGGCAACGGGCTGACCAGCGATCAGTTCAACTATAAGTCGGGATTCAGGGATTTGAACGGCAAACTCTATTTCGGCACGATCAACGGTTTTGTGAGCTTTTCTCCGGAGCAGTTCATAACGAGCTCCAATCTCGCTCCTGTCGTAATGACCGATTTGAAGTTGAACGACCGGTCTTCCGAGATCTGCGGCCCGAGATCTCCGCTGAATGCCTCCATGCCGTATACGGATAAAATCAAACTCCGGTACGACCAATCGCTGTTTACCATAGATTTTGCCATGCTCAGCTACAATGCCTCCAGCCGGAATCAATACCGGTATATCATGCGCAACTACATTGATAACTGGATTGAAATAGAACAACCGAGTGTTACCTTCTCCAATGTGCCTCCCGGGAAATATGTTTTCGAGGTCCGGGGAGCCAATGGAACCGGAATGTGGAACGATCAGCCGGCCCGGCTTGAAATCGAGATTCGCCCGCCATTTTATGCCTCTACGATGGCTTATGTCGTGTACGTGCTGTCCATAGTCGTGATTGTCTGGCTGTATGTCAGCTGGTACGTGCGTAAAACAAGACAAAGGAGCGATTTCGAGATCAGGGAATTGAAGCGGAAGCAGGAACGGCAGGAATACAGGGCGAAGATCGCGTTTTTCACGAATATAACCCATGAAATAAGAACTCCGTTGTCATTGATCCGGGGGCCTTACGAACAGATCGTCCGCCCGGGGATCAGGCCTTCGGATTATAAGGAGAACCTCAAAATCATGGGTGCCAATATCGACCGGCTGCTGAATCTGTCGAATCAACTGCTCGATTTTCAGAAAATCGACAGTGCGGGATTCGCGCTCAATCGGTCGGATGTGAATTTGAACGATCTGCTGGAAAGATGTATGTTGCAGTTTGCCCAGAAGATGCAGCAGAAGGGAATCCGGTCCTGCGTCTCGGTTCCCGATGACCAGGTCGTGCTCTATGCGGACGAAGAGGCTTTGACCAAGATCGTATGCAATCTGCTGGACAATGCCGTGAAACATGCGCAGAATAGGGTAGGGCTTTGCCTTGAGGCCGCTCCGGAAAGAGACCGGGTCGTCATTTCCATAGAAAACGACGGCGATGCTATTCCCGGAATATACTTCGGGAAAATATTTGAGCCGTTTTTCCAGATAAAGGGCGACGCTAAAGGCGGAACCGGATTGGGCCTGTCGTTGGTAAAGCATCTGGTAGAACAGCATGAAGGTAACATTTCGGTCTTTTCGGATGCATCGTCATCCCGTTTTGTCGTGGACCTTCCCTGGCAGAAGAAAGCAGTTCCCCCCCCCTCCGCCACGGCCGGGACGGATATTCCGCCACGCGGGGAGGGAACGGACCCCGTTCCGGAGATGCCGGCGCTGCTGCGGACTAAAACCGACGGACAGTTATGTCATGTGCTGGTTATCGACGACGATAAGGGGATGCTGGATTTCCTGCGACGGCTGCTGTCGAAATCGTATCGGGTTTCCGTTGCCGACAATGCCGATGAAGCTTTCGGAATGCTGGACAGTGAGGATGTGAATCTTATCATAACCGACGTGATGATGCCTCAAATGGACGGGTTCGAGTTGTGTAAGTTTCTGAAGGCCCGCAAGAATTATTCGCACATTCCGATTGTCATGTTGTCGGCCAAGTCGGACACGGCATCCAAAATAGCCGGGTTGGAAGCCGGTGCGGCCGCATACATTGAGAAACCTTTTTCGGGCGATTACCTGATGGCGCAGATTGCCACGATATTGGAAAATCGGTCGCTGTTCAGGGAAACCCCGCTCATCGGATCTTGTTTTTCCGTAGATCCGAACCGTCTGAATAAAGCGGACCAGCTGTTTTTGAATCGGTTGACGGACATTATAAACAGCAATATATCCGAACAGGATCTCACGGTGAACCACATTGCGCGGTATATGGCGATGAGCCGTTCCAATCTGCACCGGAGAATCAAAGGCTTGCTGCATATGCCTCCTAACGACTTTATCCGATTGATAAAGCTGCAAAAGGCTGCCGAATTGCTGTTGGACGGTGAATACCGGATTAACGAGATTTGTTACATGACCGGATTTAATTCGGCGTCGTATTTTGCCAAGTGCTTCCAAAAACAGTTCGGGGTCTTGCCCAAATATTTCGTAAGCCATATGAAGAAGCGCTCGGGGAGCGGAGAGAAATGATCAAATCCGGATCGGCGCTGCCGCCGGTCCGGATTTTTTGCAAGACTGCCCCGTTTCTGGACGAGGAATCAGATGTGCTTGTCGCCGTTGTGGAACTTGACTTCGTCGATGAATTTCTTGATGTTCTGCTCCTCGGAGCGGGGGCAGACCATCAGCACGTCGTCCGTGTCCACGACGATGTACTCCTTCAGTCCACTGATCACGGCGATCTTGTCCTTCGGGAGCGAAACGATCGAACTGCGTGTGTCGTAGAGGTAACAGCCCTCTTCGGGCACGGCGTTGGCATAGCGGTCCTTGCGCGAATGCTGGTAGACCGAACCCCATGTCCCGACGTCGCTCCAGCCGAACTCGCCGCAGCGGACGTAGACGTTGTCGGCCTTCTCCATGATGCCGTAGTCGATCGAGATGGCGCGGCACTCCGAAAAGGCGATCTCCACGACGTTGCGCTCGGCGTCGGTTCCGATGGCGCGCATCACGCCGCTGAAGAGCGCGTGGTGCTCGGGGAGGTATTTCTCGAAGGCCTCGACGATCGAGCGCACCTTCCACACGAAGATGCCCGAATTCCAGTAAAACTCACCGGATTGCAGGAACACCCGCGCCAGTTCGATGTCGGGCTTCTCGGTGAAGCACTTGACCTTGCTGATGGG
>JAEWQO010000053.1 GCA_023460315.1 Actinomycetes bacterium
CGGTTAGCCCCCTTAAGGGGCGGCCGGTAAGAATGCGCTGGACCATCGCGGCTTTGCCGCAGCTGGCATTCTCGACCCTTACAGGGTCGCCTATGCAAGCCACCGGCTCTGCCGGTGGTCATGACTACTGCCGAAATCTGATGGGAAAACAGAAAGGAAAGGGGATCAATGCGATTGAAAGGGATCTCTGGCCTCGTGCGATGCAGCATTGCATTTACGCTGGTCAGTACATTAATAGCGCCATCAACTACGGCATTTGCGGACTCGTCTGACGAGTCCGTAAGCTCTGTTGGCCAAGGACAGTCGTCCGATCAAGAAGAGAGCTCTCAAGCCTTACCGGAATCGGAGAGCGTGCAAGAAGATCAAACGTTCGACGAAGAATCATTGCTTCAGCATGTGGGAGAAGACGGGCAAGAAGCGGATTCCTCTTCCTCAAAAGGGCTGCTCGATGACGATTCGTCAAAGGGTGACGAGAAAGTCACCATCATTGTGCAGCTTGAAGAGGGCGGCTCCCAAGGGGTGTCTCTTTTCAGCTGGTTGGGTGGAACGGTGAATGAAGATCGCCACCAGCATTTCAAGAACGAGATTCGTTCCCTCGCAGGCGACGACGCATCAGATGAGGAAGCGGGCATCTTGAGCCTGTTTTCTTCTGAAAGCGCTTCTGCAGACGACTCGATTGACGAGTTGTACGACTACTACAATGCAATCGATGGATTTGCCATCAAGGCTCCCGCTTCGATACTTGAAGATGTCAAGGCTCTTGACGGCGTGAAGAATGCTTTTATTGAACAGTCATATCAGGTTCCTGCCGATCAAGGAGATCAAAGTTCGTACAAGAACCAATCCTCTCTTGATATGACGGGTGCCGATGAAGTTGATCAGAAGGGTGACGGCCAGGTCATCGCCATCATCGATTCTGGCCTCGACGTCGATCACGAAGCTTTTTCGGGAGACTTGGACGATTCTCAGGTTGCCTTGACGGCTGACGATGTCGCCGCGTTGAAGAGTTCATTGAGCGCGGGTGGCGCTTCAGGCGCCTATATCAGCGAGAAGATACCGTTTGTCTATGACTATGCCGACAAAGACGCCGATGTCGATCCCGGCACGGCTTCAGGGATGGAGCATGGCACCCATGTCGCCGGCATCGCCTCAGCAAACGGCGGCGACCAAATTCTGGGCGCCGCTCCGAACGCTCAGATCATGATGATGAAGGTGGCGGGCAATTTCGATGGCAGCATCTACGATTCGGTTCTGCTTGCTGCGCTTGACGACACGGCAGCCATTGCCCCCGACGTCGTCAATATGTCGCTTGGGTCGGATGCTGGTTTTTCCGATGAGGCATCGTCGACCTATAGCGATGCAATCGATCAGCTCGAGGCCGAAGGTACCACGGTCAACGTTGCTGCAGGCAACGCATATTCGGCTGCATATGGCAACCAATCGGGAGAGAACCTTCCGTATGCCACTGATCCTGACAGCGGCATCATAAGCACTCCGTCAACCTTGGCCAGCGCGGTTTCGGTGGCCAGCGTCAATAACCAGCAGGGTTCGCCCTACTTCACGGCATCTGACGGCAGCCTGGTCGCATATCTGCAAGCCAATGCTTACGAGGTTGAATCGGTGAAGCAGTTCTCTGATCTGGCAGACGGATCTTGGGAGTATGTTGACGCTGGCTTGGGCACGTGGGACGAAGTGACGGCCGCTGCGGAACCCTATGGCGGTTCGCTGAGCGGCAAGATCGTTTTGGTTCAACGCGGTGGCCTCAATTGGGACGGCAACACGCTGTCATTCTCTGACAAGGTAAGCAACGCCTGGAACTTCGGGGCAGAGGCGGTCATCGTCTATGACAACGTTGACGAAGATCTGGTGTCCATGGGCATCGACAATGCCTACTATCCCCCCGCCGTGTTCATCAGCAAATCCGATGGTGAGGCGCTCAAGGCTGCACAGACAAAGACCCTTACCGTTGAACAGGGAAAGACGCTGTCCGCCTCGTCAGATTACACGATGAGTGATTTTTCCAGCTGGGGCGTAACGCCCGACATGAAACTCAAGCCGGATATCACCGCTCCTGGTGGAAACATCTATTCATCGGTGTCGGATGGCGGTTACGCCTACATGTCAGGCACTTCCATGGCCACGCCCCAAATGGCGGGCATCTCTGCCTTGGTGAACGAATATGTCGAGAACGATTCCAAGTTTGATTCTCTTTCCGACGATGAGCGTAACGATGTCGTTATGCAGCTTCTCATGAGCACGGCGAAACCTTTGGCCAACACCGCTGAAGAGGGAAGCTATTATTCTCCCCGCCAGCAGGGCGCAGGTTTGGCAAACGTTCCCGCGGCGACTTCGTCGACGGTATACGCGACTGTCGATGGTGCTGACGACGCTTCGCGTCCTCAGGCGAATCTCGGAGACAGCACGGATGGCTCGTGGAGCTTTACCGTGACGCTGCATAACGTCGGCTCGGAGGATCAGTCCTACACTCCCGATATTGCGGCATTGTCCGAAGAGATTGAAGGCGGACTGTTCCAGCAAGTCTCCAAAAATTGGACAGGCCAAGGCATCGATGTGGCTTTGAGCGGATCGGCCTATGACGGCTCTGATCAAACGGTGACGGTTCCTGCTCAGGGCAGCGCTTCATTTACGGTGAGCATAACCTGTGGCGATGCGTTCAAACAGGCGGTCGCAGAAGCGGCCAATGGCACGTTTGTCGATGGATTTGCCCTTTTGGAGTCCACTGACGGCGGCGTCGACCTCTCGGTGCCTTTCATGGGATTCTATGGCGACTGGGGTGAAGCCTCAGCATTTGACAACACGCTGTGGGATGCCGATGGCTACCATATCTATGGAACCGTCATGGCCAATGGCAACAGCGGCTATCCGTTGGGCATCAATCCCCTTGACGAAGATGCGATGAACCGTGTCGATATGGGCAATTATTCCGATATCGATCCCAACAAAATGGTTGTGTCCAACATGGGATACAGCTCGGCTCCGAGCTCATTGCGCCCCTTGACCGGTTTGCTGCGCAGCGTCGACAGCCTCACCTATGAATACAAAAACGAGCAGGATGAGACGGTCAAAGAATACAGCTATGATCATGTGTCTAAGTCATATTACCTGCAAAGCCAAGGCTATGTGTTGTATTCAGAAGCGCTTACGGGATCATCGGCATTCGATGGAACCGATGAGCAGGGCGATCGACTGGGCGATGGCACGTATACGCTCACCCAGACCGCTGCGATAGCGGGGGCAGAGGGCGAGACTCAGACAAACGATATCTTCACCTTCCAATATGACACGCAAAAACCTGTGGTGTCCGATATCGAACTTGCTGGCGAAGGTGCAGACGCCACGTTGTCGTTCACGGTGACCGACAACACGTATCTTGCTGCCTACGATTTCCATGATCCCGAAACAGGCGGCTACTTTTATCGCGTTCTTGCTCCAAGCGAGCCCGATGAGATAGATGCGGCAGGCAACAAGGTCTATCACTTCTCGGTTAAGGTCTCCGATGTGGTGGAGAGCTGGGTAAGCGAGGGTGTGGGAACGGCCGAGGACATCCCGAGCACGCTGCCTTTGTACGCATGGGACTATGGATTGAATCCCAGCAATGTTGCGACGGCGGTCATTGAAGAAATTCCTGCCACGTCAATCAGCCTTTCGGCGAATGAAGTTGCGCTTGCGCCCGGGCAGCAGACGAAGCTTGAAGCCACCTTGGTTCCAGAAGACACGACAGAGAAGAACGTCGTCTGGTCATCTTCTGATGAGGGGGTCGTCAGCGTTGACGACCAAGGAAATCTCACTGGCGTGAGTGCCGGTCAAGCAGTTGTAACCGTGGCTTCCGAAAAGAACTCCGATGTGAAAGCTGAAGCAACGGTTGAGGTTGCGCCGGTTGCGGACAGCGTGGGCGTGATCATGTCGCAATCCTCGCTCTCGGTCACTCCTCAAGCATCGGCAGAGGTCAAGGCGCTCCTGAGCGATTCCTTGCAGGGAAGTGTCGTGACGTGGTCTTCATCCAATGAGGCTATAGCTTCGGTGTCGGCGCATGCGGACGATTCTTCGCAGGCGGATGTTGCTGCAGGAGACAACATCGGCGATGCGGTGATCACCGCATCGGTTGAAGGCGCCGACAGCGTGGTCCGTACGGCAGACATGACCGTGCACGTGCGTCCCTCTGACTACGACGATTTCGATATTGATGAAAACGGGAATCTGATCGGTTACAAGGGCAATAGCTCATACGTGACTATTCCTAATAACGTAACGTCCATTGGTGAAATGGCATTTCAAGCAACCCCGGTACAGACGGTGGTTGTGCCGGCAAGCGTTGAATCCATTGGGAAGTATGCGTTCCGGGGGACAGCTCGCTTGAGCACCGTAATTTTTGAAGATACCGACGAGAATCCCAGCAGGCTCACTGAGGTCGGCGATGAGGCGTTCTCGAACACGGGTGTGCTCGATGTGGTGAAACTGCCCCGCTCTGTCACCAAGCTTGGCGTGAGCGTGTTTATGTCGTCCACCATCAAGACGGCGGTTATCCCGCAAGGAGTTACCGAAATTCCCGATAGCACGTTTTTGCAGGCGGCTCAATTGCATGACCTCACCATTTCAGATGATGTCACCACGATCGGTGCGGACGCCTTCAACATCTGCAACTCGCTCTCGACCATCAAGTTGAGCCATGCAGACTCTGATGAGCTTACCGAGGGTTTGCCTTCTTCGCTGAAGAGCATTGGCGACGCGGCGTTTTCCAGCACGGCCCTGACGAAGGCCATCCTGCCCTCGGGCGTGGAATCGGTGGGAAACAGCGCTTTCGCTTTGGCTGGAATCCAGGAGATCGAACTTAACGAGGGGCTGAAATACCTTGGCACGCAAGCTTTTCAAGGGGCACAGGTCTCGTCGCTTTCCGTTCCCGATAGCGTTAACAACGTCGGAACCGGTGCTTTTGCCTACATGAGCGCTCTGACGCAGATCACGTTTGGCAGGAACATTCCCGCCGAACAGCTGGTGGGCGGCTTTGTCGGTGATTCGTCGCTTCAAAGCATTGTGATGCCGGAGGACGCCTTCAACTACACGACGGTCGATGGCGCGCTGTTCGACAAAGCAGTCACGGAGCTTATTGCCTATCCGCTTGCCAAGGGCGGAACCTACACGGTTCCTGAGGGAGTCACTGCCATCGCCGACTACGCTCTTCAGCAGGCGGCAATTACCGGAATCGTTCTCCCGTCAACGCTTGAGAGCGTGGGAGCATCGTCCTTCATGGAAAGCAAGTTGAGTGGAAACCTGACCTTTCCCGATGGCATGAAAACCATTGGCGGAAGCGCTTTCATGAATGCGGCCATTTCATCCCTTGACTTGGGCGGCACGCAGTCGATTGGCGGAAGCGCCTTCTACAGCAACGTCAATCTGACCGACATCGATTTCCGCACCGACCTTAACCGATTGACCTCGGTAGGCAATCGAGCTTTTGCCATGTCTGACAGCATCCAAGCTGTGGTGCTTCCTGATTCCCTCAGTTCAGTTGGGGACGGAGCCTTCTCAAACATTGGCGGATTGCAGAAGGTGCATTTGGGGGCAGGTCTTACCACGTCGTTCACTTCGCTGTTCACCGGATCAAACAACTTGTCTGAATTGACGGTTTCAGCCGACAACCCGGTGTATTATGCCGAACAAAATGTCCTGTATGGTCAGATGGATGATGGTCTGCATCTCATTCTGTCGCTCCCAACCAATACCTACACCGAATATACGGTGAAGGCGGGAACGGTTCAAATTGACGAACAGGCATTCAGAAACAATGACAAGCTCCAGCGAGTGGTTTTGCCGGAAGGCCTAAAAACGCTCACGACGGGTTCGTTCAACAACTGCACGTCCCTGACGGAAATCGTGTTCCCAGATAGTCTTGAAATCGTTGATGGCCTTTACAGCGTTCCGCTTGATGTGGCCGATTTTGGCACCAACATCAAGAGCATTGGCGACAATTCTTTCATGGGCAACATGCCCGCTCATATTGTGGTCCGCGGCGGTCAGGAAGGATTGTTCGCTGACTCGATGGATTGGAGCGGATCCGCAACCGAAACCGCGTATTTCGGTCCCGGCATGAAATCGGTGACTTTCGGATGGGTCCAAGCGCCAAGCACGCTCGTTGTGCCAGCTGATTTGGAAACCCTCTCGTTTACCTATTGGGGATTCGATCCTTCTTCGGTGACCGTGTACGCGCCTGCTGGATCGAATGGTGCTGCCGTTGCAGCAGCCGAGCTTTCTCGTGTTGGAGCCGATCCCAGTACGCAGCTTAAGGAATACACGCCGTTGGCCGTGACTCCCTCGAGCGAGGTGACGCCTCAGCCTGGCTTGACGGTGTCCGTCACGGCGGATGTCATCGGGGGCGTTGAGGGAGACAAGGAGGTCCGTTTCCTTCAGATGAAAGCAGATGGCAGCACTGAGGTTCTGCAAGATTGGTCGACGGATGCCACGGTCGACTGGACCGTTCCGTCGGATGGCATGGGCCTCGTTTCTGAAGTACGTGATGCCACCATGCTCACCGCGAAGGAAACGCTGGGATCTGTTTCTACCCCGCAATTCTCAGTCGACTTGTACAGCACGCCGTACACCGTGGTTCAGGGCACTGCGGGACCAACCTTGAGCGTGGCGGTTCAGGCAGACAATGACGCCACCGTGACCTACCAATGGTATGTCGACGGGGAGGCCATCGAAGGCGCAACGGGCGCGAGCTACACGCCGGCGGTTGATCAGGTAGGGGAGCATGCCTACCACGTGGTGGCAATGGCGACCAAAGACGGCCTTTCGGCAACAGCCACCAGTTCGCAGGCGACAATCACGGTGGTGCCGGTTGCCCAAGCCCCGATTATCACACAGGATCTTCCCGCTTCCGTTGATGCAATTGCCGGTCAGTCGCTTGTTTTGACGGTTGGCGTACAAACGCCCGAGACAGGTTCTTTGTCCTACCAATGGTATGTCGACGGGGAAGCCATCGAAGGTGCGACGGGCGCGAGCTACCTGGTTCCGACCGATCAAGTCGGTGAGCACTCCTATTACGTTGTGATCACCTCGGTGGTGGGCGATGCAAGCAATGTCTCATCGGTTGAGAGCTCTTCTACGGTAGTGAACATAGCCGAATCCCAGCAGGGAGGAAACGAGAGCGGAGATTCGTCTGACGATCAGCCTTCGAAGGGAGAGGACGCTTCTGCCGCGAACGGGACCGATCAGACAGGAGATCAGAATAAGGCAGGATCTCACGCATCTGCCCTCAGCAAAACAGGAGAGGTGGTTCCGGGAGTGGTTGTGCCCCTGGTCGGGATTGCCGGTCTGGTGGCGGCAGGTGTCGCTTTGGCTGTGAGGCGCAAGGTTCGACGGTAGCTGCGGTTTGACGTTTTAAAAACATGTTATGAGCATCCCTCTCGCTGTTTGCAGCGAGAGGGATGCGTTTGAAATGAAAGGGAGTTATGCAATCTGATAGATTTGCGAAGGTGATGAGATGCGGCACAGCCGTGATGCTTGCAAGCACGCTGGCTCTGCCTTCTTATGCTTTTGCCCAAGATGATGACGAATCACCAGGCGATGTCAGTCAAGAGGAACTGGCCGTTCAGGATGGTGGCGCAACAGACGAAAGAGTGACCGGCTCTGTTCAGGCGGATCCTGCTGTTGCTGCCTCTGACGACGTGCAGGATGACGATCAATCGACCGACGAAGGGTCGTCTGATCAAGGATCGGTCTTTGTTGACGGAACCGCTGCGGACGACGATGACGGCAACGTCACCATCATCGTGCAGCTTGAAGAGCAGGAAACCACACAATTCAACCCCTTCAGTTTCCTGTTCAGCAGCACGGCTGAATCCCGCCACAATCAGTTTAAAAACAAGATCAAGGAATTGGCAGCTGATCAGGCAGATCAGGGGGAGGTAAATCCGGTTGAATCGGTGCTCTCGCTGTTTTCTGCCGATGAGGAAGCGGGGTCTGTCGAAGACGTTCATGACTATTACAACGTCATCGATGGATTTGCCATCAAAGCTCCCGCCTCTACGCTCGAAGGCATCTTGGCGCTTGATGGTGTGAAGCACGCCTTCATCGAGCAGGAATATGCTGTTCCTGCAGATCAAGAGGCTGATACTGACTATAAAAACCAGAATGCGCTCGACATTACCGGCGCGGATCAGGTTGACGAAGAGGGAGATGGCCAGGTAATTGTCGTCATCGATTCGGCTCTTGATACTGACCACGAAGCCTTTTCGGGAGATCTCGACGACTCATTGGTTGCCTACGGCCAGGATTCCATGGCTGCCGCAAAAAGCAGTTTGTCGGGTGGAGGGTCCGGGGCGGCCTATATCAGCGAGAAGATACCGTTTGCCTATGATTACGCCGACAATGATGCAGAGGTCAATCCCGGAATCGACGGGTTGGAACATGGCACGCACGTAGCTGGGATAGCGACGGCAAATGGCGGGGACCAGATTCGAGGGGCCGCGCCCAACGCGCAGCTCATCATGATGAAGGTGGCAAGCGACTCCACGGGCAGCATCTATGATTCTGCCGTGCTGGCCGCTCTTGATGATGCAGCTGCCTTGAACGTCGATGCGGTCAATATGTCCTTTGGCTCAGATGTAGGATTTTCTGATGAAGGCACGAAGACGTACAGCGATGCCATCAAGGTCTTGGAAGATGGAGGCGCGACCGTCAATGTGTCGGCCGGCAACTCGTTCTCTTCAGCGTATGAAAACCAGTCGGGCGAAGATCTGCCTTACGCCACCGACCCTGACAGTGGCGTGATATCTTCGCCTTCAGGGGTTTCAAGTGCTCTGTCAGTTGCAAGCATGAACGCAGATGCGGTGGTCAGCACGGTGTCCTCCTTCTCTGATGCTGCGGGCAATCAGATTGGGTACACCGAAGTCACCGGTCCCAACGGAACCACTGCTTCGTCGTTTTCCAACGTTGCCGACGGCACCTATGAATACGTGTGGGGAGGCATTGGGCGCAATGACTATGGTGGAGAAGACCTCGATGGCGATGTGAACGGCCAACGCCTTGACGGCAAGATAGTGATTATGCGAGGCCATGGCGTCTGGTCGGTGACAGGGCAGCAAACACCCTATTCACGAGCAATCGCGAATTACTCCGAGAAGGGTGCGGCGGCTATCATCATCTATGATGAGGATCTTCCCGAATTGACCACCATCTCCTATGAAGGCGATGGCTGGTATGAAGGCGATGGCTCTCCTGCAATCTTCATAGCGAAAGCTGATGCGGAATCGCTGCTGGCTGCCGACAGCAAGACCATTACCGTTCAGCAGGGTCAGGTCCTTCCCGGAGATGCTGACGACAGCTATTACACTATGAGCTCCTTTTCCAGCTGGGGCGTCACGCCCGATTTGAAGCTTAAGCCCGAAATTGCGGCTCCGAGTGGCAATATCTACTCTTCTGTCCTCAACGACCAATATACGTATATGTCTGGAACCTCCATGGCCTCGCCGCAGTTGTCGGGCTTGTCGGTTTTGGTAAAACAGCACGTTGAAGAGGACGAACGTTATGCCTCTTTGACCGATGACGAACGGGCTGACATCGTCACTCAGCTGCTTATGAGCACGGCTGAACCTTTGGCGGACCCCGATGAAGAAGGCAGCTATTACTCGCCCCGCCAGCAGGGCGCCGGTGTTGCCAACGTGGTGGCAGCAACCGAAACGGACGTCTACGCTTCGGTCGAGGGAGCGACAAACGAATCTCGTCCGAAGGCGGATCTGGGAGAAAGCTCCGATGGAACATGGAGCTTCACCGTGACGCTCCATAATGTGGGGAGCGAAGATCGCCGTTTTACGCCGGATACCGCCGCGCTTTCCGAGATTGTTTCCGACGGACTATTCCAGCAGCAATCTCAGAATTGGACCGGAGAGGGCATCGCTGTTGCCTATAGCGGCTCTGCATACGATTCGTCAACGGGTACGGTGACGGTGCCGGCTGGTGCCACGGCATCCTACACGGTTTCCATCACCTGCGAAGAAGCTTTCAAAACAGCAGCGCAAGCGGCGCCGAACGGCACGTTTGTCGACGGGTTTGCGCGTTTGATCGCCCAAGATGACGGGGTTGATCTGTCCGTTCCGTTCATGGGCTTTTACGGAGACTGGAGCACGGCATCGGTGTTCGATGACTCTATCGATGGTGACTACCATGCCTTTGGCACGACCTTCGTCGATGCGGACAAAGGGACGCTCCTTGGCGTGAACCCTCTCATTGAAGATGCCAAAACCGATCGCTCTTACGTGAAGAGGGATCGCATGGTTCTTTCGAATTCCGCATTTTTCTCAGCCCGAACCACCATGGCTTCGCTGACGGGCTTGTTGCGCAATGTCGACAGCCTTACCTATGAAGTGACGGGGCCGGATGGCGATTCCTTGGGAAGCGAGACCTACGATTACGTTCCGAAAACAACCTACAAGTCGAACTACAGCATGTTCGCCCATGCGGAAGCGTTTCTCAACGGTGGCCCTACCCTTGATTTAAGCAAAGCTGATTCGCCGGAAGGCACGTATACCTTCACTCAGACGGCCACAACCTCAGGGCCCACGCCTGAAGAGCAGACGCAGAGCTATGAGATCGAATACGATTTGACGGCGCCGACCATTTCGGAGGTGGAGTACCAGACGCTGGGGGAAGACGGTGCGACGCTCTCCTTCACGGTCACCGACAACACATATATTGCCGCCATCGACTTTTTTGATCCTGATACCGTGGGCCCCACTCCCTACTCGAACTTCTATCGGGTGCTGGTGTCCGACGATGATTTGGCGGGAACTGACGACCAGGGCAATCATGTGTATCACGTCACGGCAAACGTGAGCGACATCAAAGCAGCATGGGGCACAACGGAAGAGATTCCCTCCCTTGTGGCTGCATACGCCTGGGACTATGGCCTGAATGCAAGCAGCCGCACGGATGCGGTGCTTACCCCGGTTGCGGCGACTTCGGTATCCCTTGCATCCGACAGCGTAACTATCGTTCCGGGACAACAGATATCCCTCACAGCTGCACTTGATCCCATCGACACGACAGACGCTCGCCTTGTGTGGGAAAGCTCTGACGAAAAGGTGTTCACGGTAGACGCCGACGGCACGTTGACTGGCGTTGCGGCAGGCTCGGCGGATGTAACGGTTTCTGTTGCGAATCGTCCAGAGCTGACTGACAGTGCAACGGTTACGGTCAGTGCCATTCCTGATAGCGTGGGCATCCTTCTGTCAAGCGATGCCATCCGTGTCGCTCCTCAATCAACGGCAGACATCACGGCTTTGCTCAGCGGATCCCTTGATGGGCAGGTGGTCTCGTGGTCTTCTGACAACGAGGAGGTTGCCACCGTGCAGGCTTCTGCGGAAGACTCTTCGCAGGCCGTTGTCTCGGGAGGATATCAGATAGGGGATGCAACGCTGACTGCTTCGATCTCGACGGCTCAAGGAGCGGTCAAGACCGCGACGATGACCGTGCAAAACCGCAGCGTCGATTATGATGACTTCGTTATCGATGAAGCGGGAGTGCTGCAGGGCTATCGGGGAGTGAAAAGCTCCCTTGTCATTCCGAACGATGTGGTGGCAATTGGCGAGGGCGCTTTTGATGGGGACATCACCGTCTCTTCGGTAGTGATTCCTGCAAGCGTTCAAAAAATTGGCGCGCGCGCCTTTGCTCGTCTCTATGAAGATTCCGGATCGGGCGCAAGCACGAAGGGCACCGCAAAAACCATTACGTTTGAGGATACCGATGAGCACCCGAGTCAGCTGACGGAGATCGGCGATAGCGCCTTTTCTAACGGAGGAGTCACGGGCACGGTCATCTTGCCAAATTCGGTGACGAAACTGGGTTGGGGCGTGTTTGAAGCGTGCATGAGTTTGGAAAAGGTCGTGCTGCCCGTTGGCCTGACCGAGATTCCCGGCCGTACCTTCTATCGTTGTGTGGCGCTGGTCGATGTAACCATTTCTGACAAAGTGACCTCCATCGGCGATGAGGCGTTCCGCAAGACCATGGCCAATACGGCACTTAATCTGAATGGAACTGAGCCAGGCGCGGCGACAACCGGACTTCCTTCCGCCTTGGAGACACTGGGCGACGCAACTTTTGCCGAATCGTTTTTGAGCGGAGACGTCCAGATAGTATTGCCGGCGGGGTTGAAGCGCCTTGAGTCAAGCACCTTTTCATCCGCTCGTGGCATTACGAGCATCGTCCTGAATGAAGGATTGGAATCGATAGGCCGCTATGCTTTGAACAACACCTCGATCGAATCTCTTGTCATTCCTGACAGCATGACTGAGATCGAGGACGATGTGTTCATGAACATGCCTTTCCTGAAGGAAGTGACCTTGGGCCGCACCGTTTCGGCCGACAGCATGACAGGCGCTTTTTCTTGGTGCTTTGCCCTTGAACGGATTAACGTGCCTGACGATGCCGTCAACTTCGCACAAAAGGATGGTGTGCTGTACAGCAAAGATCTCAGCACTCTCGTGTATTTCCCCACTGCGCGAACGGGGACGTTTGCCATTCCTGAAGGAACCACAACGATTGCTTCGTACGCGTTCGAGGACACGTCTCTCGATGCTCTTGAACTGCCGGACAGCTTGCAAAACATCGCTCCCTATTCGCTCTCGCGCGGCATGACGGTCAATGAGCAGGTAATCGGGGGTTTTGATGTGCTCGATTTTGGCTCAAATGTCAGGTCGATCGGGCGGGACGCTTTCAGGCAGCAGTTCTACACCGATGATTCCCGCAATGCAGGATTTACGCCAAACCATTTGATCGTACGGGGCGGCAACGATGAATCGTACGAAGACACGCGCGGAAATTCCGGCCAGACCGCCTACTTTGGAACGGGCATGACTTCGTTGGACTTTTCGCAAAGCGGCGCGCCTGCCCTTTTGGTGGTGTCTGAAGACATTGAATCGCTTGATCTTTCGGGAAATGCAAGCAACTCTGAGGCGTTGACGATGTACGTGCCCGCAGACACCTCTGGTGCCCAGGTGGTGTCTGCTGCGCTGGAGGCTATCGGAGCAAATCCCACGACCCAGATGAAGGACTATGAGCCTTTGGAGATGAGCGTTTTGGCAACTGCCACGCCCACGCCGGGCGCCACTGTCACCGTTTCTGCCGTTGCTTCTGGCGGCGTTGAGGGGGCGAAGGAATATCGCTTTATTCAAATGAATTCCGATGGCACCGAGACCGTGGTAAGCGACTGGTCTGCTACGGCGTTGATCGATTGGACCATGCCGGCCGATGGGATGATCTTGCGTGCGGAGGCACGTGATGCCACGTACGTAACTGCCGAGGACACGCTTGGCGCTGTCGCGGCGCCTGTCATAGTGACCAATCTCGACACCGCGCCGGTGTCCCTGACGGTTGGGCAGCAAGCTCCGACGCTCTCGGTTGCAGCACAGGCGACGGACGGTGCAACCCTCGCCTACCAATGGTACGAAGACGGAGCGCTGCTTGAAGGCGCAACCTCAAGCTCGTTCATTCCGCCGTCGGATACGGCGGGGCAGCATGAATACCACTGCGTGATCACTGCCACCAAGGCGGGCATCTCCAATGTGGCCACCAGCGAAACGGCAACGGTGAGGGTGTATGGACAGGCCCAATCTCCTCTTATCTCCACGGACCTTCCTGCGTCCGTGCCTGCTGAGCAAGGACAGGCGGTAACCCTTTCCATCGAGGCTGTTTCTCCCGATGGGGGAACGCTTTCTTGCCAATGGTACCAAGACGGCCAGAAGATCGTGGGCGCTACGGGCGCGAGCTATGCGCCGGGTACGGGATCCCTTGGCCAACATAGCTATTACGTGGTGGTCACCAACACCACTGCGGTGGGCGAGACTGCCCAGACCACCAGTGCAACGGCGGTGGTGACGGTGAGCGTTGCTCTCAATCTCTCCGCTCTCAATGACGCCATCAGCCAGGTGGATTCGCTGGTTGCTTCTGACTACACCGCCGAGAGCTGGAATGCCCTTCAGGATTGCCTGACTGCCGCGCGCGCGATCTTGGCTGACGCTGACGCCACCCAAGCACAAGTAGACGAAGCGCTTGCCGGTTTGCAGGCCGCTCGAGAGTCGTTGGTTTCTGCGGCGGGAGGAAATGAAGAAGGGCAGCACGGAGGGACCGGCAACGATGATTCCGGATCTGACGGCACAAAGGGCGCTCAGGAAAAAGCCGGCTCATCCCAAAATTCCTCGCAACTCGTCAAGACCGGCGATTCCGTTGCTGTTGCCATGACGGTTGCGGTTGCCGGGGTGATCGGTGGCTCTTTGGCGCTGGCAGCGGTCGTTCGGAGAAGAAGGCTTCCGAACGATCAAGCCGGTCCACGTTTATAGCCGATAGGAAAAGAAGGGCTTTCGCGCTTTGAACGAAGTGCGAAAGCCCTTCAAGAAGAAAGGAACTGAAACGCACATGATGACCAGGACAAGAATAGTGGCGCGGAAGAGCGCAGCGGTGATGTTGGCGGCAACGCTGACGGCCGGCATGGTTCCCTCCATGGCGCTGGCGCAAGGATCGCAAGGAGATCAACCGACCGCTTCAAGCGGTCTTGCCCAGACTGCGTTTGACCATACGGCGCTTGCCGATGGCACCTATGACATTGCGGTGTCGACGATGAAGGCGACTGATGTAACCAGCCTGTCCATGATGTCGGGCTGTGTGATCCCCACAGCAACGCTGAATGTGGAAAACGGAAATTACCGCGTTGTCATCGAGTTTCAAAAGATGAGCGTTATGGGAGTCGAAGGTGTTCTTACTGACCTGAAGTATGATCCATCGGGCTACACCCTTAATGGCAATCAGGCAATTTCCAGCGGTTCCACGGTTGCGGGAACGGTGGTTTCGACATGGGAAGAGAACGGCGCCACGTATCCCAAGCAAATTGAGATCCCCCTCACCGAGCAGGCGAAAACCGAAGGTGGTATCTATGCCCAGGTGAAGGCTACTACCACGACGATGGGAGACATGAATAGTCCCGTGGTCTTTATGCTTGATTGGACATCTTTCGACGAGCAGTACGCTCCTGAGGATACCGACCAAGATGCCAAGCACGATGAGCTTTCAGCTTCTTTGGAAGAGGCCGCCGACCTCGTTGATGACGGCTCCGTCGATTACCGGGTGCTGAGCCAGGCCATAGCTGCCGCTCAGGAAGTGTCCGCCAATCCCGACGCGACGGCGGAAGAACTGCAGGCTCAGATCGATGCCCTCAGTGCCGCTGTCGCCCGCTTCAACGGCTCGGCGGCCTATGCCTATCAAGAAGGAGGCGTCTACGAAGTTCCCACCTCATGGGTAACCTCCGACGGACAACCATTCGGCCATCTGAGCGCGTTTTTGAAGAGTTCGGTAAGCCTGACGCTTGAGGACGGCATCTACCGCCTTGCCCTTACCACCAAAGAGGGCATTGACGCCGACCTCATCACCTCCCTTGCCTATGGCGACGACGACGTTGTTGCTCAGACGACGGATAACGCCGATGGAACGCGAACCTATGCACTGCAGGCGACTTCTGCGGCAAAGGCGCTCAAAGTTACCTTCACGGTGAACATGGGCCAGCAGTCTCTGACCTCCCTCTCCCCGATGGCGCACAATAGTCCCATGTCGGCTTATCTGCTGCTTGACACGGCGAATTCCGAGACTGTTTCCGAGCCTGCGCCCACCGTCGATTCCTCTGCGCTGCAGACAGGCGTGACCCATGCCAAGGCTTTGACGCAGGGCAAGAAGAGCGCTGAAGCGTGGAGCGCCCTGCAAGCAGCCATTGCCAACGCCCAAAGCGTGCTCGACGACGCCGCTGCCACCCAAGAAGATATCGACGCTCAGGTTGCCTCACTCATCGCAGCGGTCAATGCCTTCAATGCCAGCGCGGATGTCTCTGACGGCGACGGCACCAATAACAACAACGGTGGTGGCAACAACCAGGGCGAAGGCCAAGAGCAGGAGGCCGCGTTTGAGGTTGGGCATACCTATCAGGTGCCTTATGCCCTGCTGAAGTCTGGCAGCACCCAATCATCGATGGCGGCTCAATACTTTGGAGATGTCGCCTTGGTTCGTCCGCAGGCTGATGGCAGCTTTGACGTGAGGTTTTCCACGAATCGTCCCGACTATATCGTCAACATGTATTATCAAGGGTCTGCCCTGTCAGTGACTGGTGGCGATGGCGTGTCGAGTGCCGAATACCGCGTAGACATTCCCTCGGTTGCCACCGACACGGTAATTCCCCTGACCATGACCATCAAGCCCATGCAGCAGCTTGGCGGGGGAGATGTGTCAGCCGATCTGCATCTCTATCTTTCTCAGGCCGAAGACCTGGGAACAGGCAAGGACGATGTGGTCGCTTCCACTGACGTGACCGGCAAAGGAGCTGCAGCTGCGGGAACCGGGTTGGTTCAGACGGGCGATGACCTGCCTTTGACGGCAGTGGTCGCCGGAGCCGCATGCGCCGGCATAGCGGTCGCTGGTTCTGCGGTTGCGGTCGCTGCGCGTCGTCGGGCTTCCCTTCGCAAGTAGACAATGATTGAAAGGTATGGCATGACCACGCGCACCCGTTCTATCTTCGCGGCGGTCTGTGCCCTGGCAGCGGTGCTCGCCCTCATGGTGAGCACCGTTTCTCCGGGACCAGCTTTTGCCGCCGTTTCGGCTGTGTACACGGCACCGACGAATCCCACCTACGAGAATCCCGTGACAGGTGCCATAGAAGACTCTGCCGGCACGAGCAACGTGGCGCTTGGCGAGTCGATGGTTTCGAGCATCATCTATGGAAGTTCACTCATTGAGCGCGACACAAGCGGTGCGCTGTATGCCAGCTTGCGCTTCAAGTTGGCTGATCAGATCAGCAGCATCAAACTCGAGGTGTCTGCGGATGGGTCGTCGTACAATGCGGTTGAGGCTGTCCAGATGCAAACGGGCACCGATGCCGCCACTGAGACTGCCACCGTCGACTACCGTCTGGCGATACCCAGCGAGACGGCCATCGTCCGCTGCACCATGGACGTGATTCCCATGGGGCGCGCGGTCGTGTGCTTTGTCTCATTTGGCGCTTTGCAGGAGGGTGATGCCGACGGCACGTTTGTGCAGTCGGTGGTACCGGGAGAGGGCGTTGAGGACGCGGTCGCAACAACCGAAACGCCCGACAACAAGGCTGAGGCAGCTGAGGAGTCTGCATCGGAGGCCGATGATCTGACCGGCGGATCTTCCAACGAGGGCGTTCGGGAGTTTGACGAGGAAGGGCGTGAAGTCACGGGCGACAAGCAGTCGTCTGGCTCGCTTGACTCCGGCACCATCGCGGCGATCGTAGGCGGTGTCGCTGTCGTCGCGGTTCTTGTCGGCGCAGTGGTCTTCGTGGCATACGTGCGTCCCAAGCGTGCGCGACAAGCGGCCGCGGCTGCCGCTGCGTCGGGGAAAGGTCTCACCTCCCATCCTGATGCTGGCGATCGGGATGCCGACCGTGGCTGAGCCTGTTCGCGAAACGGCTCGACGCGGAGGGGCGGCGCGTCTCACGGGCGCGCTCGTCCTTTCCGTGTGCCTTGCCTGCTCTCTGTTGCTCTCGGGATGCGTCGATCAGCATCCCGAGCGCACGGCGGACGAAGGCGGTACGGATGAAGTGCGCATCGTTGCCACGTCGCCCGCAGTCGCCGAGATATGCGACCTCCTTGAGCTCGATCTGGTTGGCGTGCCAGCTACTTCCCGCAGCCTGCCCGACCGCTATGCGGAGGTCGAACAGGTCGGCACGGCCATGGCGCCCGATCTGGAAATCGTGAAATCCCTTCGCCCTGATTACGTTCTGTCCCCCAACTCTCTCATGAGCGACTTGCAGCCGAAGTACGCATCCATCATGGTGTCGTCGGTGTTTTTGGATCTGCGCAGCGTGCAGGGCCTGTACGACTCCATAGCCTATCTGGGTGAGAAATTCGACCGAGAGGCGCAGGCGCAGGAGCTTGTGGACGAGTACACGGAATTCATTGAGGGATACCGTGCGCAGAACGAGGGCATGGAGGCTCCGACAGTGCTCATTTTGATGGGCGTTCCTGGTTCGTATGTGGTGGCAACGCCGAACAGCTATGTGGGCAGCCTCGTGGCGCTGGCGGGCGGCAAGAACGTCTATGCAGATTCCGACGAGGAATTTGTCAATGTGAACACCGAGGATATGCAAGCGCGTGATCCCGACATCATAGTGCGGACGTCGCATGCCTTGCCAAGCCAGGTCATGGCTATGTTTGCCAACGAGTTTGCGACGAATGACATCTGGAAGCATTTTCGTGCCGTGCAGGAGGGAAGGGTGTACGACCTGCCTTCCGGACAGTTTGGCATGAGTGCGGACTTCACCTATCCCGAAGCGTTGGAAGACCTGCAAGCCATTCTGTATGGCGACGCAGCCGGCTCCGACGGCACGGTGGTCGGCGAAGGCGCCGCCGAGACTGCATCCGCCTCGCCGGATTCGGGAGATGCCTCCGAGGGGACCTCTGATGCCGTCGGCATCGTGTCTGGCACATCTGTCAATTCGGCAGAAAAGAAAGAATAAAGGAAGGGATCTGCATGGTAAGCACCTGGCGCAAAGTGGCGACGTTCGCCGTCACCGTCGCAGCGCTCGTTGCGCTGTTTGTGGTGGCCGTGAATGCGGGCAGCCTGCACGTGACGCCAGAACAGTTGTTCAACGGCCTGTTCGTTGCATATGACGATACCGTTTCAACTATTTATGACCTCCGGTTCCCGCGCATCTTCATCGCGATGATCGGAGGCGCGGCCATCGCAGTTGCGGGTGTTCTTTTGCAGGCGGCCATTCGCAACCCGCTGGCAGACCCGGGCCTCATTGGCATCAATTCCGGTGCTTCTTTGGTTGCCGTGCTGGTGACGGCGTTTTTTCCGGGGTTGCTGTTCTTCACGCCCGTGTTCGCGTTTGCGGGCGGCATGGTGGCTTTTCTGCTCGTGTACAGCCTCTCGTGGCGCGGTGGGCTGTCGCCGTTGCGCATCATCTTGGTGGGCGTCGCGATAAGCGCGATGTTCACGGGAATCATGTCCGCGTTCAGCTCGGGCGGCGGGTCGACTTCCAGCAGCGTGGCCAGCTTGGTGGATGCCAACATCACCATGAAGACCTGGGATGACTTCCAGACGCTGCTCATCTATGGCGTGATCGGCCTGGTTCTGGCGATGCTCGTGACGAAACGCTGCGATCTGCTGGCGCTTGAGGACAAGACGGCACGCTCGCTTGGCGTCGACGTGAATAAAAACCGCGTGCTCATCTCCGCCGTCGCCGTGCTGCTGGCGTCCGTTTCCACTGCCATCATCGGCCCCATCAGCTTCCTTGGTCTCGTCGTCCCGCATATCGCGCGGCTTTTGGTGGGCACGGCGCATCGGGTGCTTGTGTCTTATTCGGTGGTGCTGGGTGCGTTCTGCCTGCTTTTGGCCGATACCGTTGGCCGTACCATCGCGGCACCCTATGAAATCAGCGCAGCGGTCATCATGTCCATCGTGGGTGGTCCCGTGTTCATCCTGCTATTGAGAAAGGCGCGGAGCGGCTATGGCGAATAAGGTGTTCACGATTTCCGACCTGTCCTTTTCGTATGGCGGGAGGCAGATTTTTAAGGGACTGAGCCTCGACCTGCACGAAGGGGTGGTGACGACGCTCATCGGAGCAAACGGATCGGGCAAGACAACGTTGTTCAACCTCATGACCAAGAATCTCAAGCCCCAGGCTGGCAGAGTGTTTCTGCGCGGTGGCGACGTTGGCATGCTGCGCCTGCGTGATTTTGCGAAGTTGGTGGCAATTGTGCATCAACACAACACCGCTCCTTCCGATCTGTCGGTGGAGAACCTGGTGGGCTATGGACGTTTCCCCTATCGGGGCATCGGGCTTCGTCAGGACGCTGGCGAGGATGAACGCATGGTGCGCTGGGCGCTGGAAACCACGGGACTTGCGGACGTTGCCGGGCAGCCGGTATCCTCGCTGTCAGGCGGTCAGGCTCAGCGTGTGTGGATTGCCATGGCGTTGGCCCAGGGGTCAAAGGTGCTTCTCCTGGACGAGCCGACCACGTATCTCGACATCCGCTACCAGGTGGATATCCTGCGGCTCGTGAGGCGCCTGAATGAGGAATTCGGCATGACGGTGGTCATGGTGCTGCACGACATCAATCAGGCATTGCGCTACAGCGACGAGGTGGTGGCGCTTGCCGGGGGGCGGATTGCCGCACAGGGCGACCCCGGTGAGATCGTGACTTCCGCGCTTATCAAAGAGGTGTTCGGCGTGGCGCTCGAAATCGCCGATCTCGGCGGAAAGCCGTTCGTGCTCGCTGTCTGAGGGGGCGGGGCGGCTTTCGGCGCCTGATGCCGTTTCCAAGCGATGCCCGTGTTCAGCGTCGCGTTCTTGACGGGGATTTTACCGGTGAAGCAGCATCCTGTCGTTTACAATGGCGAAGGATGATCCATCACTGGGTTCCCGTCTGGGGAGCCGCTGTGCAGAGAGGCGAGCTATGGCTGGAAAGCTGACCCGGCAGGAAAAGAGCTGGGTGCTCTACGATGTGGGAAATTCGGCCTTCGTGCTGTTGGCGACAGCCCTCATCCCCGTGTATTTCAAGGCACTTGCCGAACCGGGTTCGTCGGTCGTTGTCGCTTGGGGCTATGCGGAGACGGTGGCCTCGCTGATTTTGGCGTTGCTCATGCCCGTTTTGGGCAGCTTGGCCGACCTTAAGGGCAACAAGAAGAAGTTTTTCGCTGGCTTCGTCGGCACGGGCGCCACCGCCTTGGCGGCGCTGGGCATTCCTGTCGGAGCGCTCGCATTCCTCGTGGTCTATGTCGTCGCTTCCATCATGCTAAACGGATCCATGGTGTTCTATGATGCGTTCCTCGTGGATGCCACGACCGACGATCGCTATGACGAGGTCTCCGCACAGGGCTACGCGTGGGGCTATATCGGTTCCTGCGTGCCGTTTATCGCCTGTCTCGCGGTCGTGCTGGCAGGACCGTCCGTGGGGATTCCTCTGGACGTGGGAATGAGGATATCCTTTGTCGTCACGGCTGTATGGTGGGTGGCATTCAGCATCCCGCTTCTGCGCAACGTACATCAGACTCATTTCAAAGAGCGTCCGATACATCTTTTCAAGGATACGTTCTCTGGCTTGTGGCGCACTCTGAAAAGAATGTTTGGGGATCGGCGTCTGCGTTTGTTTATGCTGGCGTTTTTCTTCTACATCGACGGCGTGCACACCATCATCAAGATGTCTACGAGCTACGGCACGGATCTGGGCATCGACGCGACACAGCTCGTGCTGGCGCTGCTGGTGACGCAGTTCGTGGCGTTCCCCTCGGCTATCGTCTATGGCCGCCTGTCCACGCGGTTTGGCACGAAGCGCATGCTGCTCGTGGCCATCGCCGCATACTTCTGCATCACCCTGTTCGCGGCGCTGTTTCTGCGCGCGGCCCTAGAATTCTGGATTCTCGCCCTCTGCGTCGGTTTGTTCCAAGGCGGCATACAGGCCTTGTCCCGTTCGGAGTTCGGCAAGCTCATTCCCAAGGAACATGCGAACGAATACTATGGCTTCTTCGACATCTTCGGCAAGTATGCCGCCGTCATGGGAACGCTTCTGGTGAGCGTGTTTACGCAGATCACGGGCAATTCTTCCATCGGGGTGCTGTCCATCGCCGTATTGTTTGCGCTCGGGTTTGTCCTGTTGTGGAGAATGCCGGGGAAGTCGGGAACGCCTGAATAGGGGAGAGGACCTCCGTGCAAGGGACACCGACCAAAGGTGTATGGCCCGCCTTGCCTGCTGGCACTGCGGACAGCCCCCGATCCGCAGTGCTATAGCCGATCACGGCCGACGCTATGGACGGGGACAAGTCCCAAGGAAGTCAGCATGCCTTCGTAATAGACGAGCATCATTTCATCTACCAATTTGGTGACATCGATGGACGTGTCGTGGTAGAGGTGGAAACTGAGCTGCCCGAAGAGCGAAGAAGAAAAACAAGACGAAAAGGCGCTGACTTCTATTCTGCCGTTGAAGCGATTTTCAAAGGGATGCAGGGAGTCGTTCAGCTGATGTATCCAAGCGCTCTTTAACGTTGCGGTAAAATCGGACGGATCGCTCTTTATCATGCTGCGGAGAAAGGCGGCATTCTTGACGTTCATGTTCACCACCATTTTTTCAAACACCGACCGGGGCGACTTTGTTGTGAGCAGGTCATAAAATGGGTTGGAATGATGCGACACGAGCGACATGTCATGAATGAAATCTCGGGTAAGCACCCGGTGGAAGCCAGCCATGCTTTCGTACCGCCGGTAGAACGTGCTTCGGTTGATTTGCGCCTCCTTGCACAGCTCCCTCACCGTAATGCTCTTCATCTCTCTCGCTTGACAAAGGCTGAGCAGGGCATTTATTAAATCACGCTGAGATCTCGTTTTTCTCAAATGGCTTTCATCGGCATCCATGGTGCTCCCCTCTTTCTGTCTTCCCCAGGACAGTTTGCCAAGAGTCCATTAAAGCACAGCAATCTTCTCAGCATGCAACATAGTGGCAAGATATGTTGAATTTGCGAAAAAAAGAACTGTTTTGCTGGCTGTTCGGCGGCAGGCCCCGCTCCTACACTTCCTGTCGAGAGGCAAATTCATGCCGGGGGCAGCCCC
>JAEWQO010000054.1 GCA_023460315.1 Actinomycetes bacterium
ATCTCGGTATTGGTTGTAAATGACTTTGCGCCTATACTTCGGTGTGAACACGATGTGATACTTGCACATCCACTTCGTGTGCGACAGGCTGTATGCCTTGTTTGCCACAATGACCGCCTTCCCAGGCCGATACGACTTGAACACTTGCATCTTAAGCCTCTGGTAGGCGGTCATTGGATTTTCAAGGGCAAAGCCTTCGATGCGCACCCGCATAGCGGGTGGTTCTTTGTCCTGCGCGTTCCGCACAGGACAGGCTCACGAGCCTGAAAAAAATTGGGCTGGAAACGTCTGCTTCCAGCCCAACTATTAGAACCCCTTCAATGATGGGCGCGGCGCCCTTCGCAAGATCAGAGAATCCTCGCTACGAGAGCGCGGCTCGCACGACATCGGCGATCGCTTCGGCATGACGCTCGGCAGTCTCCTGGTCGGCAGCCTCCACCATGACACGGATAACAGGTTCGGTGCCGCTCGGCCTGATGAGCACGCGGCCATTGTCGCCCAACTCCGCTTCGACGGCACTCACGGAAGCGGCGATGACCTCGTTGCCCTCGAGGGCATGCTTGTCATTCACCCGCACGTTAATGAGCGCCTGCGGAAACCGGGTCATGACGGAAACGGCCTCTTCGGCAGACGAGCCAGCCCGACGGCAAGCAGCCAAGAACTGACAGGCGGTCACCAAGCCATCGCCGGTCGAGTTATGGCGGAGCAGAATCATATGGCCGCTCTGCTCTCCACCAATGGTGTAGCCCTTTTCACGCATGCACTCCAAAACATAACGATCACCGACCTTGGTCTGAACAAGATCGATTCCCTCTGCACGAAGCGCATGGACCAAGCCCAGGTTGCACATGACCGTCGAAACGGCGGTGTTGCCAGACAGCATGCCTCGCCTTTTGAGATCAATGGCACACACCGCCTCCACCATGTCGCCATCGATCTCGTTCCCGCGAGCATCGACCATCATGACGCGGTCGGCATCCCCATCGTGGGCGATGCCGATGTCTGCCCCAATCCGGGCAACCGTCTCTCGCAAGGGCCCAAGATGCGTCGACCCGCATTCCACGTTGATGTCCGTTCCGTCGAAATCCTCATTGATGACCGTCACATCGGCACCCAAGCGGCGCAACGCCTCGGGGCTGGTCCAAGCCGATGCCCCATGCCCGGTGTCAAGGGCTATCCTGAGACCGGAGAAATCGATCCCATCGGCCTCCACGGTGGAAACCGCATGCGCAACATAGAGCTCTGCAGCATCCTCGACCGGAAGGGAAACGCCCGTCGCATCGCCGGACGGAAGATCCTCCATCGTCGCGCCGCCCCGTGCAACGAACTTCTCGATTTCATCCTCAACCTGATCAGAAAGCTTAAAGCCTTGGGCGTCGAACAGCTTGATGCCATTGTACTCGGGCGGATTGTGAGAGGCCGATATGACGATGCCCCCATCACAGCGCAATTCTCTCACAAGAAAGGCGATGGCAGGGGTGGGAATGACTCCCGCCAGAAGAGCGGTGCCACCCATGGACATGATACCCGCCGACACAGAAGCCTCCAACATGTCACCCGAAAGGCGCGTGTCCTTGCCAATGAGGACGGTCGCGCCTTGAAAGGCCACGGCCGCTTGTCCAAGCCTGAAAGCAAGGTCACAAGTAAGTTCTTTGTTGGCAACGCCGCGAACACCATCGGTGCCGAACAATCGAGGCATAGTTCACCTTTCCCTTACGCCAACGTATCTTGCAGAACCAACGCGAGTCTTGCGCAACGGGGTTCTTCCGTGCGTTCTCATGCGGATTCCGGGGCAGCCGAAAGCATCATGCCGCCGAAATCCGCGCCAGCATGCTCAGTCTTGCTGCCGATCGGCCGCTTGCCCTTTTCCTCGCTGCACATACTGGTCATACAGCCGAGCGCCGCCCCGAGGACGTTCCTTCTCAGTCATGCGATTGTTGAGCTCCGCGGCAAACTCATCTAGCGAAATCCCATAGCGCTCAAGCACAACCAGCAGATGATAAAGCACGTCCGCCGCCTCATAGCGCAAATGGTCGACCGCTTCGGAATACTCGCTCGGAAGATCGACGTCAAGCGTCCCTTCGGTCGCCTCATTCCCGCGGGCTCCCTCAAGCGCCAAGGCCGCCGCAAGGGATGAGCAAGCCCAAGACTCGACATCCTTGGCTGCAAGCGCCACTTCTCCAGCCTCTTCCATCACTTTCTTCAGCACCTCGTCAGGCGACCCGGAAAGCAACCGGTGGGTATAACTCTCCTCCCCCGCGTCACGTCGCGCGGAAATCGTCGAGGCAAGAGCCTCCAATGTGGCCCCAACCTGAGATGCGGGAGGTTCTTCCTCACTTGAAACGTACGTCTTCTTGATCATCGCCGACCGTCCTTGGCAGTTTTGGACAAAAATTGCGGGTTGGAGCTCCTCAAGCGCTTTCTCGTCTCCCGACATTTTCTCTGACCTGGTCTTTTATGCATCCCTTAACGAAAACCCGACGAATTATCACTCAAAACGCTCCCAAACCCGAAAAAACTGTCCATCACCGCGCGGCGGATTCAGCTTCACATTCAGCCGCAACCCAGACAGGTGAGGGAAAACCAAGCCCCTCCGAGCCGTGCGCCCGATCTCTCTTCGGACCATCCGCTCAGCCCTCATCCGGCCATCGCCTCAGCCGCTCACGGCTCGTTCGCAGAGGCGCCTTTCGCATGGGTTCGGCAGCGAACCCTCAAAACACGTCTTTCCACAGGAAGCGAGAGGGCAAACGGCGAGAGGACGAGGGGTTCCCTGTCAGAGAGAACCCCTTCTGCCCCCTTTATTCGTCAGAGCCGTCAGCATCACTGCCCGACGCGCCCTCGGTCTCCTGACTCGTCAGACCGAAGCCCAGCGGTCCAACGGAGCCGAGCAAAGCATCTAGCTCTTCCAAGTTACGCTGATAGGACCGGGGAGGCAAAGCTTCTCCAAGCATGTCCTCGCCTTCGGTGTTGAAGGTCGGCGGCTCGTCGCCACCTATGAGGATGGTGTCGTCTGGGCTGAACACCATATCCAGCAACTGGCTCATGTCGTCGCTTGTCGCAGCGAGGTCATCTTCGATCACCTGCGACAGACCATGCTCGGCCAGCCCTTCTTTCAGTTCCTCGATGGCCTTTACACCAATGCCCTCTATGCGCAGAAGATCTTCTTCGGTGTGACCCACAAGATCGGAAACCGTCTCAATCCCGGCTTCGGAGAACTTGTTGGCCCACCGCTGTGACACGCCCAAATCGTCATAGATGTACAGGCGCGCGTCCTCGTCAGATAGCTGGGATCCGCGATGGCCCAGCGAAAGACCACTGTAGTAGCTGCCATAGTTGGTTCCCATATTGAGATAGTCGCCGCCATCGAGCGACCAATCCTGCGGCTGCGGCATAAGCTCCTCGATGTCCCGAAGCGCTTCGGGAGCGAATTCGGGAAGCGTGTCTCCTGAAATCGGAGCAACGGGACGGCCCTTGTACGTGAGTCCCGCTTCACGATAGCGCTTGAGGCCCGTGCCAGCCGGTATGGGCTTGCCGATGATGACGTTTTCCTTGAGTCCGGCCAGGTGGTCGACCTTGCCCTCGATCGCAGCATCGGTGAGCACCTTCGTGGTCTCCTGGAAGGAAGCCGCCGAGAGGAAGGAATCCGTGGCAAGGGACGCCTTCGTAATGCCCAGAAGCAACGGCTGCCCCACAGGAGGCTCCTTGCCTTCCGCGATCAGGTCATTTGCGACCTTCTCAAAGTCAAAGCGGTTGACCTGGCGACCCGGCAGGAAATCGGAGTCGCCTGCATCAATCACGGCAACTTTGCGCAGCATCTGCCGTGAAATAACCTCTATATGCTTGTCGTTGATATCAACGCCTTGAGACACATACACGCCCTGCACCTGAGAGACGATATAGCGAAGCGTCGTATTGGGGTCCGTGAGACGAAGCAGGTCATGGGGGTTAACCGAGCCTTTGGTCAGCTGCTGGCCAACCTTGACCTCGCTCCCGTCCGTCACGCCTGGAAGCATCTGGGCGCGGGCGCTTACCACATACTCGCGGAAATTGCCCTGCTGGTCATGGATCGTGAGGGTCTTTGACTGCTTGTCACCCGCGATCTGCAAGGTTCCCGATATCTCGGCAAGAGCAGCCTGGCCTTTCGGCTTGCGCGCCTCAAACAGCTCCTGGACACGAGGCAGGCCGTGCGTGATGTCCTCGCCGGCGACACCGCCGGTGTGGAAGGTGCGCATGGTCAGCTGCGTGCCTGGCTCGCCGATTGACTGAGCGGCTATGATGCCCACTGCAGTGCCGATGTTGACCGGGCGCGACGTGGAAAGATCCCACCCATAGCACTTCTGGCACACGCCCTGGTCGGCATGGCAGGTCATGACGGTACGTATCTCGACCTCATGGATGCCCGCATCCTCGAGGGCTTTGATCTGCTCCATAGAGGCCACGTACTCGCCAGCCTTTATGATGACGGATCCCTGTGCGTCAACCGCGTCTTCCAAAAGACAACGCCCGATAAGGTTCTCGTCAAGGGCGCCCTTTTCGTCATAGATGGGATAAGGAACCCCCAAGGTGGTGCCGCAGTCGATCTCGCGAATGATCACGTCTTGCGCGACGTCCACCAGACGACGGGTCAGATACCCCGAGTCAGCGGTACGCAGAGCGGTGTCAGCGAGACCTTTGCGGGCACCGTGCGTCGATATGAAGTACTCCAAAACTGACAGGCCCTCGCGGAAGTTAGCCTTGATGGGTCGGTCAATGATCTCGCCCTTCGGGTCAGACATCAATCCACGCATGCCGGCCAACTGGCGGATCTGCTTGATATTGCCTCGAGCACCGGAGAACGCCATCATGTAGATGGGGTTGAACTTGTCGAAGTTTTCCGCCATCGCATCGCCAACCTGTTCGTTGGCATCGTTCCAGATGTCGACGACCTGCTTGTGACGCTCCTCTTGGCTCATGAGGCCCATCTCGTAGTCCTCGTCGATGGCATCGACCTTCGCGTCGGCCGCAGCAAGGATCTCGCCCTTGTTCGGCGGCACCGTCGCATCGTAGACCGACACCGTGACGCCAGCGCGTGTCGCGTAGTGGAAGCCGGCATCTTTGAGGCCATCGAGGATGGCCGGTATCTCGGAGAGCTCATAGCGGTTGCAGACGTCTTCGACCAGACGGCTTATTTCCTTTTTGTTCATCTCGTAGTTGAGATAGGGATAGTCATCGGGAAACACCTTGTTGAAGGTGATGCGGCCCACGGTCGTCTCGATCCGCTCGCCCGCCCGATGGTCCTCGAACGTGCCAAAGGACGTGGCAACCTTCGTGTCCTCCGTCAGACGCACCCATATTTTTGCCTGCAGATCCAGATCGGCACGGGCATCGTAGGCGTTCATGGCATCATCGAAGTCGATGAAGGCACGGCCCTCACCCGGGAAGCCGTCACGAGCCGCCGTCAGATAATACAAACCGATGATCATGTCCTGCGTCGGGACGGTGAGCGGCCGGCCATGGGCAGGTGACTTGATGTTGTTGGAAGACAGCATGAGCACACGGGCTTCCGCCTGCGCCTCGGCACCGAGCGGCACGTGAACGGCCATCTGGTCGCCGTCGAAGTCGGCGTTGAAGGCGGTGCAGACCAACGGATGCAGCTTGATGGCCTTGCCCTCGACCAGCACCGGCTCAAAGGCCTGAATGCCCAGGCGGTGCAAGGTGGGGGCGCGGTTGAGCAACACGGGATGCTCCGTGATGACCTCTTCGAGCACATCCCACACATAGCTCGCGCCACGGTCGACCGCACGCTTGGCAGCCTTGATATTGGCAGCATACTCAAGCTCGACCAGCCGCTTCATGACGAAAGGCTTGAACAGCTCGAGAGCCATCTGGGAAGGAAGCCCGCACTGATGCAGCTTGAGCTGCGGACCGACGACGATGACCGAACGGCCCGAATAGTCCACGCGCTTGCCGAGCAGATTCTGGCGGAAACGCCCCTGCTTGCCCTTGAGCATGTCGGAAAGCGACTTCAGAGGACGGTTGCCCGGACCCGTGACGGGACGCCCGCGACGGCCGTTGTCGAAGAGGCTGTCCACAGCCTCCTGCAGCATGCGCTTCTCGTTGTTGACGATGATCTCGGGGGCGCCCAGATCCAGAAGGCGCTTCAGCCGGTTGTTGCGGTTGATGACGCGACGATAGAGATCGTTCAGGTCGGAGGTCGCAAAACGGCCGCCATCGAGTTGCACCATTGGACGCAAGTCCGGCGGAATGACCGGAATGACGTCGAGGATCATATCGGTGGGCTTGTTGTCCGACTTCAAGAACGCGTCGACCACCTTGAGGCGCTTGATGGCCTTGGCACGCTTCTGGCCCTTGCCATTGGCGATGGTGTCGCGAAGCTCCTCGGCCGTGGCATCCAGGTCTATGCTTTCAAGCAGATCGCGAACGGCTTCGGCACCCATGCCGCCCTTGAAGTAGTCGCGGTAGTTGAGCCGCATCTCGCGGTAGAGGGCCTCATCAGGCACAAGCTGCTTCGGCTCGATCTTCATGAAAGCCTCAAACGCATCCTGGCGAAGGGCCTTGCGCTCGTTGAACTCATCGAAGATGTCAGCGACTTCCTCGTCGACTTCCTCGGGCGTCATGCGCTCGTCTTCGTCGACATCGTCAACAAAGTCGTCGTCCTCGGGAACATAGCCGGTAGACAGCCGCCTCGTGGATTCGACGAGGCGATCGCGCTCGGCGTCGAGCTCCTCGAGATCGGCCGCAAGCTCGTCACGCAGCTCGTCAGCGTCCTCTTCACGCGCCTCCTTGTCGACGGAGGTCACGATTGACGAAGCGAAGTACAGGACCTTCTCCAGCTCCTTGGGAGGAATGTCAAGCAGATAGCCCAAACGGGAGGGAGAACCCTTGAAGTACCAGATATGGCTCACCGGTGCGGCAAGCTCGATATGGCCCATGCGCTCGCGGCGGACCTTGGAGCGGGTGACTTCCACGCCGCAGCGTTCGCAGACGATACCCTTGAAGCGCACGCGCTTGTACTTGCCGCAGGCGCACTCCCAGTCCTTGGTGGGGCCGAATATCTTTTCGCAGAACAAGCCGTCCTTCTCTGGCTTGAGCGTGCGGTAATTGATGGTCTCGGGCTTCTTCACTTCGCCGCGTGACCAACTGCGCACATCCTCAGCATTGGCGAGCGAGATGCGCAGCGCGTCGAAATTGGTAACATCGAATTCCGTCGTCATTACAGCTCCCCTCCCTCACCGATGAGGTCGTTCGTACCGTTCTCGTTCGAAACGTCGCTCATTAACTCTCCCAGTTCAGCGGCGATGTCGTCAAGCGCGCTCGCCGCGTCCTCTTCTGTCTTGCGCGCGTCGGCCGCGATGGCCTCGAACAGCGCGCGATCGCCATCCTCCTGCTTGTCGACACCCTGCGTCACGTCGATGGTCTGGTGGTCATGACCTTCCAGCTCGACGTTCAAGCACAGCGACTTCATCTCTTTCACGAGCACCTTGAAGCTCTCGGGCACCTCGGCGGCAGGAATGTTCTCGCCCTTGACAATGGCCTCATAGGACTTGACACGCCCTGCGGTGTCGTCGGACTTCACGGTGAGGATTTCCTGCAGCACGTTGGAAGCGCCGTAGGCATAAAGGGCCCACACCTCCATCTCGCCGAAACGCTGGCCGCCGAACTGAGCCTTGCCACCGAGCGGCTGCTGGGTGATCAGGCTGTAGGGGCCTGTCGAGCGAGCGTGAATCTTGTCATCCACCATATGGCCGAGTTTGAGCATGTAGCTCTGGCCAACCGTGATAGGCTCACGGAACTTCTCGCCCGTGCGGCCGTCATAGAGCCATGTTTTGCCCGTGCGTGACAGCTGGGGAACAAACTCATCGCGTGCCTTTTCCCCATACCGGGCATGATTGATGTTGATGAGATTGCGGTTAGCCTTCTCGATGGCATCGGAGATTTCCTTTTCCTCAGCGCCATCGAAGACGGGAGTTGCCACATACAGGGGGCCTTCCACAACTTCGTCGGTCTCTTCACTGTCGGACCATCCCCACTTCGCAGCCCAACCGAGGTGGTTTTCCAACAGCTGGCCCACGTTCATGCGGGAAGGCACGCCCAAGGGGTTCAATATGACGTCGATCGGTGTGCCGTCAGCCAAGAAAGGCATGTCCTCGATCGGCAGCACGCGAGAGATGACGCCCTTGTTTCCATGGCGTCCCGACAACTTGTCGCCCTGCTGGACCTTGCGCTTCTGGGCCACGTAGATACGGACGAGCTCGTTGACGCCGGGAGCCAGCTCGTCGCCCGCCTCGCGGCTGAAACGGCTCATGGAAATGACACGACCGCCGGAACCGTGAGGAACTTTGAGGGAGGTGTCACGCACCTCGCGGGCCTTCTCGCCGAAGATGGCGCGCAGGAGGCGCTCCTCGGCCGTGAGCTCCGTCTCGCCCTTCGGCGTGACCTTGCCCACCAAGACGTCTCCGGGGAAAACTTCGGCGCCCACGCGGATGATTCCGTCGGCATCCAGGTCGCTGATCATATCGTCAGAGATGTTCGGTATCTCGCGGGTGATTTCCTCAGGGCCAAGCTTCGTGTCGCGTGCGTCAACCTCATATTCGGAGATATGCACAGACGTCAGCAGGTCCTCGGACACCACACGCTCGGACACGATGATGGCGTCCTCGTAGTTGTACCCTTCCCAGGGCATGTAGGCGACCATGAGGTTCTGGCCAAGCGCCAATTCTCCCTCATCGCAGGACGGGCCATCAGCCAGCACGTCACCAGCCTCGACCTCGTCGCCCTTGCGGACGATGGGACGATGGTTGATGCAGCCGCTCTGGTTCGAGCGCTGGAACTTCGGAACGAGATACTCATCATATTCGCCGTCGTTGTTCAGCACGATGATGGTCTGGCCGTCAACGTAGTCCACCACGCCAGCGTTCTGGGCGACAAGAATCTCGCCGGAGTCAACGGCAATGCGATGCTCAATGCCCGTGCCCACGAGCGGAGCGGTGGGGCGAAGCAAAGGCACGGCCTGACGCTGCATGTTCGATCCCATGAGGGCGCGGTTCGCGTCGTCGTGCTCGAGAAACGGAATCAGGGACGTGGCAACCGAGGTCATCTGACGTGGCGACACATCCATGTAGTTGACATGCTCGGGAGGGACCTCGTCGGGCTCGCCAAACACGCCGTTCGCATCCTTGGTTCGGCAGAGCACGCGCGCCGCCTTGATGAACTCGCCGTTCGCATCGTAGGTTCCGAACTCACGAGTTTCAAGATTGAACAGGTCGTTTGCCTGTGCAATCGTGTAATTCTCCTCCTCGTCGGCCGTGAGGTAATCGATGTCGTCGGTCACCTTGCCGTCGACCACGCGCCGATACGGAGTTTCGATGAACCCGTAGGGATTGATGCGTGCATAGGTGGCCAAGGATCCGATGAGGCCGATATTCGGACCTTCAGGGGTCTCAATGGGGCACATGCGCCCATAGTGGGACGTATGGACGTCGCGAACCTCGAAGCCTGCACGCTCACGGGAAAGACCGCCCGGGCCGAGTGCCGACAGGCGACGTTTGTGGGTGATGCCGGCCGCAGGGTTGGTCTGATCCATGAACTGCGACAGCTGGGAGCTTCCGAAGAATTCCTTGATCGCCGCAACAATCGGACGAATGTTCACGAGGCTTTGCGGCGTTATCTCGTCGGACTCCTGCATGCTCATGCGCTCGCGCACGACACGCTCCATACGCGACAGGCCGATGCGGAACTGGTTCTGGATAAGCTCTCCGACTGTGCGGATGCGGCGGTTGCCGAAGTGATCGATGTCATCGACCGCCACGCCCTCGTCACCCTCATGCAGCGCGACGATGTATTGCATCGTCTTGACGATGTCTTCGTCGGTGAGGACAGATGCCTCGAAGTCGGGGTCGAAGCCGAGCTTCTTGTTGATCTTATAGCGGCCAACTTTCGCGAGGTCGTAGCGCTGCGGGTTGAAGAACAGGCCTTCGAGCAGCGTGCGCGCAGAATCGATAGTCGGCGGCTCACCGGGACGGAAACGCTTGTACAGCTCGATGAGCGACTCTTCTTTCGTCGTAGCCGAGTCGCGATCGAGCGTGCGCAGCACCATCTCGCTGCCGCCGAGCAGCTCGACAATCTCCTCGCGGGTCTCGGCCAAGCCGAGGGCGCGCACGAGCAAGGTCGCAGGCTGCTTGCGTTTCCTGTCGATGCGCACCGACAGGATGTCGCGCTTGTCGGTCTCGAATTCAAGCCAAGCGCCACGGCTCGGGATGACCTTCGCATTGTAGAGCGTCTTGTCGGACGCCTTGTCACGCTCGGAGGCAAAATAAACGCCTGGGGAGCGAACGAGCTGGGAAACGACAACGCGCTCCGTGCCGTTGATGATGAAGGTGCCACGCGGGGTCATGAGCGGGAAGTCGCCCATGAACACGTCCTGCTCCTTGATCTCGCCCGTTTCGCGGTTGATGAAGCGTATCTCGACGAAAAGGGGTGCCTGATAGCTGACGTCCTTTTCCTTGCATTCATCGACCGTGTACTTCGGCTCGCCAAACTCATGCCGTCCGAATTCGACGCACATGTCCTTCGTGGAGTTCTCGATGGGACTGATGTCTTTGAACGCCGCGTCGAGCCCCTCGTCCTTGAAGAACTCGAAGCTGTCCGTTTGGATGGCGATCAGGTTGGGGACGTCCATGACGTCCGGAATCTTCGCGAAGCTTCTACGATTTCTGTAAAGGCTGGTGGGACGGGTCGTTTTTCCTTGAACCACGAGGCTTTTCCTCCTTCATGAGCATCCGCATTTCTGCGAAAAAGTCGCAAGTTCTTAAAATAGTAGCTTTGTCAACCCGAGTCAAGAAAAATTTTTACGAACTGTGGAAGTTTCCTGTTGATTGAGCAATCTATCAGGATGTATCGCAGAAAAGAAAAATGTCCCCGAGATCGCTCGCGGAGACGCTTCGTCGCATTTTCGTGCTGTTTCAGCTCTTCTCCAAACGGAAAGTACCGCTTGCCAAGTCGACGTCGATGGACGAACCTCCCTGCCCGTATACGTAGAGGGAGCCGTTTTGGGTCATGGAGAAGGTTGATTCGAACGAACCCGATGCCTTGTCGACCCGCGCCGTGAAGCCATCGTTCTCCGGAAGGAGCAGCGAGACGTTACCGGCTTCGGTGGTGCCATCGAAAGAAAGGCCCCGGAGCGTGCAGCCGGCAACGCCCTCAAAACCAACTGCGCCAATCAGGAGAAGGCCAAGCAGGAGGATGAGCGCAATCTTGACATAGGATGCCCCAGTCAGCTTTGTCATGTCCGCTCCCCTAGCGACGGTCGGGATGATCGGCCCGCTAGTTCGGATCGTTCACGACGACACGCGCTATCCAATAATAGAGCGGAATGGTGAGGAAGACGACCCAGGCAGGATGCCAGGCATCAAAAAGAAAGCCGAAGAGCATGAACAAGATGACGCAAAGCATCGGATACGGAAACGTCAGCCAAGGATTGTTACGGCGGCGATGCCGCTCGTGATCCTGCTCCTGCAGGGGACGCCCTTCGGCAGGGGCAGCCTGAGACGGCGCAGGAGGCCTGAAGCCTTCATATGACGGCAAAGCCGGCCCAAGGGGAACGGCGAGCGTCGACCGATCAGGACGCATCGTCGCGCAAGGCCTTCAGCTTGGCAAGGGTCTCGGAATCGATGCGATCGGAAACAGTGTTCTTTCCAGCCGTCTTTGGCGTGTTGTCCAGACGCACATCCTCATAATACATGCCCATTTCATGGGAGAAGCCATTGGCGCTCATGCGATCGACCCCAAACCCGAACACGGTATCCTGGATGGTGGCATCGCTGGTGACGACAAGCACCTCGATACGCCGCTCCCGAGCATCATGGGCCAGCTTCTCGATGACCTTGTCAGCCGACTGTCCCGCCGGCGAGAACATGATACGCACGCCGCCAACCGATTCCGTCACGCCCGTGGACAGCGCATTCTGAGCGCCGTCGAAGACAATGATGGCATGCCAGTCGTGACCCGCGTAGTTCACGACATCGTTGATGAGCGTCTCGCGCGCCGTGTTGAATGCGTCGTCCGTGTAATCGGGCACCGAAATCTGACGGTAGCGATCACCCGAGCGCAACACGTTGTACCCGTCTACGATAAGGAGCTTTTCCCGTTGGCGCGCCATGGCGAAACCACCTGTCCTACCGGTTTTGCCTGAGCCACTCGTACATGCACGCCGTTGATGCCTGCGCGACATTCAGGGAGCCAATGGCTCCTTCGAGCGGCAACTTCACCAAGAAATCGCAGCTCTCCTGGACAACGCGAGACAGGCCTTCCGCCTCGTTGCCCATGGCGAGCGCGATCTTGCCCTTCAGGTTCGCGTCCCAAATGTCGCCCGACGCATGCTCGCTGGCACCGGCGATCCAGAAGTCACGCTCTTTGAGACGGGCCATAACCTGCACGAGGTTAGGAACCCGCGCCACGGGAAGATGGAGGATGGCTCCCGCCGAGCTCTTGTACGTCGACGTTTCCACCTGAGCGCTGCGCTTGTTGGGAATCACCAGGCCGCATGCGCCCACGGCTTCCGCGCTGCGTGCCACGGCACCCAGATTGCCCGCATCGGTGATGTGGTCGAGGATGACCACGAGCGCACGGCCACCGTGCTCGTCGGCATAGGCTGTCGCCGCCCGTTCGATATCCCCGATGCCAACGTAGGCAAACGGCTTGGTTTCCGCAATGACGCCCTGATGACTGCCATGGTCCGATCGCTCGTCGAGCCACTTGCGCGGCACGAACTTCACCTCGACCTCAAAATGCTTTGCCTTGCGGATGATGTCCTCGACCAACCCGTCACGCTTCGCGTTATCGGCCAGCAACACTCGCTTGAGGGGAACACCGGTGCGCAACGCCTCCACAACGGGGCGTTTGCCTTCGATGAAATCTGCCATGTCATCCTATCGCTTCCTCCCGCGAGCCCCAGCACCCCTTCAGGACATCAGGAGAACGCGCGTTTCGTCATATCATTCATGCCATTATGGCAGACGAAGGCCGCCGACAACGTCCCGATGCCCGTTTCCAGGGTTTCGCCACGAATCCCCCGCGGCGAGGCCCCTCGTCAGGCGATGGCCTCAGGCAGCATCTTCGCGTGAGCAGAAAGCACGCTTTCTGCAAGCGCGGTCAATCCGCTGAAATAGCCATGCGGGCACGCCTCAGCCACACGCGCCTTGAAGGCGCCTATCCAGCGTTGGGGATGATTCTCGATGAAGCCCGCAATGACTTCCGCCCGACTGCCATCCCCACCGTCCGCCAAACGGCCGCATTGCACGGACAGGTACAGGAGCTCGATCCCCATATGGTCCTCATATTGACGGTTCTCATTGGAAATCTCCAGGCCCGCCTCACGCAGCAGCTGGCGCATGTCGAACGTCGCTTCGCCAAACCCAACCGTGACGCGTTCGTGGCGATACAGGGTCTCCCAGGGGGGTGCGGCAGGAGAAGGGGGGCCGACGAAGAGGTGCGTGTATTCCACGGCAGCACGTTGAACCGCCTCGTCGTGAGACAAGGATGCCATCACGTCCGCATACTGCGAGCAGGCCTCGATGCATTCCCTGACGACATCGTCACCAAAGTCGGGAAACTCTTCCCAGAACGCGAAGTCAAGACCCACCGGGAGCGTTTGCGTCATAGGTTTCAGGAACGAGTTTCCCATGAACCCGTACACTTCCGAAAACGCACGCCAGGGAATGGCCACAGACATGGAAACTCCTTCGAACAAGGTGCACGAGGCACCGTTTATCAAGATGAGGCCAAGAAGAGCGAGAACCGGGCCAGACCCGGACGGCCGCAAGCCCCGCGCAGCGGCTGCGACCGTCCGGTGAAAGAGGGCATCACGCCGGCGAGGCAGCCAGCTCGTCGTCCTTTCTCCCCTCAGCCACGACGGAAGGCGAGTCGCCCGGAAGCAGCTTCTTGGCCAGGACCATGAACGCCAATGCCCCCAGCGAGACAACGCCCACAACCACCGCGATTTCCACCGCCGTGGGAACATACGCCCCGACAAGCGCCCAGATATCGGATCCCGACGCATGGACGGAGGCGCTCGATCCGCTGGAGATGCCCGGTGCGCCATACACGTTGGGCACCGTGAACGAAGTCAGCAGGAGCCACACGCGCTTGAAGAACACGCCGACGACCACGCAGGCGCTGGCAAACACGACCAAGCCCGTCCGCTGCCGATTCTTCGCGAACACCAGAATGCAGAACGGGATCAGCAGTCCGATGACGATCTCGAACCAGAAGAACGGCGCGGTCACCCCCGACGTCATGACGGCGAGCGTGTCCGCCCCTGCGGCACCGGGGTAGGCCATGGTCAGCACCTCGCACCCGATGAAGAAAGCGTCCACGGCAATGCACGCAGCCAGCAGACCCGCCAGGTTGGCGATGAGCTTTCGGTCCGTCTTGAACACGCCGAACTTGTTCAGCCCGGCCAGTACCACCAGCAGCAGGGCCAGGCCCGAATCCATGGCCGAAGCCACGAACAGCGGGGCCATGATGGCCGAGTACCATCCTTCACGCGCAATCTGCAAGCCAAAGATCCACGCCGTCACCGAGTGGACCAGAATGGCCACCGGCAGGGCAAAGCGAGAAATGACGGCTACCACCCGGGGATTCGCCCGCTTCGACTTCATGAAATACAGATAGAGGACGTTGATGGCCAAATAGCAGGTAATGACGCAGATGTCCCAGAACAGGGGGGATATCGGATTGGGGCCCGTGGCGATACGCCACACCCGCTGCAGGCCGCCCAAGTCAATGAGCACGAACATGCCCGCAAGGCAGATGCACACCGTCGACAGGATGACGGCGGGCAGCGCCACCTTCTTATACTCGGCGACGTGGAACACGGTGGCTGAAGAGGCCACGATCAGCCCTCCCGCCGACAGGCCGACGAAGAACATGAAGCATGTGATGTACAGGCCCCACGACGTGCCATTGCTCATGCCGGTCACGCCAAGGCCATTGGCCAGCTGATAGACCCACGCAACCACTCCCACGAGCGCCAACGCCCCAAGAATGCCGGCGGTCACTCTGAATTTCGTTGTCATGCAATATCCTTTCTCGCAGGTTCCGTCAAAGTTAGCGAGAGGCATCGACGCGCCCGATCCCGACCCTTGTTCACCTGATTTCACGTATGAAGCACGTTCAGTCGCGAAGCGGGCCGATCTCGGGCACCTCGACGCGTCGCAGCGTCGAGCTGTTCTGTCGGCCGGCAGGCCGGCAGAACGCCTAATTGAAATAATGGACCTGCGGGCGCGTACCTTGTTCCTCGAGAAGAACGCCGGCCTTGTGATCAAGAATGGTCCGAGAGATCATGCTGTCCGGATCGTCAAGGTCGCCAAACGTACGCGCCCGGGTGGGACAGCACACGACACACATCGGCTCATCCTCGCGGTCGGTACGCTCTTTGCATAGCGTGCATTTTTCGACCACGCCGCGCGGCCGCACCGGAACGTCTTTGTCGCCATAGTTGAAATCGGGGTCGCGCGCCGGCTCACTCCAGTTGAAGACGCGGGCATTGTAGGGACAGGCCGCCATGCACATGCGACACCCGATGCATTTATCGTAGTCGACCTCGACCCGTCCTTTCTCATCTTTGTAGGTGGCGCCAGTCGGACACACGCGCTGGCACGCCGGGTTTTCACAGTGCTGACACGCGATGGGAAGATAGGTTCGAGTGAGGTTGGGGAATTCTCCCTGTGCCCCATCGATCGAATCGCACCCTTCGGTGAGCACACGGTTCCAATGCATGCCCATCGGCACGTTATTCTGCATCTTGCATGCATTGGCGCAGGTTTGACATCCGATACAACGGTCAAGATTGATTGCAAGCGCTAATTTCGTCATGATGGCTCACCTACGCTTTCTTCACTTCGACGAGGGTGTCGTTGTAGGGAATCTGGGGCCCGAACGTCAACTTATAGGCACGCTCCTGACGATGCGCGTTTGTCACATTCTGCAGAAAGCCCTCCTTGTAGTAATGGTTGTAGGTCGTCTCGGCCATGAACAGCGTTCCCTGTTGGATTCCCGCGTTCACCACAGCACGACAGACGAAACTGCCACGGCCGTTGAACACCTCAACGTCATCACCGTCGGCGATGCCGCGCGCCGCCGCATCTTCGCTGCTCATGTCGATATGTGGCCCGTAGTATTCCTGCAGCCATGATGAGGCGCTGTAGTATGCGTGAATGCGGAAGCGTGTCTTCCCCTGCATGAACACGAGTGGATACTGCTCCTTGACCGCATTCTCGTCGTACGCTTCGTTTGGGTTCTCGTAGTGCGGAAATGCCTGGCCGTCCTCAAGGAGATTCTCGTAATATAGCTCCATCTTCGTCGTCGGCGTCGCATATACCTGCTCGCGATGGCCGGCAAGCTGCTCCTCGGACCCCACCAACCGCATGACGCCTTGGTTGTTCTGAAGCGCCTCAAAGGTGATGCCCTCCATGTTGTCGCTCACTTCGGACAGCATATGGCGAGCAAGCTCCTCATACGTTTCGGGAAGGTAGCCGTCATATCCCCATTCTTTCGCAAGCAGCCGCTCGATCTGGAGGTCGCTTTTGCTCTCGAAGAGAGGGTCGATCACCTTCTGGCTGAGGGCGATGTAGTTCTTGCTGTCCCTGACGACGGTCACGTCCTCCTCGCTTTCGAATTTCGTGCAGGCGGGAAGGACGATGTCCGCATAGTCGACGGCAGAGGAATGATAGATGTCGCATATAGCAAAGAAGTCCAAGCCCTTCACCCACTCGAGCATCCTGTTGGCGTCAGCAGCTTCCAGCGTAAACGCGTCGCCGAAGGTCAGCGCCACATGCACATTGTTGTCGGTGTAGGGCATGTCATACATGGCAAGCCCCGTGTCGCCCGGCACAAACTCTTCCGGGAGCGACCACGCCTTCATCTCTCCGGCATGAAATGCGCCGCCGGCTCCATAGAATCCCGTGCCGGTCCCCTCTTTGCCGTAATTGCCCGTGAGCGCGGTGACAACAACAAGGGCATGCCCGAGGATATCCGCATTCGTGTATTTGTCGGGACCGCCCAGACCGAAGTTGATGATGGCAGGACCGCCATTGGCGTACCGGTCGGCAAGGTCCTCGATGACCGCCTCGTCGAGACCCGTCGTCTCGCTTGCCCACGCAAGAGTGTAAGGAGCCATCTGCTTCTTCAGCAGGTCGAACTCCGTGGTCGCCCGAACTCCGTCGATGGTGTGCGACCCTTCGAGTGCAGGCGTGACGCCTTCCTCGCCACAGTAGGCAACAGCCGCAGCAGCAGCGTTCCACACGAGCGGAATCTTTAGCTCAGCCGCCTCGCCCGTCATCTCATCGACGGTCTCCTCAGTCTTTCCCAAGACGACCCCGGTCTTCTCGTCAACCAGGAACGGCATGGACGTGTTCGCAACCATGAACTCCTCGTCGTACCACGCGCGGTCGAGTATGCACTGGATCATACCCAAGACCAGCGCAGCATCAGCGCCCGGCTTCACAGGGATCCACTGGTGTGACTTCGAGGCAGTGGGGCTAAATCGGGGATCGATCGTGATGACGGTGGCACCTGCCTCTTTCGCCTCGAAAAGCGCTTTCGACCAGGTTATACCACTTTCGAGAAGATTGTTCCCCAGATTGATAATGGTTGATGCCTTCGACCATTCCGCCATGGAATTTGAAGGCAGGAAAGCGAACGCCCCGACACCGGGATCGAACCCGTTTGCCTGCCCACGGTCGAGACCCCATTTACTGCCCGTGTCAGCATGCAGCAGGGCCGGCAAGAACTCAAACCCATGGGCGACGCTCGCCTCGGTCGACTTCCGGAAGAAAAAGGCGCTCTCGCCATATTTCTCCTGCGCCTCCTTGACCGCATCGGCAATGGTCGTGATAGCCTCGTCCCAGGTAATTGCTTCAAATACGCCTTCACCGCGCTCGCCGACACGTCTCAGGGGCGTCTGGATGCGATCGATGCTGTACACATGCTGCACCTCAGATATGCCACGTAGGCATATCCGTCGGTCGTCTTTGTCGACCGCATCGTTCGGCTCGATCAGGACCAAACGTCCATCACGAGCCGTGCATTTGAGGCAGCATCCGCTCAGGCAATGAAATTGGTGGCAGAGATATGCCACATGCTCCTCTGGTTCCGCCTGTGCCTGCAACGGCGCAAGCCACTCGTCTGCAGTCAGCATCCCCGCCGCCCCCACCAAGCCGAATGTTCCGGCGGCAACGCCAGATGCTTTGAGAAAACTCCTCCGCGTCAGCCCGCTCTGCGGACTACTCGCTCCTGACATGTCTCCTCCTTCAAGATTGCGTCAGGGTACCCCCGCGTTATCCCCCTACAGCGCATCCGACCGCCCGTCGCTTTCACGCGGCTGGCAAAATCGGTCGCCCCCGTGGCACAACTCGTGCGGGGATACCTCTCTTATCCCAATCGAGAATTGGCCAAATCTCATTGCCTGCACTATAGAGAATTATCCTATGACAATCAAGGATTGTCATAGGATAATTTTGATTATCATTATTCTATCTTTAGATAATCGCAATAATGGCTGGCTGAGGGTCTGTTCGCAAGGTTCGCCCGCCCATCTCAAGCAATCAAATACGTACAAATGTTTCACGTGAAACATCGGGGCCCTTCGCTGTTTCCGGAGGTCCACCAGGGTGCCGTGCAGCGCCATGGCCCGCCCCGTCCCCAAACGGGCCGCGCCATGGCGCGGCGGACTGCGCTGGGTGCGGGAGGAGACGGCGGAGGGCCGACATTGAAAGCCTTTGGTGCTGATGAACGACCCTTGGCGCGAACCCTTCCGGGTGCCCGCACGAAAACTTCAAGGATGGCGGCGCAGGGTGCGATAAGGCTATCCCAACCTCAAAGGACCCCAGCTAGTCTCCTCCAGCCGCCTTCCGCAACGCATCTTTGCCCGCATCGCCCAACACATCGCCAAAACCCTCGCTGAACGAGCTGGGAATGACAACGGTGCCGCCTGTCTCACGAACGCTCTCGTAGAGAAGATGCATGGCTCGCAGGCGCAAGGCGGCATCGTTCTTCGCATAGGTGTCGCCCATTCCGTCCATCATGTCGCAGATGTCCTGCTCGGCCTCCATAAGGATGATGCGGGCCTTCTTGCGCTGTTCCGCTTGAGCCTCAAGCGACATGACGTCCTGCAACTCCTTGGGAAGCAGGATGTCACGAACTTCTACCGAGAGTATGGTGATGCCCCACGGAGACACCTTGTCCTCAAGCGCACGCTTGAGCTCGCGATCCAATTGCTCGCGCCGTATGGCCACCTCAGCTGCACCGGCCCGACCGATGGCATCACGCAGTGCCGTCTGGGCCGCAAGCTCCACCGCACGGGTGAAGTCACCCACTTCCGTGCATGCCGCCTTCGCATCCCACACCATCCAGAACAGCACAGCGTTCACATTCAACGGAACGAGATCTGCCGTCAGTGTCTCCTCGGCGCCAAATGAGGTCACCCGCACGCGTGCATCCACGCGCATCGTGTTCTGCTCTATGACGGGCAGCGTCCAGAACAGGCCGGGACCTGACACGCGATTGAATTTTCCCAGACGCAGCACGACCACCTTCTCCCACTGCTGCGCAATGTGCGCCGACATCGTGGCAAGAAGTGCGACCACAAGCGCACACCCGATGCCGACAACGCTTATCTCGCCAGCCATCAGCCAGGCAATGCCGAGCACGGCACAGAAGGCGACCAGAAAGAGCACCGTCGAGAACAGGATGACGCCCGTGTTCGAGGCGCGTTCACCGACGATCTCCGTGGCTGCATCGGGCACAACGCGGAAGGGACGGCTTCCGGCTCCCGCCCGATCGACCGAATGGGAACCGGGTAGGCTCCCTTTCCCTCGTTTGCGTGCCCCCATCATGTCCATCACGCTCCCGTCCGTTCCTTCCTCGACCCGTTGCGGACATCAACGGGAACGATGCGGCCTGCACCTGCTACAACCTGCGGCTCCATGCCCTCGTCGATCTTGATCTGCTTGATCTTCTTTGCCATGCATTTCTGCACGTCGTCAAGGGACAGGCCCAGCTCTCGACAAGCCGTCACGCAATCGCCCAAGACGCCGTCAATCTCTTTGGTGTACTCTTCGTCAACCTCAGTGTCGAGGTCTCGCACAAATACACCGCGACCTCTTGTCGATTCTAGATATCCATCGGAAACCAAACTCAAATATGCCTTGTTGACCGTGTTGTAGTTGATCGATATGTCGGATGCCAGACCCCGAACCGTCGGCAACTGATCCCCTGGCTTGAAATATCCTGAGTTGATGAGATAGATGAGCCGCTGGCGCAGCTGGACCCATAGAGGAACATCACTTGTCGTGTCTATTTCAAACGGAAACATCGCCTAACCTGCCATCCTATCGCCCAATGGACCTTCATCGTCACAATCGCACCATAGCATCTCGTCTCATGCCTATCATATGCCATGCCAAGGTCAGGACTGCGCCGCGACAGAGAAAACCCTCCCATCTTGGCACCGCACGCACAACCTTGCCGTCAGAAAAGGGAGCCCGCCATGAGCACGGGATGCATGCCAGCCCCCATCACGCAGAAACGCATGACAAAGCCTCCAACAAGCACGCAGGTAGCTGCCGCGACGGCCAGAAGGGGCCTTGGCTGCCGAGTATGAACAAGCACAAGATCAAACATGAACGGGAGCACGAGGCCAACGCCCACAAATCCACCCCAGAACAACCATGAGCCAGGCCCTGCCACCAATGCCCAAACCGAAGTCTCAAGGGCTTGGGCCGTTCCATTCCCAGCACCAGGCACCACGACAGGAGCCGTGACAATGAGCAGAGCCACGACAGCTGCCTCAAACACCACGGTCAGGGCATCAACTGCCGCGAGCCGCCGCAACACCGCCCCAAACACCGACGCTGTCTCCGTGAACTGCGCCATCCCCAACGCCAACGCGATGCCGCACGAGAATGACGATAATACGAACAACACCGGCAGCCAGGGCGTCGCCCACAGCGGAATGGCATCGAGGCTTTGCAACAGCAGCCCCGTATAAACCATGACCACCAAAGCCACCGCAAGCGTCAAGACGCTCAGCACACGAACCACAAGCACGCCTGCCCGAACCAGACCGGCCCACACACACGCCAGCAATAATGCCAGGACGGAGCAAAGGACAAGCGCCCAGGTGCCCACCGCAATAAATGATCCCGTCGGATACATGAGCAGAAGCAACACGCGGTCGGCACGACCAACGTCAGCCAACAGACATACCATGCCCAAAGCGAGCGCAACCAAGGAAACCGCGTACCCCGCACCAATCAGGCGACGGTATGCCCCTGGTGCATCGACCACCCGTCCACAGCCCCCACCATACCTTCGTGGCGCAACCACTGCGACCAGATCAACGGGAACGCGCAAGGCCAGAACTGTCACCACCAGACACAAACCCGCACCAGCACCTCCGAGAAACAGATAGCACACAATGAGCGTCCCGAACACCGTGCCACCCCCTCCCCCGAAGACAGCCGCCCCGCCATGGAAACCATCGCAGCATATGTCGCACGCCGCACTTCCATGCACAAGAAATTATCCTAAGACAATCGTTCCGCCCATTGTAGGGGAAAACGGCAAAAAGCGCACCTGTTTCTTGGCTGTCACGACTGCATTGTAAAACTCCTCAGCACCAGCCATTCTGTTATTATTCGAAGATCCGCAGATACTCAACCACGGAGCAAATAGCCATTCGCTAATCTTGTTGTTATTCGCTGCGGCCGGTAACCTTTCCCATATCAAACCCGTCGGCAAGCGCACTCGGCACCAACAGAACGCCCCTCGAATCCTTTGCGCCCTCATAAGCTAGGTTCAAGGCACGCAATTTCATGGCATTGGGATTGCGATCATAGACCTCGGCCGCCTCCACAAACATCTCCGAAATGTCTCTCTCTACCTCGGCCAAGATGATGCGCGCATTGCGTTCACGCTCGGCTTGGGCTTCCTTCGACAGTGCATCCTGCAACCCCCGGGGAATCATGATGTCACGAATCTCCACCGAGATCACCGTAATGCCCCACTGCTCGCATTTGCTTCCCAGTATTTCCTCCAGGTCGCGATCGATTTGCTTGCGACGCAGCGAAATGTCAGCTAGGTTGAGCTGGCCGATCACATCGCGCAAGGCCGTTTGAGCCGACCGCAGTACAGCCTTAGGATAGTTTTCCACCTCGAGGCACGCCTTCTCAGCATCCCACACCATCCAAAACAGGATGGCATCCACGTCAACAGGCACGAGATCGGCCGTCAGCGCAGCCTCGGCCGAAAACGATGCAGTGGTAATGCGCTGATCGACGTGAATGGCCGCATACTCGGCCAAGGGGATGCAGCAGTAGACGCCCGGCCCGGCGATGCGGTTGAACTTGCCAAGTCTCAGAATGGCAACACGTTCCCACTGCGGCGCCACTCGTACAGACGTCGCCAACACGAAGCCAACAACCAGTCCAATGGCGATCGACGCCGGTGAAGCCCAAGCCATCGTCAACAAGAATACCACCAAAAACCCAATGGTAAACATAGCTCATATGACCGATGACCTGTCAAGAAGAAAATAGAAGCCCAACCCGTCCTTGCAATGACCGGCTGGGCTTCTTCCCTTCATGATGCATCCCGCCGCCAGACGTGTTTCCAACGTCAAGCACA
>JAEWQO010000055.1 GCA_023460315.1 Actinomycetes bacterium
TCCTGAATCGACTCGCAGTTGATGGCCAGGATATCCTGCTCGATGGCGTAGCGCAGCTCCTTGTCGCGCTTGCCCACACCCGCATAGACGATGCCCTTGGGGTCGAATCCGGCCTCGACGGCCTTGCGCAGCTCGTTGCCCGAGGCGCAGTCGATGCCCAGCCCGTATTCGCGGATGACCGCCAGCAGATGGTCGTCGTAGTTGGCCTTGATGGCGTAGTGGACCTTGTAGCCGTATTTCTTCGACTCGTAGACGACGCTTTCGAGGGTCTGGCGCAACAGCGCCATGTCATAGAGGTAGAACGGGGTCTCGTAGCCCCGGAGTTTGGATGCGATTTGTCTGCTTAACATCTTTAACCTAACTTGTTGAAGTCGCAAATATAAGCAATTTGTGCCATTCCGGCAAACGGAAGCCCTCCGATATATTCAAAAATTTATGTATATTTGCCGAAGATTTTACCCTTATATATGAAAAACATCCGAAATTTCTGCATCATAGCCCACATCGACCACGGCAAATCGACACTCGCAGACCGTCTGCTGGAGAAGACCAACACGCTCAACCAGCGCGAAATGCAGTCGCAGGTGCTCGACGACATGGACCTCGAACGCGAAAAGGGAATCACCATCAAGAGCCACGCCATCCAGATGGAGTACACGGCCCGCGACGGACAGCGGTACACGCTCAACCTGATCGACACCCCGGGACACGTCGACTTCTCGTACGAAGTGTCGCGCGCAATCGCCTCGTGCGAAGGGGCGCTGCTGGTGGTCGACGCCACGCAGGGCATTCAGGCGCAGACGATTTCGAACCTCTACCTCGCCGTGGGGCACGACCTGGAGATCATCCCCGTGCTGAACAAGATCGACATGGATTCGGCGATGATCGACGAGGTGAAGGATCAGGTGATCGACCTCATAGGATGCAGGGAGGAGGATATTCTGCTGGCATCGGGCAAGACGGGACTGGGCGTCGAAGAGGTGTTGGAAGCGATCGTAAACCGCATTCCCGCTCCCACGGGCGACGAGAGCGCGCCGTTGCAGGCGCTGATCTTCGACTCGGTGTTCAACCCCTTCCGCGGGATCATCGCCTATTTCCGCGTCTTCAACGGCACGCTGCGCAAGGGCGACCACGTGAAGTTCTTCAACACGGGCAGCGAGTACGATGCCGACGAAATAGGCGTGCTGAAACTCAAGATGCAGCCCCGGCAGGAGATCAGGGCCGGGGACGTGGGGTATATCTGCTCGGGGATCAAGACCTCGTCGGACGTGAAGGTCGGCGACACGATCACCTCGGTGACCAACCCCGCCAAAGAGGCCATCGCCGGATTCGAGGACGTGAAGCCGATGGTCTTCGCGGGCGTCTACCCGGTGGAAGCCGACCAGTACGAGGACCTGCGCGCGTCGCTCGAAAAATTGCAGCTCAACGACGCTTCGCTCACGTTCGAGCCGGAAAGCTCGCTGGCGCTCGGATTCGGGTTCCGCTGCGGATTCCTCGGGCTGCTGCACATGGAGATCATTCAGGAGCGGCTGTACCGCGAATTCGACATGGACGTCATCACGACCGTGCCCAACGTGTCGTACCGCATCACCACGACGCAGGGCGACGTGGTCGAGGTGCACAACCCCTCGGGACTGCCCGAGGTGACGAAGATCGACAAGATCGAGGAACCCTACATCCTCGCGCAGATCATCACCAAGTCGGAGTTTCTGGGCAACGTCATCAAACTCTGCATCGACAAGCGCGGGGTGATGAAGAACCAGACATTCATCACGCAGGACCGCGTGGAGGTCAACTTCGACATGCCCCTCTCGGAGATCGTCTTCGACTTCTACGACAAGCTCAAGAGCATCTCGAAAGGATACGCCTCGTTCGACTACCACCGCACGGGATTCCAGCCCTCGAAACTCGTCAAGCTCGACATCCTGCTCAACGGGGAGCCGGTCGACGCCCTCTCGTCGCTCACCTACACGGACCACGCCTACGATTTCGGACGCAAGATGTGCGAAAAGCTCAAGGAGCTGATCCCCCGCCAGCAGTTCGACATCGCCATACAGGCCGCCGTCGGCGCCAAGATCATCGCACGCGAAACGGTCAAGGCCGTGCGCAAGGACGTGACGGCGAAGTGCTACGGCGGAGATATTTCGCGTAAGCGCAAGCTGCTCGAAAAACAGAAGAAGGGCAAGAAGCGCATGCGCCAGATCGGTAACGTCGAAGTTCCCCAGTCGGCATTCCTCGCCGTGCTGAAAATGGATTAAGAACCATGAAAAAGACCATCATCGACCTCTTCGAGGCCTCCGTGCGGAAATACGGGGCCAAGACCTTCCTGCTCGAAAAACGCCATCACAAATTCGAGCCTACGACCTATGCCGAGACCCGCGAGCAGGCGCTCGAAGCCGGAGCCGGACTCGCCGCGCTCGGCATCCGCCCCGGAGACAAGGTGGCGATACTGGCCGAAGGCAGCAACGCATGGATCATTTCCGAACTGGGGCTGTTCTACGCCGGGGCGGTCAGCGTGCCCCTGTCGGTGAAACTCGAAGAGTCGAACGACCTCCTCTTCCGCATGCGGCACGCCGAGGTCAAGGCCGTTTTCGTGTCGAAACACCAGCTGCCCAAGATCCGCCGCATCCGCGCCGGACTGCCGCAGCTGGAGCAGGTGATCGTCCTCGGACACATTCCGCTGGAATCCGGGGAGACGGCCTACGGGACGCTCAAGCGTCTGGGCCGCGAATACCTCGCCAAGAACAAGGAGGAGTTCATGGAGATCGGGCAGGCGATCCGGAATGACGATTACGCCACGATCACCTACACCTCGGGCACGACGTCGGACCCCAAGGGCGTGATCCTGACCCACCGCAACTACACGGCCAACGTCGAGCAGGCGTTGTCGCGGGTCGACATTCCGCCGCATTTCCGCACGCTGATCATCCTGCCGCTCGACCACTGTTTCGCCCACGTCGTGGGTTTCTACATCATGATCGCCTGCGGAGCCTCGGTGGCCACGGTGCAGATCGGAGCGACGCCGATGGAGACGCTCAAGAACATCCCGCAGAACATCCGCGAGGTGCAGCCGCACTTCCTGCTGTCGGTCCCGGCGCTGGCCAAGAACTTCCGGAAAAACATCGAAAGCTCCATACGGGCCAAGGGGAGATTCACCGAGGCGCTTTTCAACCTCGCGCTCCGCACGGCATACGCATACAACAGCGACGGGTACGGC
>JAEWQO010000056.1 GCA_023460315.1 Actinomycetes bacterium
CACTTGCATCTTAAGCCTCTGGCAGGCGGTCATTGGATTTTCAAGGGCAAAGCCTTCGATGCGCACCCGCATAGCGGGTGGTTCTTTGTCCTGCGCGTTCCGCGCCGGGCAGGCTCACGAGCCTGAAAAGGAAGGGCGCCGGACACAAGTCCGACGCCCTTCCACAACGTGACGGTAAAAGGTAAACCGCGCTCAGCGCACTTTTGCGGCATGTTCCATATCTGACACCATCTTGTCGACGGCGCCGCATCCGGCACAGCCACCGCTGTCGCAGTGATCGCGGCAGTCACAGGTACCCCGCCGCACGAGACGCCTTACCGCCAACACGGCGAGGGCGATGACGACCAAGCCGAGAACGACCGTTGCTGGAGTCAGTTCAAAAGGCAGCATAGCCAGCCTCCTTCCTCTTGTTCACCTTCAAAACTTTCAAGATAGACCACCTCAAGCATACACCCTTGTGCCAAGCACGTATGCCTCACCTGACATATCTTGAAGAAGCTCGATGAGGAGCAGACCCCGTCCACTCCCCGTGTTCTCAAGGGGCGGTTCGGCCACCTTCCTGAGGCGACCGAACCGCTTTCCCGCATCCAATCCCTAGGCGGCGTTCTTTTCCGCCTTGAGACGCTTTGCACCCGATTTCTTATCGTAGTTCGGCATGGGCCGGAACAGCTGGAACAGGAGGCCTGCCAGCACGAGCACCGCAATGCCCGTCCAGAACGTGAATCCTCCGCCCTGCAGCAGCATGCCAAATTGATAGATCATCAATCCCACCAGCCAAGCGAACACCGTCATGTAGCCAATGGCAAACCACGTCCATTTTGCACTTTCCATCTGACGGCGAATGGTGCCCATGGCAGCGAAGCAGGGAGCACAGAGCAAGTTGAAAGCGCAGAAGGCCATGATAGCCGGGACGCTGCCCGCGAACATGGCGCCAAATGCGGCCCACATGGACAAGTCGCCCTCGCTTGCCTCACTGCCTAAGCTGGTCAGGATGCCTACCGTAGCAACGACGTTCTCTTTGGCCACCAGGCCGGAAATGGTCGTCACCGTTGACTGCCAATTGGCAAAGCCCAGCGGTGCGAATATCCAAGAGATCGCGTTGCCGATGCCCGCAATCAAACTGTATTGGATATAGTCATCCATCTCGGTGTCAAGCAGTCCGAACTGACCGTCATAGAAGCCCAAGTTCATGAGGAACCACATGACAATCGATGCCAGGAAGATGATGGTGCCAGCCTTGACGATAAAGCTGCGCACGCGTTCCCAGGTGGAAAGAAGAACGCCCTTGACCGCCGGAACGTGATACTGGGGAAGCTCCATGACGAACGGGGTTGCCTCTCCGGCGAACATCTTCGTCTTCCTGAGCATGATGCCGGAGATGATGATGGCAAACACGCCGAGGAAGTAGAACATCGGAGCGACCCACCAGGTAGTGGCCAAGTCTCCCCCGGCAAGCGCGCCAAACACCAAGGCGATGATGGGCATCTTGGCCCCACAGGGTATCATCGTCGTCGTCATGATGGTCATGCGACGGTCTTTCTCGTTCTCGATCGTCTTGGTTGCCATGACGCCCGGGACGCCGCATCCCGAAGAGATGAGCATAGGAATGAAGCTCTTGCCCGACAGCCCGAACCTGCGGAAGATGCGGTCCATGATGAATGCGACACGGGCCATGTAACCACATGCCTCAAGAATGGACAGCAGCAAGAAGAGCACGATCATCTGAGGAACGAAACCGAGCACGGCGCCCACGCCGGCAATGATGCCATCGACGATGAGGCTTTGCAGCCACGGGGCCGTTCCAATGGACTCCAGGGCATCGCTCACCACCGGGGTCAAGCCAGGCACCCAGACACCGAACGATGCCGGATCGGGCTCCTCGGCTTCGAGCGCGCTTGAGAAGGCTGCGGAATCGACCTCCTCTTCGGAGACAGTTCCGTCGTCCCCTTCCGTCTCAACCATGCCGACCACACCCGCATCGGCAGCTTCGGTCTTGAAGGCGTCGAGAGCCTCCTGGCCTTCTTCGTACTCAGCGACAGCAGTAGCATCGGCGTCGTCGCCAGGCTCCTCCATCTCAAGGGCTGCAGCAGCCCCCGTGGTGTCGATGCCATCCTCCTCGGCAGCGGTCAGATAGGCTTCGATATTGGCCTGCTGGCCCTCCCATTCGCCCACTGCCTCGTCGTATTGCTCGGTGCCGGTATAAAGCCAGCCATCACCAAACACGCCATCGTTGGCCCAGTCCGTCACCAGCGTTCCGACGGTGGAAACCGAAATGTAGTACACGAGCGTCATGATGACCACGAAGATGGGAATGCCGAGCCAGCGGTTCGTGACCACACGATCGATCTTCTGCGTGGTGTTCAATGACTTGGCAGACTTCTTCAACGACTCGCCAACCACATCAGTGATGACGTCATAGCGCGCAGCCGTGACGATACTCTCAGCATCGTCGTCCATGCTGATCTCAAGAGCCTCGCGAATTCCGGCAACCGCTGACAGATCCCCAGCAGGAAGGCCGAGCGCATCGACGGTCTTCTGCTCGCCCTCCAGCAATTTAATGGCGTACCACCGGGCGACGGCTGGAGACACACGAGATCCCAACACGTCGATGATCTTGCCAAGGGCCTCTTCAACCTCCGAGTCAAACCGCAGGTCAGATGCGGCGGGTGCTCCCTTCTTGGCCACGTCAATGGCAACTTTCATCAACTCGTCCATGCCGCGGCCCTTGAGGGCCGAAGTTGGCACGACCGGACATCCCAGATGCTTGGACAGCTTGTCTATGTCGATTTTGTCGCCGTTTTTCTCCACGAGATCCATCATGTTGAGCGCGACAACCACCGGCAGACCCAGATCGAGAATCTGGGTCGTCAGATAGAGGTTACGCTCGAGGTTCGTCGCATCCACCAGGTTGACAACGGCGTCAGGACGCCCGTCCAACAGATAGTCGCGCGTCACGATCTCCTCCGGAGAATAAGGAGACAGCGAATATACGCCCGGCAAGTCCGTGACGGTCACGTCCTTGTCGCGCGTATAGGTCCCCTCCTTTTTCTCGACGGTCACGCCTGGCCAGTTGCCCACATATTGTGAGGCACCCGTCAGGTCGTTGAACATCGTCGTCTTGCCGCAGTTCGGGTTGCCGGCAAGCGCTATGCGAATTCCCATATTCTGCCTTCCCACCTAATCGCTCCTTCGAACGGCTGCCCGTCGGCTGCTGCCACGAAGTTAACTGTTACTAACTAGACCCTAAAAATAAAGCGCCCGCTGCTCTCCAACGAACGCCGCAGCATGTCTTGGCTATGCCACCAAGATGCATTCGGCTTCGCTCTTGCGAAGCGAAAGCTCGTAGCCACGTACGGTGACCTCAATCGGGTCGCCCAATGGCGCAACCTTACGGACGTAGACATCCGTGCCCTTGGTGATGCCCATGTCCATAATGTGGCGCTTGAGTGCTCCCTCGCCATTCAACCGGCGGACGGTAACTGTCTCGCCGATGGCAATGTCACGCAGCGTTCGGTTCTGAACCTCTGCCATACCCCGTTTCCTTTCTTCCTCTTTTGCCCGTTCAGACGGTCGCCTCAGCACAGGGCCACCCGAACGTTCCCGGACGACCAGACTTCCGCCCTTGCTCAATCCGCCTGCCAACCACGATGGAGCCGAACGCGTCGGGAAAAGCAACCCCGCGCGCGTTCATGGAAATGCCGTAACGCCGAATCAGGCAGCCGCATTCGTTATGATACGCGACGCGACTTTCTTGTTGAGCGCAACCTGCGTGCCTTTGACCTCCACGATGAGGTCTCCCGCCGCCTCGGACATGACGGTGACGCAGGCTCCTTCAACAAACCCTAGATTCTCCAAATGGTGATGCAAGTCGCCTTTGCCTCGAACCTTCGCGATCGTCGCCGACTCACCGTTCTTCAAGAACGAGAGCGGCATCTGATGGCATGAAACCGACGTCGCAGCGCTGGATCCGACCGCGTCCGACCGTCCCCTCGCCTGTGCGCCCGCTGCTGTTGCGTTGCCCATTTCAGCTCCCATCGAGTTAGCTCCATATAACAAAGAGTATGATAGAGCAAACTCAGGGAAATTGGAACCCCCGTGAAACTTTTCCTTAGAGGAAAGCACGGAACAGCCGCTCACGGCAGGCACCGCTCCGGCGGCAGGCGGCCCACCCATGCCGCATGGCGCACATGGACTGCACAAAGGCCCTCAATGAGCCCCCATGCATATTGCATGGAATCGTTGACCGTTCTCATGCCTCTCGTTTTCTCAAAATAGTATACTGAGAAGGGATAATGCTTCGAAGCATCACGGCAGAAAGGGCGCCAATGGCCCAGAATCTCTATATTGACACGCGTGGTCAGGGAAAACGACCCGTCAGCTTCTCGGAAGCCGTCATCTGCGGGTTGGCAGAAGGCGGCGGACTGTATGTCCCCGAAACAATTCCCCAGCTCTCGCTTGCCGAGGTGATCGCGCTTGCCGACCTTCCCTATGCCCAACGAGCATCCCGCATCTATCAAGCGTTTGGCATCGACTTTTCCACCGATGAGATAAACGCCCTCATGTCTCAGGCTTACGGCGAAAACTTCGACGACAGCGCAATCTGCCCCATCGCCACACTCAACGCGAACACCCATGTGCTTGAACTGTGGCATGGTCCCACCAGCGCCTTCAAAGACATGGCCCTGCAGTGTCTGCCTAAATTCTTCTCGGCGAGCGCGCAGAAACTGCGCGAGGCAGGAAAGCTGGACAGCGATTTCCTCATTCTCGTCGCGACTTCAGGAGACACGGGCAAAGCCGCACTTGAAGGGTTCAAGGATGCTGACGGCACAAACATCGGCATCATGTATCCGCACGGCGGCGTGAGCGACATTCAGTACAAGCAGATGGCCACCCAAACCGGGCATAACGTGCGCGTTTGGGCCGTTCAGGGCAACTTCGACGATTGCCAAGCCGGCGCCAAAGAAGTGTTCGGCGACGACGAGTTCAAAAAACGGCTGTTAGCTGATCAGGGAGTCTCGCTCTCCAGCGCCAATTCTATCAACTGGGGCCGTCTCCTGCCTCAGGTTGTCTATTACGTGTCAAGCTATGCCGAACTCGTAGCCCAAGGCAAAGTGACTGCGGGAGATCCCATCGACGTCTGCGTGCCAACGGGAAATTTTGGCAACATCCTGGCAGCTTACTATGCCATGCGCATGGGAACCCCCATTGAAACCCTGTTGTGCGCCAGCAATGAGAACCGCGTGCTGACAGACTTCATCAACACCGGCACCTATGACATCTCCAACCGCGCGTTCATGCTGACGCCATCTCCGTCCATGGACATTCTGGTGTCATCGAATCTGGAACGTCAGCTGTTTGAACTGACCGGACGCGATGCTCTCTCCATCAGCGGATGGATGGACGATCTGAGAAAAAACCGTCGTTTCCGCGTGGACGAGAGCACGTTCGCCCGCGTGCGGGAGACATTCCGTGCCGACTCGGTCGGAAACGCCGCCTGCCTCTCCACCATCAAGGAAGTGTACGACGAGCATGGCTACCTGCTCGATCCCCATACGGCCGTCGCCTATCGCGTGGCTGAGAACCTGCGCGGCCAAAATCCCATCCTCATCGCAGGCACCGCGCACTGGGCAAAGTTTGGAGAAAACGTCTACCGTGCACTCCACGGCATCGAGCCGGAGGGCGAGCTGCCCCCCGATGTCGCGGCGTTGACGGGCTGCGCCCTCAACCGGCTGATATCCGCTGAAACCGGCGGACAGGATATTCCCCGCGGACTGGCGGAGCTCGATGAGCTTCCCATCCGATTCACCGAAGTCATTGATGGAAGCGTTGATGCCATCGAGAAGGCTGCGGTGGCCTTTCTCGTTGACCGGGAAAGCTAAACCACGAACCAACGCAAGAAAGGAAACACCATGAGCAAGCTCGGAAAACTGAAACCTGCAATCCGCCTGTCCATCATGAACCCTCGCGCAGACACCGGATCCCTGTTTGGCCGCGGCATCGCCAACCTTTGCCTTGGCGTCCGTGAATCGGGATCCCTCAACGCATCCGCCAAGGGCATGGGCATGGCTTATAGCAAGGCATGGCGTATCGTCAAAGACACGGAAGCCGCCCTTGACATCCAGCTGCTTGATCGCGACGGAGCACATGGCAGCACCTTGACCGCCGACGGAAACAAGCTTCTCGACGCCTATATCGCCATGGACGAGAAGCTGCAGAAGGAAGCGGAAAAGGAATTCGCCAAGATATTCGGCTAGGAAAGCGGTAACCGAGGAGGCGCTTGGGGACCAAATCACCTTGGTCGGCTTGGTCGGTTTTGCGACCTTTCATGAAGTCGCGATCTCGCGCAAAGCCTTCCCCAAGCGAATGAAGTCCTCGACAGACAACGCCTCGCCGCGAATTCTCGGATCGACCTCGGCCCGTTCAAACAACCGCGGAAGGTCAGAGATCACCCGTGCGCCCTCGTCGCCACGGTTCCCAAAGAATGTCTTGCACGAATTGGTAATCGTCTTGCGGCGATTTGCGAACGAGGCATCGGCCATGGTGCAGGCCGCACCAACCGTCGCCGCATCGACCACACGGCCCTTCTCGTCCACCGGGATGCAGCGATCAAGGCGCACTACCGCGCTTTCCACGCGCGGCGGAGGCAGGAAACAGCCCGGACCCACGGCAAAACGTCCGGCAATCTGAGCGAACAGGGACAGTTTCACCGTGTAGGCACCGTAGTTCTTCGTCCCTCTCTGTGCTGCCATGCGGTCAGCCACCTCTTTCTGCACCATGACGGTGGCGCTGCCAAGAGAAGGAAACCTTTGAAAGTAATCCAGCACGAGCGTGGCCGCCACCGCATAGGGCAGATTGGCCACGAGCTTGTCAGGAAAGGCGGGCAGGGGACGATGCGCAGGGCCGGCAGCCTGGTCCGGCCACGATATATCCTCCAGATCCCCTTCGGCGAAATCGAGCGCATCCTTCTCGACAAGCCCGAACCGCTCGCTCCAAGGAGCGATGGTTTCTGCGAGCACGACGGGAAGGTCGGCATCGCGTTCGACCGAGACCACCCGTCCGGCATGTTTCAACAAGGCGATGGTCAGCGTGCCGATGCCCGGACCAACCTCAAGCACATAGTCGTCGGACGACACCTCAGCCAAAGAGATGATCTTTTGCAGAACGCCGTCGTCGATGAGAAAATTCTGGCCAAGCGCGTACTTCGCCGACAGCCCATGAGCCGCCAGCACCTCCCTCGTTGCGGAAGGCGAGGCAAGGGGGGAAAGCTTCGTCATGGCCCGACCGTCCCAGCCGAAGGTTCCCATGCGGCGGCGATGCCATCAAGTTCCTCAAAGGACTTCCCCACGCAGTCATGCACCTCGGCGACTCGGAATCCCGCGACCGAGAGCGCCGAACGCACCGTGCCCACCAACGGCGCATAGCCGTGCGGGTCTCCCCCGTCGCCGATGACGAACAGCTGGGCCGGACGTTTGGACACACTTTGAAAATCGGTCCAGTAATATCGCTGCAAACGATCCAGCACCGCCTTGAACTGGGCAGGGGGGCCGGCGAAGTAAACCGGGGAGACGACGACGAGGTCGTCTGCCTGATCGAGCAGGCCATACACATCCTGCATGTCGTCATCGATGATGCATTCGCCCTGCATCTTGCAGCAATCACAGGCAAGGCATGCGTCGACGGTGACGTCATCGGCCAAACTGAACAGGAAGACCTCGTCAGCCGGAGCGCACGCACGAACGCGTGCGGCAAGGGCACGGGCGAGATAGTCGCTCTTGCCCTCTCGGCGAATGGATCCGGCCATGATCAGATGGTTCATCTCACTGTCCTTCCCCAAACGCGTCGGCCGAACCAGCGAGCCGCTCGTCCCTCTGCCAAGGCGTCGGTTCGCGATCAAGCAGGGCCTGCGCGTTGTCCATCAGCGCTCGCAGAAGATTTTCGCGCTCGGTGCCCGGAGCACAGCCACGAACCTCGGCCAAGCGCGCGGCCGTGAAGACGACATGCTCGGGCCCACAGGTCATGCCCCGCATCGGCTCGGGCGTCATGTACGGCGCGTCGGTTTCCGTCACCAGGCGGCCAAGGGGGACACGGGCGGCGGCATCACGCACATCCTCGGCGTTCTTGAACGTGAGCGGCCCTCCAAAAGCGACGAAACACCCGGCCTCCACCCAAGGTTCAAGCGTGTGCCAGTCCAGATTGAAGCAGTGGAGAAGCGTGCCCGCCTCCGGAAAGCCCTCTTCCTGCATAAGCGAAAATGCCTCGTCGTGCGCTTCGCGCACATGCAAGATCACGGGAAGCCCGGCCTCCTTCGCCAAACGGACCTGCCGCCGAAAGGCCACGCGCTGTTCATCGGGCGTAGAAAAGTTGTAATGATAGTCCAGGCCAATCTCACCCACCGCAGCCACACGGGGATCCGCCAAGCGGCGGCGTAACAACGCCTCCAGCTCATCGCCATAGTGCTCCGCATTGTGCGGATGGCATCCGACCGCTATGCGGACGTGCGGAACCTGGAGTCGCGGGGCGGTCCAGCACAGGCCCGCAGGAAGCTGGCGAGCCTCCTCCGTCGCGGCGGTTTCCCAATCAACCAGATTCTCAAACGTGTCCGCCCCGTCCTCGTACACGTCGACGATCGTGCAGATGAAGCGCACATCATGGACGGCACACCGCGCGAGCGCGAGCACGGGGTCGGGAAGCAGCTGCAGATGAGCATGAGTGTCGGCGACTGGACGCTCGAGCTGGGGGGCTTCGACGACGCGATACTTCCCCCGCTTGCGCTTCTGCCGAAACAGGGCGTCTCGGAAGAGCGGTTCGCCTTGCTGTTCTGTTTCTGCCATGTCACCTCAGTCCAAATCGATCGCCACGGGGCGCGACGAGACTCTTCGATGCGCGCCCCTCCCAAACGTCATTCGATCGTCGGAACGTTTTCGAGACGGGGAAACAACGGATCCCCAATCTCCACCGCGTTGCCGACCGGCAACCCGCCCCAGGACGTCGCAGCCTCGATGTCAACCACCTTGGAAACGTCGCCAAGGCTCAAGCGGCGAAAGACTTCTGCCGACGTGTTGGGCATCAGCGGGGCCAGGTACAGCGCAATGATGCGGACGGCCTCAAGCGCGTTGTAGATGACGGCGGCCAGCTGATCGGCGTCCGAAGGTTCCTCCGATTTCGCAAGGCTCCAGGGAGCAGACTCCTCGACGTAGAGGTTCACCCGACTCGCAAGCTCCTGAACTGCGGAAACAGCACCTGAGAAGTCGACACGCGCCAGGCAGGCGTCGTAGGTGGCATACAGCCCGTCAGACAAGGCACGCAGCGGATTGTCTGACGCGAATGAGGGGGGCTCAGGAACCTTCGAATCGAAATACTTCTTCGTCATGTTGAACACGCGACTGCACAGGTTGCCCCAGGTGTTGGCCAAATCTGCGTTGTACACCTGAACCATGCGCTCCATGGAGATGTTGCCGTCGTGACCAAACTGCACGTCGCTCATAAAATAGTAGCGATACGCATCCACGCCGAACACGTTCACGAGATCGGCGGGCATGATGCCGTTGCCGCGCGATTTCGACATCTTCTCGCCTTTGGTAAGCAGAAAGCCCGTGCCGAACACCGTGTGCGTGACAGGCATGCCCGCAGCCATGAGCATCGCCGGCCAGATGACACAGTGGAAGCGGGTGATGTCCTTGCCCACAAAATGATACTGCATGGGCCAACGGCGCTCGAACTCGCCGGACCGTTCCGGGTCACCATAGCCGATGCCCGTGAGATAGGCCAACAGCGCATCGGCCCACACGTACGCCACATGCCCTTCGTCGAAGGGAAGTGGCACGCCCCAGCTGAACGTGCTGCGGCTGATGGAAAGGTCTTTGAGTCCCCGCTCGACAAACGAGACGATCTCATTTCGGCGCGTTTCCGGACGAATGAAGTCAGGATGCTCCTCATAGAAGCTCAGCAGTTGATCCTGGAATTCTGAAAGCTTGAAAAACCAGTTTTCCTCACCGCTCGCCTTCTGCACCGGACGCTTGCAGTCCGGACAGACATATTCGCCGTCATCGTTTTTCTCGAGGTCGCTTTCTGCGTAATAGGTCTCCTCATGGACGCAGTACCAGCCCTCATAGCTGCCCTTATAGCACCATCCCTTGTCATAGAGATCCTGCCAGAATTTCTGGACGCACCGCGCATGGCGAGGCTCGGTGGTGCGCACGAAGTCGGTATAGGTGATGTCAAGCATGTCCCATGCATCACGGAACACGGGCTCCATCGAATCGCACCAGTCCTGTGGAGTCATGCCTTTGGCGGCAGCCGTATCGGCCACCTTCTGGCCATGCTCGTCCATACCGGTGACAAACGCCACGTCGTAGCCGTTCATACGCTGGTAACGCGCGACGGTGTCGGCCGCTATCGTAGAGTATGCCGTGCCCAAATGGGGGGCCGCATTCACATAGTAGATGGGGGTGGTGAACGAATAGGTTCCCTTTGCCATGGTGCTTGTACTCCTTCGATGGCGCCGCGCCGGCCCATGATTTCACAACGGATGCAGATACGTCCCGCTATTCTAGCACGACGGCACTCCCCGCACGCGCTCGAGGACAAGGCTGGCAGGAAGCCGGACAACTCCGCGGGATGAAGGATACAGAGCGCAGCACCGGAAACCCCTGAGGCCTTTCCGCTATCACCCTCTCTCCTCACCTCCCTAACCAAACAGCGTCGTGGCATCTGAAGCGGAGGCAAGCCAAACGATGGCAAGGTGCGCGGCGTGAAATAAATGTTTGGGCAAAATTGGAAGGACGCCAGCCCTCCCTTGCAATGGGCCTTGAAAACAGGGGCGTCAGTCGAAGTAGAACAGGTCCTCGAACTTTTTGTCAAGCGCGATGCACAGGACAAGAGCGAGCTTTGCCGTGGGGTTGAAGAGGCCCGTTTCGATGGACGAGATGGTCTGCCGTGAGACACCGACAAGCCGCGCCAGCTCAGCTTGCGACAGACCCGCTTCCGCACGTGCCTGCTTGAGACGGTTATGCAGCTCTAGGGCACCTTCGTTGCCATGAGCGTCGTCGAACCCGAGGGAAGGCATCCTGATCATCGATTCGCCCGCCTATGCCGTAGCCAGAATATGCTGGATCGCCCATACGAGAGCGGCTAACGCAGCCAAGCTTCCGAACACGAGGCTCCTTTTTTCCCGAAACTGATAGAACTGGCAAAAGGCCATGCCAGCTATGCCTGACATGGCGACGACGCCGAGCGCCCTCGTGTCGACGCCATGAAAGGAATCCCAGATGAACATGATCGCCCACGCCACCACCATCGCGCTCCCCATCACCCAGCCCATGCGCAGCTGCATGATCTTGAACCGCTCGTCGACAAGGTCGTTGTCCTGGTGATTCTTTTTCAATATCTCGTCTCGGTCCATGGTGCTCCCCTTTCCGCAATGAGAGGCTTTCTTGACATATGCCTAGTATACTTGACACCAACGGCATCGTCAAAGCGTGGAGCAAGCCCTCGTCCCGGCAGCAAGACCGTCAAGGGATGCATCAGGAAACCGGCGAAAGCCGATGGGTGCGAGGCGATTGTTCCCTGCAGTAGAACCTGTTGTTTCAGGGAAGACGAGACTTCGACTCGCGACCGGTCAATGCAGCTTCGCCGCACGAGGAAGGAAGACCATCCCGGCGACAAACCCCATGACGATGATCGCCGCCTGCACTTCGAAGCTCACGCCAAACCCGAACGCGTCGACACCAATGGGGCTGTCCGAGACCGCAGCCATGACAGCAATGAGACCCGATGAGGTCAAGGCACCGAATATCTGGCGGAACGACGTGATGATGGCGGTGCCTTGCGCCAGGTCCTCAAGGGGCAGCGCAGCGCAGCCGTATGCGGTCATCGGCATCATCAGACAGGCAACTCCCGCAGTGCGGATGCCGTAGAGCACCGTGATCGCCCATTCGGGCGTGTCGGCATCGCACATGACGAAAGCGAGCGTACCCACCACCAACACCGCGCTGCCGGCAATCACCAGGGGACGAGGCCCATGGCGATCCAGAAGGCGTCCCGTCACTGGATTCAAGAGTCCCAGAAGCAGAGCGCCCGGCAAAATGGTGAGTCCCGACACCGCCGCGCCCCTTCCCTGCACGTCCTGGACAAACAGGGGAACCATGATCGCGCCTGCCATGAAGGCCATCTGCGCGACCAGCACCAGAACGGTTGCGACCGCAAAGGTCCTGCTCCGAAAGCAGGACAGCTTGAGCAAAGGGCTTTCTATCCTCAGCTGGCGCACAGAGAACACCACAAGCGCCCCCGCACCAGCGGCGAGCAGCGCCAGGGAGAGGATCAACCCCCCACCGGACTCCGCAACGGTCACGCCCCCCATGACGCAGCAGAACCCAGCCGTGTACAGCAGGCCCGAAACAACATCGAAGCGCTCATGGTCGCCCTCGTGATCGACCACGTCTGACAGCGTGAAGAACGAGAGCACCACCACGGCAGCCGCTATCGACCCCAGGGCGACAAACACCGAATGCCACCCCCACCAATCGATCATGAATCCCGACAGGGCGGGACCGATGGCCGGGGCAAACCCAATGATGACCCCGACGAGACCCATCGCCCGCCCATACTGGCTCTTGGGATACACCGAGAGGGCAACCACCTGGATGAGCGGCAGACAGATGCCGGCACCGCCCGCTTGCAGGAGCCGCGAAGCAAGCAGCAAGGGGTAATTGGGAGCGACCAAAGCCGCGGCGCACCCCACAACAAAACAGATCATGGCAATTATGAACAGGGTTTTCGTATTCACCCGGCGCACAAGGAACGCCGTCATGGCCGAGATGAGGCCGAGCATGAATATGTACGAGGTGGTGAGGAGCTGCCCCAGGGTGGCATCGACCCCATATTGCACCATGATGGTTGGCAGCGCCGCTATCATCATGCTCTGCGAGATGCAAGCCGCCGTTGTTCCCGCCATCATCACGGTGAGCACAACGACACGACGCCGCTTGGGCATCGTGTCAGAATTCGCCTGATCGTCCGTTTCTACCTGTTCCATACCCTTCATGGTAACAGTCGGTTGACGGCGCTGCCACGGACTGCGGAAAACGTGCACAAGGCGTTTATCCGGATGGCGAAGGCAACGCCTTCGGAAAAGCGCAGGCAGGATCGGCAGACCCCTCGGAGGGGAGGACCCCCCGATCCTCAATCTCTGATTCGTTTCGTACCCCCTTGCGAATCATGCCGGATTGGAAAAAGTCGGGGGAAATGGGCAACTTTGTCGGCAGCCGCTCTGCAACGTCGGCAAAAAGACCAGCTCGGAGATTTCTCAGGATAGCATCTTTCTATGGAACTACACATAAAGCCCGACTTCCACCAATCCGAAGGAGGGGGGGAGACAAAAGGTGAGAGTCCAGCCGTGATTGCCTGAACGCAAGTGGCGTTGTTCGTTTCCGACCATTCTTTGAGCTTTATAAGCATCCCGTTCAGGAGGCAATAATAATCAAATTACAGTAATATATACAATTCAATAATATAAATAATTCAGTAATATTTAGACATATGCTAAACCGATCAGCGGGCAGTGGACTGGAACTCAGGATCAACGAAAGGCGGAAATGATGGCAGAAAAGAAGAATGCACTTTGTTTCAAACTCATGGCAATTATGCTTGTAGCTCTCGTCGGCGTCGTGTGCATCAATGTCGTGCCAGCTTTCGCAAACAACCATGGCGACACACGTTTTGCACGTTATACTGACAATAGTGGCGGCGACTACATTACGCCCGGACGCGAGAAGCAGGACTATACCTCTTGCTACACCTACAACGATCAGTCCTGGTGTTCGTATCGCGCTCAGGGAGTTGGGCGCTGGAGCGAATCTGGTAACTATTACACAAACGCCACGTTGGATATGACTTGGGTTGACGTGGGTTATGCTAAGTACATCGCGCAGAATGTGAAGGAGTTGGGATATTGGGGTGCGAGCCTTCTCGTTACGCCCGCCCCGCACTCTGCTTCTTACTTGAGTTTCCTTTGGAGCCCAGACAGCATCTAAAGAACGCGCTCACTGCCCGCTGAGTCGATAGTCGTGATTGGAGAGTGAACTTGAAGAAGAGAAACGTAGTTGCGATCGTCGTTTGTATATTCTTCGCAGGAACTATCTGTGCCATTTTTCTCGCAAACTCAGGTCAGATGCCGATGTTGGGGGCAGATTATGCGGCGAAAGCATCAGACCATAGCCAGCAAAATGCCAAAACAGAATCGAGCCGTGATAACAACGCCGATCCAGACGTGGAAAATGACGGAGCCGATAACGCCCAGATTGGCGAGGTCAATATGGAAGATGAAGTGATCAATGAAAATCAGAAAATCAGCGTGATCAGCGCGAAATCCTCAAAAAGCATCGGTCACCTCAAAAAAATCGACGTCAAGAATTATGTGAACTCCGAAGTGCTCGTAGACGAGAACAACACTTTTCTCGATAACCATATTTATTTGGAAGTTGGCATCGCGTTAGAGAACCTCGACGACTCACCCAAAGAGCTGTACCTATCCGGCATCCATATTTCCGAGCAGCTTGGTGACGGAAATCTGAGATCCACAGACCTTTCCGTCACCAGCACGACCGACGGAGTGATCGGTCACGATACTTTCCGAATTGAAGCGCAGCCTCACGAACCGCAAACCATTTATTTAGGATACGTGCTTACAGAGGAAGACTTCAACCGGGCTAAGCAAAAGTATTACCTTGTTCCCGACCTGGCAGGAGCAATCACGATTGCCCCCGAGGAGATAACAATGATCAAGTTGAATATCGAAGAAGCGTGAAGCCATGAAGCGCATCTTGGCCATCGAGATTAAGCGAGCATTTACCAGCAAGGGAATGATCATCTCGTTCGCGTTTTGCATGGCAATCGCAATGCATCAGTTCATTATGTATCCCCAAGTGGGGAACAACAACTCCATGTTCGATACTTTGGTCGCACAAGATAGAGCAGGGATGAGCCTACCTGATTATCTGTGGGGTGCCTGGATCGGAGGCGACGCCTATTTGTTTCATGGATATCTCTACTTTCTCATTATCCCAATACTTGCTGCCCTTCCTTTCGGTAGCTCTTATTTGCAAGATACTAAAGGCGGTTATGTCAAGAACGTATTCACCAGGACTCCGCGATGGAAATATTACTTGTCCAAGTGGATCGCCACTTTTCTTTCGGGAGGCTGCGTCGTTATCGTTCCATTGATTCTGAACTTCCTGCTCATGACAACCATATACTCTTCGATGGGTCCTTACCCGGAGACTTTCCACACCTTGATTGTTTCTACGAGCATGCTCGCTGATCTCTTCTACACCAACCCTTTTCAGTACGTGTTCTTATATTTTGTCATGATCTTCGTTTTTTCAGGCCTGTTTGCCACGATGAGCCTTTTGGTCACTTGCCTTTCCGACTACTCTTTTATTGTTCTACTCCTACCCTTTCTAGCGATCCTACTGGCAAGCATGATCCTTAACCTGTTTGGCTGTGACTTTTTGAGTCCCCAGCAGTTCCTTAACCCGAGCTATGGAAAAGGTGCACCGCTTGTCATCGCGATTGAAGCGGCTGTCTTCTTTGCGCTCTCGTTCGCACCTTTCTTTTTAAGAGGCGTAAGGGGCAAGGATTTCTGATGACGCCAGCTTCAACCAATATTTTGAAGGATTTGAACAATCTACGTCGAGCAATTCCGTGGCTGATTGGGGCCGTCACGTATCTCATCGCTGGTTTGACGGTCTCCATTTTTACCACCATCAGGGCATGCCAGTCTCACTTTATCGATTACTGCCTTTTAGATTCCGTGATCGCAACAAACCATCACTTCATTTTCTTTTTCGTTATTGCGATACCATGCCTAGTCGTAATCCACTGCTCGATAAACAACGAGTTCTTCTACCAAACCGCATTGCGGAGAGCATCACGACGAAGCATATGGAAATCGAACGTCTTCTCCCTCTTCATCATCAGCCTTACATGGACAGTGCTGTCGTTGATTATCGCAGTAGCAATCACGCTCCCTTTCGTAGTGTCCGTCAACAACTGGGATGCTGAAACAAGCTATTTTTTCTATTCAACCGGAACCGTTCTCACCACTAGCTTTGTGGTAGTTCTCTTGGCTACCCTTTTAGGATCTTGGGCAGCATTGTTCGCCTTGGGTCTTGCGGCGTTGACCGTTTATTGGTGGAGCGGCAACGTGGTTTTAAGCGCTCTTTTCGCCCTCATTTTATCCGGCATCTATCAAGTCTTTCGATTCCCCCCGGTGCTGGCTTCGTACAATAACATGCTCAGTCCATTTGAATATGCCCTCTCATTTGCGTTTGTGGCAATAGCTTCCGGCATGGCATCGATTCTCCTAAGTCGAAGCAACATCGTTGCTAATAGGGAGTTTTATGAGTAGAGCAGCAAACATATCCAGATCGGCATATAACACCGTCTTTTCAGGATGGCGTCTCTACCTGGTTACCCCATTAATCGTCATATGCAGCACGGCGTACCTCTGCCTTGAAGTGGGAGGAACCAACATATCAGTCGGCGACGCTTTGGGTTTTCTCTCTTTGGGGATTCGCCCTATTCCCAAGTTCGATCCCCACAGCGTGTTCGAAGTTCCCTTGCTCTGGCTACTCCTTTACGCATACATTTTCTTCTCGACAACCATTTTGCTTCGACCCAAGTCGAGCACTTTCACCAATGCCGCGCTTTTTCATCTCCGCAAAAGGTCATCCTATTGGATCTCAACGTATATTGCGACCATAGGACATACCCTCGTGCATTTCATGCTGATCATGGCCTCGGCTTTCGCTGCCACCTTAATGGTAGGTGGCATATCAAGCTTTCAGCCTACACCTCATTTTTTTTCAGTCGTTTATCGGCTCCTCATATGACCTCCCCAATTCCTTCACCTTCCTGATTTACTCGTACTTTCTGCCGCTATTAACATGCGCATCATTATCTACGCTGGCCATAAGCCTTGCTCGTTACCTTGGTGCCCCGCAAGCTTTCGTGCTTGTGATTTCCCTTTTGGTCGTATCCGCTTTCTTCACTACGGTTTTTCTTCCCGGCAACTACCTAATGGTATTGCGTTGCGACCTGTATTCGCAGCCCGGTGTAAGCGCCGATGCCGGCGCGCTGATTGACGCGTGCGTACTGGCTATCGCTTTCGTTCTGGGCCTCCTTAAAACCAATCGATGCGACTTCGTCTAATAGCAATTGAAAGGAAAAAGATGGGTATCTCCGTAGAAAATGCGACCAAGATCATTAAAGGAAAAACCATTCTCGATTCAATTTCCCTTGAGCTCTCAAGTGGTCGAATTTACGGTTTAAGAGGAAAAAACGGATCCGGGAAGACTATGCTTCTCAGACTTCTTTGCGGCCTCATTCTCCCCACGACCGGAAACGTATGCATCGACGGATTAACACTTGGAAAGGATATGTCTTTTCCAAAAAGCGTTGGCGCCCTTATAGAGAATCCAGGCTTTATCAACGGATATTCGGGTGCCAGAAATCTTGAAATCCTAGCATCCATCAGTGGCCGCGCATCTGTACAAGATATCCACGACATAATGAGGTACTTTGATTTGGATCCCGCAAGCAAGAAACGCTTCAAAGAATACTCCCTTGGCATGAAACAAAAGCTCGGAATTGCCGCCGCCCTCATGGAAAGACCTAGATTGATCCTGTTGGATGAGCCGATTAACGCGCTCGACGAAGCATCTTCCGAAAAGGTCCTCAGTATTCTCAGGGAAAGGAAGGACGAAGGTGCTCTTATCGTCGTAGCGTCGCACGATAGAGACGAGCTCGACTTTCTAGCTGACACCATTGTGGAAATGCGCGATGGCCGGATTTCGAACTTCAACCCTTTAGGTGACAGCGATGAAGCATAGACGCCTGATCCTCGTCATCTTCAGTCTCGGTTTGTTATGTCTGGCGGGATTTTTAATAGCGAGGGGCGCATCAATCGTCAATTCCGCTTACCCGGCTCCTCCCATCTTCGTGGAAAGCGAAGGAGAGCCTGTTGCCGTAAATGGAACGGAAGACGTTACTTTCACAGTGGACGATGCGTTCGTGCTGAACAAAGGCGAAGTCCAAAAGATGATGCCCGAATCGTACCAGAGCAAGGTTGATAGCTTCGGCGATTTCGCCTCAATCGTGGTGAACATCTCGATCACCAGCGACTCTGATTCCGAGCAGAACATTCAGTCTCTTAGAGAGTCCATGCTTTCGATTGGCAAAACCTATTCGAACGGCATAGATCTACCAAGCACTGTGGAGATATCGGAAGAAAGCACCTATACGACAATAGGGCCGCACGAAAGCAGGAGCGTTTCGTTCGTTTACACCATCTTGAGAAGAAGCCTTCCTCAAGAAATCTGGAATTCGTTAACGAATCAGGATATCTATTTCGTCCACAGCTTGCACCCAGCAATCAACAAGATAAAACTCGATGTAGGGAGCAACTTGATCTATGACGAAACTCTATGACCTCACCGCGCTAGAATAGTTGGCTCGATCCGGTATCGCTCCTCTCTGTTGCCGCCCCTGTTCAATCTGCGTCTGGTCACCTTACCGTTCGAAGCCTCTATGGGCGACGCACCGCAAAGGGCCGCAAAAGCGGACGCGGATCCCAGCCTCTCGGAATTGTCCCCTGCCCTTGCGCCGCCTGTCGCGCTTGGGACGGAGAACCTCGACGACCGGATACCCCATGGAGGCAAAATGCGTGCTCAGCCCTGCTCCGAATGAGGCAGTTCCCTCCACGCCGACGACAAGACAACGGTCGGGAGTCCCGATAGCTTCTGCAAGTTGCCCATACCCGCGCTCGTCGGCCAGATAAGATGCCGAGAAGGCCTTCCTCCCAAGTCTGTCGAGAAGACAGGGCACGGGCCTGTCCTTATGGGTGTCGATTCCCGCGATCACGGTTTTCTCAGATCCCGTCTTCAAGCTCCTTCGTTCGTGTGACGGTTTCGCACGGCGAGACGAAAGGCAGGCAGAACACTGATGGGTGGTGCCGGCGGAGGGCGGCAAGTCATTCGAAAAGTCAGCCTGGACAAGCGACGGTTGGTGCGTGAGCCAACTCTCCGACGATGGGGCGCCGCCGGCCGGCCGATACCCTCAGCTTCATTATCGTCGCATCGGCAAGCCGGTCGATAACCATTATCGGTGTTGGTGCAACCCATCCCAGCGAGGTGCAGGCTTTAGCCTGCCCGAGCGGACGGAACATGAGCCCCTCGAAGGAGCCGTCGCCTGTAACCCAGTCGCGACGCGGCCTATCCTACCACAGTCATGCCGCCTTCGAGCCGACGGTCTCGATGGCAAGCTTGATTATCTTGGAGGCACGCTCGACAGCGGCCGCAGAGGGTCTGCCGGAGGCCTTGGCCACCAACGCCCTCCCCCGGCGGGCGGCCTCCTGTTCCTCGTAGAAGCCCAAGATGGCGTCTCCGGTCATGTGGCGCCCTAACTTCCAAAAACGCTCTTACACGAACATTCGGGGCGTGAGGGGCAACTCGCGATTGCACTATGTGCAGCCGTGTCTTGCACGGTCATGCACGATTCTAGATGAGCGAAACTCCCCAGCCGAAACATCGGAATGCGTTAGCCAACACACAGATATCAGACCTACAAACGTGCGTCGAGTCAGACACGCCACAAGCATCGCAGGCCGAAAGAGAAGAGTACAGAAAGCCAACCTTCCAGATCCTTGGGGGTTGGCCTTTATTTGTCTCTTGACAAAACTATCTGCATATTAGCGCAGCTTTGAGCGACGTTCCCGCCAATCAGGCAGACAGTCATCAAGCAGAGCTTTGAAGCGAGCACCATGGCCCCGCTCGATAAGGTGGCACAGCTCATGCACGACGACGTACTCCAAACATGCAGGCGGATAGAGGGCCAGGCGAACATTGATGCAGATGCGGCCCGTTGCTGGCTGGCAGCTGCCCCAACGGCTGGTCATGTTGCGGTACACCAGCCTGCCGGCCTTCACGCCAAGAACCGGCTCCCAGCGCTGCACCAAGGAGGGGACGCACGCCTCGACGACCGTGCGCCATTCCGACACCTCCTCCGGGGTCGCAGAAGACGCGACAGCCGTGGGCGAGGAAGCCACTTCAGCCCGCTTCTCGTCAATCCAGCGCCGCCGTTCACGGACGAGACGCACGATGTCCCCCTCGATCACCTGAAGAGGGGCAGACACCTCGACCCGTCCGTCAGGTGGCTTGATGCGCAGGTTGATGTTCTTGATGCGTTTGCGGCACAACAGCACGGTCAAGCCGTCCACTGTCAGCTCTCGTGGTGGCAGCGTCGTTGACCGGCTTAGACTTTTCTTTGTCCCGACCTGTTTCTTCGACGCGAGGCCTTTCCTGGGTCCATGCGCCTTCTCGGCCGCATAGCACTTCCGAGGCTTGGCACCGTGCCTGGCCTCATCGTCACTTCCGTTCCCCTTTACCGGTTCGGCCTTATGCATCTTTCTTGCATCGCCTCCCTGATCAGCTCCATCACCTTGCCCGCTTTCTCCGCGCTTCTTAGTCCATCCATCTTGTCGCGCTCCGTACTCCGGGCTATCGAGCAACGGGATCGATGAGCTTCCGTCTAAACCCGGCAGCGTCCTCCGCCCCCCCCTCGCCGCAACTCTCACGCCTTGAGGGCGAGATCGTATGCAACGTTGCGTGGAATTCCGTACTCCTCGACAAGCATGCGCACGACATCGCGCTTCGTGCGTCCCGCAGCTTTGAGTTCAGCTGCGCGAACGAGCGCCGCGCTCTCGGCGTCGAGCGCAGCGCTCTCTTCCTCCGACTCGCTGGGTCCCTCGACGACGAGAACCACTTCCCCCTTGATGCCGGTCGATTCGGCACGTTCGGAAAACAAGTCACGAATATCGGCCGTGCGACCATGTGCCACTTCCTCGTGAAGCTTCGTCAGCTCACGGCACACGGTGACCTCCCGCTGGGGGAAAACTTCCGCTATCGCCCCAAGCGCAGAAACCAGCCGGTGGGGACTTTCGTAGAAGATGAGCGCCGAATCCAGGGAAGCCAGCGATGCCAACAGCGCACGACGCTCAAGATCCTTGCGAGGGAAGAACCCCCCGAAGTAAAAGCGGGGATTGACGCACCCGCTGGCGACATAGGCCGTTGCCACCGCGGTCGGCCCTGGCAAAACCTCGACCGCAACCCCTGCCTCCCGTGCCGCCCGAACAAGACGCAGGCCCGGATCAGACACGCCAGGCATGCCGGCATCGGTGCAGTAGGCGATCGTCTCGCCGGCGGCCACGCGCTCAACGATAGAGGCCGCACGCTCGCCGACAAGTGCCTCATCAAGCCGCTCAATTCGTTTTTCAATGTTGAATGCCGCCAGCAGCTTGCCCGTGACACGCGTGTCTTCCGCACATACCGCATCGGCCGCACGCAACGCGTCAAGCGCACGCGCGGTCATGTCGCCCAGATTCCCCAGCGGAGTCGGACAGACAACCAGCTTTCCCTCGGCCATGCCCGGTCCACCCTAGCGCTTGTGCCGAATGATGGCGAACGCAGCGATGCCGGCGACAATCGCTACAACAGCTACGACGATGATGCCAATAACGAGCGGCAACATTCCGTCGCCCGTGCATGCAAGCGCACCGATTCCATTCATTGCGTCAGTCCTTCCAATCCTTCCTTCGTTACACAGCACAGGGTGCCGTCATCCTCTAAACGAGTGATCCGCACGTACCCGGCAGGTGCTCGACAGGCGCCCAGCATGCTCTTGACACCCATCTAGCGAGCACTCGAGACCAACGCGCCGGCATCCCTGCACCCACCGGCCCCGCACCAAGGGAGGGAGCATTGATTCCAAGCGCAGCCATATCAGAAGCGTGCCCCAGCCCCTCTGCAGAGGAGACGCAAGCCAGCGTTCGTGTTCGGATTCAGCTGTTCAGCTTAGACTGAATCGAGCCTCATCCATCCATGCCCGCAATCCGTCTGCCTCCATGATCTCATAAGCAACCTCCGACGAACCCAAATCCCCGCATTTCCGCACGGGTTGCCCATAGGCGCTTTTCATTATTGGACAAAATTTTCGACTTACCCTGCGATTTTCATCGTTTGAAGGCCACTTTGCCGTTTTTTCGAGATATCTCGACCCACCAAGCAACATGATAGAGGGAAGGAGAAATCCCCACCTGGGATTATAGGAACCTAAACGAAAATCTCCTCACCGCAGAGACGCTTCAGCCGAAAATTTTGTCCAACTATGTGCTCGGGAGACAAGCAGACCCCAACAAACAGACCGGCAAGGAATGCGATGGAGAGAGGGCTTGGGCTTGGGCTTGGGCTTGGGCTTGGGCTTGAGAGCAACGCCACTCTTCGAAAATTCTCCGCCGCCGAAACGCGGGCAGAAAAACGGCAAGCGCCGTCCCTGCGCTTGCCCAGGCACAGGGACGGCGTGAGGCAATTACCTCCTGATGGCCTTGAACGCTTCCGTCTGAGCCTTGATGCCGCGCTCGGCAGCCAGCCGCTCGATAGAGGTCGCGCCGAAGAAACCGTCAATGCCCGGCACATGCTCGATGACGTAAGCTGCGTCCTGAGGCTCGGCGATAGGGCCGCCATGGCAAATGACCAGCGCGTCAGGATTCTCTCCCTTGACCACGTCCACGATGCCCGCAATGATTGCAGCGCAGTCGTCAAGCGTGCGTGCGGTCTCGGCCCCGATGGTGCCTCCGGTCGTCAGTCCCATGTGGGCGACGACGATATCTGCCCCCGCCTTGGTCATGGCCAGGGCCTGCTCTTCGTCGAACACATAGGGACAGGTGAGCATGTCAAGCTTGTGTGCCTCGGCTATCATGTCGACCTCGAGGCCATATCCCATGCCCGTCTCTTCCAGATTCTGACGGAACACGCCATCGATAAGGCCGACGGTCGGAAAGTTCTGCACCCCGTTGAAACCTTGCTCCTTGAGCTCTTTCAGGTATTTCTTCATGACGCGAAACGGATCCGTGCCGCACACCCCAGCAAGCACCGGAGTGTCTTTGACCACAGGCAGAACCTCGGAACCCATTTCAACCACGATCTGATTTGCATCGCCATAGGACAGCAGGCCCGCAAGCGAGCCGCGGCCCGCCATGCGAAAACGACCCGAATTATAGATGACGAAGATATCGGCACCGCCCGCTTCCGACGACTTTGCCGTGATGCCGGTGCCGGCACCAACGCCCAAGAGGATATTGCCTTCGGCAAGCGAAGCACGGAAGCGATCAAGGATTTCTGCGCGGGAAAGTTCGAGCATGGGTTTCTCCTTTTCTTGCGATGGCTTGTTTTATCCGATTTACGCCTTCATGAGGTCGACGAGCTTCTGCGCCGCAGCGACAGCAAACTCGTCGTCATTGATGTGGGCGTCCATCTTCACTATCTCAACCACGTCTGGCATGATGTGTTCCTCCAAGGTGGAAAAGAGCATCTTGTCCTCTTCGGGGCCGTAGAACGGCTGCCCCTCGGCATCGATCATTGACACGCCCTTAAGCGGCAACATGACCGTGCAAGGCCCGGTTGACAGGTTTACTTTCGAGGCGATAGCTTCGGCTACCAGCCGATTCTCTTCCACCGTGGTGCGCATGAGCGTGACCGTGGGATTGTGCTTGTACAGGTTCCTCTCGGCGAATTCGGGCGGAACCGTGTCGAGGGGCCCAAAGTTCACCATATCAACCGCGCCTACGCTCAGGACGGTGGGAACGCCACACAATGCCGCCGCCTCACACCGCTCCGGCCCGGCGGCCAAGACGCCACCGACGATCTCATCGCACCATTCGGTCGTGGTCAGATCGAGGACACCCTCGATGAAGCCATCATTGACCAGGGCCTCCATGCACCTGCCGCCCGTGCCGGTCGCGTGGAACACCAACACCTCGTATCCTTGATCCTCCAAATATGCCTGGGCTTTCTGGACCGCCGGAGTCGTGACTCCAAACATGGTGGCGGCAACGAGCGGCCGGTGGTCTTCCCGGCGGGGAGCCTCGTGTTCCAGCATGCCAGCCATAGCCGCAACGGCATTGTTGAATATGGTGGCTGAGAAGCTGTTGACGCCAGCAACGTCGACGATGGACGGAAACATGGCGATGTCCGAAGCGCCGATGTAAGGGAAGGTGTCACCCGATGCCATGGTGGACACCATGACCTTGGGCACGCCGATGGGAAGCTTGCGCATGCCTGCCGTGGCAATGGTGGTGCCCCCTGAACCGCCCATGGAAAACACGCCGTCAAAACGTCCGTTGGCATAGAGGTTGGGAAGCAGCTTCTCAAGGCCGCGTGTCATGGTTTCAGTGGCGAAGGCGCGATCCTTCTTCTCGACGATGACCGACATGTCGATGTCGATGGCGGCAGCCACTTCCGTGTTGGACACGTCGGGGGCAGTCTGTGGGTCGAACACGCCGCAATGGATGGTGAGCGTCTTGAGGCCGAGTTCCTCAAAACGAGCTTTTACGTAGGCGAATTCCTCGCCTTTGGTGTCGAACGTACCGATGATAGCAACAGTTTTCACAAGGACCTCCTGAACGGTCTGCCAGTACGGTCAGTGTACGCTTTGCGAAATCACCGTGCAACCTGAGCGGGCCGCCCGCTGCCAATGAGGAAAAGCCCCATCCGACCAACGGCCCGTCCGGCCACAGGGCAAACTCACGCGGCCCGCAGATCACACCCTCAGCTCTTCCCGCTCGCTCTCGACGACATCCTCGTGCACCTCGCACGAACACCCACAGCGAGGGGACGCGTCGCACGAGATCGCCACTTCCGAGCCCATGATCTGCGGCACCACTTTTGCGCCGCCGACATATGCATCGCGGGCGGCTTGCGCCTCGGTCTCCTTCTCGGCAAGGTTCGACTTCGCCACGGAGATCATGAGCTTGATACGGTTGAGCTGGTTCACTTCGGACGCGCCCGGATCATAGTCCACAGCGACGATGTTGCTGTCGGGGTACCGGCGGCGCAGCTCCTTGATGACAGCCTTGCCGACCACATGATTCGGCAGGCAGGCAAAGGGCTGCGTGCACACCACGTTCGGTGCTCCCGTCTTGATCAGCTCCACCATCTCGGCCGTGAGCAACCAGCCCTCGCCCATCGAGTTGCACAGGCTGAGTATCTCGCTGGCATACTCGGCCAATTCGTAAATGTTCGCCGGAGGATCGAAGCGGTTCGACTCTTCCAAAGCCTTGGTCACCGGCTTGCGGAACGCGTCGATGAACTTCAACGCGATGCGGCCGCCCACGGCGCCTTTGGCCGAACGTCCGAGCGGATCCTTCTGGAAGATGCCGCCGGCAATGCCAAACAGGAAGAATTCCACCAGGCCCGGAACCACCGCCTCGCACCCTTCTCGCTCGATCACGTCGACAACCTGATTGTTCGCCGTCGGATGGAATTTCACCAAAATCTCTCCCACCACGCCGACCCGCGGCTTGGTTCCCTCCCCGTGCAAAGGCAGGGTGTCGAAGTCCTCGACGATGCTCCGCACGGTGCGCTTGAAGGTGCCACGCCCCAGACCGTGGGCCAGCTGGGCCTTGCACGTGGCCATCCAATGATCGAACAGGCGGTTGGCGCTCCCCTTCTCCATCTCATAGGGCCGGGTGCGATACAGGGCCATCATGAGCAGGTCGCCATACAGCAGCGCATAGATGGCCTGCACCAACATCTTCGGAGTGATCTTGAACCCGGGATTGTCCTCTCCCAGATCTTTGAAAGAGAGCGCAATCACGGGGATGTGGGACAATCCCACCGATTTCAGGGCCTTGCGGATAAGCGAGATGTAGTTTGTGGCGCGACAGCCACCACCTGTCTGGGTGATGACGACGGCCAGCTTGTCAGTGTCATAGCGACCGGACATGACCGCTTCCATGATCTGGCCGGTAACCAAAATGGACGGATAGCAGATGTCATTGTTCACATACTTGAGGCCCGCGTCGACCGCCCCATGGTCAACCGACGGCAACAGCTCGAGGTTGTAGCCGAACCGATGGAAGATGTCGAACAGCAGATCGAAATGGATGGGAGCCATTTGTGGCGCGAGAATGGTGTAACCGGCATCCTTCATCTCCTGCGTGAACACGGCGCGCGGGAATTCCGTCGTCGTGCCCTCACGCTGACGGAAGCGAGCCGCCACCTCGGGGGCTGACTTCTGAGCAAACGTCTCGGGAGGTGCCGGAACGGAGACCGGGGCGGTCGCAGCGGCCGCAGCGGTCGGGGCAGCCTCCTGGCCGACGGGTGCAAACAATGCCGGATCAAGGTTGACCGCCGGGCACCCGCAGGAAACATGCTCGGCTTCCGCCTGCTCGTCGGCCTGGTCTTTCAGCGCGGCCAGCAGGCTGCGCACACGGATGCGCGCCGCACCCAAGTTCGACACCTCGTCGATCTTGAGGACGGTGTACACCTTGCCAGCCGCCTCAAGAATCTCCTGCACCTGATCGGTGGTGAGGGCGTCAAGGCCGCAGCCGAAGCTGTTCAGCTGGATGAGGTCAAGGTCGCGGCGCTCGGTCGCCACTTTTGCCGCCGCATACAGACGCGTGTGGTACATCCATTGGTCAACCACGCGAATGGGCCGTTCGACCTGACCCAGATGCGCGACCGAATCCTCGGTAAGCACGGCCAGGCCAAAGCTGGTCAACAGCTCGGGGATGGCGTGATTGATCTCGGGATCGTTGTGGTAGGGACGGCCGGCCAGAACGATTCCATGGGTGCCCGTCTCCTCCATCCAGGCAAGCGTCTCCTCGCCCTTGGCGCGTATGTCCCGCTTGAACGCCTCGTCTTCCGCCCACGCCGCGTCCACGGCAGCGTCAACGTCGGACCGGGTCGGCGCAGACAGGCTCTCTCCCATGAGCTCGGGATGTCCTTCCACCAGCTCAACGAACAGGCGCTTCTTCAGGTGCTCCTTCTGGTCGTAGGGCAGCCACGGGTTCAGGAACTGCACGTCGGACGTGCGCAGCTCGTCGATGTTGAGGCGCAGCGCCTCCGCATAGCTGGCCACAATGGGGCAATTGAAATGGTTGCCGGCACCCGCATCTTCTTGGCGCTCCCACTTCGAGCAGGGAAACCAGATGAAATCAGGGTGTTTTTCCAGCAGGTTCATGATGTGCCCATGGCTGAGCTTGGCCGGGTAGCACACCGATTCGGACGGCATGGACTCGATGCCCGCCTCGTAGGTTTTCTTCGTCGAGGGATCCGACAGCACCACACGGAATCCAAGCTTGGTGAAGAACGTGAACCAGAAGGGATAGTTCTCGTACATGTTGAGCGCACGGGGAATGCCCACGGAGCCGCGCGGGGCCGCGTCGGCCGCGAGGGACTCATAGTCAAACAGGCGCTTTGATTTGTACTCATAAAGGTTCGGCACGCTTTTGGCCTCATCGACCGTGCCGACACCCTTCTCGCAGCGGTTGCCCGTGATGAAACGCCGATGCTTGCCGGTGTGCTCGTCAATGCCGAAATCGTTGACCGTGAGCAGGCAGCTGTTCGAACATCCCTTGCAGCGCAGGGTGCGATGCGTGGGAGCAAGCGCGTCAATCTGCTCGAGCGAGAGTAACGACGACCCCTGGTGCCGCGCGGCACTTTCGGCAGACTCATCCTCTTTGGCTGCGGCACGTTGCGCCTCGTGGCAACGATCACGGGCCAACAGCGCAGCGCCGTAGGCACCCATGTTGCCCGCGATGTCGGGGCGAACGGCCTCCACCTCGGACAGCTGCTCGAACGCCCGCAAGACGGCATCATTCAAGAACGTGCCGCCCTGCACGATGACTTTCGTCCCCACATCGTGGGGATCCCGTATCTTAATGACTTTGAACAGAGCGTTTTTGATGACGGAGATGGCAAGCCCCGCAGCGATGTCGCCGACGGTGGCGCCTTCTTTTTGAGCCTGCTTCACGCGGCTGTTCATGAACACCGTGCAGCGGCTGCCCAGATCGACGGGATGCGCCGCGCCAATGGCCGTCTGGGCGAATTCCGACACGTCAAGGTCAAGCCCCGTCGCGAAGCTTTCGATGAACGAGCCGCAGCCCGACGAGCATGCCTCGTTGAGCATGATGTGGTCGATGACGCCATCCTTCACGCGCAGGCATTTCATGTCCTGCCCGCCGATGTCGAGAATGAACTCAACGCCCGGCAGCATCTCCTGCGCGCCACGGAGATGCGCGACCGTCTCGATCTCACCGGAGTCAACGCGCAGGGCCTCCAGCAGCAGGCCCTCGCCATACCCCGTCACGGTGGCGTGGCCGATGCTCACCAGCTGACGCCCGCTGTCGGCATCGACCGGCAGGTCGTTGTAGAGGCGCGAAAGTGCGGCCTTCGCACATCCGAGGACATCCCCCTTGTTGCTGGCATAATGTGACCACAGAAGGCTCCCGTCCTCGTCGATGAGGGTAGCTTTGAAGGTGGTCGATCCGGCATCGATGCCAAGGTAGGCCGTGCCTGTATAGTCCATGAGTTGAGCGCGTTGCACGCATTCGGCATCGTGGCGACGACTGAATGCCGCATACTCGTCTTCATCCGCAAACAGAGGGGCAAGACGCACGACCTCGGATCCCTGAATGTCACCGAGATTCTTTAACCGATCAAGCACGTCGGAAAGGCGCTCGGACTTTGCCGTTTCGCTCCGGGCGCCCGCAACGGCACATCCGCTGGCAACGAACAGGTGAGCGTTGTCAGGCACGATGATATGGTCGTCATCAAGCTTGAGCGTCTCATAAAAACGCTTGCGCAGCTCGGGAAGATACTGCAGCGGGCCACCCAGAAAGGCGACATTGCCCCGGATGGGACGGCCGCACGCCAGACCTGATATGGTCTGCGTGACCACGGATTGGAAGATGGACGCCGCGATATCCTCCTTGCGAGCACCTTCGTTCAGCAGCGGCTGCACGTCGGTCTTGGCAAACACGCCGCAGCGGCTGGCGATGGGATAGATGGTGGCATGGTCGCGCGCAAGGCTGTCGAGGCCACCCGCATCGGTATCAAGCAGCGCCGCCATCTGATCGATGAATGCGCCCGTTCCGCCGGCACACGTTCCGTTCATACGCTGCTCGATGCCCTGGTCGAAATAGATGATCTTCGCATCCTCGCCACCCAGCTCAATGGCGACGTCGGTCTGGGGAATGAACGTCTCCACCGCCGTCTTCGAGGCAATGACTTCCTGCACGAACTCCAATCCCAGCCACTGGGCGAGCAGCAGCCCTCCCGAACCTGTGATTGCAATGGTCATCGTCTCGTCACCAAAGCCCTGTGCAGCTTCTTCCAAGACCTCGACGATGGTGGCGCGCACATCGGCATGATGACGCCGATACACGGAAAAACGCACGTTGCCCCCTGCATCGAGAATGGCAAGCTTGACCGTGGTCGAACCCACGTCGATGCCGATGTGCAAGGGCTGCGCAGAGGAGGCCGCCGCTTCGGCAGATTCCTCATCCCGTGTAGTTTCCCTGTTCATGGACTCGACAACCACAATAGTCTCCTTCAAAATTTCATCCTGACGCACAGCCTCTACAGCTTGATCGATTCTCCCGGCTTGATGAAGAGGAGCCTCATGGCGACAAGCGCCATTTCCTCAGAGGACTCCTGCATGCCCGTCTCGATCCATCGCGTGATGATTCCCAGATAGGCCGACGCGAAAAATGCCACATAGTAGCCAACGAACGGCTCCGGATCGTTGCGATAGCGCTCACTTAGGATGGACTGGATAAGATAGGTGCAAACAGAGTCGCGCAGCCGAGGGCCAAAGCGGATGTCCCCGCCAGGACCAAGGGCTGCGTGCAGGAAATCGCCCTGCCCGCGCAAATAGTCAAACAGATCGACCAGAAACGGCAGCGGCCGCCGCTTCACCCGATAGGACCAGACCGACTTGAGGCTGAGTCCCTGCAGCTTGTTCTGAAAGCACTCCAGATCCGCCATGATCTCATTTTCCAGCGCGGCCAACAAGCCTTCCTTGGTGTGGAAGTGATTGTAGAACGTCCCCCGGTTGAGATCGGCTCGGGCACAGAGATCGTTCACCGTGAAGCCGTCAAAGCCACGTTCCTCCATCAGGCCAATGAGGGCGGCGCGCAAGGCCTTTTTGGAACGGGTGATACGGCGATCCTCGGTGCAAAGCCCGATCATGGCCGGCCCGGTCGCACCGATGCCGGCCGCGGAGTCCTCCGCGATATCTCCACCGCATTCGAGCCTGTCAGCAGGCTGCGCGGCGGCAACCTTTGTCGGCATGCCTGCCCCCTTCGTCAGCTTCATCAATTCACGATCAGGTCGTTTCCGTTTCTAGACAGATCGATCATTAATAGACACTCTGTTCAATAACCGTATTCTAGAGGCAAACGTGCGAAATATCAAGTCCGCCCGCAGGCGGTGCCTGCTCCTTGCACCGCCAGGAAACAGTCGCGCCTATTGTCACCTTCTATCACTATTTATGTTGACATTCATGACCACGCTCGCCTACCATACGTCTGTCAAACCGGAAAGGAAGAGGATGGGCACCAAAGAAGAGCTGCTTCGTTTGCTTGAAGGCAGCCGCGAACAGTACCTGTCGGGCGCAAAGATCGCACAGGCGATCGGCGTCAGCCGCAATGCCGTCTGGAAAGCCGTTGAAGCCTTGCGTGGGGAAGGGTACCTCATCACTGCGTCCACCAATCGGGGCTATCTCCTCTCCCGCGAGAACGACCTGCTGTCACCCCAAGCCATCGAGCGGTTCCTGCCAGCCGGCAACCCGTTTGACATCACCGTCCGCAAACGCATCGATTCCACGAATGCAGAAGCACGGCGACGCGCCAGCGAAGGTGCCCCGGAGGGTGTCGTCATCGTCGCCGAAGAGCAGACTGCAGGACGGGGACGACCCGGCAAGACCTTCTTCTCACCAGCGTCCACCGGCCTGTACCTGAGCATCGTGCTGAGGCCGCGCCTCCAAGCCGACCGTGCGCAATACCTCACCACAGCGGCTGCCGTCGCCTGCGCCCAGGCCATCGAAGCAGTCACGGGAAAGGTGGCACGCATCAAGTGGGTGAATGACATCTACTGCAACGGCCGCAAGGTGGCCGGCATTCTCACCGAGGGCGTGATCGACATGGAATCGGGAAGGTTTTCCCATGCTGTGCTTGGCATGGGAGTGAATGTGAAGCCCCCTTCCGCCGGATTCCCCTCCGACATTTCCACTATCGCCGGCGCCCTCTGTGACGCAGACGCCGACGCGCTTCGCAGCCAGCTGGCCGCCGAGATGCTCATGCGGTTCTGGCGGCTGTACGACAATCCATTCAGCCGAGAAACCTATGAAGAATACCGCCGCCGGTGCTTCCTTTTGGGAGAGCCCATCGTCGTGTCGCATAACGGATCACGCGTGCGGGCACGGGCCGTCGATCTGACCGAGGACTTCAAGCTGGTGATCGAGCTGCCGAACAAGGAACGCCACGAGCTCCCCTATGGAGAAGTGAGCGCATCGCGTCTCTGAGGTCCGAAGGACGGCTCGACGAAAAACTCGCCCTGCGGTGAGGACCGCGTTCAGATGGAGCAACCGTTTGCCCACAGGTCGGCTCCTGCGCGGCCGTCCGCCGATCTCATCCTTATAATGGCCGCATACTTCGGCGCATCGCGCCCGAAAGCGGTGCGCCCTCCTTCTCATCCGTCAGAACAGGAGATCGCCATGGACCCCAATTCACCCCTCCCCCCGACTTCAAACAATCCCACCATGTCCGGCGTCACCGGACACCCTGATCCCTACAGCGGACTCGACAAGCTCTTCATCGCGGGCACGTGGCGCGAGGGGGCAAGCGGCGAGAGCGCCGCGGACACGAACCCCTTCAACCAGGAAGAACTCGCCACCCACGTCCTCGCCGACCGATCGGATGTCGACGAGGCGTACGCCGCGGCAGCGCGCGTCCAACCTGTCTGGGCAGCCACCCCACCGGCCGAACGTGCGGCCCTCATGGCCCGGGCCGTGCGCATCTTCGACGAGCGCCACGACGAGCTCGTCACCTGGTGTCAGCGTGAGTCAGGAGGCATCCGCGCGAAAGCGGAGTTCGAGGTCGGAGCCGCACGCGCCGCCGCCGAGGAGGCCGCATCTTTCCCCTATCGCATGCATGGCGACATCTTTCCCTCCGACACGCCCGGCAAGGAAAACCGGGTGTACCGGCAGGCCTTGGGGGTCATCGGCGTCATCAGCCCCTGGAACTTCGCGATGAACCTGTCCAACCGTTCGGTGGCGGCGGCGCTTGCCGTCGGGAACACCGTCGTGCTGAAACCCGCCAGCGACACGCCCATCACCGGTGGGCTGCTCCTTGCGAAGATATATGAGGAGGCCGGGCTCATGGAAGGAGCCTTGTCGGTGCTCATTGGCCGGGGTAGCGAGATCGGCGATTACTTCGTCGAGCATCCGGTGCCCAAGTTCATCTCGTTCACCGGCTCGACGGCGGTCGGTCGCGGCATTGGAGCCAAGGCCACCGGCGGGGCGCGCATCAAGCGGATCGCGCTCGAGCTTGGAGGCAACTGCCCGCTCGTCATACGCGCCGATGCGGATGTCGACCAAGCCGTCGACATCGCCATTGCGGGTCGGTTCCTACATCAGGGGCAGATATGCATGAGCACGAACCGCATCATCGTGGATGCGGCGATAGCGGACGAGTTCACACGGCGATTCGTCGAGCGCGCCGACGCCCTTATTTGCGGCGACCAGATGGACGAGGCGACCGACATCGGTCCCATCATCAACGAGTCCCAGTTCCAAAGCCTGCTCGCCAAGATACAGCGAGCCCTCGACCAAGGCGCAACCCTCGCGCTCGGCGGCGAGCCCACCGGACGCGTCGTGCCACCTCACGTATTCACCGACGTCGATCCGTCCTCCGACATCGCCCTGCAGGAAAGTTTCGGACCCCTCGCCCCCCTCATCGTCTCACACGGCGAGGAAGAGGCCCTCGCCTTTGCGAACATGAGTGACTACGGGCTCTCGTCGGCGGTCGTAGGCGGTGACGTCGAAGCGGCTACCGCGTTCGCGCTCAAGATAGACGCCGGCATGACGCACGTCAACGATATGACCGTCGCCGATGAGCAGCACGTGCCCTTCGGAGGAGAGAAGAACTCAGGTTTGGGACGCTTCAACGGCCGTTGGATTCTCGAGGAGATGACGCGCACCCACTGGGTGTCGGTCCAACACGCGCCCCATCCCTATCCCCTCTAAGACACAATTGATTTGCTTTCGACTTTAAAGCCCGATGGTGTAAGGAGCAGGCCAGCGTAGACTCGCTTCTTAGGAAGTTGCGGTTCTGCGGTGGCCTGTGCTTCGAAGAAAACTCCGGCGGACATTATCGATTCATGATGCCGTTTCCCATTCTGGACGCCTTGACCACCTTCATCTTTGACTTGGATTTCAGCCTGAGCGGCGCCTCTCTCTGGCACTCGAAAGTCAGACTATCGACTGCATGTCATCTGTTCCAAGATCAACTTTCGTGAGGATACCATGCTATCATGCTGATGGAAGGGGCATGTTTCCGAAGAAGGGATTTCCTGGTTATGAATCTATTCTGCAAGAGCAAAATGGATTTACAAAAACAGATTTGCCGCAGGTAGTTTTGCCGAGGAATACCTTACATCGATTTGTGCAACTCGCTTTATGGAGCTCATGGTTCTCCATTTTGCTGGGAACTCCGTTTTTTCTTGCAGACCCTCTCTCTGGCATTTCATATTCAAATCGCTACCTATTTGTCGCAGTCGGACTGTTGATAGGCTCTTATCTTTCATGCCGCCCGCAACCTTCCCGGTTTTCGCTGAGGAATTTGAAAAGATTCTCTGTTGCCATCGGTGTGACAGCAACGATTATCGCCGTCATTCCCGAATGGCTATCCTTGTCATATTACTATTGGGCAGATTCGAACGAAATAAAATACCACGTCGCCTATTTAGTGTTCAGATTGTTTATTGATGCTCAGCCATTTCTTCTTGTACTGGGTTCGTCGCTTTGCATATTCACGGGAGGACAGTTGATAGGCGAGAGCATGCATACCGTGCCGCCTATTGCAAAACAGCCCAATGGCGGGAAAACGCAACGGTACGTAGCGCCATCGATCCTGTTGATTGCTCCCATCTCAATGTTCCTGATAGGATTTTTCCATAAATCGTGGCCTGGATTGATTGATCGGCTCATGTCAGGAATCATGTTAGATCAATCCCTCCAGTCATTGTTGGTCTACGCAATTGCAGCCACCTCCTTTATGTTTTTCTCTGCAACAGCATGGATCCTCTATGCTTTCGTCTGCCGCGTTGCACGAACTCATGAATCTGGCCATACGATTTACAGCGCATTGTATGCGCGGCTTATCCTGTCGCTTGCGCTAGGGATGATATGCTGGAATCTCATTACCCGTGTGCTTCCCGTACTGGGCCAAGTACCTCATTGGAGCGATGCCGGCGAGTGGATAAGAACAATTCCTGCTGGCGGCCCAGAGCTTGGCGTCCTCATAACCCTTGCAATGCTTGCCGGGCTTGCCGTCGGCGTGAAGGATGGGCCAAAGGCAGGCAAGTTCGGCCCCGCCATGCCATCGGGACAAACAAATCAAGACACGCCGTCGAATACTGCCAGCATAAAGAGCGACAACGATTTAGACATAGACAAGTTCTGCGCAGCATCAGGCTTGACCGAGCGAGAAGCTACAGCCGTCAAACTCTTGATCGAGGGAAAGACATCTGCTCAATCAGCCGATTTGATGGAGATCAAACCACAGACAGTGCGCACCTACCTTCAACGCGCTTACAAAAAAACTAAGGTAGACAATGGTGAGGAATTAATTAAAGCATGGAATGGCGAAGCAGAAAACACTGCATTCGCCACCTCAGTCGAGAAAGTGCGCAGCGTTCAGCGTCGCACCCAAGCAAGCACGTGCGATCTTGCATTGGGGATGGCGTTGATAGTTGCAGCATGCCTGTTCTTGCTTCCACAGTCCATGGAAAGACTGGCATGGGGTTCCGGCCGCGAAATGCTCGTAGGATCATCCATCGCGCTGCTCCTGGTAGCTGTTTTAGCCCACCACGCATCATGGGCAATAAGCAGGAATGTCATCAAGCTGAAAGGGAATCAGACATTTCGCCGCCGGCCTGCTGCATGGCTCATTGGAGTAGTTCCATTGGTGGCAATTATGACATTGGGAGCATGTTCAATCATTGTTTCGTCAGATGCAGGCAACGGGATCGGAATGCCTTCGCTTGCATACTGCGTGTCCTCGTTCGCTTTTATGCTGATCCTCTGTGTCGGCGGATGGAGCATTGTACATCTTCTTCACTATAGCTCCAAACAACTCTGCCTCCTTTATGGAGGATCGTGCGCTTGCGTGATCGCAAGTGTAACTGCATGGAGTTATCTAGAAGGAAGCCGCTGGATGCTTACGGTAGTTCTATCCCTGCTCATTTGCGTGCTGTCAACAATCTCTTTCTTCGAAAAGCAAAGCACGAATGGCACGAAACATGCCCCACGACCTGTCTCATCAACCCAACCGCGTTTTTTGACCGTCTTTTTTGGCTGCACATGCCTGGCATATGGATTCGTGTGGGAAGAATCGTGGCGTGGGTCAGATCTCTTTATGACTCCATTCTTTATCGGCCTATACGCAGCGTGTGGAATCATTTGCTTTTCCGTGTACCTGTGGCACACCAAAGGTACGCGGAAAAGCATTTACCTGATTGCGGCCTCTCTCGGTATCTGCATAGGTGCTTTTGCCATGGGAGCGTACTCACTTGTGCTTGCCGTATCGTTTTTGTTCTTCAGCATTATTTCCCTTGATGCCGTCCAAGGGAGACTCCTGTCCTTCGACACGGCGCTCGGCGGCATGGCTTTATTGGCGTGTGGATGCATGATAGGGCTCATTGGCATGGACGTGATAAACGACCTCCTCTATTTGAAAGTCTACAATGCGCTCGTCTCGTTTGAGGACGTCAAAAATTTGAAAACCTTCATTGCGTTTGGATATGGGTTGCTTCTCATGTTTTTCCTCCTGTCCGTCGGGCTGTTCTGCAAGAATTTATTCGACCAAAAACTTGCCCTTTCATTGCTTGGCAAGGAGAACCAAGGCGACTTCATGGACGAGCTTCGAAGACTCCTGCTCAAAAATGGGTTGAACGAAACGCAAACCTCCGTTGCCTTGCTCATTTTGGAAGGCCTTACAACCAAGCAAATTGCTGAAAGACTCAACTATTCGCCCGGCACCGTCAATACGGCACGCATGGCGATTTATCGGACGCTTGGCATCCACAGCCGGATGGAGTTAACGGCAGTTTTGCTGAAAAAAATGGCATAACGTCCCAATGATCAGCTAAAACGCATCTTGTCATCACAAGAATCATAAACTTCATATGCTCTGATGACAGACGGAATCCTCATGCCAGCCTAGGATGACATCGCGGAATCAAGATGACCGACAAAAAGGGATTCAGCCCTATCAAGAGGCGTGGGCCAGAGCGAGATCCCGCGTGGCATGTCCACGCCTCTTTAATTTTTGGAAGGAACAGCAATGTTTTTCGGCATGCAAAAAAAAGAAATCCGAGCACTTGTCATCCTTATTGCGACTGCGGCGATCGTAGGCACGGGGTGGCTCACGTGGAAAAATACGAGCGACGCAGAAATTGAGCATAAAAAGGATATCAATGCTGAATTTCAGAAAGCGAACACCCAGACGTACGAGCAAGGCGATACCATCGTGTGTGATTCCCGTGCCGACGAGGATATGGCAGATGGATCAGGCCAATCCTACTCTGCCGGATTTGACTGGAACGGAACGATGAACTGGACAGTTGTCGATTCCTTTCTTTACGACAATCCCGCCGATGCCGGGATATCAGAAGATTCGGAAGGAACTTTCTTGCCCATGCCGACAAGCATAGCCGAGAGCGGGGACTATAGATTTCTCTTGTGTGAAGTGTCTATAGAGAACGTTGATGCAGAACCGACGGACGATATCAAACCTCCTTTCAATATTGCCACGTTTCGTACGGGCACCGTAGGCTATTTCGATGGAACAATAGAAGGAGCCGCAGAAAAAGACGGGTGGAAGTATGATCTCCCCATTGGCACAACAGCTGTGTATCATGTCGGTTTTTACATCCTCAACCCCGATGACAATCCCAAGGTTCTTTCCGCCTCCATCGGAAATGCGAGTACCGATATAAAGAAGATACAGGTACATCTTGAACCACATGACCTTCGAGCTGATGCAAAATGAGGGCTCTTGCATTAATGGAGTTGCGCAAGGCCCTTTGCAATAAATGGTTTCTTATTTCTCTTGCTCTTGGGCTCGCTCTTGCGATCGCGAGCGCGCTGCTCATTCTTGTTCCATACAGCGAGGGACAGAAATTCCCCCTGCCCGATTCCCTCTATACCAGCCCCAATGTACGCAGTTCGTTTTGTTTTTGGATGAATGTCGAATTGCAAACACCGACGTCACCTTTGTTCTATCGCTTAGCCCCTCTGCTTGCGGTTGTTCCTTATGCCTGGTCATTGCAGACCGAACTGCAAAATGGGTATATAAATCAGCTTTATACACGGGTCTCCCGAACGCGTTATCTTGCAGCGAAGGGACTGGCGGTGTTTGTATCGGGAGGACTTATAGCCTGCGTCCCCCAAGTGGTTAATTTCGCCATACATGCTGCATGTGTGCCGGGACGCATACCCGATATCATTGACTCGTTTTATATGGGCATGGGGACAGAGAACCTTTGGTCGTGGTCATTTTTCAATGTCCCTCTCCTTTTTGTCTTTTCATATTGCCTGCTTGGATTCGTGCTTTGTGGAATATGGGCAGTGTTCGTGGCAAGTCTGTCGTTTTTAATCAGCAATCGAGTGATTCTCATGACAGCCCCTTATCTAGGACTCACGGTTGTGCAATTTGTCAACGAGCGTATTTTCGTTTCTCTGTTCGGCGGCATCCGAGGAGTGCAGCTCAGTTTGTTCGAGAACCTGCACGCAATGTCACAGCCGTATTTTTCGGATGGCCGAATCATTGCCTGCGAAGCACTTGCGCTCTTGCTCATATCCTTAGCAATTGCTGCATCGTATCTGAGGCGGGACGTGCTGTGAAATTTATTCGATGCTTTGTCTTTGACCTCCGAGAAGGATGGACAGCACTGTGGCGTTGGTACATCGCAACAGCAGTATTGTTCTCCCTTCTCACGCTCTCGTTGCATCTTGGGTCCGCGGGCCGCATGGAGGGGCCTTTCTCTCTAGGTGACTATCTCGTGTCATATACGGCAGGCATGAAGAGCTATTTCTTTACCCCTGAAGAGCCTTTCCGTTTCCCTGTCGCTTGGGGAGCAACTCTCATGTTCGTTGCTTATCTCACCCTTTGGTATCCCTACCACGACCTGATGGGAATGGGAAAGCAGGTCATGGTTTCTGTGGGCAGCAGATGGGCCTGGTGGTTTGCAAAATGCGCATGGGTTGTGTGTTCAGTCGGACTTTTTTGGGCAATTGGATGCATGACGGCAGGTGTATGGACATTGCTTTCGGGAGGATACTTCTCCTTAAATATTTCTGGTGCCCTCCCTGACATTCTTGATTTTCGGCTTGCCGATGTGGCCCCTGCATCACATGACCTTGGGATGTTTCTGTTTATTGGCATTCCCGGTGCGCTTGTTGCATTGTGCCTGGTTCAGCTGATGGCATCCCTTCTGTTACGACCGGTGATGAGCTACGCGTTGACCTTGTCTCTTCTAATGCTTTCGTTGTTCTATCAAAGCCCTTGGCTGATTGGCAACGAACTCATGGCCGCTCGCAGCATGAGTCTACTTTTGGAGGGGGTTCCCGTTTTAGGCGGAATAGTTGTGTCTGCCACCCTTTCAACGGCATCGGTTGTCGTAGGAGGCTTGCTGTTTTCTTGGATCGATATTTTTGACAAGGAAGGCTATTCATGATTGACATAAATAAAGCGAGCAAACGCATCAAAGGCTCTTTGGTACTTGACAATGTTTCGATAACCATACCCAAGGGCGCGATTGTAGGGCTCGCTGGCGTAAACGGCTCCGGCAAAACAATGCTTTTGCGAGCTATTGCTGGCCTCATTGGCTTGACGAGTGGTTCGATTTCCATCGACGGTCAAATCATAGGACGCGATAGGGCGTTTCCCCCCAGCATTGGATTACTGATAGAAAATCCCGCATTTCTCAATGCCTATACCGGTCGCGACAATCTAAGGATGCTTGCGGGTGTCGGTCGCCATGTCTCGGGGATCGGCGCAAAAGCGCATGCCCTAGCCGATAAATTAGCCGTCAGATCACTTGAAGCTGTGGGGCTTGATCCTTTCGACAAGAGAAAGTTTCGCAAATACTCCCTTGGCATGAAGCAGAGATTAGGCATTGCGGCAGCCATCATGGAAGAGCCCGATATCGTGCTTCTTGATGAGCCGACGAATGCCCTTGATGTACAGGGTGTTTCTTTGTTTGAGGAATTGGTGGACGCTCAGCGCCGTCGGGGAGCAACGCTGCTCATAGCAAGCCATGACGCTTCTCTCTTGGATGCGATGGCTGACATCGTATATACCTTCAGCGACGGCAAGGTTATAGACGTGTCTGTTCAAAAAGAGCCACCTGTTCTCAAGGAACTGTCTTAAGGTGAGAGGTCACAAAACATATGAAAAAACACATGGTCCGCGTGGTCATTGCAAGCATCGCCATCGTCTTGGCTTTTGTCTACGGCGTACGCGTTTGGCAGATCAATGAAGCCGACAAGGCAAATGCCGTGCCAGTTGAGCGCTATGCCATGGGAGAGTGGGTCGATCTGACGGGGTCGTTTTTTACAAAGCGAAGCCCAAGCTCCTAACGGATATTCCATCCGCATATCTCAGGCCACGCTTCTGTCTCCTGACGAGTATATACGCACCCATGGCGTGGAAGGCGAAGGCACTATTGGAGAAGACAACCAGCAAACCGTGGTATGTCTCGAATATCAGATACGGCACGAAGGTGCGGGGGATGTCGGTCTTGTGCTTTTCGAACAGAGGCTGATTGCCGCAACCAAAAATGTTGCATTGAAGTATGACAGCGAATTATGGTGGAAGGCGGAACCAGAGATGAAAGACCAGCCCGGCATGTTTGCCCTTTCTCCTGACTCATCATATACGGCATATATACCCTTTTCGTTCATCCACGACCCCGACGCATTTCAATCATATGAGGACTCCCCACGAGCCGTGGTCACTGACCGCACTTTTGAGCTGTTGGTCTCGAATTTGCCAACGCGAAAAGTAATCGATATCTCGATATGAGAAACGCCCTGGGGGTCAAATACACCGAACCATAAAGCAACAGGCTTTTTGTACATAGAATCCTCTTGAATAACGCCCGCACAGGACCTGCGGGTGGCAAAGTTTGCTAAGCTATAGCGAAACGCATTCTTGCAGTCCAAGAGAAAGACGAACCTCCATGCAGATCACGCCAGCTGAAATTGCCGAAACGCTTGCCATGGTCAGCAAGCAGCACCTCGACATCCGCACCATCACGCTCGGCCTGAACCTGCGCGGTTGCACGGATGCCGACATCGATGCGATGGCCCGAAAGGTGTACGACCGCATGACCAGCGCAGCCGAGCAGCTGGTTCCCACGGCCGAGCAGCTGGAGCGAGAGTACGGCATCCCCATCGTCAACAAGCGCATCTCCGTCACCCCCATCGCCGAGATATGTGCCGCCACCGACGCAGTCGACCTCACGCCCATCGCGGTCGCCATGGATCGCGCCGGCAAAGAGGTGGGCGTCGACTTCGTCGGAGGGTTCGGAGCGCTCGTGCACAAGGGAGCCTCGCGGGCCGACATAAAGCTCATGGAGTCCATTCCCCACGCGCTGTCCACCACCGACCGCGTCATGTCCTCGGTCAACGTCGCCTCGACGCGGGCGGGCATCAACATGGATGCCGTCCTCAAGATGGCCGGCATCGTGAAGGAAACAGCCGAGGCCACGGCTGATCGCGAATGCATCGGCTGCGCGAAGCTCGTCGTGTTCGCCAATGCCGTGGAGGACAATCCGTTCATGGCAGGAGCCTTCCACGGCTCGGGCGAGTCGGACGCCGTCATCAACGTGGGCGTGTCGGGTCCTGGCGTCGTGCGAGCCGTTCTGGCGGAAATGCCTAAGGATGCCGACATCACCAGCATCGCGGAGGCCATCAAGGCAACTGCCTTCAAGATAACCCGGGCCGGCGAGCTCATGGCACGCGAGGCCAGCACACGCCTCGGCGTGCAGCAGGGCATCCTTGACCTGTCCCTCGCCCCGACACCCGCCCCGGGCGATTCCGTGGCTGAGATTCTGGAAGCCATCGGCGTCGGGCAGTGCGGCGGACCGGGCACGACGGCCGCGCTCGCCATGCTCAACGACGCCGTCAAGAAGGGCGGAGTCATGGCATCCTCTTCCGTCGGAGGACTGTCGGGCGCCTTCATTCCCGTGTCAGAGGATGCCGGAATGATACGCGCAGCAGAAAGCGGTGCGCTGTCCATCGAAAAGCTCGAAGCCATGACCTGCGTGTGCTCGGTCGGCCTGGACATGATCGCCGTTCCTGGAGACATCGACGTGGAAACCATCTTCGGCATCATCGCCGACGAATGTGCCATCGGCATGATCAACACCAAGACCACGGCCGTGCGCCTCATCCCCGCCATCGGCAAGAAAGAGGGCGACCGGCTGGATTTCGGGGGCCTGCTGGGCTATGCGCCCGTCATGCCCGTCAACCGCCATGCTGGCACCGTGTTCGCCCATCGTGGCGGCCGCATGCCCGCCCCCATCAATTCGCTGAAGAACTGACGCGCATCAATTTGCCTGTCCCAAAGGCGGCCTGACCGGCCGCCTTTTCTCTTGCTTACGCTGATCGGTCTCCCCCAAAATCCTTGATCACGCCACGTCTTTTCGATGTGTCTCCCTCGAGCTTGATCTCATCATCCGCCCCGAACAGGGATCGCGGCGCTTTCGGCAGGGGTGCCAGCAGGCTATCAAGCAAAGTATCGCTCATCGTCTATTCTTAGTAAGAACTTCTGTCAAGGAATCGATATTCATACAGCTGCATTTGGTGATAGAAACCGAGCAGATACACCGTGCCGGACTCGATCTTGTACACGATTACGTACTTTCTCACAAGATGCTCTCTGCATTCATGACTTCGAAGAATTGGTTTCCTTGAGATAGCTGCGAGATAGGGATTTTCTTTCAGGTTATCGAAAGCCCTTTCCAACTCGTCCGTCAAGCCCAGAGCCGCGCGAGGCGATTTAAGGCTGGCGACGATATATTCAAGCGCCTTGTCAACATCAGTCTCAAATTCGGCGGTCTTCCTTATTTCAAAGGTCATGTTTTTCGCGCAGTCTATCGAGCATTTCGTAAGGCGATCCGACCCTTCCCTCGGCAATGTCCTTCTCTGCTTCCTCGATCCGCATCTTGAGAGGAATGATCTTGGCCTTCATCTCCTTGTACCGCGCGATCAAGTCTTCACCCTCGCAGCCCGCTTCGATAAGGTAGCGAAGGATGTCGACCGTCACGTCCTCGTCTTCGACGTCAAGCGGCTGCAAAAACATGCCTCTGTCGGTCCAGGTACACAACGCATAGTCCTTGAAGCCTGCTTTTTCGAAAATTTTCGAAGGAATCGTAATCTGCCGCTTGCTGGAAATCTTAATCGCCACCGGTTCCGCTAAAGTCGCCATGTCTGTCTCCTTTGCCAAGCGCTTGGTGCTTGGCATCAAGCTTAACATAGATCACGCGAAGCTAGCATGACCGCGACCGAATCGTTGTTTATCTCGAAGAACGGTAAAGACGCGCTTGTATCTACCAGAAGATACAGACATCCCACAAGAAAGAGCCGCTTTCGCTGTTCGATCGGCAGCCGTAAGGCCGACAGGATGACTCCTCGGTCGACCTGCTTGCGAATCGTCGCCTGCCGCCTCTACTTTCCGCGAACCTCGGCACCGAAGGGCAGCAGCGCAAGCTTCGCCTGCTTGAAGCACTGCAACCCAAAGGGAATGCCAACGACCGTGATGCACAGCAAGACTCCATTGAGCAGTGCCTCAAGAGCCAGAACCAAGCCGCCAAAGACGAACCACAGCACGTTGAGGACAGCCGACCCCGCGCCGCCGCCGTACTCAACCTCCTTGCCGAACGGGAAAAACGCCAGTCCGGCCATCTTGAAGCACTGCGTGCCAACCGGAATGCCCACGATGGTGATGCACCACAGAAGGCCGACCAGGCACCAGCTCACACCCTGCCAGAACCCCGCGAAGACGAACCACAGTATGTTGCCGATCACGCTCACGAGCGGCATCCTTTCTTGGCAACAAGCGCTCTTTCGCAGGATTCACGCACGTTCGATGCACCTAGTCCCGCGTGAGCTTGCGATGGATGCGATGCGGCCGGGCCGCCTCCTCGCCCAGACGCTCGACCTTGTTCTTCTGGTATGACTCGAAGTTGCCCTCAAACCATTGCCAGATGCCCGGATTCTCGTCAGTGCCTTCCCAAGCCAGGATATGCGTCGCGATGCGGTCGAGGAACATGCGGTCATGGCTGACGACAACCGCGCACCCCGGGAACGCGAGCAGCGCCTCCTCCAAGCATTCGAGGGTCTCGACGTCCAGATCGTTTGTCGGTTCGTCGAGCAGCAACAGGTTGCCGCCCTCCTTCAGCGTGAGCGCCAGGTTCAGCCGGTTGCGTTCTCCGCCCGACAGCACGCCAGTCGGCTTCTGCTGATCGGAACCTTTGAAGCCAAAGCTGGCAACATAGGCGCGAGTGGGCACCTCCGTGTCGCCGACCCGGAGGAAATCGGTTCCACCCGACACCGCTTCCCAAACGCTCGCCTTTGGATCGAGCCCCGCCCGATTCTGGTCAACATAGGATATCTTCACCGTCTCGCCGATATCCAGCGTGCCAGAGGTGAGCGGCTCCAAACCGACAATGGCCTTGAACAGGGTCGTCTTACCAACGCCATTGGGACCGATGACTCCGACGATGCCGTTGCGCGGCAGTTCGAACGACAGGTCGTCAATGAGTACCCGGTCACCGAAAGCCTTGTGAAGGCGGTCAGCGACAAGCACCTTCGCCCCCAGACGGGGACCGACCGGAATGTGGATGTCCGTGAAATCGAGCTTCTTCGAAGCAGCCGCCTCGGAAGCCATCTGCTCGTAGCGGTCGAGGCGAGCCTTGCTCTTGGCCTGGCGGGCCTTGGGACTTGAGCGCACCCACTCCAGTTCTGACTTCATCCGCTTCACCAGCTTCGCCTCGCGTTGCCCCTGAGCCTCCAAGCGATCCGCCTTCGTTTCCAGATACGTGGAGTAGTTGCCCTTGTAGGGGAACAGGCTCCCCCGGTCGACCTCGCAGATCCACTCTGCCACATGGTCGAGGAAATAGCGGTCGTGCGTGACGGCCAGGACCGCCCCGGAATACCCCTGGAGAAAATGCTCAAGCCACAGGACCGACTCGGCATCGAGATGGTTCGTCGGCTCATCGAGCAGCAACAGGTCAGGCGCTTCCAACAGAAGGCGGCACAGGGCAACGCGGCGGCGCTCGCCTCCGGAAAGCACGTTGACCGGCATGTCGGAATCGGGACATTGCAATGCGTCCATGGCCTGAGAAAACCGACTGTCCAAATCCCAGCCGTCGGCGGCGTCTATCTCATCCTGCAGCGTTCCCATCTCGGCCATGAGCGCGTCAAAATCGGCATCGGGAGAAGCCATTTCCTCGCCGATCTGGTTGAAGCGATCGACTTTGGCCTTGATTGTCCCGAAGGCTTGCTCGATGTTCTCGATGACCGTCTTATCCTCGTCGAGCGGCGGCTCCTGCTGCAGGATGCCCACGGTGTAGCCAGGCGTGAGGCGGGCCTCGCCGTTCGAGACCTCCTCAAGCCCAGCCATGATCTTGAGCAGCGTGGACTTTCCCATGCCGTTGGGACCCACAACGCCGATCTTGGCACCGGGGTAGAAGGAAAGGGTTACGTCGTCGAGAATAACCTTGTCGCCATGCGCTTTCCGCGCTTGATGCATTTGATAGATGAATTCTGCCATGGTGCTCCTGTGTTGATGATCGCGGTCGTTTGGATCATTGTCACATATCCCGACATCAAAGGGAAACGGCAATGCGGGGACCGCAGAAAATGCCCAGTCCCCCCTCGGGGCGCGTCGATGTTTCGATTTTCCACACCCTCCCCTTTGCCAGAGCCGTAGAAAAAGCCCCGTCCCCCTCGAGGGCGCGTCAGCCTTGTTCGGGGCGCAGGACCGAGGCCGGCACAGGGCCATGGAAGCAGGAAGGTCCCTAAGAACGCAGCTGGGAGAAGACCGGCAAATCGGATGAAGGTCCGAAGCCGCAGCCGGCAAGCGTCACACCCCGCAACACGGCGACCGCTCAGCTCCGTTTCGGCACCTGCAAGGCCGCCGCCATCGCGGCCATCCAGCTGCGCGGCAGGAGACGCGTGACAAACACGGCAGCCTTGGGCACGAGACCGGGAACGCACAAGGTCTTGTTCCACCGCAGCGCGCGATAGCCGCTTCGAGCAACCCGCGACGGGCTGACTGCGAAGCGCGCCAATGCCGTCCGGCCGGCGTCGGCGGTGTTCCAAAATTCCGTGCGCACCGGACCGGGACACAACGCGGTCACCGACACGCCACGCAACCGCAACTCGGCATGGAGCGCCTGCGTGAACGACTGGACGAACGCCTTCGATGCGTAGTAGGTGGCCATGAAGGGGCCGGGCATGAAGCCCGCGATCGATGCGACGTTGAGGATGGCCCCGGAGCCCCGTTCGACCATGCCGGGGGCGAATGCGTGGCACAACTCGACGAGCGCCTCGATGTTCACCTGCACAAGGGCGCGCTGACGCGCAAGGTCGCTCTCGACAAACCGAATGTCATAGCCAAAGCCGGCGTTGTTGACCAGCGCGTCCACAACCACTTCCCACTCGTGAAGGGTGGCGACAAGGCGATCCACGGCGCCGGGAGCGGAAAGGTCCTGAACGCACACGTGCGTTGCAACGCCATAATCCGTCCTCAGCCGCGCCGCAGCCTCCTCAAGCCTGGTCTCGTCGCGGCCGACAAGCGCAATGCCATACCCGTCCGCAGCGAACAGCTGGGCCAGCTCCCAGCCGATGCCTCCCCCCGCACCATTACAGTAGAAATCAGCCCGTATCGAGCGTAGCCAGGGGCTTGGCGGCCCCGGCTGGTCAACAGCCCAGCCAGCTTTTGATCTAGTATGGCTATGGCCCGTTGGGCCGCTGGCCGGCCGCCTCCGGATGGCCCTGTGCCCCTGCCTCTCACGAAGGCCCGGGGGGTGATGCCACCGGAGAACGGCCGCCGCCATTCCGGCTGATAGGAACCTGCCGGACGCAGAATGCGCCACGGCCCGGTAATGTGGTTGCCGAGAGGCGGCGAATCGGACGGCCAGCCACATAGAGAGGGTATCACCATGGCCGCCAAAGACGCAATGGCGAACGAGAGGCACGACGCCTACCTGGGCCTCGACGTCGGCAAGGAGACGCATTGGGCCTATGCCGTCAATTCGATGGGAACCGTGCTTCTGAACAGGAGGGTCGCCAACACGGAAGCCGGTCTCGACGCCTTGATGGCGCAGTGCCCCGACGACACCCTCGTCGTCGTCGACCAGCGCCGCAACATCGGCGCGCTGGCGCTTCGAAAGGCGCGTGCCTCAGGCAAGCCGGTCGCCTATCTTCCCGGCAGCGCCGAGCACGACATCGCCAAGAGCCTCCCCGGCATCGCCAAGACCGACGAGCGTGACGCGCAGGTTATCGCCCGGGCGGCGCTCGGCATGCCCGAGGCGCTGCGGCCGGTGCCCGCCGACGATCCCGAACTCGAGGGCGCGCGCATAATGTCGGCCCAGGTCGCCCAGGTGCAGAAGGATCGCACGGCATGCGCCAACGCGCTGCATTCGAGGCTGCTCGAGTCCTGCCCCTCCTTCGAGCTGGCCTGCGACATGACGGCCCCGTGGTGCGCCGGCATGCTGGCCGAGCTCGGCGGGCCATGGAACATGCTCGACGCCGGGCGCGAGCGGTTCTGCGCGTGTTCCCGCAAGCATGGGGCGCGCCGTGAGGACCGCGACGGGCTCTGGGAGGCGATCGGCGGCGAGAGGCCTTCGGCCCAGGCCGTGGCAGCCGAGGAGCGCTACGTGAGGCATTTCGCGTCGCGCATCGTCTCGGACAACGAGGCCGAGGACGGGCTGGATGCCGCGATCGCCGAGGCTCTCTCGGGCAACTCCGACTACGCGAACCTCCAGACGATCCCCGGCATCGGGCCGAGGACGGCTGCGCAGCTGGTCGTGACGGTGGACATCTCGAACTTCGGCAGCAACGACGAGCTCGCCAGCTACTGCGGGCTCGCGCCGGCGACGCAGCAGTCGGGAAAGTCCATCCACTACGAGAAGACCTCACGAGGAGGCAACAAGGCCTTGAAGAACCTGCTGATATTCTCCTGTAACTCGCTTTGCAGGTCGAACAGCCGCTACGGCGATTATCTGAGAAGATGCCGCGCCAGGGGCATGGGATACAGGAGGGCCCTGAAGGCGACCGCCCGGAAGAGGATGAAGGTGATCTACGCCGTCTTGCGCGACGGGGTGCCGTACTCGGCCTAGCCGAGGCTCAAGCCGGAGGTTCGAGGCTCGCCGGTTCGCAAGGCGGCCGCAGTCCCGCGCGCCCCAAAGCCGTTCCACGACGGCCGAGACAATCACAAGGCCTACTTGACAAAACTATAGGAACACCCCCATGACCGTACGCCTGCGTACCGTGCTTGGATCCATCCCCATCTATCGTCCAGGCGGCTGCCCTGAAGAGCAAGGAGAGGCAACGGCCCTCAAGCTCTCATCGAACGAAAGCCCTTGGGCCCCACCCCAGAGCGTTGTCGATGCGATAGCCCAAGCGGCCGGCAAACTCAATCGCTATCCCGATTTCTACAAGGTCGACCTGGTACAGGCGCTTGCCGCGCACTATGGGATACCCGACGAGCAGATAGCGGTCGACAACGGATCAGGCACGCTTTTGCAGGATGTCGTTCGCATCGTTGCCGACCAAGGGGACGAAGTCGTGTTCGGCACCCCCTCGTTTGCCGCCTACGAGATAGACGTTCTGCTGGCCGGGGCACAGCCGGTGAAAATACCCCTCGACGCGTCGTGGACCTACGACCTTGACGCCATCGCCGAGGCCATCGGACCGAAAACCCGTCTCGTCCTCCTCTGCAATCCCAACAATCCCACCGGCACGTTTTTGACGACCGAGAGCATCCGAGCCTTCATGCAACGAGTTCCCGATGACGTCCTCGTCGTCGTCGACGAGGCGTATCACGAATTCGTCAATCTCGAACCACAGGAAGCATCGCTTGCGTTGCTGGAGGAATTCGACAACATCATGATCCTCCGCACCTTCTCGAAAGCATTCGGCCTCGCAGGGATGCGCATCGGATATTGCTTTTCTGCCCCCGCAACCATCGACGCCATCAACAAGACGGTCGCTGAGTTTTCGGTTTCCATACCTGCCCAAGCAGCAGCCCGGACATGTCTCGAGCCGGAAACGCTCGCCATCGTCAATGAGCGCGTGGCAGAGATCGTCCGCAATCGGGAGATATTGCAGACCCTTTTGGCCGAGGCGGACATTCCCCATGTGCCCAGTCAGTCGAACTTCGTCATGCTGCCTCAAAATCCGGTTGAAGGATTTGAGCTCCTGGCACGGGGAGGCGTGATCTGCCGGCCTTTTGACAGCCCCGAAGGCATTCGCATCACCGTAGGAAGCACCGAAGACATGCGTCGAGTAGCGAAAGCGATGGATTTGACATGGCCGCAGCTGTAAAGAAGGCGAAAATCGCCATCATAACCTCTCCCGAAGTGGGAAAGCCCGACGTCAGCCTCCTCCAGAACGCGGCTGACGTGGTCTTTTCGACCGACGTCGGCCTGACGGAGGCGCTCAAAGGCGCGGGGGCAGCCTTCCTCTGGGACGTCGGTCTTATAGACGAGGTGCGAGCCCATTGGTCACTGACCTCGGATTTGACGTGGGTTCATGCGGCCGTTGCCGGAGTCGACGCGTTCTGTTTCCCGGAAATGGTGAATTCCGATGTGGTGCTGACCAACGCGGGCGGCATTTACAACTACGCCATCGCCGAATACGTGACCGGCGCGGTGATCGCCCACGAGCGCAACTATCCGCGCCTGTATTTCCAGAAGAACCAATGAGACTGGAAGCCCTTCGTCAGCTCCAGCGCGCAAGGCAAAAACGCCCTCATCATAGGTCCCGGACGAATTGGACGCGCCTGCGCCCGCTCGCTCGCGACGCTCGGCATGAACGTGCGCGCCATTGGGAGGCACGCCGCAACCGACGATCCCGACTTCGAGCGCATCGATCCCGTTGACGAGATCGAGGATCATGTCGGCTGGGCGCATCATCTGATCATCGCTGCGCCATTGACGCCGGAAACGCACCATCTCTTCAACGCAGAGCTATTCAAGCATTGCCGGCCCTCGGTCCACTTGGTGAACGTGGGCCGCGGACCCATCGTCAACACGACCGACCTCATCTACGCCCTGCAGCAGAGCCAGGTGGGAGCCGCCAGCCTTGACGTCTTCGAAACCGAGCCGCTGAGTCCCCTGAATCCGCTATGGAAGATGTCATCGGTCATGATCACGCCCCATATCGCAGGGGAAATCAACGGATTCGAGGATGCCCTCATCAAGCAGTTTGTCGACAACGCCGTGCGCTGGCTGAAGGGACAGAAGCTCGAGTGGGTCGTCGACAAGCGCAAGGGCTATGCGGCTCGCTGAGACAGCATCTGCCGTCGGCAGGCAAGGACGAACACGTCCACAAGCTCGATCGAAATCGAAGCGCGCCAGACCGACCTACCCGGATCGGCAGCGGTAGCCAGTTTTGTGTGACTTTTCAACAATCGGCTCACGAAACAAGAGAAACGCCCCTGGTCGTGAATCTTCCGAGAGCCTCCCTCTCGAAAAAACTGCCCATTTCTCGCGACCCCCGCCAATCCGGCAGGGGTCGCGAGCCTGCGGCAACCGTCCGTCACGCGTCCCTGAAGCCTTCATGGGTCTAGCAGCGGGCAGCCATGCCCCAAGGAGCAACGCGCAACGCTCCCTTTTGCAGAAAAGCGTTGTAAATACAACAGCAAATCATAGCTGCAACTTCTAGAATTCGGGTTGGACGGGCAGGCGGCTTGGAGATGCCCTTGTCGTATGCCCGTCAATTACAGCAACCGAAAGGATCCATCGCAAGGGGCGAGCAAACATGGCACGAGCACGTTCGCAAAATCCCGGCAGCACGAAATTCTTCGCGCTCATCCTGATCAGCCTAACCGTTGTCTGTCTCGTCATAATGGCCGCATGCGCCAGCGGATCAACCTCCCCATCAGACACGGCACAGACCGATGAGGGCGCCGTCTCTGCATCGCGCTCGCCACAAGCTTCAAAGCCTGCCGGGGACTCTGCATTGCCGGCCCTCGAAGGCGAATACGCTTATGTGATGGCAACGGTCGTCGCAAAGGACGCAGACGCCGACAGCATCACGGTCACGGCTCTGCCCTGGGAAACCGAAGCTCCCTTCAGGAAAAGCACGGTAGGCGAAGGCCAGACGGGTGCGGTGCTTTGCTCGGAGCTGCCCTTTTTCCCGGGCGGCATCCAGATAGGGACGGTCGTGGTCGTGTCGTGCCTCGGCTCAGATGCAGACGCCTTTCCCGTCACCGCCTATTCCATCGAGAAGCTATCCTGGTTTGAGCAACGCGTCGACCGGGCAAGCGCATGACAGCAGACGGGAAACCCCTGTTCAAAGCATAACCTCAAAACACGGTTACCCCCTGATGAGACGGGGAGCAAGATGGGTTCCTCGCATGCCCTGAGTCAAAGGGACGACAATCTCGACATCGTTTCAAACAGGTCGAGCCGACGCCACCTGACGTCATGGCAAGATCGCCACTTCCCAGAATCAGCATGTTGACGCAGTACGGGCACGCGGGAGGCCACGCAGCCGCATCCGCGCAATGAAAGGCCCGGCACTCCCCTTATGCCCTCCTATGGTAACCTTATTCCGCGATGAGGGGTTCGTTGGAAGCAGCCGCCTGAAGACATGCAACAGAAAGGCGAACGGAATGGACGCAGACCGGAACACTCGGCAGACGACAAGGGTGGCTGTCGAGAAGAGCCTCGACACCGGAAGCGGGACGATTCGCTATTGGACGGAACGGCCTGATTCGGAGAATGCGCCTTGGATTGTATTCTTGCCGGGACTCACCGCCGACCATCGTCTGTTCGACGACCAGATACAATACTTCGGCGCGGGGATGAACTGCCTCGTCTGGGATCCCCCCGCACATGGCGCCTCACGCCCTTTTCCCCTCGATTTCACAATGGACGACCTGGCAAAGACGCTCCGAGAAATTCTGAGCGTCGAAGGAATCACGCAACCTGTTCTGGTGGGACAGTCGATGGGCGGCTATGTGGCACAAGCGTACATGGACCTCTACCCAGGCTCCCTTGCAGGCTTTGTCTCGATAGATTCAGCGCCTCTCAAACGTCGGTACATGAAGCGGTGGGAAATAGCAGCCCTGCGCCACACCCGGCTCATGTATCTGAGCATCCCGTGGAAGCTCCTGGTGTCATGGGGCTCCAAGGGAACGTCTGAAACGAAGCGGGGACGCGCGCTCATGACCGAGATGATGAACTCCTACCACAAGCGGGAATACTGCAACCTTGCGGCGCATGGCTATCGCATTCTCGCCGATGCCGTTGCGGCCGACCGCCCCTACGACATTGACTGCCCCGCCCTGCTACTCTGCGGGGAATACGATGCCTCCGGATCGGCGAAGGACTACAACAAACGATGGACCGCAGGTGAGGGCATCCCCCTCGTCTGGGTCGAAGGTGCCGGCCACAACTCCAACGTCGATGCGCCCGATTTCGTGAACCGCACCATTGAGGAGTTTCTGTCAAAGCTCGGCCACGGCCGCGACGAAGCGCTGGCAAACAGCCTCTAACGAACAGCGGAGAAAGCGACGGACAAGCGCACACGAACGCAGCGCACGACGTCCCGAAGCCCCATCGAGGCAATCCTCATGCCCAGAAGCGCCTCGGACGCAAGGATGACAGCGACGCCCGCCAAGGCCACAACGTTTGCCTCCTCCCCAAAAAAGGCGATGCCGAGCACGACCGCAACGACAATCTCGACGGATGCGATGACCGGCACGCTGGCAACATTCGAAACAAGCTGGAGCCCCCGGTAATAGAGAAGGTACGCGAGAGCCGTCGGAACGAGGGCAAGGAAAAACCCGATGGCCAACACCGAGGGATCATGCACTGCAGGCTGCTCCCAGGGACGCGTGACAGGGATAAGAAACAATGCCGCGAACAGGTAGCTGTAGGTGCTGACCACAAAAGGATCACAGCGATTTGCGGCAAGACGGCCGATGACGGCGGTCATCGCGTAGCAAAAGCCCGCCACGATGCCGCACGCTAATCCGGCGACCGGCAACATCGACACATCAAAGCGCAGCCCCGTCGAGGCCATCACGCATCCTCCCACGTTCAAGGCAAGCACGAGCACCTTGCCGCCAGGAAGCCTTTCCCCAAAGATGACGAGGCACGCAAGAGCCGTGAACACGGGAGCTATATTGGTCAGGGCGACGCTCGTCCCCACCCCCGCAAGGTTGACCGACCAGCAATACGCGACATTGTAGAGACCCTGGCAAAGAATGCCGAGGGCCGCACATACCACGATCGTTTTCCTATCGACCCTGAGCGCCTTAAGGCCGCCCCTGAGCACCGTGAGGACGATGAGGATCAAGAACGCAAAGGACACCCTCAAAAAGCTCGTGAGTTCGGCGGAAGCGCCCAAGCCGTCCATGATGCGAACGAGCGGGCCTATCGTGCCCCAGATCACGCCCCCTGCAAAGATGAGGGCGACTCCCTTCGAATCCCCCTTCAGCCGAACCGTCTCCATGTCAAGCGACCTCTCCCTGTTTTCTTGGGAAAAGGTTAGGGTTGAGGACGTTCCAGCGGAAGAGAGACCCTAGAATACCCGTATAAGTCTTTCTAATACTTTGAGGAACGCCAATGGATTCAAGAAAACTCGAGATGTTCCTGACGACGATACGGACAGGAAGCTTCAGCAAGGCGGCCGCCGAGCTCTGCTGCACGCAATCGGCCGTGACGCAGGCCATGAACAGCCTCGAGGGAGAGCTCGGCTGCAAGGTGCTCGAGCGCGACCACCGCGGCGTGAGGCTCACGACCGCCGGCGAGGAGCTCTACCCTGACATCGTCAGCGCGGAAATGAACATGAGACAGCTTGCGGACCACGCCGCCCAAATCGCCGGAGCCCGCACGCTCCCCTTGCGGATCGGCGTGTTCTCAAGCATTTCGACAACCTGGCTGCCGCCCCTGCTGCGCGCCTACAAACTCCTCCGCCCCGAAGTCTTCTTTGACATACGGGTGGGCACGGACAGCATCGTCCAATGGCTGTCCCACGGGGAAATAGACGTGGCGCTCGGCGACGATGCCCGATGCCGGGCATTCCACTTCAGGCCCCTGCAGGATGATCCCTATTGCGCGGTGCTCCCGGAGGGGACCGTGGACAAGGAGCGAAAGCGAATAGCCCAGGACGAGCTGGCCCAACTCCCCTTTCTGATGGCTCCGATGAACGCCCTCGACCGGCACCTCTCCGTGATTCCCCACAACAGGACGAATGTGAACTGCGACGATGATTCGACGCTCCTGTCCATGATCGAACAAGGACTGGGTGCTACCGTGATGCCGGCGCTGTGCCTCACCGGCAGGCAGGCGCGCGTCCACGTGCTCGAGCTGGAGCCGGCCGCCAAACGCGTTCTCGGCGTCGCGTTGCCGAAGGCACCGACCCGGGCAGCTTCGCTGTTCGCCTCGTTTCTGGTCGATGAGTTTTCATATCGGAGCTCGATTGCCAATTGAACAGGCGTGGTCCCCCTCACAAATTAGGCGGGACTCACCCAGCCGTTCTCTCAATCAGAGAGAACGGCACAACAGGGCTCACGGACTCATCGTGCTCCCCTATCAGTCTCTCCATCCACGCCACGTCATACCATCGTCCAAACTTGTATCCACAACGCTCGAATCTGCCAACCATACGATAGCCAAGGCATTCGTGGAAGCCGATGCTGCCGTCCGGCAGCTGAGGATCGTCGCCCCGCGGACAGGCAATGCAAGCGCACATGTTCAGGACTCCCTGCTTTCTCAGAGATTGCTCAAGGGCTTCGTGAAGCTGCCGTCCAATTCCTGCGCCTCGGCAATCCCGCCTAACGTAGATGGACGTCTCGACGGCCCAGTCGTAGGCAGGCCTGTCGTGAAAACGGGCCGCATACGCATACCCTACGAGTTCGCCGTTTCTCTCGGCGACCAAGAAGGGATATCGATCCAAGGTGAGCAGGATCCTGTTTTCAAATTCCTCGACGGAAGGCACCTCGTACTCGAAGGTTATTGCAGTCCCTTCGACATAGGGCGCGTAGATGTCCCGCACCTGCCCCGCATCGCAGGATCCGGCTATCCGTATGTCCAAACCAGCTCTCCCTTGCTCTTTCATGAAACGTCAACGGGACCAAAATTCCGCATCTCCAAAACCGAGGACACCCCACGCGCCCTGGTTCTTGCTTTCGATCCCTGCAAGAAAACGAATCCCACCATGGTACCCAACGGGCCGTCAAAAGGCGAGCCGAGGCAGCAGCCCCCTCGCCGCAACCTTCACCCGTCAGGAGGCCGTCGCGTGTTCAGCAGCACGCAGCACGTCTTCGCCGACAGCGTTGTCAAAGAAATCATGCCAGGGGTCACTATGGGCCGCCACGCGCGCCGACACGACCGCCGGCGTGAAATCACTGGTGACGAGCGTTTCCGTCAGCTCGTCCCAATCCAACGGGACCGCACAGGAGGGTCCCGGACGATTGCGTGTCGAATAGGGAGCCACGGCGCTCGCCCCTTGAGAATTGCGCAGATAGTCAATGAAAACGCGCCCCTCCCGAGCGCTTTTGGCCATTTTGCTGGTGAACCTGTCTGGATGCTCTTCGGCGATGCCTTCGGCAAAATGGCGAGCCAAAGCATGGACGCGCGAGAACTCCCAGACCGGATCCACCGGAATCACAACGTGAAACCCCTTTCCCCCCGTGGACTTGAGATAGGGAGTAAACCCCAGATGGTCGCACCTGTCGGCAATGAGCAACGTGGCCAAGCGAAGTTGGGTCCCCGTCACGCCAGGTCCGGGGTCGAGGTCGAACACGATCTGATCAGGACACGCGAGCGCATCTGCCCGGGAAAGCCACGCATGGACCTCGACAGCGCCGATCTGCGCAAGCGCCACAAGACCCTCGCCCGAATCGACCATGAGCCATTCCTCTTCCTTGCCGTCGTCGAGGACCTGCTTGTGAACCTGTATGGCATGCGGTATTCCAAAACCAGGATGCCGCTGATAGAAACAGTCTGACGTCTCCCCCTCAGGACACCGCACAAGGGTGAGTGGACGTTCTCGCACAAACGGGAGCATGGCATCCGCAACCTGGGAATAATAGGCGGCAAGATCTCCTTTCGTGAATGACGAGGCTGGAAAAAGAGGCTTCTGGGGATTGGTCAAGGACATGCCCTCCCGTTTCACCCGGCCAGTCTCTTCCCGCTCGCTTGATTTCGCGCGATCGTTTGGTTTCGACAGGCGCGTCACCTGATGCTTCTCTTTGGACTCGTCACGCATCATCGCGCTCGACCACCTTTCGCCATCACGGAGCATCCACCGTCTTCCAGCAAAGCCACGGAAAATCGGTGTATGCGCAGCGTACCTCGCACACAACCGTCCGAAACGGTTGTTGACGAGTGGTTGTCGATCCGTTGAAGCCCTTCCTTGCCGAACAAGTACGCTAGGGAAGCGCTGATTAACTCAGCACGCCGTCCAGCTAGCTGGCCCGTTTCCCGCCGGATCAGGCTCAGAAATCCTCGGCGTGCCGCCAGCACGCCTGCGGTTTCTTCGCCCGCCCGGCAAGAAGCGGGCTCGCCCAGCCGACGGCCTCGCTTTAATCAGCGCTCCTTTAGACGCCCATGCCGAGACAGAGGGGTCGAACGCCGTGAAAAAAGCGATTGCAGGATATGTGGCAAGTGTCGTTGTGATGCTGCTTGCGCTGGCGGGCTGCACCAACACCGAGCCCTCCGATCAGGGAGCAACGGCAACACCTCCGTCCACTGAAGCACCCTTATCCCCAGCGCCAGACGACACCCTCAATCGCCCCGCAGGGACTCCGGAGGCACTGGCTTCCAACCTTGAAGCTCCCTGGTCAATAGCCCGATTTGATGATGACTCGGCTCTGATAAGCCAACGGGACACGGGATCTATCATTGAGGTCGACGCCACGGGAACGACGAGGGAAGCGGGCATCATCTCGAACGTCGCGCCCAAGGGCGAAGGAGGGCTTCTTGGAATCGCCCTCAATCCAGATGATCCCGATGGGCTCTACGCGTATTACACCTCCGCAACCGACAACCGAGTGGTGAGGATACCTCTTCTCGGAGAAAGGGGAAACAGAACCCTCGGCGAGCCCACGCCCCTCCTGACCGACATCCCCAAGGCATCGATCCACAATGGAGGGCGCATCGCCTTCGGACCCGACGGCGCCCTGTACATCGCCACGGGAGATGCAGGCAACCCACAGGATGCACAGAATCCCGAATCGCTGGCAGGAAAAATATTGCGAATCAACGCCGACGGGTCGGTGCCGGCCGACAACCCCCTCCCGGGCTCCGCCGTGTACACGCTGGGACACCGCAACGTCCAAGGACTCGCCTGGACATCCGATGGGCGCATGTGGGCAAGCGAATTCGGACAGGGAACCTGGGACGAGCTCAACCTCATCAAGGCGGGCGACAACTATGGATGGCCGGAGGTGGAGGGCAGTGCCAGCAATTCGTCCTTCCATGATCCGGTCGCTCAATGGAAAACGGAGGAAGCGAGCCCCAGCGGGCTGACAGCCATCGGAAACACGTTGTTCATGGCATCCTTGCGCGGTGAGCGCATCTGGGTCATCGACGTGAGCCAGCAGGAAGCCAAAACAGAGGCATGGTTCAACGGTGACTATGGACGCATTCGCGACGTCGTGGCCGGACCCGGCGAATCGCTCTGGTTTATCACCAACAACACCGACGGACGAGGCACCCCCGATGCCCAGGACGACACGCTCTACTCGACCGAGATCAGCTCCTCGGACTGACAGTCCCCCTCAGTACGGCTCGGTTGAGGTGAGGAAAGCGGAGAGACACCTGTTCTACGGCATGTCGTTTTTCGCATAATAGTTTTCGGCGGCAAATTTGAAGCGCTCGACCCAAGCTCGCGTGGCTTCTTTGCCAATCTGCTTGTCAGCCCCAACCATGTCGAACGCATGATAGCAGCCCGGGAACACATCCACCTCGGCCGGCACCCCCGCCCGCCTCAGCTCCTCGATATAGGCCACCGTCTCGTCCCGAAAGGGCTCGATGTCCCCGACAAAGGTATAGGTTGGCGGAAGGGCGGAATAGTCGCTCAGCCGTGCCGGAGCAGCATAGGGAGGAACCCGATCGGTGCCGTAGAGGTCGCGGAGATACATTTTCCAGCATATTCTGTTCGAATGAGAATCCCACATGGGGGCATTGTTGCCCACCGCCGAAGGAGTGCCCATGCGGTCATCGAGCATCGGGTACAACGGCATCTGAAAGGCAACCGCGACCTCGCCCCTGTCCCGCGCATAGGCGGTGAGGCATGACGTCAGCCCACCGCCCGCGCTTTCGCCCGCAACAAAGAGCTGGTCCGCATTGACCCGCAGGTCGGCAGCATGGTCCTTCAACCATAGCAAGGAGGTGTAGGCATCCTCGAGAGCCGCAGGATAAGGAGCCTGGACCGAAAGGCGGTAATCAGGTATGACGATTGCCGCAGACGTCGATGCCATGATTTCACGAGCATAGTGCAATGCCTGTTCAGGCGTGCCAAACGCATATCCGCCGCCATGCAGCCACAGCACGCCGGTGGCCGACTCCACCCCGTCGGCGGCATGGCAGACGATGATGCGCAGCAAACTGCCATCTTGGCGCGGTATGAACCGCTCCTCGGCATGCATGTCAGAGGGAAACTTCCAATGGATCAACGTGCGCAAAAGCGCGTTGGCAAAGACGAATGACCGCTCATTCCGAAACCGCAGCATGGCGCGGATCAGAAGGCCCCGGGTCCTCAGCTCCTTGTTGATCATGCCGACGCTCACCCGCACGAACGACCACCCCCACAGGAAGTGTGTCGCGGAGCTGCATCGCGATGGTTGACGCGCATATTCAAATTCCGTCCTTTGGGCAAGGTCATCGCACGATGCGCTCTGGCCGGTGGTTCTCCTCTTCGAACAGCCTATGACGCCTGAGGAGAAAAACCTAACGCCGCCAATCCGGTAAGCGTTCCCTTGAACTCCAGATTCAGCTCGGGAACCTTCAGAAAATCTTTGGGCAGCATGATGGAGCTTCGCTTTTTGAAACGTATCGTGGTATCCAGTTCAAGCACTTCCGCCACAAACTGGGAGCAGAAACGATGGTGCTCCCTTCTGAAAAACGGCAAGTTGATCATACCGCATGCAAGCCCGATCAAGTTGAATTTCCATTTTTCGGAATGAGCTTGATACTCGTCGACATGATCATGCATGAAACGATATATGCTCTCGGGAACGGACAGGGAATACAGAGTGCACGGTATTTCCTTTTTCTTCCTTTTGCATATCCGAGAAGGCGTCTCTATGCGAAATCCCTTTATAGTGAAACTGAAAAACGTGTCGAAAGACGGTTCGAACCCTATGGATGCGTGGGAATAGTACCCGCGGGAAAACCCCGACACGGCCTTCGAGAGCGTGTCGGTATATCTGGTCAAGAGAACGTAGATTCGGTAATCGCCCTCGTCACGCGACTCCTCCCGCACAGCCTTCAGACGCCTTGGCATGGATCGGGCGTAATCTTCAATTTTATGCACCATCGGCAGTTCTTTCTGTTAAGGAGAGGCTCCTCAGAAAAGCATCTGCACCTGAAACGAAGGGGGCATCAAGAGTGGGAAGCAGAAAAGATATCTTCGCATCAGTGACCAAAGGGGAACCGTTTCTCATTCGTTGCCATTTCGTAATGCACGATGGAGTTCATTTTAAACGGCAGTGCGGAGAAAAGCATCCTTGGCAACGAACACCCTACATCGAGAGCACAATCCCTCGACAAGATAGAAACATACCCCACAGATGACATCGGGGAAAGGACAGGCCGGGATCAAGCCGCCAGCAATCATTCCCTGCGCACGAAGCATTGCTGCGGCGAGGGCAGAGAGGCCCTCGCCAGAAGCAAGCAATCAGAAGAGCTCCGTCAACGCTTCGTCCAAAGGCGTCAGAGGCCTCCCCAAGACCGTCTGAAAATCGGAGCTCTCCACATCGAGGACCCCCTCCCCTATCTCGGTATGCAAGGCGGTCAGATATCCGATGAAGCCCGAAGGCAAGCCAGCGTCCTCAAGCTCCTTGCGGAAGGCGGACGGGCTGAGAGACACCACCTCGAAATCCTTGCCCGAAGTCCTGGACAATGCAGCAGCCAAGTCCGCATAGGTCACGGGAGGCCCGGAAAGCTCGAGAATTTCCGTGTTCGGAACGGTGGAAGCCCTGCCCAAAACGCGAGCCGCCGCCTCCGCGTACTCACGTCGCAAAGCCCACCCGACCCGACCGTCTCCCGCACCGTAAACGAACCGTCCGCTTTCCAAAGCTCCGCCCAGGATGAACTCTTCGTTTTCGAGGTACCAGTTATTCCTCAAGAAGACATGATCGATCCCTGACTCGCTGATGATTCCTTCGGTGTAGACATGATCGGGTGCCAGCATGCATTTCGAATCCTGGGCATTGGCGATACTGGTGTAGGCAATGAATTCGACGCCCTCGCGCCGCGCCGCGTCAACCACGTTCCAATGCTGCTCCTGCCTGCTCACGGTTCCGCCCGGCACGGAAGAGACGAACAAAAGCCTCTGTATACCTCCGAAAGCCTCCCGCAGAGAGGAGGGATCGGAGTAATCGGCAACCCGCACCTCAAAGCCTTCGTCGATCAGCGCCTGGCCCCTTTCCTCGTCACGCGCCAAAGCAACCAGGTCACCTTTGCCCACCGAAGCGTTGAGATAGTCCAGCGCATGCCTTCCGAACTTGCCCGTGGATCCCGTCACAAGATATTTCATAATCGATCTCGCTTCCTTTCTCGATTGGCCGACACACCCGTTTTCGCAGAGCCTTCCGTGCAGTCAGACCATGTCACCGATGATCCCGACAACCTGGATGACAGGGACACGGCGGATAAAAGAGGCGGCTTCGGCCGGAAGGGTCTCTTTTGCTGCGGAAGCCTGCACAAGGCACGAGAGGAGCTGTCGCACGGAGCTTTCAAAGCCCGATACCCCCTACTATATTGCATCGACAATCCAACCAACAAGCATCGCAGGAATACTGTCATCTTGAAGCTTGCCACAAAGCGGACACCCACCCCTACCCGGCCGGGAGGGAAGCCCGTCCCCCTGCTTCCAACCGGCACGCTTTGCGACCCGCGCCGCAAACACCGGGCAGAAGGGTTCTTCCTCAAACAGCAGGACCGATCAACCCATGCCTCCGCAAAGCGTTACCTGCTATCCATGAGGCAGGCCGCCGTCAACGGCTATAATGCAGATATATGACAGTTTCCATCACGATCTCGAGGAGATACTCTGCATGCAGGGCAAGACCAGCTGGCATCCCATGTCCCCCCATCACAGCTCCAACCCAGAAAGCACCGCTCCTATCGGCGTCCCGCTTGTGAACGCGCCTTCCAAAGGAGATGCGGAGCGTGCCAATCGGGAGCTCGATGCTTTCGTGCCCCTCGAAAGCATCGCAGCCAACAAACGCCGCAAGAAAACTCGGACCATCGTTATCGGCGTCATCGCCGCAGTGCTCGTCGTCGTGGGAATTGCGGGGTTCGCCCTCTGGCAAACGTGGCAGTCGGCCCTGAACGCCATCCCGCCAAAAACGGCAACGGTCGAACGGATCCTGTTCACCAACAGCGTCGAAGGAAAAGGCAGCCTTGAACCCGTCAGCTCGATCATCGCCTCACCCGAAGTGGACGGCATCGTCGAGAGGCTGTCGGTTTCCGAAGGCTCGACGGTGACCGAAGGGGACGAGCTGTTCACAATCAAAAACGACTCCCTAGCCTCAGCCGTCACGCAAGCCGGCTCCCAGCTCGAATCGGCACGCACGGCCCTTGCCCAAGCTCAGAACACGCTGTCTGCCGCCTACGAATCCCAGAACCAGGTGAGTCAGGCGAGCAACAGCATGGCGGCCTCCGTCCAAACTTCGCCTTCGGCGAGCGGAAGCGCCTCGGTTCAAATGCCGGTCTCGGACGCAGCCTCCTCCAATGCGGAGGTCGCCAACGCCGAGTTGGGTGTCCAGAGTGCCCAAAGCGCGCTCGTTGCCGCCCAAGATTCATACGACAGCGCGGTGGCCCAAGCCGACAAGCGGACAGTAAGGGCGTCCATGAGCGGCGGCGTCCTCGTCTGCAACCTCACTCAAGGCATGGCTCTCTCGTCACTCTCCACTTCCGGGACCGTGCCCCTGCAAATAGCGGACACGTCTAAAATGATCGTCAAGGTCCCCATCAGCGAAATCGATATCGCGCAGCTGAAGGTGGGCCAAGAAGCCGAAATCTCCTTCGACGCGCTTTCGGACACCACCTGCACCGCCACCGTGACGCACATTGCAAACAACGCGTCCTCTTCAGCCGCCTCCCAGGCAACCGGAACAGGATCGACGTCCAATTCCGTGCGTTACGAGGTGACGTTGCTGATCGATGCCCCGGATGTCCGACTGAAATCAGGCATGACGGCGCAGGCAAAAATCACCACCGAGACCATTGAGGACGCGCTCGTGGTATCAAGCTTCGCGATAATTGAAGAGGACGGCGAAACCTCCGTGGCAAAGCTTGACGAGAACAACCAAGTGCAACAGGTCAAGGTCACCGTCGTGTCGTCGAACGACACGCAGACGGTGATCGAGGGATCGGTCAAGGAAGGCGACAGGTTCGTCGTCCAATCTTCGGGGACCTCGGCATTGTCCTCGGGCGGCAACATCAGCTTGACGGCAGCTGGGTGAGACGAGCCAATGTCCCCAAGAAGCATCATCCAAACTCAGTCGCTCACTCGCGCCTATCAAACGAAGGCCGGGACGACCTCGGCATTGCGCGGAGTGTCGTTCGACGTCACAGCCGGAGAGTTCGTTGCCATCATGGGCCCTTCGGGATCGGGCAAGTCGACGCTCATGCATATCCTCGGTTGCCTCGACTCACCGAGTTCCGGACGTTACCTGTTTGAGGGAAGGGACATCGCCGGCATCATGCCGGACGAACTTGCCGACATCCGGGCAACGCGCATCGGATTCGTCTTTCAATCGTTCAACCTGCTTCCACGCACAACGGTGCTGCGCAATGTGGTCCTTCCCCTGCTGTACACGACTTGCCCGGTGGCGGAGCGTGACACAAGGGCGCGGGCGGCGCTGCGGGCGGTGTCGCTTGAGGAACGGTTCTACGACCACAAGAGCAACGAGATATCCGGAGGACAGATGCAGCGCGTCGCCATCGCCCGCGCTTTGGTGAACAGCCCCGCCCTCATTCTCGCCGACGAGCCAACCGGCAATCTGGACACCGTCACCGGCGAGGCGGTGTTGGCGACGTTTGCCAGCTTGCGCGACATGGGCCGCACCATCGTGCTCATCACCCATGAACCCGATGTCGCCGAACATGCCGATCGCACCCTCTACATCCGCGACGGGCTCATGTATGAAACGTTTGCGCAGATGCAAGCCGCTCGGATGGTGATCTGATGAGATTCCGAGATTTGCTTTACGAAGTGTACCTTGGTCTCTCGGCCAACAGAATGCGCTCCTTCCTGACCATCCTCGGCATCGTCATCGGAATATCGTCCGTCATCGCGATGACCTCGCTCGTGGGGGGAATAGGAAACGCGATGACGTCCTCGCTGGGGCTCGACCAAGCGCGCATCATCAACATCACGGCGCTGACGGAGGCCGATTCCGATGACTTCGCGGAACTGGCCACGTTGATGGAAGACGATTACGATCAGATCATCGTGACCAAGACAGCCTCGGCCACTTTGGAAGCCGAGGGCACAAGCGTTATGGCTGGAGCCGTCGTCGGCGCCCCCTCATCCTATGCCACGACCATGGGACTCAAAGTCGAGGAGGGCGGATTCTACACCGCGCAGGACGATGCCCAATCGCGGCGCCTCATCGTTGTGGGGCGTGGCCTGGTCAAAGATCTGTTTGGATCGGAGGATGCCGAGGCACTTGGACGCCAAGTGACCATCGGGTCGGAGCGGTTCACCATTCTCGGCGTGCTCGAGGGCGGAGGATCAAGTTCAAATTACCAATCGGTGTATCTTCCTTTGAGCACGATGGAACTGCGCCTTCCCGACCTCGTGGGAAACCTGTCTGGATATGGGATCATCGCAGAAGGGTCGACCACCGACATCAACGCCTTGACCGAAAATACGCAGCAGAATTTCGCGCGCATCCTCGGGAGCACCGATCCAAGCAGCGACGTGTTCGTCTATTCCATGGAGCAGCTGCTTGAGCAGCTGTCCGTGATCATGTCGGGCTTTTCCTTGTTGCTCGGGGCCATAGCCTCGATCTCGCTGTTTGTGGGAGGCATCGGGATCATGAACATGATGCTCACCAACGTGACGGAGCGCATCCGCGAGATCGGCCTTCGCAAGGCCTTGGGCGCCCGCTCGCGCGACATCGTCCGGCAGTTCCTCGCCGAAGCCGTCATCCTTTGCATCATCGGCGGCCTCATCGGCATCGTGTTCGGCTACCTGGGATCATGGGGGTTGGCAGCAATCGTCAATCTCGTCAGTCCCGACCTTGGTCTGTCCCCGGCGGTGTCCCTTGAGGCAGTGTTCGCCGCGACAGGAGTGTCGGCCCTGATCGGCATCGTGTTCGGATTCTATCCCGCCCGACGTGCAGCCAAGCTTGACCCCATCGAGGCGCTGCGCTACCAGTAGGGCCTCGCGCTGCCTCCACCTTGCTAAGAGCGAAGGGAAACGACCGCCATCAAGACGGCCGATCCCCTTCGCTTCAAGACAGGGAGCGCAAGCGATGCGCGTCCTCCTCTTCGATCAAAGCAAGTTCACGTGACCCGCTTTCAGTGAGGACCCTTTTGTCCATCGAGGCGATGGTCTGCCGACTCGCCCATGCATCGCACACAGAACCGAGCTCATCTTGCAGGGATGCCATCTGCCCGACCAGTTCCCTCGCCTCCTCGCCGACCAAGGGTCCGAGCTCATTCGCGACATAGCGGAGAAGCTTCGCCTTCTTTCTCAGTGAGTGCAAAGCAGCAAAATCTGAAGGGTCGAGGTCCTCGCAATCTGACTGGAACACCGCAACCAACTCGAAGAAGCGAGTCCTTAGGTCCTTCTTTGCGAGGCCTTCCCGCTCAACGCGCTTGCACCACATGACGTTTTTCCCAAGCCGCCGAACGCGCCGTGCCGCTCGGCGTAGGCGGCGACCGCCCAGAGCAGCAACGACGCGGTCGCGCTCTTTGTCTCGCATCTGCACGAGGACCGCTTCAAGGCCCTCCGCGGCCAACCCAGAAGCTGACGAATCGGTTGGAAGCTGGGGTTCTTTTGCCCCTTCTGAAAGGGGCTCCGCCACAAGCCTCGAAGCCTCACGGGCCCTGTCGCACAGCACGTCCAAATCTCGAAGCCGAGACGTCTGGCGAACCATCGATCGAAGGTCCTTCTGAAGGGAGCCGTTCCAAGACGTGCCTTGGAACGGCTCCGCAAACGACAGAAGAGATCGCATCGTTCTGATTGAGATGCGGAACGCATGAAGCCTCTTGGGGTCGTCTGGACGGCTGAGAAACCTCTTCCGGGCCTTCCAAACGCGACGGGCAACGTGCGCGAACGCGTCTTCGAGACCGAGCAAGGTCTCCCAACGTCTGGCACGGAGCCCCTGCACAAACCAGAGAAGTTCTCCATTCGCCGCATCGTCGGCAAGGCGGAACGAGGCAAGGGCCCCTTTGCCAAAGGGCAGGGCAACGGCGCCCAAACGCACGGCAAGCTGTTCGACAAAGGGATTGTGGCCGACGGCCACGACCGTTCGGCCATCGCAGCAAGCGACTTCGTCGAGAAAGCCGTCGACGTCCCCCGAAGCGAGCAAGGGATGCACGCTCGGCTCTTCCTCGCCAAGGGACGAGGAGAGGAGGCATGCAGTCTGCCGCGCCCTGACGAGAGGGCTCGTCCACACCCGGACGGGCGAATCCGTTTCAAGCAGACAGACGACCTGAGGAAACATCGCCTCAAGCGCCCGATGTCCCGCCTTGGTCAAAGCGCGGTCGGCATCATCCCCCGAAGCCGCAAACCGCTCGGCCTCACCATGACGCATCAACACCAATGTCTTGACCATCGGACCGCCTCCGTCCTCCATCAGACAGGCTGGACGATTTTCCCGACAGTACCACAGAACAAGCCAGATGCCTAGGACCACACCGGAATCAGACGTCCAAACCCTCGTCTCGGCTCCTCCGCATCTCCGCGAACAACGCACGGTACTCGTTCTCAAAAACGCTGTCCTTGAGGCGGATGAAGGTGATGTCGTGGGCAAGCGGGGCATCAGCCAGCTCGATCGGACACAGCGTCCCCTCTGCAGCCTCGCGCCGCACGGCAGCCTCGTAGAGAAACGAGATCCCCACCCCACGCGAGACAAGCACCTTGATGACGTCGATGCTCTCCACCACGCTCACGCGTTCGAATGCATCCAAGGTGAGATTGCGGGCTGCAAGGGCATGCTCCAGGACGGCTCGGGTGCCCGATCCTGGCTCCCGGACGAGCAGGCGTTCCCCAAGAAGGTCCTCCATGCGACACGCACCGCCATTCCCCGATCGCATGGCGGAACGCACGCACACGAAGCGCTCGCTTCGGTACGTGTTCCAAGCGTAGGCGCTCTTGTCGAAAAACCCTTCCACAAAAGCGCAGTCAATGCTGCCGGTGACAAGACCCTCCAGCAGTTCCTCGGTTCCGCCAGATCGAATGGTGACTTGAACGTCAGGATGGGCCGCCAGCCAATCGGCAAGTGGAGCGGCCACCACGTACTCCCCCGCCGTCAAGGTCAATCCCACCGTGAGTTTCCGAGGCGTACCACAGGCGAGCCTCGCCATACGCTCCCGCAATCCCCGCTCATCATGCGCCATCCTTTCCAGCGTGTCGCGCGCAAGGGCACCGGCCGGCGTCAGCGAGAGCCTGCGCCCCCGATACACGAACAAGGGAGTGCCATAGGCCTGCTCGAGGTGGGCTATATGCTGAGACACGGCAGGCTGCGTTATGCTCAGCTCTTCGGCCGCACGCGTGTAGTTCAGGGTACGGCACACCGTCAAGAAGGTGGCCACGCGAAAGTCTTGCACGGAGGTGCTCCTTTCGGGAGGAGGCGTTACGAGCAGACAGGCGCGCGGCGCCTCCCTCGGAGGACAGCGAGCGGACCGCGCAGGACGGATGCCGGCAACTTTTTTCTATGTACCATTATTTCTTATTTTTTCATAAAAACATATTAGTTTTCTTTTTTGATCAACTCCCCCACAATGGGGAACCGCACACCATCGACGGACGGACATTCGAGGCGCCGACGCCTGTCAGGCCAGGCGCGATCCCCTCCGTCCCTTGCAAGGCCCACGGCGCTTTCGCTGCCGAGTTTCGTTTCACTGCAGAAAGGATTTCCATGCTCTCCTTCATCGAACGCGTGCCCCTGCCTCTTGGAGGCGTCGCCCTGGGTCTCGCAGCACTCGGCAATCTCCTCCAACCCTGGAGCGAGATGACCCACATGCTGTGCGGAATCGCGTCCGCACTTTTCCTGACTCTGGTCATCGCAAAAGCCGTGCTCTTTCCCCGCCTCGTCCGCAAGGACCTCCACAGCTCAATCCTTGCAAGCGTCAGTGCCACGTCGTTCATGGCGCTCATGCAGCTGGCTGGCTATCTTGCACCCTGGGCCTTTGGACTGGCTCTTGCGCTGTGGATCATCGCAGTGGCATGCCACCTGGTTCTCATGGCATGGTTCACCGCACATTTCATTGCACGGTTCTCACTCGACGAGGTGTTCCCCACCTATTTCATCTGCTATGTCGGCATCGTTGTCGCCTCAGTGACCTCACCGGGCTTCGGCCTCCAGGGAATCGGCCTGTTTCTGCTCGCACTCGGAGGCACGGCCTATGCCCCGCTGATCGTCGTCGTGACATTGCGTTACCTGCACCTCCCGGTCCCGGAAAGCGCAGAGCCCCTGTTCTGCATTTATGCGGCGCCGATGAGCCTGTCGCTCGCGGGCTACCTGAACGTGGTCTCCGATCCAAATCCCCTGATCGTCGGCACGATGCTTATAGCCGCCCAAGGACTGTTCCTCATCGTCGTCGTACGCCTTCCCCACCTGCTCACGCTGCCGTTTTCTCCCAGCTACGCGGCCATGACCTTCCCTTTTGTCATCAGCGCAACGGCGCTTGGCAAGGCGCTTGCCTGCCTTCGGGCACAGGGCATGCCCCTCCCTTTGGCACTCGATGGCCTGACCTTGGCCGAAACGGCCGTTGCCGCAGCCATGGTTCTCTACGTGTCAGCGCGATACGTGCGATTCCTCACACGAGGGAGGGAGCGCGTCCCCCGTCCAGCCATGCGAACACGGTTGTGAGCCGCGTGATCGCACGTGCACCGACCGTCCCGCCCCTTCCCGCTGCCCAGACCCTCGGGAAGAGGCCTTTCGCAGCGCAATGCCCACTCGCACAGCACCCTCCGCTCAGCCCTCGCACGCAAAGAAGGCATCCAAGCGATCCCACATCTCTCGCCCGCCTCCGCTCCATGCGACCCTTCCCTCCTCAAAAACGATAAGCCAGTCGCAGCACGCCGCAACGAGCTCCCTGTCATGCGTGACGACAAACTGGGTTGCACCCCGCTGGGAGAGGCGTCGGAGATTCTGGGCAACCTCTTTCATATGTCTCAGGTCGAGTCCGCTCGTCGGCTCGTCGAACACCACGACGTCCCTCTTGCTGGCAAGGGCCCCGGCAATGGCCACCCATTGTTTTTGCCCTCCAGAAAGGGAAAGCGGATGCACGTCCTTCACCGACGAGAGATCGAGGGAATCCAGTATCTCCATCGCCTTTTCCTCATCGTCGCCATCCATGCTCAAAAGCACCTCGTCCAGGACGCTCTCGGTGAATAGCTGATGGTCGGCATCCTGCATGACCAGATAGCACCGCCTGAGCCTCTGGGCCATGCTCAGGTCCTCGCCTCCATAGACGACGCTGCCATCCATCAGCTTTTCCAGACCGCAGAGACAACGTGAGAAGGTGGTCTTTCCCGCCCCGTTGTGCCCGACGACGGCAACGGTGGAGCCCTTCCGCACGCTCAGGCGGCCCACCTCCAATGCCGGGCGCTTCGCGTTTCTGTAGCGATAGGAGAGCCCGTTCAGCTCGAAGAAGCCAGAACGTTCCCCCGACAAGCCGCCCTCCCGTTTCAAGCCCCCCAGCGTCAGGGGCCTCAATCCCATTCGCTCAAGCTCCTCCGGAGGAAGCGCCCTGAAATCATCCGCCTCATACACCCGCTCGATTCTGCCCCGCTTCATATAGACGACGCGGTCGATGAGATCACGCAGAAAATGAAGCCGGTGCTCTGCGACGACGACCGTCTTGCCTTTGCGTTTCCACAGCTCCAGCAGCTGACGCAATTCGGCAATGGCGCCAACGTCCAGATTGGAAGTCGGTTCGTCAAGGACGAACACGGGAGGGTCGCTCACCGAAACGGACGCGCAGGCCACCTTTTGCTTTTCCCCTCCGGAAAGATGAAAGATGTTTCTGCCCATCAGGTTCCCAATATGGAACTCGTCGACAGTCTGTCGAAGCCGCCGCCTGATCTCCTCTGCAGGAAGTCCGGCGTTTTCGGCACCGAACGCCAGCTCGCTCGTGGTATCCACCGTGAAAAACTGGGAACGCGGATTCTGAAAGACAGAGCCAACCAGATGTGCAGCCTCATGCAGCGGCAAGGCGGACACCTCTTTGCCATCCACGAGAACATCGCCCGAAAGCATTCCCTCGTAGTAGTGGGGAACCAGTCCGTTGATGAGACGGGTCAAGGTCGTCTTTCCGCAGCCGGACTCGCCGCACAGCAGCACCACCTCACCCGTCCGTATCCTCAGACACACGTCATTCAGCCCGCCGGCTCCATCCTCTGCGTTGCCATATGAGAAGGAGACATTCCTCAACTCAATCATCGCGCGCCCCTCACCAAATCACGAGACAGGACGCCATGACGGCACCGCCGGCGAAAGCCGCGTCTTGCCAGCGAAATCCGATCTCGCAGATATTCGTTCGTTTCACGGGATTTCCCAAACCTCGGGTCAGCGCAGCTGCGGACAGTTCCTCCCCTATCTTGACCACGCATATCATGAGGGGAACCGCCCGGTGCTCAAGCATGGCGACAGGATTTCGCCAGGCGCTGCCGCCCACGATCCCCCGCATGCGCATGGAGTCAGAAATTGCCCGCTCTTCAGCGAGGACCGTCGGAAAGAAGCGAAACATCACCGACAGGGGAACGATGACGCTGCGCGGCACATGAAGACGCTCCATCGACGCGACGAACTCGCTGACCGTGGTGGTGGTCACCGCATAGTAGCCCATGGCGAGGCTTGGCAGCATTCTCGCAAACAGTGCCGAGACGACGATGGCAAGAAAGTTCGCAATTCCCTCAGTCAGAGGGACCAAATACGCTTCCACCAGCAGCGCGGGCGCGAACAATGCAAGATAGGTCCAAGCCAACGAACGCCTCCCTTCAGCGAGAAGCAGCAGGAAGGGCACGAGCCCCACCAACGGACGAACAGCCAGAGCCAGTCCCTCGGTGCCACCTCCCACCATGATGCCATTCACCACGATCAGCAGCAGTAGCTTGGTGCGTGGATCAAGGCGAAGGCGCGCCGCTCCCGCCCCGACTGCCCAGGTGGAGCTCATCAGGCAATGCCTGCACGCTTGAAGTGCTTTCGCAGGACAGCGCGCCCGAGATAGGCTCCGGCGACGGCGCCCACGAAAATCATCACCACCATGGCTCCCAGCAGCCAGTCGGGGGTCATGGCCAACAGGGAATCGGCGTAGGCGTCTCCCCACCCTTCCCGCACCTGAGAAAAGTACGCGTCACGCATGAGAAAGAGGGGGATGACGGCGCTGATCGCCCATTGGCTGAACAGGGCGTATCCCAGAACTGAAGTTCTCCAGCCACGGTAATCGCCAGACTTCAACACAAGGTCCGCAGCCAGCCCGCAAGCAAAGCCAATGGGTATGCTCATCCAGTTTTGCATGCCAAAGAAAAACAGGATGCCCAGCAAAAGCCCCATGACCGTGACCATTCCAAAGGATTTCACCTTCGTGAGGAACAGCATGAAAGGTATGCCGGTGATAAGGGGGTCGACCAGCGGAGCCACGACAACGAGCGCAGGCACGAAGGCAAGCATGCCCGCAAGGAAGTACATCACGAAGTAGAGGGCGGTGAACACGCCCACCGTGATCATGTCTTTCGGCTGAAGAAATCCGGGAGATGACTGTGACTTGGAAGGTGATGACACGTTTGGATCCTTTCTGTTCGTTCAGGTTATCGGACGGGCCGCAGGCGCCCGCCTCATGGCCGCCTTCATTGGGACGGATCTACGGCTCTGTCGCCATCTGCGGCATCCGGAAAGCTCCATCCAACGTTTTGTCGCTGTAGGCGAAAGAGACGTGCATACAGGCCACCAGCCTCCATGAGCTCACCATGGGTGCCACGCTCGACGACGCGTCCTTCGTCAAGGACCACAATCTGGTCGCAGCCCTCGACCGATCTCAGACGGTGTGCAATGACGATGACGGTCTTGTCTTGGCAAAGACTGTTGAGGGCTTGCTGCACAGCCGTCTCGTTCTCGGGGTCAAGGCTTGCCGTGGCCTCATCGAGCAGCACGATGGGGGCATCCTTCAAAAATGCGCGGGCGATGGAGATGCGTTGCCGCTCGCCACCCGAGAGCATCTTCCCGTTCTCGCCGATCACGGTATGATAGCCATCCGGCAATTTCCCGATGAACTCCTCGCATCGGGCAAGCCGTGCAGCACGCCGGACGTCCTCGTCGCCTGCATCCGCGCGCCCGATGCGAATGTTGTTCGCTATGGTGTCATCGAACAGGACCACCTCTTGGAACACGATGGAAAATGCCTGAAGCAGCCTTTCGGGATCGACCTCGCTCACGTCAACGCCGCCCACCGTCACACATCCCCCCGAGACGTCCCAGAAGCGACATGCAAGCTTTGAGAGCGTGGATTTTCCGGAGCCCGACGGTCCCACGAGGGCGGTGGTCTCCCCCTGCCTGGCCACGAAGCTCACATCGCGGATGACGCCACGCTCTCCCTCGTAGGCGAACGACACGTGATCGAACCCGACCTTGTAGCCCTGGGGCTCAAATGTCACAGAGCCCGTCTGCGGAGGATACTCCTCTATCTCGCGGACGCGTTGCGCGCCGACGAGCGAGGAAAACAGCTCTCCCGCGTGGAAGATGATGTTCGTCAGAGGATCGTATATCTGGGCCGAGACAAACAGGAACAGGAGGAAGGTGAAGATAGACAGCTCCCCCTGCGCCATCAGGGCGGCACCCACGATCACGACCAGCGCGATGCCAACGCGCAGCACGTTGTAGGCGAAGGAGATGAACACGCCCATGACGACCTCATAGAGAAGGGAGGTGCGGACCACGGCACGGATGCGCGCCTCAAGCCCCCTGCGATAAGCGTCTGATTTCGGCGAGGCATGCATGAGCCTCATGGCGTCAAGCCATTCCTGGAGCCCCTCGCTGACGGCAAGATGTGCGGCTCGATTCTTCCAACCCGTCGAATTGCTGGCCCGTCGACAGAGAGCCACCACGGCCACGGCGACAGGAAGGCAGGCGAACAGCGCAAGGGCAAGGCGCCAGTCGAAGAAGAACAGGAGCAGCACGGCCACGAGGCTGGAAAGGAGGCCGCCAAAGAATTCCGGCAAGGCACCGGCGAGCGTGTGCTCGACGACGGCCGTGTCGCTCATAAGGGTGCTGGTGAGATCGGAGAGATCCCTTTTGCCAAAATAGGACAGCGGCAACTGCCTCAGCTTTTCAGCAAGCGCGATGCGAACGTTGGCGCTCTCGTCATAGGCGGAGCGATACGTCTTCCGATAACTCAGTCGATAGGCAAAGAATATGATTGCCGCAAGCAAAATGGCGGCACCCCACCAGAAGAACAGAGGGGGCATCGTGGGCGAAATGCCCCAGTAGTGCGACAAAAGGCCGCTCGCCACCAGAAAGAGGAGCACGGTGGGCGCAAGCGTCGCAACATTGTAGGCGGCATTTGCCAGAATGCCCGCACGCACGTTCTTCGCGCCTTCCTCGGACAGCGAGTATATCCTGCGGAAGAGAGACGTCATCGGCTCTCACCTCCCTCCACCAAAACGGTCTCGTCCAGCGCAAGGGCAGAAGCGGACGCCTCCGACGCACCGCCCGTGACCCTCCACGCAGTGCTTCTGCTGTACTCCTCGAACATGTGCGCATAGGTTCCGCCTCGCTCAAGGAGGGCGGCATGCGTGCCTCGTTCGACAGCGCGGCCGCCGTCCATGACGACGATGGCGTCTGCACCCGTCACGGTGGACAGGCGATGAGCTATCATGATCACCGTCTTGCCTCGCGTGAGCGTCTCGAGCGCACGGAGGATGAGATGCTCGTTCTCGGGATCGGCAAAGGATGTCGCCTCGTCGAGAAGGATGACCGGCGCGTCTTGCAGGATGGTGCGCGCAAGCGCAATGCGTTGTTTCTCCCCGCCGGACAGATACACGCCGTCGGAACCGATGATGGTGTGGATTCCCCCAGGCAGCTTTTCCACAATGTCGTCGCACTGGGCCTCGTGGAGCGCGCCCAGAATATCCTCCTCAGTCGCACCGTCTCGACAGAACGAGACATTTTCCGCTATCGTCGCCTTGAGAAGCTCGCTGTCTTGAAAAACACAGGCGCAGCGCTGCATCCACCAATCGTAGGGCAGGTCGGCAACATCCACCCCTCCCACCAGCACACGGCCCTGCTCCACATCCCAAAAGCGAGCAATGAGATTCGTCACCGTGGACTTGCCCGAACCCGAAGGACCCACCAACGCCGTGACCGTGCCTGCCGGAACCTCAAAAGAGAGGCCGTCCAATGCCCAAGAGGCCTCGTCTCCATAGCGGAACCGCACATCGTCGAACACGATCCCAAAATCCCGGGGAAGATCGACAGCCGCGCCGGACAAGGCGGACGAAGCGTCTTGCCCCCCGCGCCGCTGCACGGGAGCGTTCAGGATGTCCTCAATGGAATCAAGCGCCTGTGACGCCATCATGATGCTCGACGAGCAGTCCATGATGCGAGTCATGATGACGGATACAAGCGGCATGAACACGATGAAGAACACCAGGCTGCGCAGGGCTGCCGCCGGATCGCCAGAAAACTGGTAGAGCAAGATGCCGGCAGGAACAAGCACGAGAAACGCTCCGTTCACTGCGGTCATATACACGGCCATGGGCTTTTCCATGGACATGACATAGTCCAGAGAAAACCGCTTGTAGCGCATGATTGCGCCAAAGAACTGGCCAAACGATCTCACCGTCTGCCCAAACACCTTCACCACCCCAATGCCCCGCACATATTCAACCCCCGATGAGCTCATCTCTCCCAAGGCTTTCTGATAGTGCTCTATGAGACTGCTGCTTTCGGACTTGAGCATAGAGACGAGAGCGGCAAATCCGATGGCAATGGGGATCATGCACACGACCGCCATCCGCCAGTCAAAAAAGAGCATGCTCGCCAAAAACGCGATCGGCATCACGATCGACTGAGCAAGGTCAGGCATCTGGTGCGCAACGAATCCCTCGACGCTCTCAACGTTCTTCTCAACGGTCTTGCGTATCTCGCCACTCGGGTTTGAAGAAAAATAGCCCAAGGGAACCCGCTCAAGATGCCGGACAAGACTCACCCGAATCTGAGAGATGGTGCTGAATGCGGTGAGGTGCGAGAACATGAGGCCAAGGCCGTAAGTTCCGAATGCGGCCGACGCCAACACGAGCGCCTGCCACCCATAGCCGCCCAAAACGTCGGGATCGACGGCCTGGGCAGACGCGAGAACCGCATCGGCGACCAGGTAGATGAAAAGGTACATGCCGATGCTGACGATGCCCGACAGCGCCCCAAACACCCATGAGAGAACCATCGTGACCACGAAAGGCCCTTCAAACCGAGCAAGGCGAACCACAATGTTGGGACGCCTCTTTTGCCCGTCCGCTTTTCCATTCAACCCGCTCATCCCTGCTCCCTCATAAAGTCAGTGTGTTTCCATTCCCCTCCTCTTCTTTGGGAGGGCCCTGTAGTACACTCGTAGTTACCTTAAACTAACATTTGCAAAAGACAGGATAGCGTGTCTCCAGCCAACACAGCGCCCGTGCGGAAACGCTCCGAAAAGCCACGGAACAACGCCGATGTCGAGAAAGGAAGATCGTGTGGAAGCCATCCTCGAAACCCTTGTGATGCCCTATGCGCACGAGCTTGGTCTGCGCCGATGCGAGAAGAACCACAAACCGGCAGGCATCACGCTCACCTGCGACCCCGCCATGGGAACGGGATTCTTCTGGACACATTGCTCGACGACGGATTCATTCGCCGTTTCCATCATGGACATACGCCTGGGGGAGCTCGTCTCAGCCCGCTACGATCATCCGGAGTTCTATGCCCTCAATCTCATGGACGACAGCCCCGCATTCGATGCATGGCGGGAGGGAATGCATGCATACGCGCATGCCACCGAACGGCAGACGACCTTCACCGAGGAAGGCGTCGACTGTAAAACCGAGGCAAGATCGGGCCGACCGGCAAAAGCAAGGCCGCAACCACACAGCCAGAGGGGCGAGGTCACGGGCCTCGAATCCAAGGACAAGGGATCCGCGCGTATGTCCAACGCGGGAGTCGTCAGCTATCACCAGGCCTCGGGAACGTTCCTCTGCCCCCTCGCAAAAGGAAGCCGCGTGCGCAGCAGGGCGATCAGATTCATGCCGCAGTACCTTGCCGAACTGTCAGACCGATTTCGCCTCGACCGCGAGGTCATAGAAGCGGCGTGTTTCGGGAATGCCGGCGGCCCGGTCTCCCCGGCAGCCGAACTCGCCCTGCGGCAACTGTTCTCGGCACGGCCCGACAAGCGGTGTGCCGACCTCTATTACGAAGGCAAGGTGCTCGAACTTGTCTCACTGCTGCTGCAGGAGCACCTCGGGCAACCCCGGGAAACCAGGACATCCTGCACCAGCCAGGACGACCTCGGCATCAATCGCGCCATAAGCTACATCCACGAACACACTTTCGAGCCGATGACCTTGGAAACCCTCGAGAAAACCGCCATGATGGGCCGCACCAAGCTTTCCCGGCTGTTCAAAGACCGGACCGGCATGTCTCCCATCGAATATCTGGGATCAACGCGCATGGAGAAGGCAATCGTGCTGCTGTCCGACGGCGAAAGAACCGTTGGGAGCATCGCGCATGCCGTTGGATATGAAAACGCAGGCGCCTTTTCCGAGCGGTTCAAGCGGGCAACCGGCATGACGCCGAAGGAGTTCAGAATCATGATCCGATAGCCGTCGGGGCCGATCCCTTCACGACGACTCAAGCCTCATCACCCACGTTGATCGGAGCACGCGCTGCGGCCCACGCCTACAGATAACGGTTGCTGCGACTCAGCCTTTGACCTGCCACGTCCAGACCGACCGCTCGACCGCCCGAAAGAGCACGCGGACGAATGGCGCAATCCGGTACAATGCAGGACGGTACTTTCATTGCAGCAGACCCATCCGCGACTCACGAGGAGCATGCGTGCAGCTCGATTCCCGATACACATCAGCGTCTCCATCCAACGAAGGATCGCCCTCCGGATCGGTCGGCCAATCTTTTGGCGAATGCGACGACCCTTGCGCCAAACTCAACCCCGGAGACTCCGGTGAAGCCAAGGAAGAGAGTGTGCTGGGCAAATCCCCCGATCCCGTTTTCCTGCAAGAGCAGGGTCATCTTAACGAGACGCATGCAACGCTGAGGACGATGGAACGAAACCTCGTGTCCCACATGGAAAAGGCGGCAAGCGAAGCCGCTTCAGACAAGCGGTCCATGTCCGAAGAACTCTCGCCCAACTTTGCCACCTATGCTGACGCGATGGAAACCTATGCGGATTTCGCGGCCATGAACCGGGTGATCGACGGCTACAACGCGAGCCAAGAGGCCAATGCCGAACAACTTCGCGTCATCCGCCTGCTGCTCAGGCAGCCCTACTTTGCAAAGGTCGTCCTCCAGTTCAAGCCGGATCAGGAGCCCAAGGAACTCTATATCGGCAACGCAGGCATATCCGACGAGTCATACCGGCGGCTCATCGTCGACTGGCGCTCCCCCGTTGCCGAAACTTACTACAACCAGGCCGACGGACGCACATCCTATCGGGCCGACGGACGCGTCATCACCGCAGACCTCAAGCTGCGTCGACAGTTCGACATAGAGGAGAATCGCCTCAACGCGTATTTCGACACGAGCGTCGCCATTCAAGACTCGCTGCTGCTGGCCTCTCTTTCCAAGCGCCGAACGGCCCAGATGCAGGCCATCACTGCCACGATACAGAGAGAGCAGAACCTCGTCGTTCGCCATGAAGACGTGCCCGTCCTGCTGGTCAGCGGCATTGCCGGCAGCGGCAAGACCTCGGTCCTCCTGCAGCGCATCGCATACCTGTTCTATCAGAACCGAGGCGACCTCGACCCCCGCGAGGTCTTTCTCATCACGCCGAATGGCATCTTCCGAGACTATGTCGCCAAGGTGCTTCCCGACCTCGGAGAGAGCAATCCCCAGATCCTCACCTGGAGCGAGCTTGCGCACCAGCTGCTGCAAGATGACAGGGGCAGCGGAGACATGAACGTTCCCCTCGAGGCGCTCGGGCGCATCGACAAGGCCCTGGCCTCCTTTGACTTCGAGCCAAACGACTTCAGGGATGTCCGCTGCGCGGACACGCGGCTCGTCGGCGCCGACCAGATAAACAAGCTCTCGACGAAATTCAGGCACATCCCCGCGGGACCCCATCGCGTGACGCTCATGAGGGAAGATCTCCACACGCGACTGCAAAGCCGCCTCAAGCAGCTTGCGGCCACCGACGAGATCCTGGACGAGCTATCCGCCCTCAGCATCGAAGATCAGGTGCGAATTTTTCACGAAACCATCGAACCCCAAAACGAACAGGAAGAACGCGCCTACGCCCTACGCTACCTCAACGACCGCTATGCGGCCGCCTTTGCGTCCGTCGAGCATGACGACTGGTTGCGCATCGACCGCATTGGCATGAGGCTGCTCGGCACGGCGGGGCTCAGGCCGCTCGAATGGCTTTACCTCAAGATGGCTCTGACCGGAATGTCCAATCCAAGAGCCCGCTATGTGATGATCGACGAGGTCCAGGACTACACTCCAGCGCAGCTCACCGTCCTGGCGCGTTACTTCAGGCGTGCGAACTTCCTCCTTTTGGGTGATCCGAACCAAGCCATCGAGGAGGGCACAGCCTCATTCGACCAAATCGGGTCCGTTTTCTCCACCCTTTCAGGCCACATCGAGACCTGTCAGCTTCTGACGAGCTATCGCTCCACCCCCGAAATCACCAAACTGTTCGCAAGCCTTCTCGACGACGAGGATCGGATGCGAATCTCATCCATCCAACGCGCAGAAGAGGCTCCAACCATCATTTCGCGACTGGGAAAAACGCGATACGAAGCCGAGCTTCGGCGAGCTATCGACCAGGCACGGCAAGACGAGGGCCTCACGGCAGTGATCGTGCCGTGGAAACAGGAGGCAAAGCGGCTCCAGTCGATGCTGGGCGACGCGGCACCCACGCTCGTCGACGGAAAAGGAACGCTTCCCGCCAGCGGCGTGATGATGATCACGCTCGGTCTTGCAAAAGGCCTCGAATTCGATCAGGTGATTGTACCTGACGCGTCGGAGAGGGCGTTTCCCGACACCCCCCTCTCCCGTCGCCGCCTGTACACCACGCTGTCGCGCGCCATGCGCAAGATCACCGTCCTCGCCCAAGACGAACTCACGCCCCTCCTCGAATGCCGCGAGAGTCCACATGCGTGTCCTCCTATAGATTCAATTTTCGAGGGTGATCACGATATGCCGCTTCTCGAGGGTTGACGAGCAAAGACGGCGAGGTGATCGAGCTGTCGGGGAGTATGGCTATATGATCCGTCAACTCCTGACCCGGATGGCGAGACCGCAGTTCATCAACATCCCCAAATTCCAAGCAACGCATCACGCACGCATCGGCGCATGCCGGGTTCAAATGTTCGTCGAGCAGATCTCTGCATGCGTCGCACTTCTGGACGATCCGCTTCTCCGCGACAAACTGGGGAACCTCATATGGGCAGACACTCACACATATTCTGCAGCCGATACAGGTATCATCGTCGTGTTCCACAGTCCCGATATCAGAAATATGCATTGAGCCCGTCGGGCATTGCATGACGCATGCGGGATGGCCGCAGTGGTTGCAGGTGGAAGAATAATTAAATCCTTGAGGATCTGGATATTCCCCCACCTCAAACGATCGTACCTGGCGGAAAAAAATGCCAATGGGAAGGTCCTTTTTGTCCTTGCAGGCAATCTGACAGGTACGGCATCCTATGCACGCTGTCATGTCAAAGTAAAAACCCAGCTTACCCATGACTCTCATCCGTCTCGATCGGACCGATGCCTCCCGTCAAAGCTCTTTATGTCCATCTGGCCAAGGAACAGCATATCTGCTGTGACGAATTCCGCAAGCCAAGCTGCTATTTTACCATATATTGACGCATCGGGCTCTCCTTGCATTCTCGATGCATATTGAGGGACCCATCGGGCCATATGGTCTACGAGGAATTCGCGCGAAACACCTAGTATCGATGCCGCCTCATTCCGTCTACCTTCATCGAGGAGGTCATGCGCCCGCATCCCAAGCTTCGCCATGAAGCAGCATTCAAGCGCGATATGGTCATCGGCGACATGAGGATACCCATCGGGCACAAGCCCCTCTTTCTGATATGAACGTCGAACGTCCAGAGTACATTGCTGGAACAGGAGCCCCTCTTTGGACATATAGGCGGATTCCCAGGGAGGGGCATTCAACTCATCGGGCCCGATGAATGCGCGAGTGTAGAAACTTTTCATGCGAGAGACATCGTCGATCCTCCTCAGCGCCCCCTCCAATTCGTCGACGGAGATGGCATAGAACTCAGATCCAAAAGCCTCGAGGGCTCCGTATGCGGCAGACGCCACATCGCTGCGTGCGACTTCAACGACCTTCCTCGTCGGCTCATGCCCCATCAAGCCATGAGCAAGCTCATAGGCGAAAGAGCGAGCAGCAAGCATGGCGGACACGCTTTCCTCGGCCTCTGCCACGATATCATCACGCTTCCTTTCTGCTGTCCCGTCAACCCACAGGTATCGGGTGGTATTTGGAATCGATGGAAAAACCCCATAGGCTGGAGCCTATATGAGCCCGACCGACATGCTGGCCATTGCAGCGTAAAAGAGATATCTCACTATAAACTGTCCGATAACCAGCATGCCGGCAGCCATCCATGCCGACTTGAGGCTGCCTTTCCCATCGCTGGAATGGCGTGCCGCATTCCACATGAACCAAGAGGCCCCGCCCAGCACAAATACCCATCCTATCAACACGAGAGGACCCATGCCGGACACCATGGCAGCTGACGCCTGCGCCGCACGATCCCCCAAGCCCAATTCGACATAGTCCAGAATCGCAATGGCAACCTGAACGATGACCGCAACCAGAGAGGCGACGGCAAACGTATCAACAAGATATCCTCTCACCTGCCGATAGTTCAGGGCGACGAACAGGATGGCACCACAGGACACCGCAGTCATGCAGGGCTCGACGTACGTACCCATCCCATCCCACAGAGGCACATGGACGGATGCGTAGGCATGCCCGATAGAAAGAAGGGTGGTGATCCCAACCATGGAACCGACCACCGCCACCACTTTGTTCGCTCCTGCCGCTCTTGGAAAAAAGGTGAGCACGGCATGGAGGATGGCGATTGCCATAAAACCTCCCGCAAGCACGATCTCAGTGCTGAGCGAGGATACGCCAACCCGAGCTATCGCGTTGAAGGCCAGAGCAGGTGAGCCAAGATGGCCCAATGATGCGACCACTCCCAAGATGGCCGTCGCAGCGGCCACACGACTCGTGATCTTGAAATCTGCCTTGTCGTACACGAATGAAGCGACTGCAAGAGCACAAAGTAGACCAACGGCTATCTCTATGCAGCTCGAGAATATAAGAAGAGCGAATTCTCCCATGATCTACACCTCTTTCACGCGATAGTCTCTGCTGAAACCGGCAGCACGAGGGTTGATAAGCAATGAGGGCTGCGTCTCGGACACGTCGGGCAAGATGGCTGCCTGGGAAGTCAATGCCTCAGCCCCATGTTTGGCCCGCAACTCGTCAATCGGACCAAATTCCAGGCACCGCATGACGCAGGAATCCACACATGCGGGATCCCCTCCTTCTTTTCTCAGGCTTGCACATGCATCGCATTTGCCCACGATGCCTCGGTCATCGAAGTACTGCGGAACTCCATAGGGGCAACTCCAGATGCAAATCCTGCATCCTATGCACTTCGCGTCATCGTGCAAAACAGTTCCATCATCAGACAGATGCATGGCCCCTGTCGGGCACTCCGCCACACAGGCAGGATTCTCGCAATGATTACATGTCCCAGAATAGTTGAATCCGCTCGGCACTGGATAGGCACCTGTTTCAAATGCCTGGACATGTCGATAAATCACTCCAACCGGCAAATCGTTTTTATCCTTACAGGCAATTTGGCATGTTCGACACCCGATGCACGCCTTCATGTCAAAATAGAAGCCCAGCTTCTTCGATGCCGTCATGACGGCATCAGCTGCAGAAGCCTCGTTCTTCACAGCTTCGGCCATGTCACTCACCTTCCTTTAGAGGCAAACGAGCAGGTTCGTCGACGTCGGCACCAAGAGCAGTACCGTCGTATTTTTGAAGATTGCAGATCACTGAATTGAAGCCAGAAACGCCTAGGCCATTGGGAACCTGCGCCGAAAGATAATTGTCCGCTCCTGCTTGGTCTATCCCCGTTGACTCATCGACCGCAACCCAAGCTCCATGGGGAAGAGCCACGACACCAGGCCGAAGACGCGCCGTCACGCACGCCCGACGCACCGTCTGGCCAGCAGGAGAGGAAAGAAGCACCGTATCGCCGTCTGCCACCCCCGCATCCGCCGCGTCTTTCGTGCTGAGATACACAGGGTTCCCCCACGCCTCGCGCAACCAAGGGACATTGTCAAACACGGTGTGTGCGCGGCGAAGATAGTGGGGATTGATGACCTGAAGGGGATACTCCCCTTTCGTCTGGCTGTCCCAATCGGAAAAGGTGTCTTCATAACCACCCGTCACCCTTGCATAAGTTGGAATGGGCTCAATGGTCGTGAAGCCCATCTTCTCAACCGCGTCCGCGAGGGACTGGCAGTATATCTCCAATTTGCCGGAAGGGGTCTGAAGGGGATTCTTCTCAGGATCGGCGCAAAAATCCTCGAACGCTATATAGCCGTAGCTGTCGCCCTGATGCCGCTCAACCTGATACACGCCAAGTTCCTTCAGCTCCTGATAAGGCAGCTTTCCCTCTTGCGGGGTTCCATCCACGCCCATTTCGTCAATGTCAGCCTCCGTGATGGAGACAGCAAGCCCATAGCCTTTCCCGTCTTCATTCATGACAGACATCGTGGACAGTTGATTAAAGTATTGCTGTTCTGCACCGAAGGGATAGATATCCTCTTGGCCAATCCCCAATCGCTCCCCTATCCCCATGGCAATTTCTTGATCGGTCTTCGCTTCGAAGAGGGGCTCCACGACTCTTTCATAAGCGATCATCATCTCGCGATTGCTCGTATGGATCAAATTGCCCCCGAGAAACCCTCCATATGTTTCCCACTCGGTCGTGACGGGAAGGATGATGTCAGCATAGCGGGAAGGCGTCGTGAAGAATTGGGAATGGCTTACCACCATATCGACCTTGCGGTAGGCCTCGATGCCCTTCTTCATACCATTGCTCGTCTGGAGGTTCGCTCCTCTGTTGTTGTAGATGACGTGAATGTCGATATCGCGGTCTTCCCCGACAGGAACCGCTCCCTCATTGTAGTATCCCGCTGCTCCTGAACCAGCCCAGTGGTAATGCCCTTCGAGAATGGCGTCCCATACCTCATTGGCATTGATGGAATCATCGAGCGGGTTCTTGATGGAGGGGAGGCCGTCGCTGCCCCGCTTGATGAGAGCCGGCCCGCCATTCCCGGAAGTTGCATGCATCGTCGATCCCACCATGTGGCCCGATTTGCCCATATGCCCACCCATAGCCCCAACCGTCATGACCAATTGGGGGAGATTGTCGACGTTGTTCACTCGGCCTGAAGCCATGCCGCAAATAAAGGCGACTTTGTTATCCTTGCCCATTGCGACAGCGAGGGAGCGTATCTTCTCAGGTTCAATGCCGCATATCTGTTCCGCCCACTCGGGCGTCTTCGGCTCATCGTCGTAGACTCCCATCACATAGTCTTTGAAGTTGATGTCCTCTTTCGCATCGGCAGGCATATGGGCGGCGTCGAATCCCACCGTGCATCGATCAAGGAAGTCCCAGTCAACAAGATGCTTTTCCTCATCTTGCTCAAGCATCGCATAGGCGAGTGCCAGCAGGAACGCCGTGTCGGTCGCAGGACGGATAGGCAACCAGTCAGCCTCGAGCAGCGAGTAAGTCTCATTGTAGAAAGGGTCGATGCCGACAAACTTTGCCCCTGCCTTTTTCGCCTGCCAATAATTCCACGTTTGGCTGCCCATGGCACTCCAAGCAGGGTTCATGGAAAGCATGACGATTGTTTCACATGCTCGTAGGTCGTAGCGATCATTGACCGTCTGGTCCCACTTGAAATCATGGTTGAAGCCAATGAAGAACGGCGTCTTCGCCCACGAGCCAAACGAATTGGTGTTCCAGTATTCACAGCAGCCGCCGTACAGACTGAGAGTACGGTACATCTCAGCATTCGCGCTGCTGTCACCGCCAAGGAGAAGAATGGAACGATTCCCATAACGTTCCTTCGCAGCCTTCAGGCCGTCTGCCACATACGAGAGCGCCTCGTCCCAGCTGATGCGTTCCCACTCATCCTTGCCCCGCATGTCTCCATTCGGATTGTCCAAGGACCATCCTTTACGCTTCATGGGATACTTCAGGCGATCTGAAGCAAACACCTGCTTGCGCTGAGACCTTCCACGCAGGCACCCGCGCTGTTGAGGGTAATCTGGACTGTCCTCATGTGTGTCATCGGTCTTCTGTCTCAGAACGACGCCATCCTGCACGTACGCCTTGTTTAAGCAACGCCCTCCACAGTTATGCCAACATGCGGCCGCGACCCATTTCCCCTCTCCATCGTCAAGCGCTTGGCCATTCGTTGAAACCAGCGAATGGTCTTTGTCGCATCCAACCAGAGCTCCACCTCCCCCAAGTGCCACAGCGAGTGCAGCAGACGCTTTCAGAAACGAGCGCCGACTGAGTCTTTCATATGATGCCGGTGCTCCACCAGTGTCAGACATGCCGTCCTCCTCATCTTCTCTTCTCTCGCCCTTCCGATCATTGTGCTCGGATTTAGTGTCATAGTACACCGATTCACTAGTTCATTCAATCCCTGATATATGCTTTCGAGTTTTTTGGTATGATGTGCACGGTGAGTTCTGACACGAATCCCAGAATCGACACGCGAGGCTCAATCATAGTGTTTAGTATGCTTATCATCATGTACCTGTTTCTAGGCGGCGCTTCATCAGGCGCCTTCTTGGTGATGACTTCGTGGAGCATTTATCTTCATCATACGGGATACCGGCGTGAAAGGGATTTTGAACGGGCTTTTGAATCCCTTTTGGCCAGATGTTACGCCATTTCCAGCCTTGTCCTGGCATTTGCCATTTTCGCCCTATTCTGGGACCTCGCCTACCCCGAGCGCGTCCTTTACCTGTTCACGAGACCGCATATGACCATCATCACATTTGGAGCCTTTGCCCTTTCCGTCGAGTTGGCGGTGGGCATATTGCTCACGGTGGCTCATCTCTTCCGCCCCCTGTGCATGAATGGAAGAATTCGAAAAACACTCGAGATCGTATGTTGCGTGTGCTCATGCGTTGTCATGGTCTATACTGGCGTCTTTCTCGCCTCAAATGATTCGGTTGCATTTTGGAACACATGGACACTCGTCGCCCTCTTTTTCTTCTCTGCTCTCTCAAGCGGCGTGTCCATCGTCCTCCTCGTTGATTACTTCGTCCGGGAGCAAACCCTTTTGCTGCGCGCAGCACGGCCACTCCAGAAGGCGCACATCGTCTGCCTTATCTTGGAGGCCCTAGCACTGGCGGCATTCATGATTCATGCTCTCATGACCCCGGCAGCAGACGGCGCCCTCTCTCTTCTCGCCGAACCATCCATGCTGTCAAATGCCGTGGTGGGAGTGATTGTCATGGGCATCTGTCTGCCTTTCGCTCTCGAGCTCTACACGCTCAATTCGAAAGAATGCCGCACCATACCGGTTTCTGATGTGATATGTCTATTAGGTGGATTCTTCCTGCGGTATTGCGTCGTGCTTTGCGGGGTCCGCTGATGAACGCGATACCAGACAATAGCGGGCGCGCGAAGCTCGAAAGTCAATCTCATCTCCACGGCCAAGAAGTCTTCCACGTCGACGAGACGTCGGACCTTCCCATTTGGGTGCAGTTGCGCAACCGGATCACCTATCTCATCCGAACAGAATGCTTCAAGCCAGGAGAGCAGCTTCCCAGTGTAAGAAGCCTCTCCTCGTCAGCGAAGATCAACTACAACACCGTCGCGCGTTCCTACAAGGACCTCGAGCAGAGCGGGCTGATTGTCTCGATGCGCGGACGGGGCATGTATGTGCAGAAAGGCATACGAACTGATGAATCTGAGGAAGCACCCATCGACGCCTTGCTGGAAAACTGCGTGCAGCAGTATCGTCTGATCGGCATGAATTTCGAAGACATCCGCGCGCGCATCGATAAAGTTGTTGCTTTGGCCGAGAAGGACTCCCTCGATGCCGTTGAGAAAAGAGAGGGCTACCTATGAAAAAAAATGGCAGGCTCCCAGCGGGAGTGCAGCGCGACATGCAAGATGAAGTTGCACCGATTGAGGCATACAGCTCTCCGAAGAAAAACCATACCGACGGGAATGCAGGCACCGTATTCTCATCATTTGTTTTTGCCGCCGCCTTCATCGTGGTCGGCTGTGCAAGCTATCTTGTCATCGGACAGGTCAATATTTGGGTTCTTGTCGCCGCGCTTGTGGCAGCAATGCTTGCCGTTTCGTCGTTCAGAGTCGCATCAGAATGGGAGCGAGTCGTCATACTCCGCTTTGGTTCCTATAGCCGCACGGTGGGGCCAGGTCCCTATTTCACCATTCCTTTCTTCGATCATATAGCGCTCAAGGCAGATCTACGCATGATGCTCACCGGTTTCGGAGCAGAAGAGACCCTCACCTCTGACCTTGTGCCCGTCAACGTGGATGCTGTCGCATTCTGGACAATTTGGGATCCGCAAAAGGCGTGCCTGGAAGTCGAGGACTATTATGATTCCGTCTCGCTTGCCGCGCAAACGGCCTTGAGAGACGCTATCGGACGGAAGGACATCGACGCAGTGACCATGCGGCGCGTTCAGCTCGACGAGGAACTTCAGGAGGCCATTGAGGAAAAGACCTCACCTTGGGGCATCTCGGTCCTCTCCGTAGAAATTCGCGATGTCGTTATTCCCAAAGAGCTCCAAGACGCTATGTCCGTTCAGGCAAAGGCCACCCGTGAAAAAGAGGCACGCATCGCATTTGCCGAGATAGAGAAGGATATCGCATCAATGCTCTCCGAGGCGTCCTCAGTGTACAAAGACGACGAGATCGCCTTCAAACTTCGTTCGATGCATCTCCTGAATGAGGGCATCAAGGAATCGAAGGGGTCTGTCGTCGTGCCTAGCCCGTATTCGGAAGGTTTTGCGAACGGTGCCAACTATCCAAATCAACAAAATAAATGAGCACTATTGTCCGGCACAGCATTAAAGCTCCATAGGCTTTGTGGCACTGTTCGTATCATAGAGCCAGCTTTTCAGAATCCTTTGCCATACCCTCATAACCATCGCAGGTGGTCCTCGTCGAGCACCCGGATGCCCGCAGCGCGGAACTGGCGGGCGGTCACGCCATCACCGGGGCAAAGCGTGCCCGAAAACGTGCCGTCATAGATAAGGCCGCTTCCGCAGGAGGGGCTCTTCGCTTTGAGAACGGCGACCCCACATCCCTGTTCCTGCGCTTGGGCAAGGGCTTTCTCGGAACCGTCGAGGAACGCCTGCGTGAGATCATTGCCCTGGTTGTCAATGACGCACGACGCGCCTTCGACCTCAACGATTTCACAGGGAGGGCGAGGCGCCTCCAAACCACCCAGCAATTCCGGACAGAGCATGACCATCTCGTGGTCATCGCCCAATGCTGCAACCTCTTCCCGCAGGAAGCCCCTGCCGTCATAGCGGCAGGGTTCTCCCATCAGACACGCGCTCACCGCAATCTTCATTCATCCACCCATCCAAACAGGCTTTGCATCGTGCGGCCCCCGGAGATGACCGTTTCAGCATCGCAAACATGGCTCCCAGCGCCCACCGTCGGGCGCACGCCAACACCTGAGAGCTGCTACGTCGTATACTATCACGCAAGGCAGGGCGGATCCGTCATGCCTTCTTCGAGAAGAAAGACCGCATGAAACCATGAAGCCCGTCATTTACATCGATGCCGACGCCTGCCCCGTGACCTCCGAGGCACTGGCCATCGCGCGTGCTAAAAACATTCCGGCGGTTATCGCCGGCAACTCCACCCAAAACCTCGCTCGGCATATTCGCCGAAGCGATCCGCGTCAGCCCCGCGACGGCTTTTGGGTCGACACCCTGAGCGTCGGCATGGGCGCCGATGCCGCCGATTTCGCCATCATCGAGGAATTGAACCCGGGAGACATCGTCGTGACCCAGGACATCGGCCTGGCAGCAATGGTGCTGGGACGCGAAGCACGCGCCATTGGAGTCAGGGGACGCCCCTACCGACGAGAGACCATCGACATGGACATGGAGATGCGGCACATCGAGAAGAAGGTGCGTCGCCAAGGAGGCAGAACCAAGGGGCCTGCGCCTTTCGAGGAAGAAGACCGCGAGCGGTTCAGCACGAATCTCCGACGCATGGTCGACGAAGCATTGGCCTAAAACATCCGCGCCGAAACAGGGGGCATCTCGCCGCATCTGCCGAGCGGAAGGGGACAAAGGGCGGGGACCACGGAGGGCAACCGGTCTCTCATTTTCCCAAGCACGCAGAAGCCCTCCGACGCTAATCCCCCTATCCGGTCGGAAGCACCTTGCCGGCACGGTCCAGAAAAACTTTTGAGCAGGGTGCTTTTTATTGGCGACATCGAGGCTGAGCACATGGCGGACATCAAGCTCATTTCGAAAGACTGACGAACTCGGACGAAGAGAAGCGGCCCGGACCCGCTCGGATGCGACGCGATAGCTCCGCCCTCAACCAATCAAAGAGTAACGGCAAGCCCATCAGCCCCTAGCTCTCCCCTCTTCAGAGCGTCGGCTGAGCCACCTCGATGAGATCAAGGAGTTCCTGCTTGGAATTGACTCCGAGCTTGCGGTAGATATGCACCGTGTGAGTCTTCACCGTTCCCGTCGTGACGAACAGGGCATCAGAGATATAGGGCAGGCTGCGTCCCTTCGCAAGGTAGCCGAACACCTCGGTCTCCCGCTTCGTCAGGCCGCCATCGCGGGCGAGACGGTCGATGCGAGCCGAGACATCCTCCTTGAAGGGAGGCTCCTCCGAAGGGAGTTCCTCGGGTTGATCCGCGTCCCCGGCATCTCCTTCCTGATCAGACGACCCCACGCGTGCAATGACCATGAAGAACAGGGCAAGCACGCCGCATCCGCATACCACGCTGAGAACAAAATCACCCGATCCATACCGGTCGAAAACCTGCTTGCCAACCACATTGCCAAGAAACACCACCCCCGCTATGAGCGCTTGCCCAACGCTGAACGAGAGCAGCGGGGACAGCCCCTGCTCCTGCGTGCTCTGGGTTATGACCAGAAACACCAGAACTTGCAGAAAGAATGCGCTCCCTTGGACAAGGGCGCCTCCCACGGGAATGGCAAGCGACCCGAACACCATGATGGCCACCAAGCCAACAACGGTAAACGTCAGCGTTATGCGATAGAGGCCACTCACCGACAAGGACGAACGATCCGACGTCACCGGCACGAGCACCATCGTGGCAATGCAGGCGCAGACCGCGATGCCCCCAAAAAACAGACTCTCCACCCCCGCATAAGCACGCCCCATGACAACAGAGGTGATGAGATTGCCAATGAAGGATGCGGCAATCAAGACGCCGATCCATCGCCACGGAAGCACCTGGGCCTCCCACGATCCGGCAGTGAGCTCGCCAGGCATTGAAAGGGTCGAATCGTCCAAAGACCGCACAGGAAAAACGTCTGAAGAAACCTCATGGCGAGAACGGGCGTCGCTCATCCACAGGCCCCATGAGACCAGGGGCAGCAGGAACACAATGAGAACCGCCGCAACATGGGGCAGTTGGGCGATGACGAGATACAGCAGATAGGCAACCAGAAACGACAGGACGATGAGCGACTGCATGCTGCGAGACCCCAGGGAATAGCGGGCACCCCAAGCAACGCCCATCATCGGAACGCAGAAGCCGTCGACAATGCCGCAGGCAATGACGACCTCGCGCGCATTCACGCTCAGCGCCCACGTTATGACAAGAGAGGTAAGCGCTATCAGGACGGCTGCGACAAGGAACAACGGCCTGCGCACCACGACCCGACCACGGCGCGCGATTCCCATGACCGCAAGCGCGAACACCATCGTCGCAGCCTGGGAGGCAAAGAAGCCATACTCAAGCCCCGTGCTTGTCACCTCTCCCCCACCCCCGGGGAACAAGGCCGGACTCAGGTACGCGCAAAAGCCCCATGACCAAAGCAAGGCAGAGCCGAGGACGGCCTTGATGGACGAAGCCTGCGCCGGCGGCCACCGACGCACAGAACGCTCCTGGTTCTGACGAGCTCCACGGCCCATCCCCCACCTCCTTCGATCTGCACGGGACCGATCCCGCGCCCTTCCCCGTTGCGTCTTTCCCCATAGTAACGCACGCGCCCGCTTTCGCCAGCGTGCTCTCACGGACTTCCTGACCTGCTTCTAAAAAAAATATACCGTTTTGGCAGATGCGCATCACACCCTTCTTCAGCATGATGTGCAGCGGAGAGGCCCGAGCTTTATGCGGAGGGACCGCACGGGCCTTTACGGAGACAAGGGAGGACAGTATGGAATCATCCAAACGAACATCGCACGAATCAGGAAGCACGCTGGCGGGTCTCAGCCGAAGGTCGTTTCTGACGGGCGCAGCCGCCACCGCCGGACTGGCCGCCGTCGCAGGATTGACTGGCTGTGCGCCGAAGGCGGCCACAGAAGCCACGGCAACGCAAGGCGCCGGACAGGGAAGCGCCGCCGGAGCAATGCAGACGACCGATCCCGCTCAGGCCGTCTGGCCCGTTGTCGAAGAGGTGGAAGTGGGCGCGGCAGGCGAGGGCGTCATCGCCTTTGTGGGCGACCCCATAGCCGACGGAGACATCGTTGCCACCCACGAGGTCGATGTGGTGGTATGCGGCCTCGGTCCTGCAGGAGACGCAGCCGCCCTGTCCTGCGCGGAGCAGGGCCTCAAGACCGTCGCCGTGGAAAAGCAGACCCGCGGGAACTACAACTCCGCAACCATCGGGGGAACGAACTCCAGCCTGCACAAACATTGGGGCATGACCTACGACACTGACAAGTGGATCAGCGACGCAATGATCGACTGCTCCTTCCAAGGAGACATGGAACTTTATCGGCATTGGCTCGAGTCAAACGGCGAAGCGGTGGACTGGTACGTCAGTCACTTCGACAACAAGGATCCCGAAGCCTATCCCCTCACGTTTGCAGCGGGAGACTTTCCGGACTTTCGTGAGCAATGGGACCCCACGTCGCTGTCACGCTCTTGGAACACGTCGCTGAACCTGCCCTACCCTCCGGGCGAGCTGGCAGACATCCTCGCGGGCATCCTCAAGGAGGCGGGCGTCGAACTACGCTACAGCTGCCCCGCCTGTCAGCTGACCACCGATGACCAGGGCCGCGTGACGGGCGTCATCGTGAAGAGCGACGAGGGCTACGAGAAGTATGAATGCGCGAAGGGCGTCGTGCTGGCCTGCGGAGGATACGAGTTCAACCAGCAGATGCTCAAGGAACGCTGCCGGCCGCGCGGCGTGCCGGGATCTTGGCTGACCGGGGCATTCGGAAACACCGGAGACGGCCACCAGATGGGACTGGCCGTCGGCGCAGCCGAAGATGAGTTTCCCCAGGCCATCATGCTGGATCCCGAGCAGCTCATGCCTTATCTGCGCGTGAACAAGCTGGGAAAGCGTTTCACCCCCGAGTATGAGCCCTATGGGCATCTGGCCATGGCCATCCAGGCTCAGCCGGAAACCTACGACTTCTATGTGGTGGACAGTGCCATTGGCCAGAAGATCGACAAGATATGGACGCCGAGCTCCTCATGCTATGGCCCAAAAGAAGTGTGGACCGCCGCCGCCATGGGAGAAAACGCCTTGGTGGCCAATTCCCTCGAAGAGCTCGCCGAGCTCATGGAGGTGCCATCTGACACCTTCGTCGAGACGATCGAGCGATGGAACGAGATGGCCGCAGCCGGCAAAGACGAGGATTTCGATTTCCCCGGCTCCATGATGATGACCCTCGACACGCCACCTTACTACGCGACCAAGGAATACGCTGACGGCCTGTGCACTGCAGGCGGATTGCTGGTCGACACGGAATGCCGTGTGCTGGATCACGACCGCGCGCCCATCGACGGGCTGTTCGCCATCGGCCTGACTTCGGGAGGCATGTTCTACAACACCTACCCACACAACCTGAACTGCCTCTCCCACACACGCAACTGCCTCATGGGATACACGGTTGGCAAGGTGATGGCAGGCTAGAGGAAGGCGGCTCGCATCACGACATCTTCCTGGCATACGCCACACAATGCTCGACGAAAGCGCGCTCCAGATCGTTGAGCTGGTGGTGGCGATGCCAGGCTATGCCGAACTTCCAAGGCAAACCGTCAAAGGGAATGGAACGCACAGGAGCGTCGCTGTCGGCGAACAGTTCCGAAAAGAGGTCAGCGACGCTCGGTGCGGTAAATGACGCAAATCCCGGTCTCATGGCATACCGGTAGAGGTGGATCATCTCCGAGAAGGTGTCGAGCGCAGCGAAAGACACCCCTTGGGAGCTTCCTGCCGTCACCAGCTCAGCGTAGTTTTTGAAGGTGTATCCGACAACTCCCACATGATATCCTCGAAGGTCGTCGATTCGAAGAACCTCTTCGCGGGCGAGCGGATCCTTGGCGCTCACCCATACGCTGCGATTCGCCGAGTACAGTTCCACCGTCTCGAAATCCTCGTGATAGGGATACACGTCGAGCGCAAGCGAGTACATGCCGCCCAAGAGCCCCTCGTCACATCTCAGGTCGGGCACCTCATCGCACGTGATCTTGGCCTGAGGATGCGCAAGTTCGAACTCCTTCAGCACGCCAAGTCCCAAAAATCCCATGGTGCCGATGGCGGCACCGAGGCTTATGACGCCCCGTTCTCCGATGTCAATCCTCCGGAACTCCTGCAACAGGCCATGCCGTTCCTGCTCCTGCTGCGCCGTATAGGCAAAGAAGGCGTCGCCATAGCGCGTGGGAACGCAGGAAGGCGCCGCCTTGTCGCAAAAGAGCGGGACGCCAAGCTCATGCTCCAGAGACTCGAGCGATTTGAGAAGGCCCTGCCGGGACAACGGTATCGAGCGCGCGGCCTCATGCGCGTTCCGCGTCTCATACATCGCACGGAAATATTGGAGCTGGTGGTCGTTCATCACGTTCCCCTCGCCACTCGATCAAGCTTCCTCCCCGGAGCCGACAATGCCGATCATACCATAGAGCACACCCGCCGCGGTCCGACCCTTTGCGCAGTAACAAATGCTTACGCAGCCGTAACCATTTGTGCGCGCTGACGCGTTGCGGCGGCATCCCGGTCGCAGCTACCATGCGACGCAGGGATCAAACCCAACAAGGGTGAGAGCCGGAAAATCGACCAAGGAGGGAACTATGGGAAAGGACCTATCGGGGGAACGGAACAATCTGTCACGACGAGGGTTTCTGACCGGCATCGCCGTCACGGGGGCCGCGGCTGCGCTTACGGGACTCGCAGGCTGCGCCCCAAGCAACAAGAGCGCCGCGGCAAACGAACCCACAGGATCAACGTCGAGCCAGACCACAGAAGCATGGACGATCGAGGAACTGCCCGAGCCGAGCGAAACCGTCAGCTGCGAGGTCTGCGTCGTCGGAGGCGGCGGAACGGGGCTTGCGGCGGCAATTCAGGCCCAACAACTCGGCCTTGATGTCGTCATGCTCGAGAAAAAGGGCGCAACCGGCGGCTCTTTCATCGGATCTGAGGGGCTGTTCGCCGTGGGCTCCCATTGGCAGGAGGCCGCAGGCATCGACTATTCCATCGACGAGCTGGCCGAAGCATGCTTTGACTACCATCACTGGATCGTGAGTCCCGCACAGTACAAAAACTTCTTCAAGCATACCGCGAAAACCATCACGTGGCTCGAGGACCTGGGCGTCGAGTTCGACCACGTTCAAAGCCTCGGCGATTCCCCCGAAGCATGGCATGTCTACAAGGGCTTGGGGTCCGAGGGCACGGGCGTCACCTTCATGAAATCGTTTGGCGCAGCAGCGACCTCGCTCGACGTCCCCATGGAACTGGAATGCTCAGGCAAGAAGGTCCTCATGGAAGACGGCAAGGTGGTCGGCGTGCTCGCCCAGCGTGCGGACGACACGGTGGTCAAGATCGAATGCCAGGCCGTCGTCGTCGGAACGGGAGGATGGGCCAACAACAGCTCGCTCATCCATGAGCTGAACGGCGCCGATCCCGACCGCGTGGTCGCCTCAGGCATGGACGGCCGCGACGGAGACGGCCTCAAGATGCTCAAGGACGCCGGCGGTGCGCTCGCCTTGGGCTCCGGCACCATGGCGACGTATGGCCCCATCCTCCCCGGCACCACCTACGGGACAGAGCTGCAAGCGGCCACGTCCCTTGAGCCCCACCTCTGGGTTAACGAACGCTGCGAGCGGTTCGTGCGTGAGGACATGTTCCTCAAGAACTTCGCCTACGCCGGCAACGCGGTCCATAACCAGAAGCGCGCGTTCACGATCTGCAACCAGGAGATTATCGATCAGTACACCAAAGTCGGCGGAGACGTCGGCGTGGGCGTGTACGTCGTGGCGGGCCAGCCCATGGCCGATCTGGCAGAAAGCTTCCCCAAGCTCCTCGATTCGAAAAACGACCACGTGTTCCAAGGAGACTCGATTGCCGAACTCGCAACAGCCGCAGGACTCGATCCCGCCGCGCTCCAAGCGACCGTGGAGGCCTACAACGCCACCTGCGCGAGCGGCGTGGACACGGAGTTCTTCAAGCCTGCCGCCTACCTCAGGCCGCTCTCGTCTGGCCCGTACTACGCCTTCGAGGTGTTCAACGGTTATTTCTGCACCGTTGGAGGGATAAGCGTCTCTCCGAACACGGAAGTCATGGACGAGGAGAAGAACACCATCCCCGGCCTCTTCGCTGGCGGATGCGACGCGGGCGGCCTCTACGGGGACACCTACGACGTTGCGTACTGTCCCGGGTCATGCGCTTCATGGGCAGTCAACTCAGGCCGCCTCGCCGCACAGCAGGCAGCTCGCTACCTGGGCAAAGAAGTCGGCGAACTCTGACATCACCCTGCCGGACGGCCCTCCTCCCTTCCCTCCCGGCCGTCCGGTTCATGGATCGCTCCGGCCTCGCACCATGCGGGGCCGGAGCCTTTGCTTCGCTCCTCGCCTCAGGCTTCCCCTTGCAAAGCGGCCTTCATCCCACAAACGAGATCAACGACATCGGGCACGCTGTCGCGCCCCTTTTCGGCGACGATGCTGACGATGGCGGAACCCACGATGGCGCCGTCGCTCACTCCCGCCATCTCCGCCGCCTGTTCGGGCGTGGAAATGCCAAACCCAACCGCCACAGGAAGATTCGTGCTTTCCCGCACCTGTCTGACCATCGCGCCGATGTCTGTCGTTATCGTAGACCGCGTGCCGGTGACCCCCAGCGAGCTGACGCAGTAGACAAAGCCGCTCGCCTCACGCGCGATCATGGCAGTCCGGTCGTGAGAAGTCGGAGCGATCAAGCTTATCAGGTCGATGCCATGAGCTTTGCAGAAGGGATCAAACTCTTCCTTCTCCTCAAACGGCACGTCAGGCAGGATGAGCGCATCCATGCCAAACCGCTCCATACGCGCAAGGAACCGATCGATTCCATAGGAATAGACCACGTTGGCGTACGTCATGAACGCCAGGGGAACCGACACCTCGCGCCGGACGACCTCCACCATGTCGAACACTTGGTCCGTCGTCACCCCGCCGGCGAGGGCACGGAGATTCGCCTCCTGGATGGTGGGTCCCTCTGCCGTCGGATCGGAAAAGGGAATCCCCAGTTCTATGAGATCAGCCCCCGCGTCCGCCATAGCTCGCACCAGGGCAGCCGTCGTTTCAAGGTCAGGATCCCCGCAGGTGATGAAGGGAATGAATGCCTTTCCGCTTGCAAAGGCTTCGCGCGTCCTACTCATTGATGTCCTCCCCCCGGTAGCGGGCGATGGCGGCACAGTCCTTGTCGCCCCTTCCTGATATGGTCACGACGATGCTCTGATCAGGCTTCATCTGCGGAGCGATCCGCATGGCATGGTGCACGGCATGCGCGCTCTCAATCGCGGGAATGATGCCCTCGATGCGCGAGAGGTATTCGAAAGCTCGCACCGCCTCATCGTCGGTCACCGGAACGTACTGCGCTCGCCCGATGTCATGCAGATGGGCGTGCTCAGGCCCGATCCCCGGATAGTCAAGGCCCGCGCTGATGGAATACACGGGTGCGATCTGCCCGTACTCATCTTGGCAGAAATAACTCTTCATGCCATGGAAGATGCCGCTGCGCCCCGTCGCGATGGTCGCCGCCGTCTCGAGTGTGTCGATCCCCCGTCCCGCGGCCTCGCATCCGATGAGGGCAACGTCATCGTCTCCGATGAAATGATAGAACGAGCCGATGGTGTTCGACCCACCGCCCACACAGGCGATGATGGCATCGGGCAAACGGCCTTCCTGTTGCAGATGCTGCTGCCTGATCTCACGCGAGATGACCGCCTGGAAGTCACGCACGATGGTGGGAAAGGGATGCGGCCCCATCACCGATCCCAACACATAGTGGGTGTCCTCTATGCGCTTCGTCCATTCACGGAACGTCTCGCTCACCGCATCCTTCAGCGTGCCGGTGCCGCTGTCGACCGGACGGACTTCCGAGCCCAGCAGGCGCATGCGATAGACGTTGAGCGCCTGGCGCTCCATGTCCTCGCGCCCCATGTAGACGACGCATTCCATGTTCATGAGTGCCGCCACCGTCGCCGTCGCCACACCGTGCTGACCGGCGCCGGTTTCCGCGATGACGCGGGTCTTCCCCATCTTCTTGGCAAGCAGCATCTGGCCCAGCACGTTGTTGATCTTGTGCGCCCCCGTGTGGTTGAGATCCTCGCGTTTCAGGTACACCTTTGCGCCGCCAAGGTCTTCTGTCATATGCGATGCATAGTACAGAAGGCTGGGCCGTCCGGCATAGCCATTGAGCAGTTCCGTCAACTCGGCATTGAAGTCCGGATCGTTCTTGTAATGGGCATATGCCTCGTCAAGTTCAATCACCGCGTTCATCAGCGTTTCGGGGATGAACTGCCCTCCGTGTTCGCCAAACCGTCCTTTGGACATCGTTTCTCCTTCCGCTTTCATCGATCCGTCTCCCTCCGGGTTTCCCGCACCGCACGGCCACGAACGGCTTCGATTGCCGCACGCATCTTCTCCGGATCCTTCGCTCCGTCCGTCTCCACCCCCGTGCTCATGTCAACCGCAAACGGGCGAAGATCCCGAAGGGCAGCGCCCACGTTGTCAGCGTTCAAGCCCCCCGCAAGGAAGAAGGGGCGCTCCAGCCGCCTTGCACGCGACCAGTCAAACGTGCGGCCCGTGCCTCCCCGCCCCGCATCGAGCAGGATGTAGTCCGCGGCAGACCGTTCCGCCCGCTCCAGCACATCATCGTCATCCATGCTGAATGCCTTGACGATGGGAACCCCGACCTCTCGACGCAGTGCGGAGACGAACGCTTCGTTTTCGGAACCATGGAGTTGAACCATACGCACGATTCCTCGTCGGACAGCGGCTGCCACATCCGACAGAGAAGCATCCACGAACACACCGACGGGCGTGATCCTCCCGTCAAGCGCTCTCACAAGGTCCTCCGCCTGACGGGAGATCACGAACCGCTTGCTCCCAGAAGCGAACACGAACCCCACGTAGTCAGGCAGAAGCAGATTTACCGCAGCCACATCAGCCGCCGTGCGCACCCCACATATCTTGATGCGCACCTCACGGTCCACGGGCCTCTTTTCGCTTCTCGTGCGCACCTCGGCGCCCGTCGGGTCAGGAGGCGCATCGGGTGACAACGTCATGGACGATCGCCTCCTTCTCGCAATTCGGCCAGCAGGGCGCCTTTGTCTTCAGCCCTCATCAGGGTCTCTCCCACAAGGACCGCGTCGACGCCGGCATCGCGCAGCAGCGCGGTGTCCTGTGCGGTGCGCACGCCCGACTCAGCGACGAACACGACGTCATCGGGCACCGCTGCACGGAGACGGATGCTGTTCTGGAAATCGACGGTGAAATCCTTCAGATCGCGGTTATTCACGCCGATGGCTCGCGCACCCGCCCCGCATGCCATGCGCGTCTCGTCGAGGTCATGGGCTTCGACGAGGGCCGACAGGCCCAGCTCGTCGCACAAGCCGAGATACGATTCCAGCGTCCCTTCGTCAAGCAGCGCGCAGATGAGCAGCACGGCCTCGGCGCCGCACGCCTTTGCCTCGACGATCTGATAGGGACTCACCACGAAATCCTTGCGCAGCACGGGAAGAGCAACATGCGAGGCCACCGCTCGCAGATCCTCAAGGGTGCCGAGGAATGCTTCCGGTTCCGTCAGCACCGACACGGCAGCGGCTTCGGCCGCCTCGTAGGCACATGCGGTCTCGACGGGTCGATAGTCGGGTTCGATCAGTCCTTTTGAAGGAGAGGCCTTTTTGCATTCACAGATGAAGGACAGGCCCTCGCCGGAAAGCGCCCGTTCGAAGCGGAACGGCTCGCCGCCGTCAACGGCCTCGACGCGCGCCCTCAGGCCATCGAAGGGAAGCCGCGCTTCGGCTGCAGCCACCCTTCTGCGGGACGAGGCCGCCATGCGCTCGAGAATGTTCTGATAGGTTTCCGCCATCGCTTCCTACCGCCCATCCATTAGCACGTCGGCCTGCGACGCCACCTTGAATGCCTCAAGTTTCCGCAGTGCGGTTCCGTCGTCGATGAGAGCCGCCGCCCTGGCCACGCCATCCGACAGGCTGGCAGCCACGCCGCCCACATACAGCCCGGCACCGGCATTCAGCAGCACTGTGTCGCGGCGGGCGCCGCGCTCACCTTCCAGGATCGATCGGGTGATGCGTGCGTTCTCCTGCGGATCGCCGCCCTCCAAATCCGCCTTTGCGCACTCTTTCATGCCGAAGTTTGCGGCATCGAGCTCATACGTCCGGGAGCCGCTGTCGTCAAACTCACACACCAGCGTCGTACCCGCAGTCGACAGTTCGTCGAGCCCCACGTTGCCATGAACCACCATGCCCCGCCGCACCCCCAGCTTCACGAGGACGTGCGCGATCGGTTCGACCAGGAGCGGATCATAGACCCCCAACACCATGGCACTCGGGTTCGCCGGATTGGTCAGGGGACCGAGGATGTTGAACACCGTGCGTATGCCGAGCTCTTTGCGGATAGGCCCCACGTAGCGCATGGCCGTGTGGTAGCGCTGGGCAAAGAGGAAGCAGATTCCCTCTTCGTCCAAAAGACGAACCGCCTGGTCGGGATCGAGGGAGATGTTCACGCCAAGCGCCTCCAGGCAGTCGGCGGTGCCCGACTGGCTCGACGCGGCCCGGTTGCCATGTTTGGCCACCTTCACGCCGCCGGCGGCGATCACCAGCGCGGCCGTGGTCGAGATGTTGAAGGAGTGCGATCGGTCCCCTCCTGTCCCAACGATATCAAGCACCTCCCCGTCGAAGAGCACGGGAACGGCATGGCTGCGCATGGCGGCGGCGCATCCGCATATCTCGTCGATGGTTTCCGCACGCGTGCTTTTGGTGGAAAGCGCCGCGAGAAACGCCGACGTCTGGATGGGCGTCGTCTCCCCCTCCATGATCTCATCGATAACGGCATACGCCTCGTCATACGTGAGATCCTTCTTATCCACCAGCTTGAATATGGCTTCTCTGATCATTGCTCGCCTTTCCTTCGTTTCTGCATCTGTTCTCGACCTTGCATCAATGAGCATCGGCACCTTCACGGCCAGCCCCGCGCCCGCAGCCGGCACACTTCAACGATCCAAAAAGTTCGCCACCATCGCCGCACCGCTGGGCGTCATGATGGATTCCGGGTGGAACTGCAGGCCAAACACGGGATAGTCAACGTGCTGAACCGCCATGACCTCGCCGTCGTCGGCACGTGCGACGACCTTCAGACATGCTGGCACGGTGGCGGCGTCGACCGCCAGGGAATGGTAGCGCGCCACCGGGACCCGCGCGGGCAGGCCGGCAAACAGCGGACAGGAAGAATCGAGCTCCGCCGTCGACTGCTTGCCATGCATGAGGGTGCGCGCATGGCCAACCGTCGCTCCGAAAGCCTGGCAGATGGCCTGATGTCCAAGGCACACGCCCAAGAGGGGAACACGTCCCGCAAAAAAGGATGCCGCGTCCACGCAGATTCCCGCCTTGGACGGATGCCCAGGACCGGGACTCATGACAATGCGGTCGGGAGCGAGCTCTGCCAGACCCCGCACGTCGAGCGCGTCGTTGCGCACCACCACAATGTCGGGATCGATGGCTCCAATCAGCTGATAGAGGTTGTAGGAAAAACTGTCGTAGTTATCGATGAGCACGATCATCGCAGGTCCTCCTCCCGATCAAAGACGATGCCAGCCGGAGGCATGCCCCCTCCGGCAGATGCGCCGCCCTCCCCCTCTGTTGCAGCCCCGCTGCCGTACAGGGCCGAAGCCTCATCCAGCGCAGCAACCACAGCAGCCGCCTTGTTGATGCACTCCTGATTTTCCGAGGACGGAACGGAGTCGGCCACAATGCCCGCCCCGCTCCGAACGAAAACCTTGCCATTCTTCTTGAAGGCCAGGCGAATGGCGATGCACGTGTCCAGATTCCCCGTCAGATCGAGATAGCCGACCGCCCCGCCATAGATGCCGCGCTTGCCTCCCTCAAGGTCATTGATGATCTGGCAGGCGCGGATCTTGGGAGCGCCTGAGAGCGTTCCCGCAGGCAGCACCGCCCGGACCGCGTCGACCGCATCATGGTTCGCGTCAAGCTGTCCACGCACCGTGGACCCGATATGCATCACATGGCTGTATCGCAGGACGCGGTGGTAGCTCTCCACTTCCACCGTGCCGAACTCACTGATTTTCCCGATGTCGTTGCGCCCCAGGTCGACGAGCATGTTGTGCTCCGCCAGCTCCTTCTCGTCCTCGAGCAGCGCTCGGGCAAGTTCCTCGTCTTCCTCGGGAGTCGACCCGCGTCGACAGGTGCCCGCGAGCGGAAACGTGTGGAGCTCGCCGTCTTCGAGCCTGACGAGCGTTTCGGGCGAGGCGCCGGCCATCTCGATGTCGTCACTGGAAAAATAGAACATGTACGGCGATGGATTGCTTGTGCGCAGCACGCGATACGTGTCGAGCAAGCTGCCCTCGAAATCGGCGTCCAGGCGATTGGACAGCACGACCTGAAAGATATCGCCTTCCCTGATGTGCTCCTTTGCACGCTCGACCATCTGGCAGTATTCGCGTTCGTCGAACAGACGGCGCACCGGCGACGTGATGCGCCCCGCCGTCTGGGCCACCGGCTCGCCCCGCTCAATTAGATCGACCATAGCCTGCAAGTCATCACACCCGCGTCGGTAAGCGTCATCGATCGAGGATTCGCACAGAGGAATGTTGACGATGCAGACGATCTTCTGCCGTTGGTGATCGAAGGCGATCACCTTGTCGAACATCATGAGATCGACGTCTTTGAACCCCTCCTCGTCGAACGTGTCGACATCAAGAGTGGGCTCCGCATATTTTAGGTATTCGTAGGAGAAGTAGCCGACAAGCCCACCACAAAACGGGGGCATGCCCTCGAGGCGCGGTGCCCGATGCCGATGGAGAATGGCCCGGATCTCCTCGGCGGGATCCGCATGGGAAAACGGCTTGCCGTCAAGAAACGTCACACCGTCAAGGCAGGTTATCTCAAGAGAGGGATCATAGCCCAAAAACGTGAACCGCCCCCATTGGCCCGAGTTCTCCACGCTTTCCAGCAGGTAGCAGTGATCTGACACTCCCTTGAGAATACGCATCACCTCGATAGGCGTGCGAATGTCAGCAAAGAGCTCTCGCGCCAAGGGAAGACAGCGACAGTCTTCCTGCGCCGCCAAGGAGCGCGCTTCTTCCAAGCTTGGTCGGACCATCGGGCATCACCTCGTCTTCCGGACAATAAAAAATCGTCCTTGATGTATACACTTCCCATTCATCAAGGACGAATCCGAAAAACGATCCGCGGTGCCACCTTGGTTCGCAGAGCCGAAGCTCCACGCGCTCAGCGAGATGCCAACACATCCCCGGCAACTGACGTATGCCTTGACGTCGCAGGATATCCAGATGCATCAGCACCCTTTGCCCCGCGCCCTCAGTGGACCATTTGCCGCCCTGCTACCGCCCGGATCCCAGCACCCCGGACTCTCTGTGTGCGCCTCAGACGACGTTACTTCCACGTCAACGGTTTAGTGGAAGTGTAACGCGAAAAATTTCGATGTCAATAACATTTTCTTTGAGGCGCCCTCTCACGGAAGGTCCTCGGCGGGCTGAGAACCTGAGCAGAGCAGGAAGACATCCACGGACAGCAAGAGTAGATGATGGCTCTTAAAAATTGAAGTCGGCCGCATATAGCAGCAAAACCGCCCAGTCGTTCCCTAATCCCAGAAAATAGAGGTCAGAAGGCCCCTCCTTCCTATAACCTTAGCGTTCATCTGATGAGGGGGAGGTGAGGCAGAGGCCTCCGCCATCTCTATGCCACACAGCAAGTCCAGGCAACATGAGACGAAGGCGGCGTCATTCATCCCCACCCGCAAGATCAGCCGGAAGCAGATGAAACGCCAGGAGGATCTCTTCGCGCTCGGCAGCAGACGCAAGATTGACCCCAAAACGCTCTCGCAGTCTTTCAATTCGGTATACAAGCGTATTGCGATGCATATGCAGCTGCGCGGCCGCATCGCTCGCCCGTCGATCACAGACCAGATAAGCATACAAAATCCTCGCATCATCGGTTCCGTGCGCGTGATCGGAAGAGACGATCCTGGCAACTGCGCTGTTCCTTACGCAATACGACACAAATGACGATTCCTGGCGTCCCTGCTCGTAGATATACGAGGAAAAATACGTTCTAAACCGATACACGGGAACCTCCGACTTCGAAATCGAGAAAAACGCCGCAAGAGATTTCGCCTCACGTTGCCCGTACTCAATGGCAAGTCGCGCTTGTCGATAGGCATAGGAAACATCGACAATGCGACAGAAGGGGTCAGAGATGCCAAACACACCACCATATATTTTCTGAAACGATGCAAGTTCTTCGCCAGGATAGGCGACAGCCCCGCTGCAGTCCTCCCCCAGTCCTCGTCGTCCTTCCACAAGCAGGAGCAACCTTCCCTGAAAAATACTTGCTTTTCCACGTGGCACCACTTCAAGAAGCCTCCACGCATAGTAGCCAAGCACGCGTTGCCCCTCTTCGTCTTCGGGATCAACCTCCATCACACAGAGAAGATAGTCTCCCTCAAGTGGCATGTGGGCACGCTCGAGACGCTTGCGCAACAGATCACGGTTTTGCGGCCTGCGCATAACAAGGTCAGAGAGTAACGCAGCATAATCCTTGTCGAACTGATGACGAGCCGTCCAATCATGCCACACATACAGTTCGAGATGGTCAATGAGCATTTGAAATGTATCCACGAGAGCATCAGAGATGGGATTTTTCGTGCACTGAAGCACGACGTGAACAAAATAGTTGCCATGCATGCGAAATACGTAGCTCAACGTCGGATTCTTGACGATGTGAGTCTGCTCGACACGCAAGATGCCATTCTGAGTCTGCCAACGCTTGACAGCTCCGCGCTTCTTGAACATGTCGATGGTTTCCTTTGCGTGGTATCCCTCATCAATGAGGCGAACTACGACAGGATCACTGATCGGAACGTCCTTCGTGTAGGCAAGCAGACGAAATGAAGAGTCCGTTATGGTAACGAAGTCCTCAAAGATACCTGTGCTGCAGTCGAGAAAGCTTTGATAATCACCTCGCTCGAACAAAACCGCCCTCATGCGTTCGGTCCATCGTTCGTATTTCAGAAGAAAACGACGAGCATCTTCGAATATGCCTGAAAAAGACCGATCATTCCGTACGATAGCAAACCGTAGAGCACAGCTTGAAGGGATCGACGCAAGCGTGGACCCATCGCCAATTCCAAGCGCACATGCTTTCGGATGGGCAACGAGAAAATCAGCTGCCTGACGTTCGTAACCGCAGTAGATCGTCTCGGGCTCAACGGCCAACTCCGATACGGCCTCCGGTTCATTGGATCCCATCACCGTAAGATCATCAGCCTCGGCAGTAATGAGGGCAACCTGAGAAAATCGAGCATCGACCATGTGCGGAGCATTGACGACGCGATCGCCCCAATGCTCCAATAGCATATGCATCGTGACCGACATTGCTACTTAATACACCTCATATTATTTGACGAAAAATTTAATTATATTTGGCATCTGTACCATTCTATTCATTCCATCAACTTCATACAATGACGGCGACGATAGAGATCGACGATACATGGGGGCATCGTGGATATAAAATCACACGTCAAGCGCAACGAGACGCTTGCGCGCAGGGAAATCGAACGGCTTCGAACGGAAACGGATCCCCAGCAGTTCTACCTCGGCCTGCAGCATTACATCCGCCTACGTTACCTTCTCGAAGACGATTCGTACTGGAATGACGACATAGCTGCACTCACCCGCTACAGCATCAAGAAAACCTTCGCGCAGTCCGACGATCCAACCAAGCTGAGAGATTTAGGCGTAAATTGCGCAGGCTCATCTTCCGCAACCACAAAACATTTGCTGCTCCTCATATCCCTGCGAAAGGGACTCGACATTGACCTCGATCCCGATAGAGCAGCTTGCGCCACCACCGTACAAGATCTGGCAACGCTGCTCAGGGCGGCACTGTCAAAAGAGCACCGATAATGCGGGCATGTACCCCGCAGACGAGAATAGGAGAAAGGCCAATGGAACAGAGCTTCACAAAAGGCAAGGACATCAAGCTCAACGTACAACCCGTGACGATTTCGATCTACCACGAATACGTATTCGAAGGCCCCTGCCGGTTCGGAAAAGGCGAGCAGCTGACCAAGGAATACGACCTCATGCGTATTGCCTTGATCCACAAGGAATTCGTTGACGAAGTGAACGACAGGCTCAGTGGCATCAATTTCATCAACATCCTCGAGCCCATCGTCATCAAACGCGATGAAACGTTCCCCATCACCGACGACTTGCTCGATGCCATGGGCAAGAACGCGGACAAAGCCGACTTGTATCTGATCAAGTTCCATCCCTTCGGAATCGATTTTGCGCTTGCTTTCGCTCAGAAATACAAGAAACCGCTTGCGTCGGTTCTTCAATGCTGCAATGACTCAGGCATGGTCGCCTCGCTGCGGCCACGCGGTTGCGAAGCATATGGTTGGCCGAGCTGGGAAGACGCAATCGAGGGAATGAAGGTGCTCCGTGCCCGCAAGGCGATCGCCCATACGAGAGTGCTTTGCGTTCCGCGCAGCAACTCAAACAACTCGCTAAGCGTGCTTGACTCGTTCTACCATCATGACGAGGTTACCGAACGCCTCGGCGTTCAGTTCCGCTACTACAACCTTCACGAGTTCATGGATCAAACCAACAACGTCGACCCTACCACGAACCCGACGCTGCCTGGCAGGAAAGGCGACAACATCAACGACGAGGACGAAGTGAAAATAAATGCCATCGTTGACGACCTCGTTGCGGGGGCCGCTGAATGCGACATGGACCGCGAGAACATCTTTCCCTCAGTCAAAGCGCACTTCCTCGTAAACAAACTGCTGAACAAGCTCGAATGCAATGCCTTTGCAGCTCCCTGCCCCGACATGTGTGCAACCCGGCGCCTGAACGAAGGGCGCTTCACGTTGTGCCTGAACCACTCGCTCAACAATGAAAATGGCATCTGCTCCGCGTGCGAATACGATCTTTCGGCGCTCGTTTCAATGGTTCTTCTTTCAAATCTCTCGTTCAGTGCACCCTATATGGGCAACACTTCCATCGGCAAGGTGGCAAATGACCCCAAACTCGAAGTCTCCCCCCTGCTTGTGCGCAATAAAGATTCATATGCCAATGCGGCTGGCACCATGGCATCAACCGACAACGTAGCCTATACGTTCCACGCCACGCCGAACCGCCTGCTCGAGGGTTTTGACACAGAAGCTGCACCCTATGCGATTAGGCCGTTTGCAATGGACGGGCGCTGGGGTGCCACTATCCGCTATGACTTCAACAGAGACATCGGTAAGAAGATCACCATGTGTCGTTTCGACCCGTTGTGCGAAAAGATATTCATCGCTCGCGGAACCATTGTCGCCGGAATCGGATATCAAGATGAGAACTGCACCGAAGGCGCATTTTTCAAAGTGTCGGACTCAAAGAAATTCTACGAATGCTCGTTGCAGGTCGGCAACCACATTCCGCTTGTGTACGGCGATGTGTACGACAACGCAATTAAGCTCGCAAAAATGCTCGAGCTCGAAGTGCTCACCTGCGAGTAGTCCAAGCGGCTGTGAAGTTTGTCAAGCACCCCAAAACCCACAGGCCGAGCATCCGCGGCAGGATGCAGGCAAGGCCCAACCCACTCGGCACAAGCCGATGGCCAGACGAAAAGGAGCGCACTATGGTCAAAGCAGCAACCAAGGCATTGGAGACTATCGAAAAGCCGATCGATGTGAAGGTGAACATCTTTCCGATATTCGGCTCGCTTATCCATGAAGTGGCCTATGAAGGCCCCTGCAGGTTTGGCGACAAAGACGAACTCACCAAAGAATTCGACACGAAGGCCACTGCCGTCGGGTTCAAGGCATTTGGCGAACGTCTCGAGAAAACTTTCGGAAACGATCCGGATGTCAATGTGCTAAAACCCCTATGCATCGCCTGTTCGGACGAGTTCTTCTTCGATGAAGAACATTTCAAGAAGATTGATGCGTCATGCGGCGACATCGACGTGTTCTTTCTTTATGGCAACCCTATGCCCCGACTCGTCCGAGAAATCGCAGGCCGCTATCAGAAGCCCATCATGATTCTCACCAATTCGGGAGCCATAACTCTCTCAGAAATCTCCGAGCTGAAAAACCGCAACTATCCGCACGCCTATGGTTGCATCGATTGGAACGAGGCCGTGCGCAAGGCACACTGCTTCAAAGCCATAAAAGCGCTGCGCCACACTCGCGTCCTCAAGATGGTGCGCCACGAAGGGCCTCTTTTCCTCACGGACGATTTCGAAGTCGAAACCGACTTCGGCGTGCAAGCCATATCGATCAACATGCATGAGATGATGGACCAGCTGCATCCAGGAGATGGAACTGGAAACTACACGCTCCCCCTGCGCACCGTCTGCAATCTGACCGAGGAAGAAGAAGCCGACGCAGCACGTGTCACTGACGAGCTTATGGCGGAAGCCGAGGAATGCTGGATGGATCGTGACAAAATTCTCAAGAGCGTTCGCTTCAACGTGCTCACCCGTAAACTCATGGAACACTTCCAATGCAACGCATTCACCGCACAATGCAAGGAGTGCTGCGCGACAACCCGCATCAACGAGGAACAGGTCACCTATTGCCTCGGCCACTCTCTCAACAATGAATGCGGCATCGCATCCGCCTGCGAAGGAGACATGAATGCCTTGCACGCCATCACCATCTTGAGCTGCCTGTCCCGCAAAGCACCTTACCAATCCAACACAACGCCCGTCGTGCTTGACAACGGCGAGATCGTATCCAAGAACTGGTTCAGCAGCCAACCGTGCATCCAAAAATATCCCGATCAGCTCTATTGCACCTGGCATGCCGTCCCTAATCGGTACATGAAGGGCTATGATGCCGATCCGTTGCCGTATGCCATCGGGCCTTTTGCTGCCAATGAGCGTTTCGGTGCAACGTTTCGCTACAAGTTCGCCGAGGACGAGGGCAAAACCGTGACACTTATGCGGTTTAACCCCGCTGGAACCAAGATGCTCGTCATCAAAGGCGAAATAGTCGGTGGAACCGGCTACGATCGCTACGGCTGCCCCGAAGGCATTTACTTCAAAGTTCAAGACCGTAACGGTTTGTTCCATACCCAACTCGAATTTGGCTGCCACATGCCACTTGTGTATGGCGATTACGCTGATGAGCTTGGCGAACTGGGCGAGATGCTAGGTGTTGAGGTACTCACGTTCGACTAGACCTCCCATATGGAAGAATCCGATGCTAAACTTCGGATTCTTCCATATCACTCCCGATTGGAAAACGGCATGGAGTATAACGTCAGCGCCCGCCACCCCAATAATGCCCTCAAGAAACGGGCTGTGGATGCGGCGATACGAGCAGATGACCTCCTTAAATCTTCGATTTCGCAAACAAGAGACGACCGATCTCTCTGCGAAATCATTAAGGAATACCTGCGTCTTCGGTATCTCTTGGAACCAAAAGACATGGATGAAACCGAATATCTCAACCATCTTGGTGAAACAAGCATTGCGCGAGGTCTTGGAATACCGGTCGAGGCAGTACGTAAAAACGAGCTTGACTCAAAATGCACAGGCACATCCTCCTCCATGGCAAAGAAAATCTTGCTTGTCATCGCCATCAACAAAGCCCTCAGCATCGCCATCGATGCCGAGACGACAGCCAACATGACCACGGTCACCGAACTGTGCGACGCGGTGCGCGCTCAGCTCGTACCGCAAATCAGAGCCGAGGAGCATGGAAATGGATGCCAAACGACGCACGATCGATGAAGAGCAGCATGCCATCGTCGAAGACATCACCTCACTTGGAGACGCCTTTTCACAATACTCCTATCTCCTCGAACTCTCCGCCTTACTTCCCCCATTGAGCGATGGCGAAAAAGATGCCTGCACTCTTGTCGCCGGATGCCAATCACAGGTTTGGCTGCTTGTAACCGCATGCAAAGACAACACAGTGAAAATCAAGGCCGAAAGCGATACGCTCATCGTGCGCGGCGTTCTCTTCCTTATAGTCTCGCTCCTTGATAACCGCACGGCCGAGGATATTGAAACGGCAAGCATCACTTTTGTCAAAGAAACTGATCTCAAAACCGCGTTTTCCGACGAGCGGCTCAATGGATTCGACTCGATTTGCAACACCCTACGTACTCTCAGCAGAGCTGCCGCCAATCAGCAGGAGGATGTATGACCATGGACGATTTCACGAGCAAGCTGGAAATGATCCGCAAGGACTTTCCCATCCTCGATCAAGCCATCGGAGACCATCCTCTCATTTACCTTGACAATGGAGCCACCACACAAATGCCCGATGCCGTGCTCGATACGCTTGTCGCGCACTACCGCACCGCCAACGCAAACGTACACCGCGGCATCCATACCCTGAGCGAACGTTCGACCAGCTCGTTCGAAAAGGCAAGACAGACCGTTCAGAGGTTTGTCAACGCCTCCTCATCTGACGAGATAGTCTTTACCGGGGGCACAACCGATTCCATCAACATGGTGGCACGAGGCTGGGAGGAACGTGCAAAACCAGACTCAATAATCGCCGTTACCGCTCTCGAGCATCATGCAAACTTCGTTCCTTGGCAACAACTCTGTCGCCGTGCGCACATGCAGTTCAAGGTGATTCCTCTCACGCCCGGAGGAGATATTGACCTTGACAGTCTCAACAAGGTGCTTTGCTCCCACCGAGTGGCCCTCGTGGCAGTCGCTCACGTTTCCAACGTGCTCGGTTGCGTGAGTCCTGTCCGATCAGTTGCCAACATGGCGCACAAGAACGGTGCACGCGTACTTGTTGATGCCGCCCAAAGCATACGCCACGAAATCGTTGACGTGCAAGAACTGGACTGCGATTTTCTCTGTTTTTCAGGACACAAGATGCTTGGACCTGCCGGCATCGGCGTATTGTACGGAAAACATGAAGCGCTTTCGAGACTCTCCCCCGTAAGGTTTGGCGGGGAGATGGTCGACAAGGTGACCGCCGCAGAAACAACATTTGAAAAGCTCCCCTTACGACTCGAGGCAGGAACGCCGAATTTCAGCGGAGCAATCGCCCTCGCCTCTGCAATTGATTACCTTACTTCGATTGGTCGCGAAGGCATCGCCACATATGAGCATGAGCTCATAACCCACGCAGAGCAGAGGCTCGAAACCATCGAGGGCCTTCATATTCTCGGTAAGCCTCTGCAGCGGGCAGGTTGCCTCTCGTTCGCAGTCGATGACGTGCATCCCTTTGACTTGGCCACGCTCATGGATAAGCAAGGAGTCGCGCTGCGTTCGGGAAACCAGTGCGCACAGCCCTTGCTTCACGAAGTCTACGGCATACAGCATGTCACACGCCTTTCCCCCGCTTTCTATAACACGATTGCAGAAATCGATTCCTGCATCACAATGCTTGAACGAACCATCTCGTTGCTCAGAGCAGCGAGATAAGAAGCCTGAATCGTCAAGCGGAAAACAGCTGAAAGGCACGAAGCTCTCGACCCTCCATAGGGAGTCATCCGAAAGGTTTGCCAAAATGAGCCCATCCTCTCAAAAAACGAAGCCCATTCTGCCTCGGCACGCGTCAACAGTACGTCACCGAAACCGTGCAGACTTGCCGCTCCTCTCTCGCAAGCCTCTAGAATGCAGAAAGGCGCACGCTTCTTCAAGCGTCAAAGTGGGGCGTCGGAGGTGATCTCCGTCGCCCCTTGTCCGTTTTCTCGAAGGAGGACGAATATGCCCGAGCGAATCAAGAATCTCGTAAACATCCCCGCCGAGATGGCCTCTCGCAGAGAGCCTCGTCTCGCGTCCATCTACCTGTCCACCCATCGCCACTCACCCGAAAGCGACCAGGACAGGATCAGGTTCAAGAACCTCGTTTCCCAGGTGGAGAAGCGTCTTGAGATGCAGGGGACGAAGCGCGATCATGCCTCGCTCATCGAAAGCCTCAATGCGGTCGCGACCGATCTCGACAGACAGGTATGGCGCCACACGCAAGACGGCCTGGCCGTGCTCGCAAGCGACGACGTCGCGTATGTGCGCAAGCTCGGTTACCCGGTCGACGATGTCGCGGTCGTGTCTGACCGATTCTTCATAAAACCGCTGATTCGTGACTTTCAGTATGATTGCCGCTGCCTTTTACTGGCGGTGTCCAAAGACCGCTTCGACGTGTACACGACCGATGGCTGCTCCTTGGAGAAACAGGAGATGCCCGAAGGAGTCGGCAGCACGCTTCAGGACGTTTTCGACGACTTTGACAGCCATTCTTCCGTCACGGTAGGATCATATGGTGGATCCGACCCACACTTTTATGGACGTAACTCGAAAAACGAGATCGTGGAGAAGGAGACCTTGAAGTTCTTCCGCCACGTCAACAGCGTCTTCGTTGAGCACTTCTCTCGAGAGAACGGCGATCCGGTCATACTCGTGGCACTGCCCCAGCATCAAACCGATTTCAGGACGATCGCGACCATCCCCAACCTTATCGAACCCGGCATCGAAAAAGCACCGGCCTCTTTGCAGGAAACTGACCTTCAGACGGCAGCGTGCTCGATTCTCAGAGAGCTGAAAGACGCCTCGATTGAAAAAATGCTCGGTGACTACGGCCTGTATCAGTCGCGCGGTCGTGCGACATCGGATCCAAGCGAGATAGCGCACGCCTTGACGCGTCGCACGGTCGCCGCGCTCTTTATCGAAGAAGGCGTCACCATCCCCGGATCGATGGACGAGAATACAGGTGCCATCTCGCGTGAGACCTCGGAGAATTGGATCGGCGACCTCGCGGACCAGTTCGCGCGTCTCACGTTCGCAGGGGGCGGAGAGGTGTATTCCGTGACGGGAGATCTCATGCCCACAGATACGGGCGTGGCTGCCATGCTGCGCGCCTGACACCGCCGAAGCGCCCACCTGCACGCAGAAAGCCGGCACACGGAACGGGCACTCGAAAAATCCGCCCGTTCCCAGCCGTCTATCCCAGCGCCACGTCGAGACACATCATCAGCACGAAACCGACGGCCACACCCACGACGCCAATGTTGGAGTGGCCGCCTTCCTGTAGCCCGGGAATGAGTTCTTCGACGACCACATAGATCATGGCCCCCGCGGCAAAGGCGAGCAGGAAGGGCATGGCCGGGACAAGAAGGCTCGTGAGCGCGATGGTGATCAAGGCGGCAATAGGCTCGACAACGCCTGAAAGGGTTCCAAACAGAAACGCTTTCGCGCGGGACATGCCTTCCGCACGAAGAGGCGCCGAGACGATGGTCCCTTCAGGAAAATTCTGGATGGCAATGCCCAAAGACAGCGCCATCGCACCAGCGAGGGAAACGGCATCGTTGCCGGACATCACCCCCGCGAATACCACACCGACAGCCATGCCCTCAGGCACGTTGTGGATGGTCACCGCGAGAATGAGCATGGTGCTGCGCTTCATCTTTGCCGGAAGGCCTTCCGGAGTCTTGCTGTTGGGATGCAAATGGGGAACAAGGCTGTCTATGAGCAGGAGAAAACCGACCCCCGAAAGAAAACCTGCAGCGGCAGGCAGCCACGCTAGAGCGCCCTGCTGTCCCGCCTCCTCGATGGAGGGAATCAGCAGCGACCACACCGAAGCCGCCATCATCACGCCGGAAGCAAATCCCAAGAGGAGCTTCTGAATCCAGGGTTTCAAAACACCCTTGAGAAAAAAGACCATCCCCGCACCCAGGGTCGTTCCAAGAAAAGGAACCAGGATGCCGAGCGATATCGTTGCCGTCACGTCCATGCACATTCTCCCTTGGCCTCCTCCGCACAACGCGCGCAGGATCGCCACCTCGATGAGTTGTCTCGATTCAGTTTCTCAGTACAGGCGTCAGGCGCCTGAAATCATCCATCCGTCACTTCATGATAGCTTATCGGGCAAGCCTGGACCGCCGCCGATTCTTTCCCCGCGCGATTTCATCGCCAGTTCTCCTCGGGATCCCGCGCAAGAGCCTCACCATAGCGGACGTTGCGCAACTATAGAATCCTCGGGAAGGCGTCTGGCTTGGCCGCCTCCCGATCCGGAAGTTTTGATGGCAGGAGCGACAGGCATGCCATCAGTGCAATGTGCTGCGTTCTTCCTCGGAAACATCGGCAGACGAGGCATGGCTGCTCTTCCACGAATCCTCGCGGTTGGTGCCGATGTCGTCCACATTGAATGGCGTTTCCTGGTACACGAAGTAATTCAGCCAGTTCATGAACAGCAAGCTCGCGCTGCTGCGCCACGTCACCTTCGGCGGACGCGTCGGATCGTCGCCGGGAAAATAGTTCTTCGGTGGCTCAATCGGCTTGCAGAGCGCCTTGTCACGAAGATACTCGTTCCGCAATGAGTTAGCATCGTATTCGGAATGGCCGGTGATGAATATCTGACGTCCTTCCTCGGTCTTCACCGCATAGACGCCCGCCTCCGCCGACGAGGCGAGTATCTGGAGGTCGGGGACCGCCTCGACATCCTCTCGCCGTATGCTGGTGTGGCGTGACTGCGGAACCATGAAGGTGTCATCGAAGCCGCGAAACAGCATGGAGTTTCGATACTCCACCGTATGCTCGAACACGCCGAACAGCTTCTCGTCCAGCCGATGTTTCGGAACGCCAAAATGATGGTAGAGTCCCGCCTGTGCAGCCCAGCAGATGTGCAGGGTGCTGTAGACATGCGTCTTCGACCACTCCATGATGTCGACGAGCTCTCCCCAGTACGACACATCCTCGAATTCGAGCTCCTCGACAGGTGCGCCCGTGATGATCAATCCGTCAAACTTGCGGTCACGAACGTCGTCAATGGTCTGGTAAAACGAAATGATATGGTCTTCGCTCACGTGTTTTGACTCGTGCGATGCCGTGTGCAGAAGAGTCAACTCCACCTGCAGCGGCGTATTGCCCAGAAGACGCGCGAATTGGGTCTCGGTTTCCACCTTCAGCGGCATCAAATTGAGAAGGGCAACGCGCAGGGGGCGGATGCTCTGCGTAGCCGCACGCAGCTCGTGCATGGCGAAGATGTTCTCAACCTTCAACTTCCTTGTCGCAGGCAGTTCGTCAGGTATGATGATGGGCATGACGGTTCCCTTTCAGTATTCTTGCCTCATAACAAGAACAGCCCGCATGAAACGGGCTGCATATCGGCAGGATTGATGCAACCCGGCCATCCGGACTGCAGGAGAGTTCGTCACCGGCAGACAGACGGATGGATGTCTCTGTCCGGCGAAGCGGAGCAGCGCATGATGCCTTCGCACATGCTCCTCAGCATTCGCATGCCTGCAAAGTTATGAAGGAAACGCTTTGACACGGAAATCTCATCCCTTTGTCATTGACCAGATAGATGCATTATTGCGTGGAATTTAGAAACGTGTCAAGGCCACCGCCCTTGACATCCCTTCGGCCGCATTCTTGTTTCAGCAGATCAATTCCTTATTTTCCCTTGGCCATCGGTAAATGTTTCTCCGAGATATCACTATTTCATATAACTGAGTCACCGTTTTCCCACAATAAATCAGCGTGAGAATTTCACCGCCACGTTCTCTCATTGCTATATACCTGCAGTCGTCTGATTAAAGGCGCTCGTCGTCCGCGAGGCCACGAAACCGCCAGAGGGGTCCTTCTCCAGCATGCCATGTTCGCCGACAGGGGCCCCCAGTCGCGATGCGCGATACCAAACAAACGAGCGGAACGGCAGGAGCGGTCAAAACCGTACAGGCCGGCTAACCCCGCACTCCGTTTCCGCCATTCTGTTTCACCTGATACATGGCCGCATCGGCCCGGGCAATCCAGCCGTCGGTCAGATCTTCTCCCGGACGATATTCCGCCACTCCGATGCTCACCGTCAGATCCAGACAGGCCCCCGCACCTCTCACCTCGGCCCGCTGCCGTATCCTCTCCGCAATGGCAAGGGCCGTAGAACGATCGACCCCCGGCAAGAGAACGACGAACTCGTCACCGCCCCATCGAAACAGAAAGTCTCCGTCGCGGATAACGTCTTCGATGGCGTCGGCGATCTCCCTGAGCGCCCGGTCTCCAGCATTATGTCCACAGGTATCGTTGAGAACTTTGAACCGATCCACGTCCATGAAAAGGATAGCAAGGCCAGAGTCCTTCTCCTGGGCTTTTGTCACAAGGGGGGTCGCCACTTCGAAAAAACGCCGCCGGAGCCACGTGCCCGTAAGATGGTCCGTCAGAAGATCCTTCACGATCTCTTCCTTGTCAACCGTCCCATCCCCATTTGTCCGTGCGAGCAGCGCGGCGGCATTCAGGTCTTCCTTCATGTCTCGAACAAAGGCGACGAACAGTCCTTCGTTCTCTTGCGGAACCGATATCTCAACCCTCACGGGGAAGGGCCGGCCATCGGCATGGCGGAACGAGGTGGACATTTTCGCAATCTCGCCGTCTCGGACAAGCTGTGTCAGATGCCCGTCTTGTCCGATATCGGAAGGTTTGAGCATGATGTCGAGATCGGCCATGCGAATGCCCACAAGCGATCCGTCCGGATAGCCCGTCATCGCATGCAGCGCCCGGTTCGCAAATATAATCTTACCCAGAACGGTGACCCACATCACCCCATCGGGATTGTTGTCAAGGCTCCAGAAAGCAAGGCTGCATTCTCGTCTCCTGTTGCCCATCAGGCAGCTTTCGGCCATGCGCGTTGCCTCCTTCGACGCGTGGGCCTCATGACGAGACACTCCCGTTGATTCCCACAAGCTGACGACGGCGTATTACGGAAGGTAAACAACCGGCAACACCTTGTGAATATTATGACATATTACCGGTTCAAACGGCAAAAATTCCAGTTCTTCCACACCGCCGCCAACTTGTTTCCCTGTTCTCGGCTTTGTATAATGAGCGCTGAAGCATCTATCACAGTCTGCGATCTGACGGCGGGAATCGTCCCTCCACGTCAGGCCCCGGCACCGCATTGCAGCAGAAAGCGAGGTTCCCATGGCATACAAGACTATCAACCCCTATACGAATGAAGTCGTCGAGTCATTCCCGACAGCCACCGATGAGGAAATCAAGGCCGCCATCGGCAAAGCCCACGAAGCTTTTCTCTCGTGGCGTGAATCATCGTTCGAGCAACGCTCCGAACTCATGCAAAACACGGCAGACATACTGCGAAGCAAGCAGGACGAGTTCGCCGGACTCATCACCCTCGAAATGGGAAAGCTGCTGGCAGAGGCCAAAGCGGAAATCGAACTTTCAGCCAGAATTGCCGAATACTACGCGAACCGTGCGGCAGACCTTCTCGCGCCGCGATTTATCAAGGCGCAGAACTTCCCGGACGATGCCGTCGCCTTGGTCAACGACCCCCTCGGCGTCCTCTTTATGGTCGAGCCATGGAATTTCCCGTTTTATCAGATCATCCGGGTTGCCGCCCCACAGCTTTCGGCCGGCAACACCCTCGTCATGAAGCATGCGTCCAACGTTCCCCAGTGCGCAGCTGCATTTGAAAAGATATTCCAGGAGGCCGGGGCGCCAGAAGGACTCTTCCAGAACATCTATGCTTCACATGAACACTCGGATATGATCATCAATGATCCTCGCGTCAGAGGCGTCGCACTCACCGGGTCAGAAGCCGCAGGCGCTTCGGTCGCCGCAACCGCATCCAAGGCGCTCAAGAAAAGCACGCTTGAGCTTGGCGGGGCCGATGCGTTCATCGTGCTGGAAGACGCGGAGGTGGAGAAAGCAGCTTCATGGGCGGCATTCGGACGGCATTGGAACGCTGGGCAAGTCTGCTGCTCATCCAAACGGCTTATCGTGGTTGATTCTATCTACGACCAGTTCATGGAGGCCTATCGCAACGAAGTCGCCAAGTTCAAGGCCGGGGATCCCCGCGATCCGGAAACCACGCTCGCGCCCCTTTCCTCCCAATCGGCCGCCGACCTGCTCTCCCGACAGGTTGACGAAGCGGTCCAGCACGGAGCCTCGGTCGAATTCGTCGGATCCTCTGTGCCGACCCAGGGATGTTTCTTCCAGCCGGCCTTCCTGACGAACATCTCCGAAGACAACCCGGCATTTTACCAGGAGTTCTTCGGACCCGTCTCCCAAATATATCGCGTTGCTGACGAGCAGGAGGCCATCAGGATAGCCAATGATTCTCCCTTCGGTTTGGGCGGATCCGTGTTCACACAAGATATCGAACGGGGTCGCAAAGTTGCCCGCAAGCTCGAGACCGGTATGGTCTACATCAATCAGCCTACCAAAGTCGAAGCCGACATCCCCTTTGGAGGTGTCAAGCGCTCAGGATTCGGCCATGAGCTCATTGACCTTGGCCTCTTTGAATTCGTGAATCAGAAGGTGGTAGCCGTCGCCGACATCGACGGAACATTCTAGCCAGAGCGGCATGCCGTCCAACTGCCGGACGGCATGCCTGAACCATCGACCGCACAAAAGTGAAGGAGCGTTCCTCGTGACAACGATATCAATCATGGGCAAAGGCACTATGGGCCAGGCCATTGGCTCTCTTGTCAAGCAAGGAGGCAACACGGTCGACCAGCTCGATCGTCAAAGCACCCAAGTGCAGGGAGACATCGTGATTCTGGCGGTGCCCTATCCAGCCCTTTCCGCCATTGCCGACCAACTCGGTTCGGAGCTCAAGGGCAAGACCGTCGTCGACATCACCAACCCCCTCGATTTCGGCACGTTTGACCGGCTCCTCGTGCCTGCCGGTTCATCGGCAGCTGAAGAGTTGGCAGCCCTGCTTCCCGATTCCTCAGTGTTGAAGGCATTCAACACCACATTTTCAGCCACGCTTACCTCAGGCACGGTGGGAACGTCAATGGCACCCACAACCGTGCTCATCGCCGGAGACGACCTCGATGCCAAGAACGCGCTGGCGCAGGTGATCACCGACGGCGGCCTGCGCGCACTTGATGCCGGTCCCCTCAAGCGAGCCCACGAGCTGGAGGCCATCGGATTCGAACAGCTCGTCCTTGCCGCAGGCGAGAAGATTCCATGGACAGGCGGTTTTGCAGTGCTCGACTAGCCAACGCCTCCCAAGAGCAAAGGCAGGCCGTCCCCCACAATCGGTTCAAGGACGGCCTGCCTCTTAGTCTTCCGAATCTCGCTCCAAAGCGTCGAAGCGCGCCTGCATGGTGGGGTTTCCCCGCGTCAGCTTCTTGATGGTGAGAGCATCGGCTTTCTTGTTTGCCAAACGGAGATTGTTCTCCGAAGACAAAAGCGCCGTCTTGGTCTTTTGCAGATGATCGATAGTCTTGTCTATTTCAGCGATGGCCGTCTCGAATCGCTCGCTCGCAATGCGATAGTTCCTTCCGAAGCCCTGCTTGAAGGAATCCATCTGCTCCTCGAAGCGGGTGATGTCAATGTTTTCCTGTCGCATCTGGGCCAATTCGCTCTTGTAGCTCATCGAGTTGAGCGCGGCATTGCGCAGCACGGTGATCATCGGAATGAAGAATTGCGGACGGATCACGTACATCTTGTCATACTGATATGACACATCGACGATGCCGGTGTTGTAGAGTTCGCTTTCGGGTTCAAGCAGGGTGACAAGCACGGCATATTCGCAGTTCTTCTTCGAGCGGTCGGCATCGAGCTTCTTGAAGAACTCCTCGTTCCTGTGTCGATGCGTGGAGTCGTCCTGCTCGTTTTTCATCTCGAACATGATAGAGACGATTTCCTGGCCATCCCCATCCTTCTCGCGGTAGAGGTAGTCTCCCTTGCTGCCTTCTGACGCGTCGTTGTCCTTCTCGAAATATGCGTTGCGAAACGCAGTCGCGCGCAGCTTGTTGAACTCGTTTTGACAATGCTGTTCCAACGACTCGCCGAGCATCTTGGTGGAAAGCCGTGCCTTCAGGTCGCGGTAACGCTCGATCTCCTCGTTCTTGTAGGCGATCAGATCGTCCTTCGATTTGAGCTTTTCGGCCATCTGAGCCTTGAGATCACTTTCCAGCTTGCTTTTTTCGCTCTCTTTGAGCATCACCTCAGCCCGGAGCGAGTCACGTTCCCGCTCGACCGCGCTCTTCGCCTCGGTCACCGCAAGCCGCGTCTTTGCTTCAAAAGTCTCGCTCGCGCCTTCGAGCTTCTGTCGAAGCTCCACTATCTGAGCATCCTTCTCCGCCACGGCGCTCTTGAGCGCAGATTCGGCTTCGGCTTGGACAATGCGCTCGTTGCTTTTTCGCTCCTCCAAAAGGTGACGGATCTCGCCCTGCTGTCGGTCGACCTGAGCCCTCAGCGCATCCCGCTCCTTCTCGGCTTGAGCGGCGGCACTTTTCGCATACAGCTCCTTTTCGGACGCGAGCGCCTCTATCCGCGCGTTGAGCTTCGCTATTTCCGCTTCCCGTTTTGACACATCCTCCTGCATTTCGCCCCGAGTCTGCGCTATAGCAAGGTCGACAGCCTTCTTGCTGCTTGACGCGAGAAGCCTCTCACGCTCATCGAGTTCCTTTGAGAACTCATCGTCACGGATTTGCTTGACGATGTCGGCGAAACCGGATTCATCGACGCGGAAAACCTTTCCACAGTTGGGACATTTGATCTCGTTCATCAACCGGCCTCTCGTCAGGGATGGGAACGTTCCTTTATCAGGCATCCTCCCGATTTCCTTCGCACACAGCAGCGATTATCTCCCCCGGGGACCCTCACGGCAAGGGGCGAGATGGACGGGAGGGTGATCGGATGGCGAGCCGCGCAGCGTTCACTCAACCTTCAACCTTCTCCACACGCACCGCGCACACCTTGTATTCAGGAGCTTTCGACACTCGGTCAAGCGCAGCGATGGTCAACCAGTTGCTGTTGCCATCCTGAAAATGAAACGGCATCCATGTTTGTCCGGGGTTCGTGATACCCGACACGCGCGCCGTCGTCTCCACCTCTCCCCGACGCGACGATACGCGAACGCGATCGCCGTCATGCACCTTGAGGGCAGCGGCATCGCGATCGTTCAGCTCGATGAACGAACTGCCGGCGATGGCGTTCAGCCCCTCAGTCCGACCCGTCATGGCACACGCGTTGTATTGATAGAGGACACGGCCCGTGGTCAAGACAAGCGGATAGTCCGCATCGGGCAATTCCACTGATGGCTGGTAATCCGGAGTCGAGAATGAACCGAGGCCTTGGGCAAATGCCCCCATGTGCAAGATGGGCGTTCCAGGATGATCGGCATGCGAGCACGGCCATTGAAGCCCCCGTCCGGCAACGTCGGGCCCATCGAGTCTCGCGTGGCTCACTCCCCCATATGTCGGAGTCACCGCCGCTATCTCGTCCATGATTTGGGCTGCATCAAGCCGAGGCTGCTCATAGCCCATGCGGTTCATGATCTCGGTGAATATATCCGTATCGAGCATCGCGCCGCTCGGTCCTTCAACCGCTTTGCGAACGCGCTGAACGCGCCGCTCGGTATTGGTGAAGGTCCCTTCCTTCTCCGCATAGCTGCGGCCAGGCAGAACCACGTCCGCATAGCGCGCCGTCTCGGTCATGAAAAGATCGTCAACAACCAGGAAGTCCAATGATTCAAGGGCACGGATGACATGATGGGTGTCAGGATCGGTGCGCATCGGATCTTCTCCAAAGATGAACAGGCCCTTGATTCCGCCCTCCACCATGGCGGGAAAACACTCGGTGGCCTTGAGGCCCTTTCCATGCGGCAAGGCCGTTCCCCACGCGCGTTCGAAACGCCGCACGGTTTCCGGATCAGCCACTTTCTGATAGCCGGGAAGATCATCGGGAGCAGCGCCCATGTCACACGCACCCTGGACGTTGTTTTGCCCTCGGAGGGGATTGACCCCTCCTCCGGGACGACCGAGATTCCCCGTCACCATCGCCATGTTGGAAAGCCCCATCACGCCGTCGGTCCCCGTCGAGTGCTCCGTCACGCCAAGACAGTACACCAATGCCGCAGCACGAGCGCCCGCATACATCTTTGCCGCGGCGATCAGATCCCGACGATCAATCTCGCAGATGTCCGCCACCCTGTCAGGCGTGTAGTCCCTCACGGTGGCAGCGAGTATCTCGAAGCCCTCGGTGCGCTCACGCACGAACGTCTCGTCGTAGAGGCCTTCCTCGATAAGATAGTTCACCACGCCGTTAGCGAAAGCCACATTCGTGCCGGGACGCAATTTCACGTGGATGTCGGCAGAGGCCGCCAAACCGATGTCGCGCGGATCCACCACGATGAGCCTGCATCCCCGTTCGATGGCAGCGCGAATCCGCATGCCGATGACGGGATGAGCCTCTTCAGGATTCGACCCCACCAGCATGATGACATCGGCCTGCTGCGTAATGTCGTCGATGGAATTTGTCATGGCTCCCGAACCAAGCATGGTCGCCAGACCGGCAACCGTGGGAGCGTGTCAAACGCGCGCGCAACAATCGACGTTGTTCGTTCGAAACGCCGTGCGAGCCATTTTCTGAAAAAGATAGACATCTTCGTTGGTGGAACGCGAGCAGGCGAATGCAGCCAGCGACATTCCCCCAAAAGCGTCGCGCAGTTCCGTGAAGCGGGCGGCTATCACCTCGAATGCCCGATCCCATGTGACAGGCTCAAACGTGCCCGTTGCCCGGTTTTTCACAAGAGGAGTGGTCAGCCGATCAGGCGCCTCCACAAAGTCAAAGCTTCCCGAACGGCCCTTCACGCACAGAAGGCCCTTGTTCGAAGGCCCCGGAGCACCTTCGGCATCCATCAGATGCCCCTCCTTGACCACCAGGTCAAGCTGGCATCCAACGCCGCAATGGGGACAGGTGGTCCGCACGCGATGGGCGTCCCCCGATCGGTAGCCTTTCTGTCGCTTCTCGGTCAGAGCGCCGGTCGGACATGCCTGGGCACACGTGCCACAAGACTCGCACGCCGCCATGCGCCATTCTTCGCCGAACGGCGCCTCTATCGCGGTGCGCAGTCCGTGTTTCACCGTGCGCAGAGCATGGTTGCGTGCCGCCTTGTTACAGGCGCCCACGCATCGTTGGCAAGCGATACAGAGATTTGGATCATAGGAGAGGAAAGGGTTGGCATCAAGCACGGGTCCCTGTCCTCGTCCCGACGTCGTCCGAAACGTCGGCTCGACAACACCGCACTCGCGACAGACCGCCTGCAGCTCGCATGAGCCGTTCGCGACACACGAAAAGCAATAGTTCGTCGAGTCCAGCCCATGATCAGAGAGTATAAGGTCAAGAGCCATGCGACGATACGCGGTGAGGCGGGAAGACTCCGTGTTGACCCGCATGCCCTCCTTCACGGGAGCAACGCATGAAGCGACGGGATGGTCCTCGCCCTCCACATCCACCACGCATACCCGACACGAGCTGATGGCACTCACGTCCTTCAGATAGCACAGCGTGGGAATGTGAACCCCCACCTGTCGGGCGGCTTCCAGAATGGTCAGGCCTTCGGGGACCTCGACCTCGACGCCGTTCAAAACCATGTTAGGCATACTGTTCCCTGCCTCCTTCAAGGACACCGCAGCCAAAGTGATCGCACCGCAGGCACCGTCCGCATTCCTGCTCGACCTCCTGGCGGCTCATGCCCACTTCGACATCAAGATAATCACGCTTTCGGCTGCGCGCCGGCCGCTCCACCATCTCCACGCGGCCCCTGGGCGTCCGATCGTTGAGACGAGGCTCGGGAGCGCAGGCTTCGCAGACAAGCTTGTGATGGTATCCCAAATATTCATCGATGTTGCGCGCCGCCACCTTGCCGGCCGCGATCGCCCTGATCACCGTCGAGGGTCCCGTCTGACAGTCCCCACCGGCAAAGACGCCCTCGACCCCTTCTGCATACAGGTGTTCATCGGCATCGAAGCATCCCCAAGTCGTCTTCATGCCGGCCTCTTCGAACGGCTTGGCATCAACGTCCTGACCGACCGCGATCAACACGACGTCAGCCTCGATGCGGCTCTGCGGCTTGTCCGCCGGCACCGGGGCCGGCCTACCGCCACGCACGGCGCCGATCATCTGCGGCTGGGTGATGAGGGCCACACACTGTCCCCCTTCGTCCGCTTCGATGGCCACCGGAGACTCCAGCACCACCATCTCGACGCCTTCGGCGATGGCACTCTCGATTTCTGCAGGCAAGGCCGTCATGTCTTCCTTGCGGCGACGATAGACCACCGACACGTCGGAAGCGCCTGCGCGCACCGACGTGCGCGCGCAGTCCATGGCCACGTTGCCGCCGCCAACGACAGCCACCTTCTTGCCCGAAAAATCAGGGTAGTCCCCGTCGCCGACGCGTCCCAACAGGTCGACCGCGGACAGGACGCCCTTTGAGGCAGTCCCCTCCATCCGCAGAGATTTTCCCAGCTGAGCACCTATGGCCACATATACGGCATCGTAGGCCTCAACTATCTCGCGCAACTCTTCCTCCCCCACCGACTTACCACATTGGGCCGTGATGGTGCCTGCCGACAAAATGCCGCGGATGTCCTCGTCCAAACGCTCCCGCGGAAAGCGGTAGGCCGGTATGCCGTAGCGCAACATGCCACCCAACCGTTTGCGCGACTCGAACACCGTCACGCGATGCCCCATAAGAGCCAGAAAATAAGCGCAGGTCAGCCCACTTGGACCGCCACCGATCACGGCCACCGACCGCGCCGTGTCAACGCCGTGGGGCGGCGTTGACACCGTGTCGGCCCGCGCCTGATCGACGGCATATTTCTTGATGCCGCGAATGTTGAGGGGAGCGTCGATGAGTGTGCGGCGGCACCGGTTCTCACAAGGATGCTCGCACACGAATGCACACGCGGTGGGAAACGGGTTGTCCTTGCGGACCATGGCAACAGCCCCGGCATAGTCGCCTTCGGCCACCAAGGCGATATAGGCGGGAATGTCGACGTGGGCCGGACACAGCGTCTCGCAGGGAACCGTCTGCCCGATGCCCTGCCGACACGCCTTCTCCTCAAGGTGGCTCCGATACTCGTCCGCAAACGACTCCAACCCCTCAAGGACGAGCCGCGCGGCTTCATATCCAATCGCGCAGTCGGAAGTGTCGCTGATCATCTGGGCAAGCGCATGCATGCGCTCAAGATCCTCGTCCTCGGCATCACACGCCACCACCCGATCCAGCAGCAAGGCGAGCTGAGGAAGCCCATCACGGCAAGGAACGCACTTCCCGCACGTTTGGGCAATGCTTGCACGAAGCAAGGAAGACTGGACGGCAAGCGGGCAGGTGCCTGGCGGCATTGAGGCCACACGTCGGGCAAACCCCTTCAAACAATCGTCAATGCGCGCATCGGCATCCGACCTGGGCGCAATCGATAGCCTCGTCAACGGTCCTCTTCTCATCCACCCCGTCTCTCTTCTGTGCTGGGCAAGATGCACGGGCATAACCAACATATTCACCGTGCAATTTTACCGCATCTGCGGCCTTTGCCCTCACCACCCACGAAATCGCCCCAAAGCATGCCCTCAGCGGACGCGCTTTGTCCCCACGCCCCGGTCATGGCAGCAATCGTCCGCATCCCGATGCCGCCTCATCCTTACACCAAGGAATACGGCATCACCGTTGGCATCAATGGACGTCGCTTCTACAACGATTGGGATGCCTGCGCCGCCGGGGACGTGCTCCCTATCGGCAGCGATTTGCGCACCAACGTCGGATATCGCCACGGGGCCACCCAATGGGGCGGCCGCTGGATACACCTCTCTCTGCCGGAGAAAGCATGGTTCATCTTTGATGCCAACGGCCTTGCCTCCGGCGCCATTCCCGAGGGCGTAACCGAGGATCCGGTGGCGGATAAATGGGCATATTCTGCCGACACAGTCGAAGAGCTCGCGCGCCAGATTGACGTTCCGGTTGAAGAACTCAGCAAGACGGTGTCCACCTGGAATGGCTTTTGCGACGCAGGAGAAGATCTTGCTTTCTATCGCCCCTCCAACCACATGACCAAGGTGGCAACGGCGCCCTATTACGCCATGCTGTGCACGCCCACGTTGCTCAACACCGACGGCGGGCCGGTCCGCGACGCGCAGGCGCGCATCCTCGACCCTTACGGCAACCCTCTTCCCCCTCTCTACTCAGCGGGAGAGTTCGGCTCCATCTGGGGCGCCATGTATCAAGGCACCGGCAACATCGGCGAATGCTGCGTGTTCGGTCGCATCGCCGCACGAAACGCCCTCGCCAACGAATAACCCTCATCAAGAAACAAGAATGCGAAGACGAGCAGGGGCGGATTCAGGCATCCGCCCCTTCGTCATGCAGGACTTACCGTGCCGCAGCTCCCAGGAAAATGCCCGATCATCTTCAGGGCCGGATGTCTTCAAGAGGTAAAGGCACCTCCACCTCGTGGTTTCCTCCCGCCGATGGCCCTTCTCCCTCATCCACTTCCTTCGGCACGGGAAGAAGGACGTTCAACACGATGCCAGCCACGGATCCCACGGCCAACCCGGACAGCGAGATGGTGAGTCCGCCGATCGGCAGCATGATGCCTCCGGCAGTGCTATATGCGACACCGAGCGACAAGACGAGGATCAGCGCAGTGATCAACACGTTGCGGCTTTGCATGAAGTCAACCCTGTTCTCAACGAGATTGCGGATGCCCACAGCCGAAATCATGCCATAGAGCACGAGCGAGACGCCGCCGATGACGCACGGGGGCATGGCGGACACCACCGCCTCGAACTTGGGGCAGAATGAAAGCAAGATGGCGAATCCGGCGGCTATGCGGATCACGCGAGGATCGAACACGCGAGTCAGTGCCAGGACCCCGATGTTCTCACCGTATGTCGTGCTCGCAGGAGCCCCAAACAGAGAAGCTATGACCGTGGCGACTCCGTCCCCCAAAAAAGTCCGATGCAGGCCCGGCTCGACCAGATAGTTGCGATTGCAGGTCGTGCTGATGGCCGAAACGTCACCAATATGCTCGATCGTCGTGGCAATGGCGAGGGGCATGATGGTGATGATGGCTGTGAGGGCAAGACCGGAGTCGAAGTTGGCGCCGAATAAAGAGAACACGGTGTGATCCCATATGACGGGCATGCCAAACCAATCAGCCGAGGCGACGCCCGCGAAGTCGACCTCGCCAGCGAAAGCAGCCACGGCATAGGACACGGCGACGCCCAAAAGGATGGGAATGATCTTGATCATGCCCCGTCCCCAGATGTTGCACGCCACGATAACCGCGATAGCAACGAGGGCGATCGGCCAATTGGTCTCGCAATTCTCGATGGCAGAGCTGGCCAGGATGAGACCGATGCAGATGACGATGGGGCCCGTCACCACCGGAGGAAAGAATCGCATAATGCGGTCCTTTCCAAACACTTTGAACAGAGCGGAGATAACAAAATAGAGAAGACCCGCACAGGCGACGCCCAGACATGCATACGGCAGCAGGTCAACCTCGCCATGCGGCGCAATAGCTGTATAGCCGGCAATGAATGCAAAAGAGGAGCCGAGAAACGCTGGGACCTTGCCTTTGGAAAAAAGATGAAAGATCAACGTGCCCAATCCGGCAAACAGCAGCGTCGTTGACACGGACAAGCCGGTGAGGACAGGGACAAGAACGGTCGCCCCGAACATGGCAAACATGTGCTGCAAACCAAACAGCAGCATCTTCGGCGCGCCGAGGGGACGCGCGTCATACACGGCTTCGGGATTGTCCTTCACTCCCATGGTCGGAACCTGATGATCACCCATCTACAACCCCTTGCCTCTCGGAATGCTTGTCGAAACCAGTGTGATGCCCTGCGCACATGAGTGCCTGCGCACAACCTTGTATATGATGCCATAATCCAGCACGCAACAGAGCGCCATGCGACAGCAAATCAGAGAAAGATCCCCCTGAGGCACGTCACATGCGCGGGATCCCCTCTTTCACGGCCCAAACTGCAACGCTTCCCCGACGGCAACGAAAACGCTCCACGCCAAATGGTAAAATTTACGGAGTGCGAGTCCTCGACCAGCATCGACCATCGGTCGGCCGCGCGAGCCCGCCAGCGGCCGGCGCTCGCGGCCCCCCGATGCAGGGA
>JAEWQO010000057.1 GCA_023460315.1 Actinomycetes bacterium
TAATATTCTTATAAAAATCCTGCTCTTTATCCGTATTTGCATATGCCAGCCCCATTAACATTATCCATGAATACACGGACTTATTATTATAGGCATACTTTTTAATAACACCGGCACAATCATATATCATTCCCTGATAATCGTTTTTGTTTGTCATATGACTATATATGAATATTAAAACCCCCACCTTATACGCATATGGCACAAACCATTTGGGTATGCCGGCTTTCTCCTTTTCACAATATTGAATTATTGCTTTACCTGATAGTATGGTTCCTTGTAAATTATCTTTAAGCCAAAAAGCGTATAGCAGAAACCTTAATGCCTCTAACGGATTATTATTCTTAATGGCATAGCTGCAAGCTTCCTTAGATATTTCGATTTTATCATATACACCGACTCTATAATTTTCAAAAATCTTATACGCAAAGGTTTCATACACATTATTTTCTCCCAGGAAATGTCTTATTACATCACCCGAATCCCAAAATCCTCCATTTAGAATGAACTTTGTAAAATCCTTCACAAAACCGGAAGGAGATAAATTTTTTGTTTCAAAGGCAAATTGATATAACTTACTTATCAATACGTTTATGTCTGAATCAATCTTTTCCGCACTGTCGGCTGCATTATTCTTAATGCCATCCTCTTTTACATTATTTTTATCCAATTTGTCTTCTTGCACCTTATGCTCGAAAACAAATAATTTTCTGATAGCTCCTGGTAGATCCTTTCTGGACACTTGAGATGCCTCTTTAATAAAGCAAGCAGCACCCAGATTATAAGCTTCCTCCTCTTCGCCGCCGGATAATAATCCTCCAAGCCCTATCATAATGATTTTTGCAGTACTGTCTATACGATTTAAAAATGACAGCATTTTAAAACCATATGTATTTTTAGAATTTTCATACGGTATAATATTGCTTTTTAAAATCGTAACATCCGGCTTTTCTTTCAGAAAATAATCAATTAGATTTTCTCCATAAGGAGCAATAATAATATTTTCAAATCCTTCCTTTCTTAGAATCTCAGAATAATATTCCTCCGTTTGTTTCCAGCAAACACATAATAAAATTTTTATTTTCCCAATGTCTTCTTGTTTTACATGAACCCTTTCCATCGTATCACAAGTTCTTTTATTTTTATTGTGGAGTACTTTATATTGAATATCTTGCTTATCTGATATTCCGAATTCCCTGAAAAGCTTTTTATTGTTAGGCTGTTTAAAAATTAATATTGCTATTATGATAGCTGCTAATATAAATATAATCATCTTATCTTCTCCTTCGTAGTTACTTAATATGGTACCACCATTATGTACATCAGTACATAATTATTATAAATTTACCGGATATATTTTGTTCCAAATATCATCGACTTTTTATCTTTCCGATGCTACTTATAACAATTGCAGAAGCTTTATATTTAATGATCGCATTTACTACCTTTGTTATAGCTTTAATCACTCTTGTCGTTCATTTGATAAAGAGGAACAACAGAAAATGATTATCCTGTACCGTTCAAGTCTAGGATAATCATTTCTTAACATCCTGGGCAAACATAGGTTTAACCCTATGTTTCCTGTTACCTATATTATAGCAACTGTCACACTTTTTGTAACGCAACGGCTACCGCTTCTTTATTGTTAATAAAGTCCTGATGGGATTAATCGGTGAATCCAACACTCTTCCACCGCAATTTGTCATCAATATTTTGGAGCATATATAACGGAGTGCCATCCGCTGCATAAGCGGTACTTTTAAGTTCATTTCGGTTGATTATTCCGGGCCAGTTATCCGTTCTATCCCAATCGCCGGTCTCATCCCACACAAAATGAACCATTCCCTGTTTTACAAGCTCTTTCTGCATCTTGCCTTCTCTTCCCAGTTCAACGGAAGCCACATGCGTATCATTTACCGCAATGGCATAAATCATATAAAGGGATTTGTCCAGGGAATTGGCGATGGTTTTACCGGTAAGAATCTGCAGGGGTGTATCCTCATAGATATAATAATCCTGCGTCATATACTGATACCTCCAGAAAGGAAAGCGGAAGGTCACATAAACTTCCCGGTATAATCCGCCGTCAGTACCGTCACGAAATAGGTAAATCATCTTGTCGTCTGCTATCTTTATTGTATCAAGGACAGGTCTTTCCCTAGTTAGAATATTACCGGCATAGGCGGCACTTAACGGATTCAGCCGGTAACCTTCCGCATACATCAGGGAAGCCCAAACGAAACTGCCTATGAGAATACCAATAATCAGCCGCCAGTACCACCTGGTTCTCCGAATCCGTTTTGCCAGACTTATATAAGCTTTCTTTTCTTCGTATTTATCCTTTTGATTCACCGACAGCTCTTTTTGTATCTCCTGAAAAAAGTCCGTACAATCCCGGCATTCCTCCAGGTGTTCTTTCACCATTAGCTTACTGGCATCGCTGGCAATACCGTCCTGATATAGAGGAAGCAGATCCCGAACAATATCACAATTATATTTCATAGCCATAGCCCTCCCTCAAAATTTTTTGCAGCTTTTGTTTCCCCCGCATATAGATAACCTTTGCCGAGCTTTCACTGATGTTATATTTTTTACTGATTTTACAATAGGGTATGTCAAAGAAAATACGGCATATCATTACATCGCGGGTTTTTTTATCGAACCCGTTAATGATTTTAACACTGCAGAAAAGCAATTCCTTCTCTGCCAAATTACTTTCCATTTCCCCATGCAAAGCTTCCGATTCGGATATCTCCTCGTTAAATGGTACCTGCACTTTCCTTTGTGAACGAAGGGAATTATGATACAGATTTTTAGCAATCTGGCATAACCAGGTTTTGATCCCGCTATCCCCTCTAAAACGATGGAAGGAAAGAATGGCCTGATAAAAAGTTTCTTGCGTCAGCTCATCCGCAAGCTCCTTCTGATACCCGGTAAGGCATAAAAGAAATATTCGGATATCTTCATAGTATTCCAGATAAAGCTTTTCAAACTGATCCATGTTTCACCCCTTTATCGTTTCTTAATGATTAGTAACCAAACTGCGGTAAAAGTTACAAAACCGTTCCACTTTCATCTATTTCCCAAGAAATTCGAGTTAGAATTGAATCAAGGTTATATCCATTTCTAGGTACCATATCAGAAATACACATTTGAGTCTAAAAATGAGTCAAAGCTTAATAATCCCATTTTTATATATCGAAAACTTTGCATATAAACAGACCTGCCTTATAAATGACGTAATTTAGATGATTTTCTAAATAGTTATTGACACATCCTGGCGCTAACACTATAATGTATTTAGATGATTTTCTAAATACCAGAGGTGATGCTATGGGTCTTCCCGATATATTTAAAGCTCTTTCCGATCCTGCTCGACGGGATATTCTGATACTGCTCAAGAAAAACGGCAGAATGTCAGTCGGAGACATTGTATCTAAATTCAACCTTACAAATGCCACCATATCCTACCACTTGTCTCAATTGAAGAAGGCTGATTTAATATTTGAGACAAAAATAAAAAACTTTATTTATTATGAACTCAATTTGTCCATCTTTGACGAATTAATGCTTTGGTTATCTCAGTTTAAGGAGGAAAACGATAATGAAAAGAAAGATTGACCGCTCCTTATGGATCGGCTCTCTGCTCTGCCTTGTGCCTATCATTTTTGGATTAATTTATTATAACAAGATGCCTGAAACAGTGGCTATCCATTATGATTCCAGAGGTAATCCAAATGGGTATGCCATGAAGGAATTTGTAATATTTGTTTTTCCAATCTTGATGACTTTGTTGCATATCATTGTTAATGTTTCAGCAGAAAAATCCGCTGTAAAAGGTAAAGCAGCAAAACAATTGGTTTGGATCGGAAAGTGGATTATTCCCATTGCTGTTGTCATCATCCAGCCGCTTGCAATTTTCAAATCTGCCGGAAAAGACACCCCTATAAATGCTGTAATTACAATAATGTGTGGGCTTATTTTAATATTAAGCGGTAATTACCTTCCAAAAAATAGGGTTAACCCTAATGTGGGATTGAAATTCCCCTGGTTGTTTCATGATGAAGATGGCTGGAGAAAAACCCATAAGTTATCCGGTTACCTTTGGATAATTGCGGGATTCATCTTGTTATTATGTTCATTCGTTAGGATTCCTTTCATTATAATAATTACGGTTATCGTTTTATTAATAGCAATTCTCCCAATTATTTATTCACTATGTCTATATAAAAAGCGAAAATCAAATTATATTAAACCAAAGGAGTAATTTTATGGTAACGTCTACAGTGAAATTTAGATTAGTCATAGCATTTACGATCGTAATGCTTTTAAGCAGCGGCATTTGCAGTAGTCCTATAACTGTCATGGCTAAAAGCAACTCTGGTAATACAACATCTGCTTTAGAAAATAAGTCAGCATTAAAGAAACGTACTGTCGTTTATGTCCCCAGTTTATAAAAGGCAATTTCGATGTCTTTTATAAAGATTCTACAAAACAATTACAGAAGAAAATTACCATCGATATACTGAAGCAAGGTTGGGATACGATAGTATCAATGACTGGTAAACCTGGTAAATCTATTAGTTGCACATATACTCAGCAGAACGGCCTGCATGTAGTGACCGATAAAATCGAATGTACCCTTTACAATATTAATGTAACTATTAGTTACAACGCTATGGGCAAACCTGATGGTATTTGGACTAATTTTGTTCCGAAAGATCCCCCAACGCCTCAGACTTCGGACAGATGGGAAGAATTCCAGGTAACTGTCGGAGAAAAGAAATTGCCTGGTATGCTTACCCTTCCAAAAGATATGCAGAACCCTCCTGTTCTCATAATGATACAGGGCTCCGGAGCTTCAGACATGAATGAGTCAGTCGGCACTACGCCAAATCGCCCATTTGAAGATATTGCTCATGGTCTTGCCGAACAAGGTGTAGCAACATTACGATATAATAAGTGTACATATCAATATCCGGCTGATGGCGGAGACACAATTGAATATGAATTATTGGATGACGCAGCAGCCGCTGTGAAAATGCTCTGCAATGACAGAAGGATAGATCCAAACCGAATCTATTTGCTCGGTCATAGTCTCGGCGGAATGTTTGCACCTAAAATAACTTCCGATAATCCTCAAATAAAAGGCTTCATCTCAATGGCTGGTTCCTTACGCCCACTACATGATATCATTCTTGATCAGAGCAAAGCAGCACTTGATGCAGAACCCTCACTTACCGAACAGCAAAAAAACGATCTACTTGCGCAATTTGAAGCTGAAGTCACAAAAATAACGTCTTTAGATGACGTCGGTACTAATTTTATTATGGGTATGCCCACTAACTACTGGAAAAGTATCAGCTCTATTGATAACCTTGCTCTTGTGAAGAATTTAAAAGTCCCTATGCTTATTCTGCAAGGCAGTGCTGATTTCCAAGTCTATCCGGACAAAGACTACAAGCTTTGGGAAACGACACTAAAGGATCATACTAATATTACTTACCACCTCTACGATGGTCTAAGTCATGAGTTCATGCCAAACCAAATATCTAAAAATGGAGCTCCAGATATTTCTG
>JAEWQO010000058.1 GCA_023460315.1 Actinomycetes bacterium
GGCGGCCGGCCAGCGGCCCAACGGGCCATAGCCATACTAGATCAAAAGCTGGCTGGGCTGTTGACCAGCCGGGGCCGCCAAGCCCCTGGCTACGCTCGATACGGGCTGATTTCTACTGTAATGGGGCATGACGGACATCCGAGATTTCCAGCATGACGGTCCATTGCCCTGCTCGTCGCGACTTCCCTGGCGAATGGAATTCCTCTCGGCTGGAGTTGCTCGTACCGGATGATCTTCGCTTGGCGTTTGCCTCTTCTTCCGAACCCCTAGCTTCGCCGGGCGATAGAGAAAGCATCAATAAGAAGGCAGGAAGATCGGCCAATGGAGAAGGGGGGCGTGACCGGCCATGAAGCATCTTATGACGGGATCAGCGGGCGAGCTCGGAAAGCGTGCGCTGGCCTATCTGGGCACCTAGGTGGACAAAAGGGACACGGTCGTCCTGGCGCGAGACGAAAGCGAAGGCAAGGCGCTGATCGGCGAGGGCTTTGAAGTGCGGATTGCCGATTATTCCGATCCGGCTTCCTTGCGGGACGCGTTTGCGGCGGCGAAGTCGCTCATCGGGCGGCACAACTGAAGCAAGGCCGACGGGAGGACGCGGAAGGGGCCGCGCCTGCTGTTGGGCGTTTTCTCGTGGCGGGGTCTTCCGACGCGCACGCGAGACGGAACAGCCTCACAGGACGTTTCCTACAGAAGGCGTGCCTTTCCCTTCCCCTTCCCCTTCCCCTTCCCCGTTTTCAAAAGTGGACAGAATTTGCGTTTTGAAGGCGAATCCGCCTCCAGTTTCCACGTTTTGACAGAGGCGCGGGGGCCGTATCGGCATAGGAGAGCGGCCTCCATTTTCATGAACGCCTTTGAACTGCGGGTTTGTGCTGGCTTTCCAAAAGAGGTCTCGTGCGTGAATGGATTTTGGTTCCAAGACGGGTTCCCAAACGAAATTTTTGTCCTTTTTTGCTTCCGACAGAGGGGAAGGCGTCGGCCGGTTGGCGAATCACGGATACGGCGGCAGCCAGATGAAGGGTTTTGGAGAAGATCGGGCGATTGTGCGCTCGATGTATGGTGTTGGTTGCCCAGAGGTGTTTTTCCCCGGACTGCCGTTAAAATGGAATTCATCGTGTAATATGGAGATGATGCCGAATGAGGAACGGCTTTCTCTTGTCCATCGACACGGGGTCCCTCCCTTTCTGTTCCCTCCCCGTTTCATGTGCTGGTGCGTAGGATGCGTCTTCCACTCACAGAAAGAACCGCCGATGGTACGTAAAATCAAAGATTCCATTCAATCGGTGCCAGGGTGCACGAAGGCGGTTCAGGAAGAACCGCGCGGGGAAGCCGACTATCGAATCTACATACTTTTGACCCGGTACACGGATACGCTTTCGAAGGCGGTATCGGGGTTTTCCCGCGGGTACTACTCGCATGCATCCATAGGATTCGAACCGTCATTCGACACCTTTTTCAGCTTCACCATGAAGGGGTTTCGCATAGAAACGCCTGCTAGAATATGCAAGAGGAAGAAGAAAGAAATACCCTGCACCCTCTATTCCCTTCCCGTTCCCGAAGGCATATATCGATTCATGTATGATCATGTCGATAACTATCGGGTGAATTCCGGGAAATGGAAATTCAATTTGATAGGACTTGCATGCGGTATGATTCATCTGCCGTTCTTTCGAAGGGAGCACCATCGCTTCTGCTCTCAGTTCGTGGCGGAGGTGCTTGAGCTGGACACCACGATACGTTTCAAAAAACGAAGCTCGATCATGTTGCCCAAGGATTTTCTGAAGGTGCCTGAGTTGAACCTTGAGTTCAAAGGAACCTTGACCGGCCTCGCCGCATTGGGTTTCGCCCCTCAAGCGTCATAGGCAGTCTGAAGAGAAAAGACGTCGGGCAGGCGCACCATGTCGAGCCAATGCCCAAGAAATGGAATTTGAAGATGCACGTTCTCTGCCGCGATGCTAGCCTCTGCCGTACTCCCTGTGAGGGTGGTCGTTCGTGCGGGTGACGATTGGCATGATCAACAAGGAACTGAGAGTCAGGGGAATCCTGATCCGCGCCATGCTGCGGTTCAGAAACGAGAAGTCATTCGTTTTTGCCAACACCTTGCTGCGCAAGTTTCTCCACTGGAAGTTTCCCTCCGACATGAACGCCGAGGAAAGATTCATACCGCGTCAAGACGGCGGACTGCTTCGCATCGTCGTCTGCCGTCCGGCGGATGAGGCCGAGGCGGTGACCGGGGTGCTCTGGCTGCACGGCGGTGGCTATGCGTTCGGTCGGCCTGAACAGGAATTGCATTACGCACGGGAGATAATGGGCGCCGCACCGGCGGTAATCGTCATACCCGATTACCGCCTGTCGGTGCAAGCCCCTTATCCGGCTGCGCTCGAGGACGCCTACACCGCCTTGCTATGGCTGAAAGAGCATGCTGCCGAACTGGGGGTCAATGCAGATCAGATATTCGTCGCGGGCGAGAGCGCCGGAGGCGGGTTGACGGCATGTCTCACTGCCTATGCGCGAGACAAGGGTGAAGTGGCGATTGCGTTTCAAATGCCGCTGTATCCGATGCTCGACGACCGCATGAACACGCCATCGGCGGTGGACAACAATGCTCCGATGTGGGATTCCCATTCGAACAGGATATGCTGGAAGATGTATCTCCGAGACCTGTATGGCACTGACCAGGTTCCGCCCTATGCTGCACCGGCACGGTTGAAGGATTATTCCGGTCTTCCACCAACCTACACTTTCGTCGGCGACATCGAACCCTTCCGGGATGAGACGGTTGCCTATGTCGAAGAGCTCAAACAAGCGGGCGTCCCTGCCGGCGTGGACGTGTTTCAGGGCTGTTATCATGCGTTTGACATGATTGGAGCGGACAAGCAGATCGGGAAAGCGGCGACACGAGCCTGGGTCAGACAGTTTAAATTCGCCGCTGAAAACTATTACGCGAAAAACCACACGGCAGAGAACGGAGACGTCCCTCCCAATCTCTCATGATTCAAATCCATTGTGCTGGTCGGATGGTCATTCCACAGGGCTGAGGCCAATCGAATAGAGCGTGTCTCCCTGAGCGGTGGGGGTGCCTCGCCCGTCGGTGTTGTTGGTGATGAACCAGAGAGATCCGCTGGGCCCGGCAGCGACGTCGCGAATGCGGCCGTATTTGCCGCTCAGCCATGCCTCGGTCACGGCTTCCTGCCGATCCACGTCGATGGTCCAGATGCATTCTCCTCGCAGAGATGCCATGAACAGCGTGTTTCCAATGGCAACCAGTCCGCTGGGACTCGCCTCGGCGGTCGTCCACTGGGCGAGGGGATCCTGAAAGCGGCTATCCCCTGCAATGCCCTCGGTCTGCGGCCAGCCATAGTTGGCGCCTGCCTGGATGAGGTTGAGCTCGTCCCAGGTGTTCTGTCCGAACTCGCTTGCCCACATGCGCCCATCGGAAGTCCAGGCAATTCCTTGAGGATTACGGTGTCCGAGAGTGTACACGGCAGAACCGGGGATGGGATTGTTGGCGGGTATCGATCCATCGGCGTTGATGCGCAGGATCTTTCCACCCAACGAATCGGGGTTTTGCGCGTTTCCTGCGGCGCCCGCATCTCCGGCGGTGATGTACAGAGCCCCGTCGGGACCGAAGGCGATGCGTCCCCCGTTGTGGATAGACGCCTTGGGGATACCGGTTAGGAGGGGCTCGGCTTCCCCGAGTGTCCGAGCTCCCCTTTCTCCCAGAAGGGACATCCTCACAACCCGATTGTCGGTTGCTGCGGTGAAATACGCGTAGAGCACATCGGGAGTTTCCGGGTCGACGGCGATGCCGAGAAGTCCTCCCTCGCCGCCGGGCACCACTCCGGAGACGGTGCCTGCCTCCCGCATCGATCCGTCGACGTCGAGTTCGATGATCGATCCCGTGTCCCGTTGGCTTATGAGGGTCGACCCATCATCCAACCGCAGGATCGACCAAGGAGCGTCCAAGCCAGAGGCCAGCGCTTCCGGCGTGCCTGTGGGACGGTAGAGGGCTGTGCCCGATGACGGGGGTGAGGGCACGTCAGCAGATGGGGGTGCCTCGGTCGAACCTGGGTTGGGAGACCCTTCGTGGACGCAGCCGGTCGATAGGAGCAGCGTCATGCTGAAAGCCGCCGTCCATCCCATGATTGCCCTTTTCATGGCATTCACCCCTTTTCGTCTCCAGTGAAGCGCCCAGTGTAATCGGTCAAAGAGGAACAGTCTCAACGGATCGACAACCGCTCGTCAACAATCGTCCCAGACGGCCTCATGGGAGGTACGCTGCGCAATGACCGTTTTTTCGCGTCTTTGTCAGGAAGCGGTGGGCACCATGCGATGGCGGAAGGTGGGCGAATGCGATGTCTCGTGACGGGTCTGAAGAAAAACGCAAGGTGAGACGCTCGTCGAAGGCGGGTGCTCGCGCAAAATCCGATGATCGGGAGAAGGCGGCCGCGGTCGAAATAGGCGGCATATCCTTGACCACTCCCGAAAAACCTCTTTTTCCTGCTTCTGATTTTACCAAAAGAGACCTCGCCATCTACTACGACGAGGTTGCCGATGCCATGCTGCCGTTCGTAGGAGAGCGTCCGCTCACGCTCATACGATGTCCGGAGGGAGAGGGGTCGGACTGTTTCTATCAGCGGCATCCTGGTTTTGGGATACCGCGGGCCATAGAATCCCATACTCATGTGCTCGGTGATGGTGATGAGAAGGAATGGTTGATGGTCGATTCGAGGGAGGGGGTCGTGGCGCTTGCTCAGATCGGGGCGGTGGAAGCCCATACGTGGCTTTCCCGTGTAGACGACCTCACGCGTCCCGACCAGATGGTCTTCGACCTTGACCCCGGCCCGGGCGTCACCTGGCTCCAGCTCCGTGCGGCCACCCTTTCTATAGCCGACCAGCTCGAGGGGCTCGGTTTTCCCCCTTATCTCAAGTTCACTGGCGGGAAGGGGTTCCACGTCGTCGTTCCCGTGAGTCCGGGTTGGGAGTTTCCACGGGTTCGCGCACTGGCCCGATGCTTTGCCGAGCGTGTCGCAGATAGCTATCCGGACACGTTTACCAGCAAGATGGCAAAAAACGTCCGAGGGGGCCGTGTCTTCATCGATTATCTGCGCAATTCCGAAGGGGCGAGTGCGGTGGCTCCCTATTCGACGCGCAACCGTCCCGGGCCTTCATGCGCGGTCCCACTCGATTGGGATGAACTTACCGAGACGCTTGTCACCAGCGACTTCACACCGGCGACCGTATCGGCACGCGTGGCGGCCCACATCGACCCCTGGTCCGATTTCTTCGACAACTCCGTCGACACGCATGTGTTGAGCGCTGCCGAAGAAGCGTTGGCTTGCCGGTAGGGCCGGCCGGCCCTCGGGGGTTCGGAAAAAACCGAATGGGTCGGCACCGGAAGAGTTCCGGTGCCGACCCATCCATGCCATTTTGACCTTATTGTTCGGCATTCGGCCTTTGGAGGTGGTTTAGGTTTCCTCTATGCCTCGTTCAAGGCGCTGCGTGCGGAGATGCGCCCGAATATCATGCACTCGGCAACATTGCCGCCTCCCTGGTAAACGCCGCTCCATATGGATCCGAATTCACCTGAGGAATACAGGCCCGGAATTGGATTGCCGTCGGGATCCATGATCTCGCCCTTGCTGCTGCGGACCGGTCCGCCATCGGTGTTCAGGAATGCAGGGATGCACATCTGAGCGTAGAATGGCGCCTTTGCCACCGGCTCCATGTACTTTGCCGGGCGATGGAAAAAGATGTCATTGCCCTTCTCGCAGCACTCGTTCCATTGGTCCACGGTGGTGGTGAGCTCATCTGCCGGCATGCCCGTCAACGCCGCCAACTCCGCGATGGTGTCGGCCTTGTATACATATTTGTCGGCGACAGGGTCGCTTGATTCCGGAACCGCTCCCGCCTCGAGGCCGTCCTGATCAAATATAAACCATGCCTTGGAGGGTTGGTTCAGATGAGGCCACTCGCCGCCAATCTGCATGTGCCCATGGCGGGATCCGACATTTATTGAAGGATCGCTGTTCCATGCAATGCCGTCGCTCTTATTGGAATAGCTGTCCCAATCCATGTAATAACGGCGCCCGTTGACCGCCACCGTGATTCCATATTGCTTGGGAGTCGGGCTGATGATTTGATTGTTGGTGTATTTCGTGTTCGCCAGGTCACGGCCGGACATCCAGAATCCCGCACAATGGTCCATGTGCCAGAAGTCGGCGCCGATCTTCATGCAGGCACGATGCCCATCGCCGGTGTTCGAGATGCCGGCGGCAGGACGGGCGGCGCCCTGGCCAATGAAATTTTCCATCATGGTCGGGTCGCTCTCGAATCCGCCGGTGCACATGATGACGCCAAGATTCGCCTTGATGTTCTTCTTGCCGATGACCGCACCCAGAACACGCTTGCTTTCCTGGTCCTGGATCAGCTCGGTCAGAGCTGCGCCAACACGATAGGTGATGATGTCGGAATGTTCGTCAACAGCGCTTTTCAGAAGTTCGGTGATATGCTTTGCGCCTTCGATCTTGACGTCCTTCGCTACGCCGATAGTGAACTTGCCAAGGGAATAGCAGTGTTCAAGTTCGGGCCACTCGGGAGTGTTGCCCAGCTCGCCAGGCGCGACGGGGTCGATGATGGAAGCCTCCTCTTTCACGCCACCCAGAGTATCAAAGATCCAGGAGTAGTTTTCGACCGCGCCCTCGGCATAGGCTTTCAGCACGTCATCGGGAGTCGTGGTGTGTTCGCCCGCCATTTCCTTCATGTATTGATAGAAAGCTTCCGAGTCCTGCGCCCACACAATGGTTCCCTTGCAATAGGGGCTATTGCCATTGGGGCCGGTATCGCCCTTTTCGGCAAGCAGGCATGTCTTCCCCGATCCCTCGAGCGCCACCGTGATGGCAGAGGCCATGCCCGCGACACCGGCGCCGATCACCACGACGTCGTACTCTTCATCCCACGCGGTGTCAGCACCCTTGGCCGCAGATTCGCTGCCGGCGCTTGAGCTTTTGGGAGCACATGACGCCAGGCCGAACGCTGCCGCGCTTGCCAGAGCGACGCCGGCCGATTTGACGAAGGTCCGGCGAGATGGCGATGGACCCTTGTCCTTGATGCTTGAATTACTCATTTTCTTTTCCCTCCATTCCACGGTTACCATAACCGCTGTCGACTATGAACATAGCGGCGAGAGGGGGGTCCGCACATCCCTAAACCGAGGAATCCTGACCCCGCAAAATTGGGGGTATTGCGTCGATGGAAACGGCAAGAGGTTTTCCGAACAGGCAAATAAAGACTACGTTGTACCAAAGACCCCGTGCCTATAGTAGAATGCCAAGAAGGAAAACGTTTAAAGGGGTGTTTCGGTGCATGTCCGACAGAGAGGCTGAGAACGCGACGCGCCGCACGTCCTTGGTTCAATGCTTGAATCTTGATTTCCCCTTTTCTCCCAGCTTTCTCTGCACGGGCGTCATCCTCATATGGATCCAATGCATTCTCTATGCGCGATACATCCATGTCGACGGCGGCACCACCACCATTGCCATCAATTTTTCCCGGTGCGCCTTCATCGTCATCGCTTGCGCCATAGCGCTGTATCGGGGCTTCTCTCCCAAAGCGCAGCAGTATCTTGGGCAGATATCAATAGGACTGATGACGGTTGCCAGCTTCATGCTTTTCCTGCAATCCACGGAACCGAATATGAACCTCACCTTGCTGGCGAGCATATTTGCAGGAGCCGGGCTCGCCTGGGGCGGTGGGCAATGCATCAATCTCTATGTCAGACTCGGTATGCGGGAAGCGGTTCTATACACGTTTCTTTCCATGGCATTCTCGGCTCTCATAGGGATAGCCATCGCTTTCGTCCCTGAATACATCGCGTATTTTATCAGCATGTTGCTTCCCGTGACGGCGCTCATCATGTATGACCGGGCAACCAAGAACCTGAACGCCCGCGACGCTGTCCGTGGCTCGTCTCACACTCCGCAGGCAGATGATCTCTACGGAAAAGAGCCCCGCTCGACATGGATACGCCTCGCCTTTGGCATTGCCTTGTTCAGTTTCGTCCTTGGCGCTTCGAGAGGGTTCCCCTATGGGTCATCGATCGAATTGCCGCCCGTCTTTCAGATCGTCCAATTTCTGGGAGTGATCGCCGCCTGCCTGTTCCTCATCCGACACGTGCTTATCGAGCAAAGGGGACTTCGGTTCTCCATGTTGTGGCAAACGCAATTGTTCGCGTTGTCCCTGGGCGTCATTCTGTTGGCGACGTTCGATGATTTCGCCATATCGCTTGGTGCGACGCTCATCGCGATCACCAATCTCTTCCAGGTCGCCTTTCTCTGGTTTCTCTCCTATGATTTCGCTCGTCACCGCAAGCTGCCCTCATACATCATCTTGGGAGCCTTCTGGTTTCTGCATCTGTTCTTTCGAGAGACCGGGCGGCTCACCATGCTAAGCCTGGGCCCTTCGCAGTCCATCGGCGCAACGGTGCTGGTGGCTATCATGATCTGCCTTCTGGCCACAAGCATGGGTTTTTTGCTCACCGACGATATTCCCCGCATCCGTCCCCTGTTCTCGGATCTTGAGCCCAGAGGGACAAAGCGCGCTGAGACGATTGAGAAAAATTCGGCGCGCATGCTGGATGAAGCTGCGGTCGAGGAAGAGAAGCAACAGGTGATCGTCACCTATTTGAAGGCAAAGTTTCACCTCACCCAGAGAGAGGCTGAGATATCTGTCCTCCTTTCGCAGGGAAGGAGCACTACCTACATCGCGGCCACGCTCTTCCTCTCTGACAACACCGTGCGCAGCTATGTGAAAAACATCTATGCCAAGATGGACATTCATAGCAAGCAGGATTTCATCGATTACATGCGATCGCAAAAATTCTGATGCATGGATTTCATCATGTCCTGAACTGACTTTTAAGTATGGCGTATCACGGCCGCGGACCATGCCTTTCAGCCTCGCAGGCTGGTTGAAGGGGTTTGTCGCTGGCGGGAATGCAGCGGGATCGTTTCCTGTTTTGCGTCAATGGCGCTTCGGCGGCATCGAGGAAAGCGGTGCGGCAGGATTCAGCTTGCGTGCCCGCTCTTTGAAGGTGGGCGCCATTTCCTCTCGGCAGCCCCTCGGCCTTTCGCCTTTCGCCTTGCGCCAACACCCGCGACCCAGGGAGTCCGTGACGATCGCCTCTAACGCAGCAGGTAACGGAGGCAATGCTCGCATCCCCTTATACGTGGAGCTTCGACATGAACCCTTCGATGGTGCGATTCACGAAATCGGGGGCGTCCGTGTTGGAATTATGGCCTGCTCCTTCGATCCAGACAAGGGGAAGGCCTTCGGCTGCCGCCCATCGTTCGTTGTAGCTCCTCACCGATCCCGCGGTATCGTGGGTGCCGCAGAGCAGCAGCGCGGGGCAGTCGATGTGGTAGGCGCGATCGGCCGCGACGGCATCGGCCAGGATGCGGTAGCCGTGCGCGGCGAGGTCGACATATTCCCTCTTGTCATACGATCGCATCATCTCGGCCATGAGGGCACGCCCCCGATCTGTTTTCGCCGTCCCTTTCGAACCCCATGAGATAAGCAGTTTCCAAGGGATGCTCAGGTATACGAGCAGCGTATGCCGTAGCGCCCATATCTCCCAGCTCTTCATGTACCGGCGTTTGAGCGGGGCCGAGTCTATCGAGACGAAACCGGCCGCAGAACCGGGGTAGAGGTCCATATACGCCTGTGACACATACCCGCCCATCGACTGGCCGACAAGGATAGGCCGCTCGATTTCCTCGGCATCCATGATGCCCCGAAGCATCTTTGCCAGGTCGTCCATCGAGAAGTCGAGGAGGAAGGGGCGTGATGCGCCATGCGCCGGAGGATCCCAGACCAGACAGTTCGCCCTGCCACCGAAATATCCCATCTGATCGTCGAACAGACGGTGGTCGGCGGTGAGGCCCGGCAGGAAGACGAGCCAGGGAGTCCCTTCCGGGAGAGGCTTGCACGTCCAGTAGCGGATGATGCCACTTTCGGTCTCGAATTCTTTTCTCGTCATCGTGCCTTTGGTCATGATCGGCCGCCAATCTGGTGGAAACCCATGTCTTTTCCCCTGCCGTCCGCTTTCCCCATGCGATGCTTTTCAGCATAAGCGCCTTCAGCGGCCGAGAAGGTCTGGGATAAGGGTAACATAATGGGGCGGGCCCGCTGGAAATCCCTCCTTGCAAGGCGTGGAGCGATCATCGCGCAGTCTCCATTGAGTTCAGGTGGTACAGAGCCGCCGGCAGGCTTTGAAATCTGGAATGCGCACGCCGAGGAGGAAGCGTCCTTGGCAGCGCACGTCACGCCAGATGAGGACCCTGTTCCATCAGCGCAGACGGTGATTGTCCCAAGATATGAAACGGCCCGGCTAGACACAAGCAGCATGGTGTCTTTTGCGCTCCCCATGTCTTGCGGATGCATCTTTGCCATGCCCGTCCAGCCAGGGTCCTTCTTTCCCTGTTCGTATGCGGCCAAGGCCCCTGATGCCAAGGTGGGATGGCCGGTGGACATTTGGAGGGCGAACCTGCCGATTCCGCGATGACGACGCAGGGGCATGGTATCTTGTTGCCTGTTCCCCTAGACTGGGGCATGCGTCCTTGCTGCTGCGAACCTCTGGGTGTCATGTGCGGGCGGAGTGCGCGACAGACACGATTCTGGAGGTCATCCTGCATGATGGAACGCGCGACGGAAATATCCCTGGAGCTGCCCGACGCTCTTTCCGAGAAAAGGCCCACCCTTGTCGGCTCGCTCGGGCGGCTCGCACCGAGCTGGTGGGAGCCGGAGGAGGGGGAAGCGGCTCCGGAGCCTTGGCTTTCCGCCGACGAAGCGCTCGATCGCTTCCTTGAGTGGGTCGCGTCGCGCGAGATCGAGCTCTGGCCGCATCAGGAAGAGGCCCTCATGGACCTCATGGTGGGCAATCACGTGATCTTGGGCACGCCGACGGGGTCGGGAAAGTCACTCGTGGCGCTGGGTCTGCACTTCATGGCGCTCGCTTCCGGCCGCCGAGCGTATTACACCGCTCCCATCAAGGCGCTCGTCAGCGAGAAGTTTTTCGATTTGGTCGATGTCCTCGGGCGCGAGAACGTGGGCATGATCACCGGGGACGCGCACATCAACGCGGAGGCTCCGGTCATCTGCTGCACAGCCGAGATCCTCGCCAACCAGGCACTGCGCGAAGGCGAGCACGCCGACGTGGGCTGCGTCGTCATGGACGAATTCCATTACTACGGCGACGCGGACCGCGGCTGGGCATGGCAGGTTCCCCTGCTCACGCTGCCCAAGACGCAATTCCTGCTCATGAGCGCGACGCTGGGCGATGTGAGCGCGATCGCCGAATCGCTCAAGGAGCGCACGGGCACCGAGGTCGATTGCATCGTCGACGCGCCCCGTCCCGTGCCGCTCGCCTACGAATACGTGGAGACGTCCTTGGAGGGCACGGTGGAGCTGGCGTTGCGGAAAGGGGAAGCGCCTCTGTATCTCGTGCATTTTTCGCAGGATGCGGCGCTTGCCACCGCGCAGTCGCTCTCGAGCTATGGCGTGGCCACCAAGGAGCAGCGCGAACTCGTGAAGGAGGCCGTCAAGGGCACGCGTTTCACCACGGCCTTCGGGAAGACGCTCAAGCGGCTGCTGTCCGCCGGGGTGGGCGTGCACCATGCGGGCATGCTGCCGCGCTATCGCCTGCTGGTGGAGAAACTCGCACAGCGGGGACTGCTACCCGTGATATGCGGCACGGACACGCTCGGCGTGGGCATCAACGTCCCTATTCACACGGTGGTGCTGACGGCGTTGACCAAATTCGACGGCCATCGCATGCGGCGCTTGCGCGCCCGGGAGTTCCACCAGATCGTCGGACGTGCCGGGCGTTCGGGGTTCGACACCGAGGGGATGGTGATAGCCGAGGCGCCCGAGCATGACATCGAGAACGCCCGCCTGCTTGCCAAGGCCGGGGATGACCCGAAGAAAATCCGCAAGATCAAGAAGAAGCACGCACCTGAGGGCTTTGTGACCTGGAACAGGCAAACGTTCGAGCGGCTCATCGACGCCGTGCCGGAAACGCTCAAGCCGCGCCTGCGCATCACCCACTCCCTGGTGCTGTCCGAAGTCGTGCAGGGAGGCGACGCGTACGGCCGGGTGCGCCGCCTCGTCGAGGATTCCGCCCAGACGCCCGAGGAGAAAACCGCACTGGCTCTGCGCGCTGATGAGATATTCGACACGCTGATTGCCGCGGACGTCATCGAGCGCGTGGAGGACGAAGGGGACGCGGTCACCTATGTGACCACCGTCGACTTGCCTGAGGACTTCGCCCTCGATCAGCCGCTCTCTCCGTTTCTCTTGGCGGCGCTGGAGCTTCTTGATCCGGAAAGCGAAACCTATGCCCTTGACGCGATCTCCATGGCCGAGGCCACGCTCGAGAACCCGCGACAGGTGCTGCGTGCTCAGGAGCGCCAGGCGAGGGACCGCGCCATGGCTGACATGAAAGCCGACGGCGTCGAGTACGAGGAGCGCCTGGAGCGGATAGCCGACATCACCTATCCCAAGCCGCTCGAGGATCTGCTGGGCGCGGCATACGATCGCTACTGCCAGGAGGTGCCTTGGGCGCGCGACTTCGAGCTGGCGCCCAAGTCCGTGCTGCGCGACATGCTGGAGACGGCGTCTGACTTCAAGGAGTACGTGGGCCGCTACAAGATCGCGCGTTCCGAGGGAACGTTGCTGCGCTATCTTTCCGATGCGTACCGCGTGCTTGATCGCACGATACCGGCCGACAAGCGCGACGAGAGGCTGAAGGATATCATCGCATGGCTCGGCTTCGTCGTCCGATCGGTGGACTCGAGCCTCATGGACGAGTGGGAGAGCGCCGGCTCGGTTCTGGAGGTCGCTTTGCCGCGGCCATCCGACGACGTGGTGCGTGACCGCCGCGGTCTCACCGTGCTGGTGCGCAATGCCCTCTTTCGACGCGTGCGCCTCGCCTCGCTCGGGAAGGCGGGGGAGCTGGGCAAGCTTGACCAGGACTGGGGTTGTGGCGAGGTGCGCTGGCAACGTGCGCTCGATGCCTTCTATGACACGCATGAGAGCATCCTCACGGACGCCGACGCGCGGTCCATGTCCTATCTTGCCATCGACGATGCTGACGAGAAGGCCGATCATGTATGGCATGTGCATCAGATATTCAGCGACTCCGACGGCGATCACGACTTCGGCATCATGGCCGACGTGGATCTGGATGCCACCCAGGAGGAAGGCGAGGCCGTGTTCAGGAACTTCCGAGTGGGGTTTGTCGAGGACGTGCTCTAGGCAGGGATGCGGGAGCGGCATCGGTGCTCAGCCTGTCGGCTGGCCCGCAGGATCCTGTATTTCCGCGTTGGCCGGAGACTGCCTTTTTGGGACGGCCTGCGAGCTTGGCCAGACGATGGCCTGCATGAAGAAGAGCGTGAAGCCTTCGATCGTCATGGTCCCGGGATGGGAGAGCCAGGACCCTATGATGGCAAGTATTCCGGAAAGGTGGAACTCGCGCAGCAGTTCCCGCTCACGGCCCGTTGCGGGGTTTTCCGCAAGCAGCGTCTGCTCTACCAAGGGGGCGAGCAGCTCCTTCACCCTATGCGCGAATGCGGGGTCCCCGTTTTCTCCAAGAAGCGTTGCGGCGTAGGTCTCATAGCCGCGAACAGTTGAAACGATGCCCTCCATCCTATGTGAGAGCGATCCGGCATCTATGACGGTGGGCTGTTCCACCAAAGGAGAAAGCGCGCCAATGATTTCCTCTTCGATTTGATCCAGGAGATCGTAGACATCGTCGAAATACTCGTAGAACGTGCCACGGTTGTAGCCAGCGCGCCCCGCTATCTCACGCACGGATATCTTTTCGATGGGAAGCTCCGTGTACAGGCTCCAGAAGGCATCTTTCAGCCGCTTCCGGGTAAGCTCGGTGATCTGAGGCTGCTTTTTCATGGTGGTGGCTTCCCCTTCACAATCCAACACTGCGTCCGATGATGTTGGTTGATGGGAGTAGAACCGAGAATTACTATACAACATGCTGTTCGATAATGCGAGAAAGAAGAGACGGGAAGAGCATGGGCTGGATAGCCGAACGTGTCATCAGATTCAGGAAAGCCGTCATTGCGGTCTATATCGCACTGTTCGCGCTGTTCGGCATCGGGGCACTTGCACTCTCTGTCAACTACAACATGGCGGACTATCTGCCGTCGGAGGCGAATTCAACGCAGGGCCTCGGCATCCTGGAAACAAGCTTTGGAGAGGCGCTTCCCAGCGCGTCCGTCATGGCTCCCGCTGAGACGGTGACGGAAGGCATCGCCATCAAAGAGCAGCTGCTCGCCATAGACGGCGTGTCTGACGTCATGTGGCTTGACGATGTGGCGGATGTCCGCGTTCCCGTATCCTCGCTCGACTCCAGTCTGGTTGAAAGCTACTATAAAGATGGCAAGGCTCTCTATACGGTCACCGTCAAAGAGGGTGAGGAGCAGAAGGCCTGTGAGAGTATGCGCTCGGTTGTGGGCGATGGCGGCGCTTTGACGGGACAGGCTGTCGAACAGGCTAATTCCCAACAGATGGCGCTCACTGAAAGCTCCCATGCCATGATGCTGCTTGTTCCGTTCATCGTCATAGTCTTGCTGCTTTCGACGCGCAGCTGGATTGAGCCGCTGCTCTATTTCGCTTGTTTGGGCGTTTCCATCGTCATCAACTTGGGCGTTTCGGGTTTCATGGGGCAGATCAGCTTTGTCACGCTTGCCGTTGCCCCCCCTGCTTCAGCTTGCCGTGGCGCTCGACTATGCCGTGTTCCTGTCGTCTGCGTATACGGCAGCCCATGACAGGACGAACGACGTCGCCGCTGCGGTGAAACAAGCGCTCGTAAGCTCGTCGAAATCCATTTTCGCAAGCGCGCTTGTCGGCATCTTCGCGTTTGCCGCGCTCCTGTCCATGAACTTCCAGATTGGTCCCAACATGGGTTGGGCGCTGGTCCGAGGCGTGGTGGTGAGCTATCTGGTGGTGATCACGCTGTTGCCGGCCCTCATTGTGACATGTGGCAAAGCGCTCGACAGGACGCGACACCGCTCGTTTCTCCCTTCGTTCAAGGGTACGGGGAAGGTCCTTGTGGCTGCGCGGTTGCCACTGCTCATCGTCATGGTGGCTCTCATCGTTCCCAGCTTTCTGGCGCAGCAGTCAAACAGCTTCATCTATGGCAATGGGGACCCCGATCCGGGTTCGCCGATTGCCGTGGACCAAGAAAAGATACACGCGACGTTCGACGGCAACAGGTCGCTTGTCCTCATGGTGCCGCGGGGAGACCCCGGTGCCGAGCGGGTGCTGTCAGACGGGATCGCATCGATGGACGGCGTGACGAGCGTCCAGTCGTATGCGGCCACGGTTGGCACTGCGATCCCTCCCGAGTTTCTGGGTGCCCAGGCCGATGCCTTCTATTCGTCGGACTATGCTCGCATCATCGCCGTCGTCTCCCTGCCAAGCGAAGGCGAGGCCTCGTTCGCCTTGGTGGAGCAGGTGCGTTCTTTGGCTGATCAGACATATGGGGAAGGCCAGACCTACCTTGTGGGCGAAAGCGCGAATCTCTACGACATGAAGGAAACCGTGACGGCCGACAACGAGCGGGTGGACCTTCTTACGATAGGTGGGCTGTTTGTCGTGCTCCTTTTGGTGTTCAGATCGATTCCCGTTGCCGTCATCAGCCTCGTCACCATCAAGGCTGCCATTTTTGCGAATGCGAGCATTCCCTATTTCATGGGCACGGATCTGACGTATGTGGGATATATGATCGTGTCCATTGTGATGATGGGCTCGGCCATCGACTACGGCATCCTGCTGATCGACCACTATTTGGCCGAGCGCCGCAGCAAGCCCAAGCTTGAGGCCATGCGGGCCGCGCTTCCGGCAGCTATTCCGGCCATGCTTGTGTCGGCGCTCGTGCTTGCTGGAGCGGGGTTCACGCTTGGGTTCACCTCCACCAACGCCATCGTCCAACCCCTCGGCATCCTTCTTGGGCGCGGCGCGGTCGTGGCATTCGTGGCCAGCGTCACGCTTCTTCCGGCGCTCTTGCTGGCATGCGACCGCATCATTCCCGCCCTGTCGTTCAAGGTCAGCTTTTGGCGAGAAGGAGGAAAAGCCTTGGAGCCTCCTGTCGAGGTTTCCGGGAGAAGGCTGGGCTCCGTGACGTCCGCCAGGCAATGAGCAAAGCCGGTCAAGGCCCTTTGGATCACCCACGTCTTTCGAGCAAGGAGCACTGCATGAATCATCTATTTCACTCCCGCGCTATCAACGTCGTGCTTTCTCTTGCCCTTGTCATGGGCGGCTCTGCTGGCATGTCCGTTGCCGCCTATGGCGCTGAGCCGGGTTCGTCGGCCACGTCTTCCGGACAGAGCGATGCCGCCGACTATCGCAAAGACCAAAACGTTTATGGGGTGCTGTCTTCCGATGGCTCCGTTGAGAGCCTTCACGTGGTCAATCAATTCTCGGTCACGAAGGGCGGTTTCCTGGAGGATGGGGGATCCTACGACAGCGTCACGAACCTCACCGACACCAATCAGATAGAGGGCGAAGAGGGCACGCAGCGCATGTTCGTGGACGAAGGCATGTTCTATTATGAGGGAGTGCAGCAAGGCGGGGACGCTCCCTGGGACGTGACGATTTCCTACACGCTTGACGGCAAGGCCGTATCTGCTCAGGACTTGGTGGGCACGGACGGACGGGTGGGCGTGCATATCGAGACGAGGAAGAATGTTGCCGTTGGGGAGAGCGTCTATTTCGACAAGTACCTGCTGCAGGTGACGTTCTCGGTGCCGGCGGCCGCGGTGTCGAACATCGACACCGGTGCCGCGGGCATCGTCGCCGACGAAGGCGAGAACAAGCGGATCACCTATATGGTCATGCCGGGCAAGGAGGGTGATCTCTCCTTTGAAGCCGATGCGAGCGACTTCTCGATGAGTTCCCTCACCATCGCGGGCGCACCGTTCTCCATGGACGTTTCTGGGGCGTTCGATACTGCCGGAATGATGGATGGCATGACGCAGCTCGCGGACGGCGTGGAGCGGCTTGCCGATGGGACGGCCCAGGTTTCCGACGGCGCCGCCTCGCTTTCTGGCGGCGCGGGACAGCTTGCCGAAGGCGCGTCCAGCTTTGCCGGCGGCGCGGGATCGCTGTCTCAGGGTACGTCGCAGTTTGCGGAGGGCATCTCGGCGCTGCAGCAAAACATCGGCTCTCTCGGCTCAGGCATCGCGTTGCTTTCGGAGGGAGCATCTCAGTCTGCTGCGGGGTCCTCGCAATTCAGGGCAGGTCTTGAAAATGCGGGGCAACAGGGCGTTCAATTGGCTCAGGGCATGTCTCAGACGTCGAATGGCATGGACGGCTTTTCCCAGGCCCTCTCTGACGTTGACACGTCGACCATGAGCCCCGAGCAGGCAGCCACTATTGAGGCGCTCAAGGATCAGGCGGCGGAACTCGCGGGAGGGATGAGGCAAAATGCGGACGGGGCCGCCTCCTATGTTGCTGGGGTGCAGGTTCTTTCCGGCAACTACGCGGCGCTCGACGATGGTCTGGCGGGGCTCTCTCTCGGTCTGGGGCAGCTTTCTGGAGGAGTGAACGGCGAAGGCGGATTGACGAGCGGCCTCGTCCAGCTTTCGGATGGCGCCTCGAAGCTCGCGCTGGGCTCGGCCGCCCTGGCGGGAGGAGCCTCCCAGCTTGCGGGAGGCGTATCCGACTATGCCGGTGGCGTGTCGGCGTTCGCCGAGGGGACGACGGATCTCGCGGCCGGCATGACGGAGCTGTCCAAGCAGACGGGGAGCATTCCCGAAAAGATGCAGGAGCAGATTGACGAGGCTCTTGCAACCTTCATGGACGCGCCTGAGCCGGTTGACTTCGTCTCGACAGACAACGCCCATACGGACCATGTGCAATTTGCGCTTGCTGCGCCCGCCATCGAGAAGGCCGCAGCCGACGCGCCGGTTGAGGAAGACCATGAGCCGAACTTTTTCGAGAGGCTTGTCAGCTTGTTCGTCGGCAAAGCGGATGGGGAATGAGGGCGAATGGGCGCGTCGTCATTGGCCGGTTTGACGCGCTCGCTCTGAGGGGAAACAGGCAGCCTTGAGTCAATGTCCTCGCTTTTTCCTCTTGCGCTTTTCGAGCCTCTGTTCGAACCTTTCCCGTTTCTCGGCATCGCGACGTGTGCGGGTGCTGATCCGATGCTCCTCCTTGTTCGCCTCTCGTTGCTCGGCGAGCGCTTGCTGGGCTTTGGTCCCCCGTCGTGCGTGTGCGGCAATCTCCTTTTCAATGGCTCGTTGCAGGCGCTTGTGGTTCATCTTCCTGCCACCGCGCTTTTCGATTTGGATGTCCTGGGTGAACCTCAGGGTGTTCCAGCTCTCGTGGATGAACGCGAGCACTTGGGGATCGGTCGGTTCGCTCCCGAACACGTGCCGGGCCACCCTGAAACTTCCGTTATCCTCGGTCTCGATGAGCCCTATCCAAAAGGGGCTCTCGAAACATATGGTCAGCTTGATCGAGCTCATCGCGCTTGGCGGTGAAGCTGTGTGAGCGTGTTGTCGAGAGTCATCGCGTTCTCCTGTCATTCTCGTTTACTCCTCATGGTCCATGCCGAAAGCTTCAGGCTTCGTCTTTCTCCTGATGGTCAATCGCCACGATGCCATCAAAGGAGATGTCGCTCCCGCCGATGCTCATGGTGCGGAGCGTTTCGTTGATCTCCAAGACCGTGCCGCACGTAGTCAGGTATTTCCCATCTTCATAATGTGTGATATTCGCCGTGTCGCCTTTGGAGAGTCGTGATAGGGAGTGGGAAAGCGCCTGCGCCTGTTCGTCGGTTACGTCGTGTTGTGCCACGCGTACTTGCTCCCGTTCGCGCACGAGGTCATGGTAGCCCTTGAGTGCGGCGAACGGCATGAATTGCCGTGCCCGGTCGTCGTGGCCCCGTGCGACATGGGTGCCGTCCTGGCGGACGCGCTCTTCGATGTCGCGAAGCAAAGCGATGCGGCGGTCTCGCTCGAAAAGGTCAAGGCTCTCGTCGGATAAAACGGTTTTGATGTGCTCGTTGCTGTCGTAGGGGACGATGCCGGAAACGTGTCGGGGATGCTTGTCAGGCACGATGGCCTCCGACCTGCCCATTGCGTTCCCGTGCGGTCGCCTTTTCTTGCAAGCTTGCTGCTCTGATCATGGCGTTCTTTCCGAATCTGCCGTGCACCGCTACGACCGCCTCCTGCAGGCGTCGCTCCTTCGCCTCCGCCTCCACGTCGTCGAAGAGGGTGGATGTCGCGCAGTTGTCTGGCAGCAGGTCTCCCAAGCCTATGACAATGCGGCGAATGGGCAGGTCCTGACGCGTCGTCTTGTCAAAAAGCGCATCAAAGCGTTTCATGAGCAGGTGCGTTGAGTTGGTGCGCCGCTCTATCTTGAGGCTTCCGCCGGTGCTGGTGCCGGCGCGACGGCCATGCACGGGCCGTTTGCCATGGCCGCTCTCAAACATCTCTCCCCGCCCGTCCCCCTTGTCGCAGACATAGCCGACCATGAGCGATATCTGTTCTGACACGAGGCCCTGCTGCACCATTTCGAGCACGCTTGCATCGACCATCTCGTGCATGACCATGCGCGCTTCCTCGATCGTGTAGTCGCAGGGGAGGACTTGGCCGTTGGTCATCGAATGGTGCTTGGGCGCATAGGAGTTGATCTGTGCCATGGTGCACGGCTCCTGCCCCCACGCGTGGTCGAGAAGGTACTCTGCATTCGAGCCGAACTCCTTGCTCAGCGTTTCTTCCCTCATGGCGGCAATGCCTGCCAGATCGTTCACGCCATGGCTTGCCAAGCGCCGTGCGATTCCGGGCCCTATGCTCCAGATGTCCGTGATGGGCCGATGGAACCAGAGCTCGCGCCTGAAGCTCTCCTCATCCAAAAATCCGATGTTGTCCGGCGCGTGTTTGGCCTGCACGTCGAGCGCCGTCTTGGCCAGGAATAGATTGGTGCCCACGCCGGCCGTCGCGCATATCTTGGTTTTGGCGAAGACCTCCTCCATGAGCGTTTGGGCAAAGCCGCGCGCGTCTGTGCCATAGAGTGAAAGATAGGGCGTGGCGTCGATAAAACACTCGTCGATTGAATAAACATGCATGTCATCAGCGCTTACGTAGCGCAGATAGGTCGAGTAGATGTCCGCAGACACTTCCATGTAGCGACGCATGCGAGGTTTTGCCATAGTGTACCTGATGCCCTCGGGGATTTCGAAGACCCGACAGCGGTTCTTCACGCCGAGGTCTTTCAAGGCTGGCGTGATTGCGAGGCAGATGGTGGTGCGGGTTCTGTCGGGGTCGGCGACGACGAGGTTGTCGATGAATGGGTCGAGACCGCGGTCGACGCATTCGACGCTCGCATAGAACGACTTGAGGTCGATGCAGATGTAGGTCTTCTCTTCCACCATGTTCCTTTCAAAAACAAACATGTGTTCTATTGTAATGCAAGAGACCAAGAGGTCGAATGAAATTGCCATGGAAAAAGAAGGGGGATGAGGGGGCTGTCCGGATGGAGAAGAGGGCATTGCCATCTCATGAGGCCGAATTGCGACAAAACAACGGCCGGTCAGCAGAACTCGCCGTCGCGAATGACGCATTCGTCATCCAGATACAAGGTCGGTTTCAGGATGATGCCGTCGTAGTGGCAGTCTGCCTTGGTGGTCCCTCCGAACGAGACGTTTGTGCCGAAAGCCAGGTGGACGGTCCCATACAGCTTCTCGTCCTCGAGGATGATGCCACAGAGCTTCGCGCTCTTGTTCGTGCCGATGCCCAGCTCGGCGATGGTGCCGTTTTCGGGCCGTGCGAACAGAATGGAAAGCTGGTCGGCATAGGGTCCGCTTTCGTTTTCTCCTTCGATCCCGGTCAGGCGGCCATCGGCGAGTGTGGCGATCAGGGGTTGGGACAAGGTGCCGATGCTCACCATGGACCCGTCGATGGCCATGGTGCCGTTCGCGCCGTCCTCCCGTGGGGCGATGTACGCTTCGCCTGAGGGGAAGTTTCCACACGATCCGGGCGTGCGGTAGACTCCGGGGCTTGCGACTCCGGCGCGGCCGGCAAGGTCGAGGGTGAGCGTGTGGCCGCCTTTCTCGATGCGTGCCGTCGTCGCCTGGGTCAGCCGCTCGGTCAGCTGTGCCGTCAATACCTCGACCTCGTCATAGTCGGCGCATGCCCCGCCCTCGCGCAGCATACCGAGCGTGACGCCCGGCATGGTGACCACCCGCGTGCCGGCCGCGGCAGCCTCGATGCGGGCGTTCGTGTGGGTGATGGACTTGGCGGTGGGGCATGCGGCCACGTCGGCGGCCCTCATCGCGGCGGACACGGGAGCTGGTGGCTCTTCGCCGGCCACCTGGCCTTCGGGCATGACCATGAGCTGCACGTCATGGTGCATCGCCTGCGCCTCCTTGTAAAACAGCTCGCCCACCTCGCGGCTGGGATCGTCGGTGACGACAAGAAGCGTCTCGCCGTCGCGAAGGGAGAGATTGGTCGCGATGATGGATCGAACGCGTTGCCTGACATCCATGGTCATGCCTCCGGATTCTCGGTGGGCAGGGCACCCATCGTCTGCAGATGCGCCATGGAGCCATAGCGTTTCTGGAAGCGTGCAAACTCAGCCGCGTCATACAAGGCGCACCGTCCCTCGCCGAAGGCCTTCGCCACCTCTATCATGAACGAACCCGCTTCATCGAGGTCGCTCAGGTGCGTCGCGCCCGTGGCGCAGCCGGGCACCGCCGTTTCGGTGGTGATGGCCACGCCGACCACCGGCGCTGCGGTCGCGGTCGAAGGCTGCAGGATGGAATTCAGGTGGTACAGGCCATTGCCATAGGGGGTGATGTCGGCCATCGAGAGCGGATAGGTGTGCGCGGGTCGTCCGGTGGCTATCTCCGCCAGAGTGACCAGGTCTTCGCTGACGCGCAAGATGCAGCCTTCCTTGACCGTGGGCGAGAGCGAGAATCCCCGATCGTTCATGATCCGGTTCCCCTTGGTGGTGTCGACCACGAGAAAGGCGTCGGGTGCCCACGGCCCCTGCGCCGTCGTTCCGACTTCCTCCCGATTCACGTCCGCAGTCGCCACGGGCGAGCCCATGAACGCCACGGGTTCGTGGGGGAAGGTTGGCGCGCATGGACACACGTGGGTTGATATCAACACGTCGCCAGGCAACACGTCGCCGCGCACGTGCATGGAGAGCAGCTTCGCCGCACACGCCAACGCCGTGAGTGCGCCATCGCCATCCGACACGAACCCGATGCGTTCCGGCCGCGCGCCCAGGCCGCCCAGGCGTCCCAGCAGGCCGATGGTCGGCGCATCGCCGCCCAACGAATGGCCTTGCGCGCCGGGAATGCGTACGCGCACCATGTCGGTGGACCCTTGGGGGCCGGCGAGCGGGTAAGTCTCGGCGTCGCATGCGGGGTCAATGCGACGAAGGTATCCGACGACGGCCGCTCCGCTCGTCGCGGGAGAGTCAAGAATGTCGTATAGTTCGATAAGTTGTTTCAAGATCATAGGACCGTCTCCTATTAACACGTTGGCAATGGCTACCGAAGGTTCGTTTCATTATAATGCGTTGATACGGATTGGATGGTAGTCCAATGATGAAAGGAAGGCCGTTTTCCATCATGAGAAGAAAGATCGGCGTAAAGGAGATCGAGGACATGGCGCTTGGCGCGACGGTCCTTGGAGCAGGTGGAGGCGGTGACCCGTATGTCGGGAAGCTTATGGCCATCGAGGCGATCAGGAAGTATGGCGAGGTGGAGCTCATCACGCCCGACGAGGTTCCCGACGACGCCATGGTCGTCGTGTCGCAGATGATGGGCGCTCCCACCATCATGGTGGAGAAGATATGCAGCGGGGCTGAGCCCATGACGACCTACGATGCGCTGGTAGAGGAGTTGGGTGAGGAACCCTATGCCATCTATGCGGTTGAAGCGGGAGGCGTCAACTCCACGATACCCTTCATCCTCGCGGCCACGCGCCGCATTCCGGTCATCGACTGCGATCTCATGGGCCGTGCGTTTCCCGAATTGCAAATGACCACGCTTGGTATCAACGGCGTGAAAGGCCTTCCTGCGGTTCTCGCCGACGAGAAGGGCAACACTGTGACCGTTCGCGGCATCGACGACCGGTGGCTCGAGCGCATCGCCCGTCAGGCCACCTCGGTCATGGGAGGCTACACCATCCTCGCCTCCTATCCCTGCACGGGCAGGCAGCTCAAGGACTTCTGCATTCCCAACACGCCGACATTGTGCGAGGAGATTGGCCGCACGCTCCGTGAGGCCCGGGAGGGGCACGCCGATCCCATCGATGCCGTGCTTGGCGTCACAAACGGTTTCCGCCTGTTTCGCGGCAAGGTCGTCGACGTGGAGCGCAGGACCGACGGCATGTTCGTACGCGGCCAGGCCGTGGTGGACGGTATCGACGAGGACAAGGGGAGTCAGCTTGTCATCGAGTTCCAGAACGAGAATCTCATCGCGCTGCGAGACGGCGAGCCTGTAGTCACGTCTCCTGATCTGATCATGTCGCTCGACCTTGAGTCGGGCACGCCGGTGACGACCGAGGGTCTCAAGTACGGCGCCCGCATCGTTGCGGTCGGCATGCCGTGCGCCCCGCAATGGCGCACGCCGGAAGGTCTCGCTGTGGTCGGGCCGCGCGCTTTCGGCTATGACATCGACTATATTCCCGTCGAAGACCGCATGGAGACGAAAGGGGCGAGCGCGTGATGGCTCAGGCAACGAAGAACTGGCGTCTCGGCATCGATGTCGGCGGCACGAACACGGATGCCGTCGTCATCGACGGAGATCTGAACCTCGTGGCTGCGACGAAGAGTCCCACCACTGAGGATGTCATGGGCGGCATCGAGGCTGCCATGCACGAAGTGTTGACCCAGGTGGGGAACGATGCCGCGAACATAGGTTTTGCCATGCTCGGTACGACACACTGCACGAACGCCATCGTCGAACGCAAGCGTCTCAACAAGGTGGTGGCCCTGCGCATCGGCGCTCCGGCGACCACGGCCATCAGCTGCATGGCCGATTGGCCCGAGGAGCTCAAGAGCGCCATGGGCGTGCGCGACTTCATCGTGCACGGCGGCAACGAGTTCGATGGCCGCGAGATCAGCGCGCTCGGCGAGGACGAGATCCGCGATGTCGCCCGCGTCGTCCGGGAAGAGGGCTACGAATCGGTAGCCGTGACGAGCGTGTTTTCTCCGGTGTCCGACGCTCACGAGAAGCGTGCGGGAGTCATTCTGCACGAGGAACTGGGAGAAGCTTTCCCCATTACGCTGTCCTCCGAGATCGGCTCGCTCGGATTTCTCGAGCGAGAGAACGCCTCGATCCTGAACGCTGCGCTCCACGACGTCGCGCTGACCACGGCCGACAGCTTCGAGGCGGCGCTTGTCGACGAGGGGCTCACGCAGGTGGCGGTGTACCTTGGGCAGAACGACGGCACGCTCATGTCGGTCGACTATGCGAAGCGCTATCCTATTTTTACCATCGCGTGTGGCCCCACGAACTCCATCCGTGGCGCGTCGTTTCTCACGCAGGAGAAGGACGCCGTCGTCGTCGACATCGGCGGAACGACCACCGACGTCGGAGTCCTCTCGCACGGCTTTCCTCGCGAGAGCATGGTAGCGGTCGAGATCGGCGACGTGCGTACGAATTTCCGCATGCCCGACCTCGTGTCGGTCGGTCTTGGCGGCGGCTCGATCGTGCGCGTGGCCGATGACGGCCGTGTGACGGTTGGGCCTGACAGCGTGGGCTACCAGGTCACGCGCGAGGCGCTGTGCTTCGGGGGTGACACACTCACGGCCACCGACATCATGGTGGCGAAAGGTCTCGCCGTCGACGTGGGGGATCCTGCGTTGGTCGCCCATCTCGACGCCGATCTGGTCGACGCGGCGAGCAAGGAGATCACCCGCATCATCGAAGACGCGGTGGACGTCATGAAGACCTCCGCAGGCGAGGTGGGGGTGATCCTCGTGGGCGGCGGCTCCATCCTCGCTCCGAGCGAGCTCGAAGGTGCCGACCCGGTGCTCCGACCTGAGAACTTCGGTGTTGCCAACGCCATTGGATCGGCCATAGCCCAGGTTTCCGGCCAGGTGACAAAAGTCTATTCGCTGTCTGAGACCACGCGGGACCAGGCTATCTCCCAGTCGAAGGGACGGGCCATTGCCGAAGCCATCGAGGCCGGTGCCAACCCCGACACGGTTGAGATCATCGAAGTGGAAGACATTCCGATGGCATATCTTGGCGACGCGCTGTGCATTCGTGTGAAAGCGGTCGGCGACCTGATGCTGTGACGGCGCCGTCATGGCGACCCCTGGAGCTGGAGCGAGGCGCATGAAAGGAGTAGGTATGAATGAGACAAAACGCATGGCGCATCTGGCACTCGTGCAATTCGAGAGCACATTGTGCGATGTGGCCGCGAACACCGGGAAGGCATGCCGCATGATTGCCGACGCGGCGGAAAAGGGGGCGGACTTGGTCGTGCTGCCCGAGTTGTTCTCCACGGGCTATCAGCTGGATGTCGTCGGCCCCCGCATCAACGAATTGGCGGAACCGGTTGACGGTCCCACGGTTATGTCGTTGCAAAAGGCCGCACGTGACGCTTCGTGCTATGTGGTGGCCGGGTTGGCGTTGACCCATGAGTTGACGGGGATCGTCTACAACAGTTCGGTGTTCATCGACCGCGAAGGCCAAGTGCTGGGGACCTATGACAAGCAGCATCTATGGGCGCTCGAGCGGTTCTATTTCCGCTCCGGCAGCGAATGCCCCGTGTTCGACACGGACTTTGGCAGGGTCGGTATCATGATCTGCTATGACATGGGCTTCCCAGAGGTCGCGCGCATGCTGGCGCTTCAAGGGGCCGACCTCGTGGTCTGCCCGTCCGCCTGGTGCGCCGAGGACATGGACGTGTGGAACGTGAACGTGCCGGCGCGGGCTTTGGAGAACACGGTGTTCCTGGCGGCCGTCAATCGTTTCGGCAGCGAGGAGGGGCTGGTCATGCCCGGACATACGATGGTGTGCAATCCTCGTGGCCAGGTGGTCGCGAAACTGGGCGAGGAGGCCGACGGGGTGCTTCATGCGGATGTCGCCCTAGGGACCATCCCGGACTTTCGGGTGAAGAGCCCCTATCTGCGTGACAGGCGTCCCGATCTGTATGATTTGGTGATGCTTCCATAGGGAACCGCCAAGCTGACGGCGCTTTTCTCGGCGACCACGAAACGAGCTGCAGCGCATAGAAAAGCCCCGTGACCTCACGATGAAGTCACGGGGCTTTCTTTCGAGCGAGAATGTTCGATTTCCCTACAGGACCTGATCGGTTTCCTTGAAGACGACGTTGTCGGTCTTCTTCACGGAAGCGTATATCTTCATAATCGCCCAGTAGAGGACTCCGGCGATGATGAGCGAGTTGAGGCCGGGGATGCCTATGCTCGCGATGCTGGTGCCCTCGCCGACAGCGAAGCCGATGACCCAACAGGCGATGGCGACGGGGTTCCAGTTCTCGACCTTTGTGGGCAGCTCTCCTTTTGCGCGCGAGTCGTCGAGGGCCTTGCGGTTGCGACGCAGCAGGAAGTAGTCGACCACCATGATTCCGGCTACGGGGGGAATAGCCACGCCGAGCAGCGTGAGGAAGTCGGTGAAATAGTTGATGATGCCGATGACCGACAGGAAGGTGCCGACGATGCCAAGCACCCACACGAGGGTGTTGCGACTCACCTTTTTGTTGAACAGCGCGTTCAGCATGGTGGCCAGCCCCAGGCTCGACGAGTACAGGTTGATGTCGTTGAGCTTGACCGTCGAGGCGACCACGATGATGACGCCTACGACGCCCGAGGTGGCCATCATGAGGTCGACGACGTTCTCCGTGCCGGTGGCGTGGGCCAACAGCACGGAGATGAGGTTCATTCCCAACTCGCCGACGAAGGTGCCGATGAGTGTCATCCAGAAAACCTGCGTTCCGTTCTTGAGGAAACGCGCGTAGTCAGGTGTGCAGATGGCGCCTGCGATGAATCCGCCGGCAACCATCGTGGTCGCGGCACCCAAGGTGAGGGTGACACCTGGAGGGGCCATGGTGACGAGTTCGGCCAGACTGTGATCCTGGAGCATCACCCAGGCGGCAAAAAGGACCACGGCGATGAACAACGGGACGAACACCGTCGCGAAGTTCGCAATCGCCTTGATGCCGAACACGACCAGCAGGGTGATGCCGATGCCGGTGATGATGGCCCAGACTGGGTACTCGAGTCCGCCGAGGAAGTCGGTGAAGGGAATGATGCTGGCCATGCCTTCTCCGAAGACGGAGTTCTGCACGCCGAACCAGCCGATCATGGAAATGGCCACGACGCCGCCGAACAGCGCCGATCCCCCCTTGCCGAATCCGCACCAGCGCGAAAGAAGACTGGTCGACAGGCCCTCATGCGCGGCGGCGGTGCCCAGCGCCCAGCTGACCACCTGCAGCAGCACGGAGCCCAGCATGGTCGCCAAGAACGCGTCCCAGAAGGTCATGCCGTAACCAAGCGCCGCACCCAACATGAGTTGGGACACGCAGCAGATCGCGCCGATCCTAATGAAGAGAATCCGCCAAAACGGCTGTTTCGCTTCATCAGGAACGCGCGAGAGCGAGTAATCGATATCGATATCGTTGTCCGATGCCATGGTGCTCCTTTGCTCCTTGCGATCGAAAGTCCTTTTCCAATGGTGCGGATTATACCGTTACGATCACGTAAAGAAAGGCATGCGAGAATAGTTTACCGGTCAGAAATCTTGGTGGCAGAGGCGGACGGCAAGCACTCGGCGCGGGCGAAAGCGGTCATGCCCATTCCTGCATTTTTGCGCAGGCATGGTGCGCGTGTGTCGAAAACAGAGGAAGGTGGGGGCGGAGATCCGGCTCTTAGCGTTATAATCCGGCTCTGTACATGAGGTGACATTCCCATCGCGAAGAAAGGTCTTGCTGGTCGTATGACACAGACAAAGCATGCAGATGCCCGAACGGACGCAGGATTGCGCGTGGATACCTCCGAGCGGAAGAGCTGGCAGTCCATTGCGGTTATCCGCGCAGGCGGCATGTTCAGCGCACCTGCTCTCATGGTGGGCGCTTCTCTGGGGCTGGGACTTGCTCTGTCAGGTGCCGCGTTTGCTACGTTGGTGGGCTTCGGATTCATCGTTCTGTACATGAGCTTCGTTTCCATGCAGGCTTCCGATCTGGGTATTCCAACCGCCTCACTCGCTGCCTCGTCGCTCGGGCGTCTCGGTTCGCGCTATCTTGTCTCGCTTATCGTCGGCGTGGTGACCATCGGCTGGTTCGGTGTGCAGACTGCCGTGTGTGGCGCCTCGCTCTCGCTGATGCTGTCCACGGTGTTCGGTTTGGCTGTGCCGACAGAGGCATGTTCGGCAGGGTTGGGTTTGCTCATGCTGGCGACGGCGATCATGGGGTTCAACGGTCTGAAGGCGTTGAGCTCGATCGCGGCGCCGCTGCTCATGGCGATCTGCGTTTATGGGGTGCTGGCTTCCGTCGCGCAGACGGGGAGTCTCGACGCGCTGTTGGGCTATCTGCCTCTGCCCCATGAATCCATTGGTTTCATTGCGGGCCTGAATCTGGCGGTGGGGCTGTTCTCGTTTGCGGGTGCGACTGCGGGAGACTTCACCCGCTACGCCCGTACGCGAAAGGATGCTGTGCTGTCGTGCGTCGCTGGGGTCATGCCAGCGGCTTTCGTGGCTCTCATGGCAGGCGCGGCGCTTGCCATCGTCACCGGTGAAAGCGACATTGCCCAGATCATGAACTCTATCGGCCTGCCAGCTGTGGGCTTGATCGCGCTGGTGCTGTCGGCATGGACGGTCAACGCGAGCAACGTGTATTCCGCCGGCCTGGGCTTCGCCGTCATGCTCGGCAAAGGGGAACGTGGCTTGAAAATTGCCACGCTCGTTTCGGGGCTGATCGGGATTCTGCTGGCGGTCGGCGGCATCTTGGGACAGTTCGAGACGTTTCTCACGGTGCTTTCCGTGTGTGGTCCCGCATTGGCCGGCGCCATCATTGCGGACTACTGGATCGTGCGCCGCGGCCGTCCTGAAAATGTGCGTGCTGTCGACGGCGTTTCCCCGCCGGGCGTCATCAGCCTGATTCTCGGCGTTTTTGCAGGCTTGGTAACGGACGGCACCTTCGCCCTGATTCCTGGCTTGGAGTTTCTGAATCTGCCTTTTTTCATTGGGCCGGTGAACGGCCTCGTCGTTGCTCTGGTAGCCTATGTGATTGCATACCGTCTGACAGGTTGGGAGAGCTTTCCGGGACCTATCGCATTCGTTCGGCCAAGCGAGCAGCCGGTCGAGTATGATCGGAGCAGGTAGCAAACAGGGATTGACCACAAGGGCTTCCCGCGCCAAGCGGCCGGGAAGCGGCGTAGGATGGCATGAGAGGAAGAAACGATGAGGGAATTGGGAATACCCGAGATCGAGGATATCGCGCTGGGCGCGGCACTGCTGGGCGCAGGCGGCGGCGGAGATCCCTACATCGGCAAACTGACTGCCATCGGAGCCGTGAAGGAATGCGGACCCGTGCAGCTCATTGGCATAGACGAGGTTCCCAATGACGCGTTCATCATGCCGGCGGCATCCATGGGGGCTCCCACCATCCTCGCGGAGAAGGGTGTGGGCGCGGACGAGTTCGACCGACTGTTCGGAATGGTTTCTCAGTTTTACGGCAAACCGGTCTATGCCACCATGCCCATGGAGGCAGGAGGCGTGAACTCGATGCTTCCCATCGCCGCAGCCGCGCGTCTAGGGATTCCCCTGGTGGATGCCGACGGCATGGGACGCGCCTTCCCCGAACTCCAGATGGTCACCTTCACCATCGGGGGCGTGTCAGCCACTCCCATGGCATTCATCGACGAAAAGGGGAATTGCGGTATCCTTTCCACAGTAACCAACAAATGGACGGAGGAGATCGCTCGTTCGGTTACCATGACCTGCGGCGGCACGCTGACCATCGCATTGTTCTGCATGGATGCTTCCACGTTGCGAGAGTATGGCGTCCACGGAATCGTCACGCGCTCGGAGGAGCTGGGCCGGGCCATCCGTACCGCGAAGGCACAGGCGGCGGCCGCAGGCATTACGCCCGAGGAGTACTTTTTGCGGTTCACAGGAGGCCACCGGCTCTTCAGGGGCAAGATCGCCGATGTGCTGCGAGAGACGCGCGGTGCGTTCAACTTTGGGCGGGTGATGCTGGACGGCATTGGGGAGGATCGCGGCTCGCAAGCATACGTCGAGTTTCAAAATGAGAACCTGAGTTGCGTGGTGGATGGAGAGACGCTGGCTACGGCTCCCGACCTTATCTGTCTGGTCGATGCGGAGACGTTCACGCCACTGCCCACCGATGCCCTGAAGTATGGCAAACGTGTGCTAGCGGTTGGTCTGGAGTGCTTCCACCTGTGGCGCGAGCCCGCCGGTCTCGAGCTTGTCGGCCCGCGCTACTTCGGCTTGGACACAGATTATCTTCCTGTCGAAGAGCGCTGTGCTCGAAAGGGGGCATGAGATCATGTACAAGCTGGGAATTGACGTGGGCGGCACCAACACTGACGCGGTCGTCATAGACGAGGCCCTTCGGGTCGTCGCAGCGGTGAAGCATCCCACCTCGGAAGACATCTACGCCGGCATCATCGGCGCAGTCGATGCGGTGCTTCGAGAAAGCGGGGTTGATCCCGAAGAGGTCGGTCAGGCGATGCTCGGCACGACCCAGTGCACGAATGCCATTGTCGAGCGCAAGGGGCTGGCTCCCATCGCGGTGCTGCGCGTGGGTGCTCCAGCTTCGGTGGGCATTCCTCCGATGGTTGACTGGGCGGACGACATCGCGGCGATATGCGTGGGCAAGACAATCATCGAGGGCGGCTTCGAGTATGATGGCAGGCGTCTGGCCGCCTTCGATGAGGATGCGTGCCGGGCATTCTTCGAGTCCGTGGTGGGCAAGGTGGAGGCCGTGGCCATCTCCTGCGTGTTCTCAACCGTTCGCAATGATGACGAGATGCGTGCGGCCGAGGTGGCGCGTGAGGTGCTCGGTTCTGATGTGCATGTGTCTCTGTCAAGTGAGATTGGCTCGATGGGCCTGATCGAGCGAGAGAACGCGACCATACTCAACGCGGCGCTGTGTCAGGTGGCCAAGCGGTTCACCGAAGGGTTCGCGCAGAGTCTTTTCGACAAAGGTCTGGTCAACGCCGAGGTATATCTGTCGCAGAACGACGGGACGCTCATGACGATGGAGGATGCGCGTCGTTACCCGATATTGACCATTGCCTGCGGCCCGACGAACTCGATACGCGGGGCGAGCTATCTAACCCATCGTGACGACGCCATCGTCATTGACGTCGGAGGAACGACGACCGACCTGGGCGTGCTGAGCCGTGGTTTTCCACGCGAAAGCGGCGTGGCGGTGGTCATCGGCGGCGTGCGCACGAACTTCCGCATGCCCGACGTCATCAGCATGGGCCTCGGTGGGGGATCGATCGTGCGGCAGACGGACGACGGAGGCATCACGGTCGGTCCTGATTCGGTCGGTTATGCCATAACTGCCGAAGCGCTCGTGTTCGGCGGCTTTACCTTGACTGCGACCGACGTTGCCGTGCGTTTGGGCATGGCGGACGTGGGCGATGCCTCGCTTGTCGCCGCAGTGCCCCTTGACGTGGCGGAGCGAGCCATGGCGGAGATACGTGCGCTGGCGGAAGACGCCATTGATATCATGAAGGTGTCTCGCGACGACATGGACGTGGTGCTGGTGGGTGGAGGTGCCGGCATCCTGCCGCAGGATCTGGCGGGTACGGCACAGGTCATGGCTCCTCGGCATGCTAGCTGCGCGAATGCCATCGGCTCCGCCATATCGAAGGTGAGCGGCACCTACGATGCTTTGGTCGACTATGATGTCACGCCTCGTGAGGAAGCCCTGGCCGAGGCCCGCGCGGCGGCGACTGCGGCAGCCGTCGAAGCCGGGGCCGTCAGGGACACGGTCGCCATCGTGGACGTCGAGGACGTGCCGCTGGCGTATTATCCAGGCCACACGAATCGGGTGAAGGCAAAGGCCGCCGGGGACCTTGTTTGACGCCCCTTGTGGTCGTCGTTGAAGGCGTGGTCAGACGGGTCGGCTATGCAAGCACGCTCAACAGCGGCTTGAGGACATCCTTGTATGGCTGCACGTCGTCCTTGAGGATGCCATAGAGTTCGATTGCGTGCAAAGGCAGCCAGCGTTCGACGCGGGTGGGATGCATGCCGCTCCGGTCAAGGTAGCGCTTCAGGTACCCATCAGCCAGATGTTTGTCGGACATCAGGGTTACCGCGTAGCTGCGCGCGACATCCCCTGCAGGATCCCCTTTGGTGGCGGAGTTCCAGCCGATGACGGTGTAGCCCTTCCCATCGAAAAGGATGTTCCGTGGATGGTAGTCGTTGTGGCACAGGCGGTCGCCTTTGGCGTGTCCCCATGATCTGATTGCTCGCAACGTTCATCGCAAGCGTGACGCCCATGGTGTGGGTGGGCACGCCGAAAAGATGCTGCTTACCCAAATGCTGGAGCCCAGGGTGGGGTTGATGAGGCTGTTCACGTCCTGCATGGTGGCCCTGCCGAGGAGTAGGCTAACCACTTTCATGTATGATAGCCCGTTCAACCAATCTCTGAAGACGCAAATAAAAAAGTGGTGAGGTTGCTCTGCTGGTTTTGAGAATTCTTGAAATCGAAAATCGATACATTTTTTTCATAGCATTTCACCTGCTAAAACATCTGTTGAAAATCGCGATTGACCCCCATCTTTTCCCTTTTAGACTTTGTTTTTGCAAGGGGCTGCGGAAGGGATAGCCTTCTTGGAACAAGAAGGGAACAAGCATGGAGCGTCGAGATTTTCTGAAAGCGGCCGGGCTCATGAGCGTAGCAGCAGTGGGGGCCAGTGCGCTGGCTGGGTGTACACCCAAGAAAGCTGGCAGCGAGGCAAAATTCGATGTCACTTCAGCTGGCGGGGTGGATCCTGCGACTGTTGATTGGTCTTATGAGCATGATGTGATTGTTGTTGGATCGGGCTCCGCAGGCTACTGCGCATCGATCGAAGCTGCAGAGGCAGGATCGAACGTGTTGGTGCTCGAAAAGAATACCATGATCGGCGGGGACTCCACCCTGTGCGGTGGCGTTATGCAAGGCGCTGGCTTTGCGGCTCAAGAAGAGATCGGTAGCTACAAGGGAGACACCGGCGAAAAGTTTGCTGACCATATGTTGCGATGGGCGCAGGTTTCGGCAATGAAGAGGTCATCCGAGAGACCTGCCTGCGCAGCGGAGAAGCCATCGAATGGATAATTGATCTGGGGCGCGTCTTTGATGCTGTTGACATTGTCCCCCTATCTGGGAATTCGATACCGAAGAAGACATCGTTCCGCGTGCGCTGTGGCGCAGCGCTGAGATCACCGATAGCGAACATGGCGGTGGAAACAGCCATTTCGCTGCGCTTCAGGACAAGGTCGACACCATGGATGCCATTACTGTTATGACCGAGTGCGGAGTTACTCATCTGTTGAGAGGCGTGTCAGGAGAGATTGTCGGCGTGTTGATTTCGGCACCATCGAGGTCGGTCCGTTCTACGCCGATACTTTGAAGCCGGGAGTCCTGGGTTCTTTTGCTGGCGTGAAATCCAATGCCGAGGCAGAGGTGATCGCCCTAGACGGCAATCCAATCCCTCGGTTGTATGCAGCTGGTGCCATTGCGGGTGGTAATTATGTCGGATCCTTCTACTTCGGCTGTGGGTGGTCGGTTCTGACTACAGTGGTCTGGGGCCGGGAGGCTGGGCAGAATGTTTCAGCGCTCGATCCATGGGAATGAGGTCAGAGGGGCGTATATCCGGTTATGACCCTTCTTGCATGCTTAAGGGAGCGACCGTTCGGGAAGAGCAGATTCTCGAATTGATTCTGAAGGGAAGAAACTACCCTTGGATATGCCGCAGTTTGGGAATCGCGCGGAACACCTTGAAGACCCATGTGAAAAATCTGTATCTGAAAGCCGGGGTGCATTCCAGGCAGGAGTTGATATCTTTCGTAGAGGAGAAACGCGGGCTTCGGTAAATGCTTTGTGCTCCTGTGTGCTGTAGACAATGATACACGTTCTGGGATAAAAAGAGCTTGCTAAGGTTACATGAGTCTCACCTGCCGATTTTTGACAGGTGAGACTCATGGTTTACGTTGTTGAAGTCGCCTATACTAAGCAAGGGGATTAGAATAGGGGGCAGCAAGGAGATGGGCTTCATTGGATGAGATGCAATTGGGTCGAACTGTCTCATTTGATCGGGACGAGATGGTCCAGCTGCTTCACCGGGACGACTTCTCTGTGTTCGCGCAAGAGAGGCCTTTCGACTATCGTTCAAAAGATGAGTATTTATTAAAGAGACGCCTCAGGGGGAAGATCCACGATGTATGTGGGAGTTCGTCTCGTTTTTGCGAAGGATGACGGGCAGGCCATTGGTGAGAGATTCCGTTCCCACGGATGGGGAGAGCCTTTGTGACCTCAATTTTTGGCACGCTACACCCTCGATGATGGCTTCTCTTAATGATATCGTGGGAAGAGCAGGGGCGTGTTCTCGTCTGAGCGGGGTTCTGCCGTCTCTTGTCGATCGAGTGTGCGTGTCGCAGCTCGTTGCCGAGGAGTTGGCATCTGCTGCGTATCGAGATGGGCTGGCAGTGACGTACGAGGACGTGCGTGCCATCGTGTGCGATAGACAGGAAGGTGAAAGCTTTGATGGGCGAATCGTCGCAAACGCCTATCGAATTTTCAGCAATATCGCCCGATATGACGGTTGTCCACTCGGGGTGGAGTTCTTTCGTAAAATCGAGGTGGACCTTTTCGATGGCATACCCGAAATCGACCTGGCCCCTTATCGTCCCGCATGTACTTCCATTCATGTCATGTATCCTGATCGATCTAAAGATAAAGCTCTTGATGAACTTGAAAGAAACGGTAGAGATGGCTGCGCTTGGGGGGGCCTGTCCGGATATGGATCGGGCTATCGAGGCGGGATGCGTGTCCTGCTGGTAAAAGACGTTGAGGTAGCAGATCTCTTCAAATGTCACAGGTTGAATGCTGTTTCGGAGAGGTGCTGCGCCTCGTTCTATAATCGACGGATGCTCTTGTGAGCGTCAGCCATCCTTCCTTGCCACGGCGCCGGTCGCATGCTGACGTTTGATATAAAAGATGCATGATCCGGCGGTCTTGTCTTGTTCGGGAGGCGCCATGGGGTTTGCTGCAAGCGTGCTGAAAAAAGTGAACGACATAAACGAGTCCAGAGGCTTCGTTGCCGTGCGCCAGGGGTTCATGATGTTGGTCCCCCTGGTTTTGATCGGGTCTTTCGCTGTTGTCATAACCAGGCTTCCCATCCCTGCCTATCAGGCTTTCATGGCCTCGGTGTTCAGCGACCAGTGGACCGTTTTTGGCACCTATCTCACCCAGGGGACCTTCTCCATCATGTCGATCGGCGTCGTGCTGACTGTGAGCTACTCCTACGCGAACCTTGAGAGCCTTGAGACGGCAGCTAAGATGACCCCTGGCATAGCCGCCATCGTCGGGCTCATGTGCCTGATCACCCTCGTGTATGCCGAAAACGACGCCTTGCCCTTCGCGACGATTGGGGTCATGGGCATTTTTGTTTCCCTCGTGACTGCGCTAGTCTCCTCAGCCCTCTTCATGTTCTTGTCGCGAAGGCCGAGACTCCGTCTGATTATGGACAACAACGCCTACGATTCCACCATCGGCACGGTTTTCACCTACCTGCTCCCTGCGGCCATAACCGTGATTGCCTTTGCCGTCCTTCGCAGCGTCCTCCTCGTCCTTGGCATCGATGACATCAATGGAGCTGTCAATGAGGGCTTTGTGAGAATGTTCTTTGGGGCCACTCCTTCTCTGGAAAGCGCATTGGCTTTTATGGCCTGCATGCATTTCCTGTGGTTCTTTGGCTTTCATGGCAGCAACATCCTTGAGCCCGTCACGCAGTCGGTCTTTGCTCCCGTCGCCTTGGGCGGCATGGATGCTGCCGTGGTGGGGCAGGCCGTGTCGCAGGTGTTCACCAAGGACTTTTTTGACGTCTTCGTCCTTCTTGGAGGGTCCGGTGCAACACTGTGCCTTCTGATTGCCCTGTTGACGCAGAAGAAGAGAAGCAATGCGCGCAATGTCGGCCGATTTTCCATCATTCCCAGTCTGTTTAACGTGAACGAGCCCATGATCTTCGGCATTCCCATCGTCATGAATGTCTACTTCTTCGTTCCGTTCATCTTTGCTCCGCTGGTTTTTACTCTGACGTCCTTTGCGGCGATGTCATGGGGGCTTGTCCCTTTTCCCATCGCGCAGGTGGAATGGACGACGCCCATCTTTCTGAGCGGCTATATGGCTACCGGATCGTTGTCGGGGTCCCTTTTGCAGGGGGTGAATCTTGTCTTGGGGGTATTCATCTATCTGCCGTTCGTGAGGTTGAGCGAGCGGAACATGATAAGAAAGAACCGGGCTGTCATGAGCTCATTGATTGTCTGTGCCTTGGAAAGGCAAAACGGCCTGTCTAAGAGCCTTGTGGAAAGGAATGATGCAGTGGGAAATCTTGCGAGGATCTTGTCCGTTGACCTGAAGAATGACCTTGCCGAGGGTACGGGGTTGCGGCTGGAGTATCAGCCCAAGGTTAGTTACGATGGTAGAGTTGTGGGCATGGAGGCTCTCCTCCGGTGGGAGCATCGGATCTTCGGGAATCTTCCTGCGCCTCTCGCCGTGGCGCTTGCCGAGGACGCCGGCTTGATCCATGACCTTGGAGGCTGGGTCTTCGAGGCGTCGTGCAAGCAGCTCGTCCTATGGGAGGACGGGGGAATGCTAGGCGTGTCGCTTTCCTTCAATATCTCACCCTTGCAGATGGACCCTGCCGTCATTCTTCCTCAGTTTCGTCGCATCCTGGCGAAGACGGGCGCCCGCCCCGGTGCCATGGAGATAGAGATTACCGAGCAGACTGCCATAAACCGGATGGGATCGGCGTTGGAGATCATACGGGCGTTCAAGGAGATGGGCTTCAAGATCGCTCTGGATGATTTCGGGATGGGGCATACGTCCCTTATTGTGCTCAAAGAATTCCAGATGGACACAATCAAGCTGGACGGCTCTCTCGTGCAGGACATCGTCGACAACGTCAGCAGCCAAGATGTCGTTTCTTCAATCATGATGCTGGCTGAAAAGAGCAGCTTTTCCGTCGTTGCTGAGTATGTGGAAACCCTGCAACAAAGGAATATGCTGCATTCCTTGGGATGTCAAATATATCAGGGCTGGCTGTATAGAAAGGCGCTGCGCCCCGAGGTGTTCCTTGCCTATTACGAAAGTGTCGCGCACGGTGGTTCGGCGCTGTCCGATGGAGAACTGGATGATCGGGACGATGGAGCCGCGTGCTGACGATGTTTGGGGTATTCTTCGCTGCCCTTGAACGGTGGCGGCAATGTTCAGGAGGGAGTTCCCTCGTATTTATGAATACTATGGATGTCATTGTGTAGATAGATCATTCATCAGGTATTACATTCAGATTAATAAAATTTAACCGGTACCGGTGAAAAATGTCTTGAAAAACAACAGGTACCAGTTTATTATGACTTCCGTATTACAAATGGTACCTGTTGAAGATACGAGGAGCATACCCATGGAGACAGCATCAAATGAGAATATGCAGCTATACGAAAAGCTTGTCACGCTTCAGCACCTGCTGATGCGGCAACGGTTCGTTCGCAAGGGTTCGGGCCCTATCGCCGATCCCTTGCGCGGGCAAGGGAGGATACTCGCCCTGTTGAAAATCAAGGATGGCGTGAGCACCAAAGACATGACGAGCGTTTTAGGCATTCGTACCTCGTCGCTGAACGAGCTTCTGTCAAAACTTGAAGCCAAGGATTACATCATGCGCGAACAGTCGGAAGAGGACGGGCGGGTGATGATGGTCAAGCTGACGGACAAAGGACGGGCGGTTGAACAGCCTTCGGGCGCTGCGGGAACTGCTGATATGTTTGACTGCCTGGACGAAGACGAGAAGAAGGCGTTCGGCGACTACCTCGATCGGGTGATCGCGCATGTGGGAGCGGAGATCAGCGGACGGGGCGATGAGGGTTTCGAGGCCATGCTTCGGAAACGCGAGAAGGCGTTCAAAAAGTTTTTCGACGATGGCGACCGGTTCGATGGGCCGATGGGGTTTTCTCCTTTCGCGGCATTCGGATTCCATGGCGCTTGTGGAGGGTTTGACTCCCACGAGGGCGGTAGGCGCGGACGAAGCCATCGTGCAAACGATTTCGGACAAGAATAACGGGAGAATTTTCAGGATACGGAGGCGTGGAATGTACCGAGGTGGACAGGAGGCTGGCGTGGAAGAAGGTGGCATTGAGGTGCAGCGTGATGTGCTTGAGGACAATCCGAGCTACCTTGACCTCTTGCGGGAGGATGGCCTTTCACAAGAGGCACGAAATTTGGCCTTGAGCCTTGTCATGCAGATCCCCTCTGCAGCCGACACGGTCTTCGCGACGCCGGGCGATGAATGCCTTGATGGCTGTGACGGAGTGACCGTCAGGCTTGCAGATTCCAATGACGTGAAGACGATCTGCGAGTTCCGCTATGCTCAACTGATTGAGTATCGGGGACTTTTGGCGACAGAGGAGCTGCGTCGGAGGTTTTGTAGCGAGACGGAGGCGTATGTGCGCCGCAACCTTAACGCACAGGTGCGCTTTGCGCTGGTTGAGCAGGCTGGCGAGGTGATGGCGATGTCAGGGCTCGAAATCGCCGACAGGATGCCTTCGCTCAGTCCCGACGGCAAGGTTGAGCGAGGGGCGACGGTGGTGGCATGTTATACGCTTCCCTCGCATCGGGGAAAGGGATGCATGCGCCAGATGTTGTCCACGTGGTCCACGCTCGCCCCTTTGTTTGGGGTCGATGCGATCTACCTCGAAAGCAACAATCCCACCATGCAGATTCTCGCGCTCAACGAAGGCTACGACTATGTGTCTGAAAAGTATCGCCTTGATGTGGCTTGCCGTGACCAAGAGGCGGCCGTCACGAGCTGTGAGACCTTCGTCTCTGCTTCGGCGACTGAGCATTTGCCGATCGGATGACCGCCTCTTGCCCCGTGGCGACGACTGCGGGGCTTATCGGGACTCGGGAATGTCGTATGCATCCACGAAATGGAGGATGATTGCGGCTGAGGTTGGCGTGCACCGCTCTCCCGCAAGCCGCCGTGCGGCTTGCGGGACGCCCTGCTCGAGAATGGCACGCGTTGCGGGCGCTGGTATGCCCAATTCTCCATGCGCACACGTGACCGTTCCAAAGCCTACCTGGACCGGGGTGGCGTGGATTTCCTGCGGGTCGATCAGCTCAATCGCCCGGCAGATTGCCAACACGCTGGAAATGGCTTTTGCTTCCCCAACCTCGTGGAAATGCGTTTCCTCCACGAGGCAGCCGTGAACGTGTGCCTCGGCCTGGGCAAGAATCTGGTATATCGCCCGCGCGTCATCCTTGACGCGTGCGCTCAGGGGGCAGGAGTCAAGTGCCCCGAGGACGGCTGGCAGGTTTGGGTAATGGGCGCTCTTGAGCAGATTCCCGCCGCGTAAAGAGAGAACTTCCTCGCGGTGTTCCTTCGGGAGGTTGGCGACCATTGTGTCCACAAGGAAGGAACGTGTGGCCTGCTCCGATAGGTCGATTATGAGGTTCATGGCTGGCTTCGCTCTGCCTTTCGCGACTCGAGGTGGTTGATGAGGCTCGCCTGATATCCTGCGCCGAACCCATTGTCGATATTTACCACGGATATGCCGCTGGCGCAGGAGTTCAGCATGGCGAGAAGCGCCGTGATCCCGCCCAGAGACGCTCCGTAGCCGACGCTGGTGGGAACGGCAATGACGGGACAGGAAACGAGGCCCGCGATGACGCTTGGCAAGGCACCCTCCATTCCTGCCACCGCCACTATGACCTGGGCATCGAGCAGCTCGTTCGTATGGGCGAGAAGCCGATGTACTCCCGCAACCCCGACGTCGAAGAGGCGAACGGTCTCGTTGCCGAGGGCCTGGGAAGTCAAAGCCGCCTCTTCGGCGACGGGAAGGTCGCTCGTTCCCGCGGCTGCCACAAGGATTTTCCCCTGGCCGTCGGGATTCCTGACGCCTCCAATGATCCCCACGCGGGACAGCTCGTCGTAGTCGAGCGCAAAGGCTCCGGAAAGCTGTTTCGCCTTGCTTGCCGAAAGCCGCGTTATGAGGATGCGTTTCTGGTCGGCTTCGACCATTGAGGTACAGATGCCCTGAATCTGCTCGGCTGTCTTGCCTTCTCCGTAGATAACCTCGGGGATGCCTTGGCGAATGGCGCGATGATGGTCGACCTTGGCAAAGCCGAGATCGCTGAACGGAGCCTTGCACAGCTCCTTTTCGGCATCTTCTGCCAGAACCGCTCCTTGTGCCACCTCTTCAAGGAGGTGACGAAGCTCCTTACGATCCATGGTTCTCGCTTCTTTCTCGCGGTGTTCCCTGCGGGTTGCCCAGGGTGTCGTTCATGCTTCCTGATCGGTATCCTTCGAGGTCGAGCGTCACAAAACGAAAGCCGATCTCCTTGAGTCGCTCAACGGCTGATTCGGTTTCCCCTTCTCTGAAAAGGAGGGGGAACTGAGCAGGGGGCATCTCGATTCGGGCGATGTCTCCATGGACGCGCACGCGCACCTGGTTGAAGCCGCTGTCGAGCAGGTATTGTTCCGCAAGGTCTATCCTGTGCAGAATCGCCTCGTCAATGAGGTCGCCATACGGTATGCGCGAGGCGAGGCAGGCGAACGACTGCTTGTCGAACGTTTTGAGTCCAAGTTCCTTTGACAGCGCGCGGATGGCTTGCTTGTCGAAGCCGGTGTCGGCGAGGGGACTGTGCACTCCCTGCTCGTCTTTTGCCTGTCTTCCTGGCCGGTAGTCGTGCAGATCGTCCAGATTCGTTCCGTCTGCGATGTCGGTGATACCCTGGCTGTTGGCACGGAAGGCCATTGCGCTGAACAGCGCCTGTTTGCACAGGTAGCATCTGTTGGGTGGGTTCTGTGAGAACCCTTCGACTTCCAGTTCTTCGGACGGGAAGACCACCTGTTTGATGCCGTGCTCTTGGCAGAATGCCGTTGCCTCGTCAAGTTCCCTCTGCGGAAACGTGCAGGAGGAGGCGGTGAAGGCTACGGCGTTGTCGCCGAGAATGTCATGGGCCACCGAAAGCAGCAGCGTTGAATCCACGCCGCCGGAGAAGGCCACTGCAAGTTTTGAATGCTGCGAAAGATTGCGACGCAATGCGTCATACCGGGCTTTTAGCTCCGGAGTCATGGCAGAGGGATTTTGCAGCGTGGTCATAAGACGTTCCGGCGACTTGAGCGTGCGGGACTCTTTGTAGGCCTCGCAGCGATGCCGGGCCGATGGGCATCGATTCCTTCGGCGGTGCGGTTCTTTTGCTTGTCCATTGTGCTCCTGGTTCAAGGGGGATAGAGGAATCCTGTCGTGCGGGGGGATCGATGGGGATCGAGGCGCGTCCGGTCTTTGGCCGATGCCTCGTTTCCGCTAGCCTGCCTCGCTTTCAAATGACGTGACGGCTTTTTTGAGCTCGTCGATGATAGGGATGTTCTGTGGACAGGCATCCTCGCATTGCCCGCATTCGATGCAGGCCGAAGCCTTGCTGCCGGAAAGGAAGGAATTGTACCACCTGCGTCCGTCCCTGATGCCATAGAGTGCCTCGTGATTGATGGCCTGCATGATGTTGGCGATGTCGATGTCCTGGGGGCACTCCTTCATGCAATAGTGGCAAGCGGTGCATGGCACAGCTGTGATCTCGGCCAGCTTCTCCTGTGCCCGGTCGAGTGCGGCCAGCTCGCGGGCGTCGAGAGGCGCGTAGTTTTTCCAGATGCCCACGTTGTCGCGCATCTGTTCGATGGACGACATGCCCGACAGCACCGTGATGAGTCCTTCGATGCCGAAGGCGAAGCGCAAGGCCCATGAGACGTAGGAGGCGTTCGGGTCGGCCTCTCGCAATATGTGTGCCACGGGCTCCGGAGGATCAGCCAAGGTGCCGCCTCGAATGGGTTCCATGATTATGATCGGCGTGCCGTGCCGGTGAGCCACTTCGCAGCACGCCCGTGCCTGCACCGATCCGTTTTCCCAATCGGCATAGTTCACCTGCAGCTGAACGAACTCCGCTTCGGGGTGGGCGACCAGAATCTGCTCGAGCACCTCCGCATTGTCGTGCAGGGAGAAGCCGATATGGCGAACTTTGCCTTCTTCCTTCAGGGTGCGCACGAATTCCCACAGGTCATAGTCGTCGAACGACTGTGTTCGTTTGCCGCCCAAATTGTGAAGCAGATAGAAGTCGAAGTAGCCGGCTCCCGTCTGCTCGAGAGACGTCTCGAAGAAGGCTCGGGCCTCCTCAGCGTTTTTTGCGCCGAGCCAGGCGGCATTTTTTGTGGCCAGCTGGAAGCTTTCGCGCGGGTGTCGTTCGACGAGCGCCCTTCGAACGGCTGACTCCGATTCGCCGTAGGCGCGGGCGGTGTCGAAATAGGTGCCTCCTGCGGCAAGAAATTCATCGACCATCTGCTCGGTCTGCTGGATGTCTATGACGCCGTCCTTTTTCGGCAGGCGCATGCACCCGAACCCCAACTTTGGGATATCCTGCCCTAAATAATCCATCATGTTCCTCTTCTCTTGCTATCGGAATGCGCCTCGGTCACCTTTCGTGACGGTGGATTCCCGTGGAAGATTGGCCAATCGGTCGTTTCGTCAGGGACCGACGCCTTGCTCCTGTCGGTATGGCTTGAGCCCGTCTTCCCGATGGGTCTATACTGTTCTTTATACAAGTTGAAGCAAGCTTCAAGTCAAGCCCTCTTTGGAACTTTGTGGTGAGGAGAACGCATGCACTACACGATAGGCGAAATAGGAAAGATCATGGGCGTTTCCACCTCGACGCTCCGGTACTACGACAGGGAAGGCCTGTTGCCTTTCATTGAACGATCAAGTGGAGGAATGAGAGTGTTCAGCGGCGAGGACCTGGAACGGCTCTATGTCATCCAATGTCTGAAGAAGACGGGCATGTCACTCAAGGACATCAAGGCCTATATCGACTGGGCAACGCAGGGGGATGGGACCATCGATCAACGCCTCGACCTTCTTCGCAAGAGGCGCGAGAGCGTCGAGGAACAGATCAGGCAACTGAACGGGACGCTTGCCCTTCTCGACTACAAGTGCTGGTATTACGAGATGGCGAAAGCGGCGGGAACCACCGATGTACTGACATTGATGGACCGTCAGGATGTTCCGCAGGAGTATCGGGAAGTGAAGAAGAGGCTCGACGACTATCGGGGAGCCCGACAAACTGCTCTCTAGGCTTAAGTTTCCTGCGTGAAGAGGGATGGCATCGGGCGAGGCAAAACCTGAATATGAGCAGGTGGTCTTCTATGGACAGGTCATATTCTGGTCTGCCCCTCTGGCAACCTTCTCGAGAACCCGGTGGTCAAAGGTGGTTCAGAACAAAGCGGCTTATCATGCGATCACCATACGAAATGCAAACACGGTCTTGAAGCTTCTCGATCTGTCAGGAGGAACGCCATGAAAAAGGACAAGCAACAGGTGGCGGCAACGAATCGCGAGGCTTCCGAGGCGGTGGATGCCTACATTGCCGAAAGGCCGCTGGAAGTCCGCCCGACCCTGCAGGCAATCCGCTCAACGATTCGCGCGGCTGCACCCGATGCCGTCGAGAGGTTTGCCTGGGGTATGCCCACCTATTGGCAGGGAAGGAACATCATGCACTTCGCTGCCTTCAAACACCATATTGGCCTTTATCCTGGGTCTGAGGCCGTGGAGGCGTTTTCTGATCGTTTGGTCGGCTATAAGACGTCAAAGGGGACAATTCGGTTTCCCTTTGATAGAGAAGTCGATCAGCGACTCATCGCTGATCTGGTGCGGTGGAATATCTCTCGATTGAGTTTGGGGAAAGAATAGCTTTGACATGTCGGCGAAGGCTCTGTGGGCAGGGAGTCATCGCCGTGAAGCCAGATACGTTCCCGTTATGCTTGCCGGGTCGGTCGCTATGTGCTCGGGAGTTCCTTTCGCCACGATGCGTCCGCCGAATTCTCCGCCGCCAGGGCCCATGTCTATGACGTAATCTGAGTTTGAGATGACGTCAAGATCATGTTCGATGACCACGACGGTGGCCCCGTGATCGATGAGTCTCTGAAAGACGGCGAGCAGGTTTCTGACGTCAAGGGGATGGAGACCGATGGTTGGCTCGTCGAACACGAACACGGCATCTTCCTGCTTTCGTCCCATCTCGCTCGCGAGTTTCAGTCGTTGCGCCTCGCCGCCCGAAAGCGCCGGCGTCGCCTCGCCGAGCGTGAGATATCCCAGTCCAAGGTCATGCAGGGTTTTCAGTCGGTCATGGACGTTTTTCAGATCGTCGAGAATCGCCAGCGCCTCATCTATGCTTATGGACATGAGCTGGGGAAGGGTGCAGCCGGCGCCTTGGGCGTTTTTGCGTGGCCGATGGATGAGGTTCGCCTCGTCGCTGTAGCGGGAGCCTTTGCAGGTAGGGCAGGTGATGCTGACGTCAGGGAGGAACTGCACGTCGAGATCAATGGAACCCGTTCCATTGCAGGTGGGGCAGCGCAGCTTGCCGGTGTTGTAAGAAAAGTCACCTGCCTTGAGTCCCGCCGCCCGTGCGTCGGCCGTCCGGGCAAACGCACGGCGCAACTCGTCGTGCACGCCTGCGTACGTCGCGACTGTGGACCGCACGTTGGCGCCGATGGGAGTGGCGTCGATGAGGTTTGCGCGTTCGATGCCGGGAGCTTCCACGGATGTCACGTGGGCAGGAATCTTAGCGGCAGCCGCGTTTGCCTTGAGGGCAGGAATGAGGCTTTCCAGGACCAGTGTGGTCTTTCCTGAACCGGAGACCCCGGTGACGGCGGTCATGCGTCCGAGCGGGACGGCGACTTCCAGAGGCTTGACGGTATGCAGCTCCTTGGTGATGAGCCGGATGCAGCCCTTTCCGAACGTTTCTGCTTCGGAAATCGGCCTGCGTACGCGCACCGACTCCTTGCCTGACAGAAATCCTCCCATGCGAGAGGTGGGATTCCCCTCGACCTCTTCAAGCGTTCCCTGTGCGATCACTTGGCCGCCGTCCTTGCCGGCACCCGGCCCCATCTCGATGAGATGGCTGGCATGCGAGAGGATGTTTATGTCATGGTCGACCATGACGATGGAGTTGCCATCGGCAAGAAGGTCTTGCATGATCTCAAGAAGCCCCTCGATGTTCGAGGGGTGCAGGCCGATGGAAGGCTCGTCCAGCACGTAGAGCACGCCGGTGGTTCGATTGCGCACGGCACGTGCCAGCTGCACCCTCTGGCGCTCTCCGGTGGACAGGGTGGAGCTTGCCCGATCGAGTGAGAGATATCCCAGTCCAAGATCCAGCAGACGTTGCGCGCCCTGGGTGAAGGATTCGCCGATGCTGCGCGCCAGGGGAAGCATTTCATCGGGCAGGGTCAGGGGCACGCCGGCGACCCATTCCATCGCTTCGGCCAAGGTCTGTTCCGTTGCCTGAGCCAAGTCGATCCCCGCTATATGCGGCAGCCGTGCCTGATCCGAAAGGCGCGTGCCCCCACAGACGGGGCACGTTTCTTCGGTGAGGAAACGCGCCACGCGCTTGAGCCCCTTCTCATCCTTCGCCTTTGAGAGGGCGTTTTCCACGGTGTAGACCGCGTTGTAATAGGTGAAATCCAGCTCCGCAAAGGTGTCGGTCTTCTTTGCTTGGTAGAGGATGTGCTTCTTCTCGGCGGGACCGTGGAACACGAGGTCTCGCTCAGTCTTCGTCAGCTGGTTGAAGGGGATGTCGGTGCGTATGCCCATCTCCTTTGCCACCTGTTTCATGAGATCCCACATGAGGGTTCCCCAGGGCAGCACAGCCCCTTCGTCGATAGTGAGCGTTTCATCGGGCACGAGCGAGGATTCGTTCACCCTGCGAACCATGCCCGTGCCGTTGCACTCGGGACAGGCCCCTTTACTGTTGAAAGCCAGTTCTTCGGCTCCCGGACCAAAGAACTCGACGCTGCAAACCGGGCAGATGATAGGCTGCTCGGCAGCGACGGCAAGCGTGGGCGGCACCCGGTGGCCGTTGGGGCAGACGTGGCTGCCCACGCGCGAAAACAGCAGCCGAAGGCTGTTCAGCAATTCGGTGGATGTGCCAAAGGTGCTCCGCACGCCGGGCACGCTGGGGCGTTGATGCAGGGCAAGTGCCGCAGGAACATGCAGCACTTCATCCACTGAGGCGTGAGATGCCTGCGTGAGCCGGCGGCGTGTATAGGTTGACAGGGCTTCGAGGTAACGACGAGAACCTTCTGCATAGAGGACTCCCAGAGCCAACGAAGACTTGCCCGATCCGGATACTCCCGCAATGCCTACCAACGCGTTCAGCGGCACGTCGACATCGACGTCTCTCAGATTATGGACGCGCGCTCCCCTCACTTGGATGTGGTCCGGTGCGTGCAATGCTGGGTTGTCGTTGCCGGTATGCGTGCTTGCAGTGATCATGGTGCCTGCCTTGATAATGGGGGCCGGTGATGGCGGAGGGCCCTGCGTCGGGTGTCGGAAGAGGTGCTCCCTGCCAACAAGGGTACTCAAAACCGCTGCACAATTGTAGCGCTCTGGACAAAATGTGGCTGCCTTTGGTGAAGCTGAGGGCGTCGGGGCCGACGTCGCGTTGGCGTATCGAGCGCAAAGATTATCGGTATCTCTTGCTCATTGGGGCGTTTGGGTATTTTGGCAGCATCGCCGCCCAGACATTGGGCACCCAGTTGGCGAGCGCAGGACTGGCGTCTCTGCTCAATTCCCTCAATCCGCTTTTCATGATTGTATTCGCCGTGCCGATACTCAAAGAGCGCATCACGTTGGCGAAGGCTGTGTCCATTGGCGCGGCCCTTGTGGGAGTGTGCGTCATCCTTGGCGGGGATGTGGGCGGAAACGTCGTGGCTGGCGCCGTGCTCTCACTTATCTCTGTCGCAGTCTGGTCATTCATGAGCGTCTCGTTGAGGCGGTTCACGAAGAAATACGATCCCCTGGTAATCACGGCTTATGCAATGGCCATCGCTTTCGTCTTCACGGTTCCCTTCTCTGTGCATGAAGTGCTCACGGCTCCCAACGTCGATTTCTTCCGTGCCGACGTCGTGCTGGGACTGCTCTACCTGGGGGTTGTCTGCACGGCGCTCACCAATGTGCTGTGGAACACCAGCCTGTCCCTGATCGAGGCCGGCCGATGTGCGCTCTTCTATCTGGTGCAGCCGCTGGTAGCGACGTTGCTGGGGGCCCTGTTTCTGCACGAGACGCTGCAGCCGTCGTTTTTCGTGGGGTCCCTCTTGATCGTTGGGGGAGTGGTGTTCAGCGTTGTTGCCGCTCCGTCCAAGTTAAAGGCGGTTTCGTCAGCTTGACGAGGCTGCGTGGGCGGTTGAGGCGTGCGGCGTGAAAAGGCCCTTCCGGCAATTCCTTAAGCCTAGGGTGGCGACGGTCGTTTTGCCGCCCTTTTCCTTCCCCTCCTGCATCTCCTGTATTCCGCGGGGCAATTCGTGCCGTGTCACGGATGGCCTTCGCTCGCGTTCCGTGCCTCTGTCAGCTATCATGGCCGTTGTGCGCACGTGAGCCCTTGGGCTTTCGAAGAGTCGACGTGAAGGAGGCGAATGATGGCGAAGGAATTGTTCTTGACATCATACTTGGCGGGAACGAAAGACCTCGTGAAGGAATTTCTGGATGGTTCCACGGTTGAGAACGTGGCTTTCATTCAAACCGCCGCAGACGTTGAAGAGTACCGAGGGTACGTCGATGAGGCATGGCAGGTTTTTCGGGAATTAGGGTATGGAATAGACTTGCTTGACGTGCCGGACATGCAAAGGAACGATATCGTTGAGGCGCTGGACGGATGCCGCTGTCTCTATGTCTCTGGCGGCAACACGTTTTACCTGTTGCAGGAATTGAAGCGCAAGGACCTGATGCCTTATCTCGCAAAGCGGGTTTTAGGGGGGATGCGCTACATAGGGGAATCGGCTGGCGCCATCGTCGCTTCCAAGGATATCGAATATAACCAAATTATGGACGATAGGTCTGCTGCGCCTGATCTGACTGATTTTGGCGGTTTGTCCCTGGTTGATTTTTATGTTCTGCCGCACAACGGCGAATTCCCCTTTGTCGAGAGCACCGCAGAGACCATCAAGGTCTATGGCGACACCCTCGATCTTCTTCCGATCGACAACAGCGAGGCCGTGATCGTCAGGGGTGGCGATTTTGTCGTGAAGAGACAGGGCTGACCGATTTTTTTGAGGGAGCCCGATGCGCTTATTGCCCGTCGGGCTCCCCGTCGCGCCTGCGCTTGTGCTCAATGATTTCGATGAGCTGCTGTTTCTTGTGGATGTCAAGCTTGCGGTACAGGTTCTTTGTGTGGGACCGTATGGTGTCCAACGACACGCAGAGCATGTCGGCTGTTTGGGGAAGAGTGTATCCCCGAGCCAAGTACAACGACATTTCTGATTCCCTTTTCGTGAGGCCATATTCCGAAGCTATCTCATCGACGACGGGGATGAGGGGATCTTGAGCCGGGGGAACCGATGCGGCAGCGACCTTTTCAAGGGACTTCGCCCGCAGGAAGGAATTGGCGCTGACGAGCACGACGGTCAATGCAATCAGGAGCAGTGCCATGATGACCGTGGTCGTTATGGCCAGCTGCTGGTCATGGTCGGAGCCTACTGAGGGAATCAGCATTGACAGCAAGGACGTCGTAAGCGTTGGCGGGGCAACGAAAACCAGCATGGAAACGCCAAAGAAAAACAGGCGAGGCAGGCGCTGCGTGTACACGACGCTGGCTGTCATAACCCAGCAAAACAGCATGAGGCATTCTTGCGTGGCGCGTAGGAAGCTTGCTGCGAATTCCGGCTGCGAGAGCGAGAACGAGGAATAGCACACCAAGCCGCTGAAGATGACCAAGATGAAAATGGGCCACAGGGCGTCTTGATCGTCGCGTTTCAAAACGAACATCCACACGAAGAAAAGCGCAAAAATGGCAACGAAGATAGCGGGCCAATAAAGGCGGTATGACCATGTTGAAAGCACGCTGTTCACGGGAACGATCAGCTTTGCGAGGATCGAGATGGCCGTGCAAATGAGCAGCAGCGCGACCATGCCCCACGGTATGGTTCGCAGGAGGGTTTTCGAAAGAGGGGCGTCGGCTTCAACGTTTGCGGCGACGTTCGCCAGGCTCAGCCAGAGACAGACGAATGACACGAGGGGCAAAACCGTGACGAGACCCGTGAGCCATTGGATCGGCAACACGGAAAACGCCCAGGTGGCCAACCCGTAAAGCGCGAATGCGAGGGTTATTCCAAAGGCTGACTGCTTGGTGTCGATCGAGCAGAGGTAATAGCCCCATCCCATCATGACTCCGGCGCTTGCCGCCCCATTGAGGGCGCACCCCACGTAGCGAATTTCCTCGCTTGAGCCAAGAAGGAACACCACTGCGCCGATTGCCATGCCGACGGCAGCCACGCCAGCCGACTTCAGCAGAACGCTCTCGTTGTAGACGACGACGCGGTCGATGACGATGATGAGCAGCATGACAACTGCCTGCAGGACGCGCGACACGAAGGCGAGGTCGGCATCCAGCCCTCCGGCATCGCTGCTGAAAAGAGACCAGGCGGTCAGGCGAAAGCAGGCAATCCCCAAGGCGGGGAGAATGGAAAAGCCCGACAAGGCTCGGAACGCTTTTCGGGTTGGTCGTCTTGACGCTTCAATTGGCACAGGTATTCCCCCTTGTGTCGTGCGATGAATGATCATATGAGATTGCCCATCGATCGACTCGCATGAATGATGTGATTTTACGTCAGAACGTGCTTTTTCCCAAGATTGATGCGAAGCGTGGGAGGGGATGCTCGTCTAGCGTGCAAGGGGCATGCGGCAGAAGGAGGGTTTTGCCCTGCAGGAAAAAGAACGTTATGGACATGAGGAGGAGAGAGATGAGTAAAGAGTCAAATCAGGAAACGGCAACGAAGGGGATGGGGAGTCTTTCCCGTCGCGGATTCTTTGGCACAGCCGCTGTTGCTCTTGGCGCTGGGGCATTGTCCGCCACGGGCGTGCTGTCGGGGTGCGCTCCCACAGCGGCGTCGACGACGAAAGAAGACGCTGCGGGCAAAGGAACGGATAGCCAGGCATCCGCTTCGGTGAACCAACAGGACGACAGCTTCACGGATTTCACCACCGACTATGCTCCTTTGGGAGAGAGTTTCGCGTTGGGTGGCTTGACGCTGCGCAATCGCTTTGTAAAGAGTTCCGCAGGCTCAGACACGCTGAGCCCCAAAGCAACCGAGATGAGCCAGAACTTCATTGACTATCACGAGAATTTCGCGAAAGGCGGCGCGGCATTCGTGTGGACGGAAGGCTTGAGTTCCATCTTCACGGTTGACCCCAAGACGCAGACGATGAAGGGCCTCATCATGAACCCCGGCGGAGCTGACATGTTTCGCCCGGTTGCCGATGCCGTGCACCGACATGACAGCTATGTCGGGTATCAGTATTCCTCGATGGTGCTGAATTCGAAAGATCTGACGGTGGAGGAAATTCACTATGTTCAGGAGGGCATCGTCAAGCTGGCCACGCTTCTGAAGGAGGCCGGGTTCGACGCCATTGAGATCAACGCAGCTTCAGCCCACTTCTTCAACAGTTTCCTGTCGCGTGCCTACAACAACCGTCAGGACGAATATGGTCCTCAAACCGCCGAGTCGAGGGCGCGCATCCTGACGGAGCTCATACCTTTGATCAAGCAGGCATGCGGTGCCGACTTCGTCGTTCAGGTGCTCATGAATGCTGCGGAGGAAAATGACAAGGCCTTGGGCGACAACGACAAATGCCTCATGATCGATGAAGCCGTTCAACACGCGAAGCTTCTCGAGAAGGCCGGCGCGGACAGCTTCTACATCCGCTGTTCCGTTCCCGGCATGCACATTGCCCAGTTCGCGCCCGACCTTCACCACGTTGGCTATAAGTCTCATGGGATCAGCGGATTTGGAACCACGATAGACTTTTCGCAGCATTTTGGCGGATCGGTGACGGGGCAGTATTCTGGCTGCGCCGCATGGGTCGATGCCGCTGCGGAAATCAAGAAAAACGTTTCTGTTCCGGTTGGGGCTTCAGGATACGTTGACCCGCGCACCGCACCCGACCTCATCACCGATGCCGTGTCCGAAGGCAAGATTGACTTCTTGCTGATGAACCGTCCTCTTACGGTGGACCCCGAGCTTCCCAACAAGCTTCTCGACGGCCGCCGAGACGAAGTTGCCCCGTGCTGTCGCTGCATGCATTGCCACAACAAGGGCGGCAGCGAGCTGTACGCCGGTGACGGCAAGGAGGTCTGTCGTGTCAATGCGGTGACCCAGCGTGCCTTCACCGAGGCCATGCCTGAAGGCTATGAACTGCTGCCCGCGGAAAAGGCAAAGAAGGTCATGGTCGTGGGAGCTGGTCCGGCTGGATTGGAGGCAGCTCGCGTTGCTGCCTTGCGGGGGCATAGTGTGACGCTGTACGAGAAGCAGTCATCGTTGGGCGGCTTGGTGAAAACCGCGAGCGCCTACAAGGGCGAACATGAGCGCTTGGGAGACCTGATTGCCTACCTGTCCCGTCAGCAGGAGTTGGCGGGCGTCGAGGTGAAAACCAACACCGAGGTCACTGCTGAACTGGTGAAGCAGGAAAGCCCCGATGCGGTTGTGATCGCTGTGGGCGGATCTCGGCAGTCGAAGCTGTCTTCTTCGGATTCGGTGAGCGTCATCGGCGTGACGGATGTGGCCAGTGCCGAAATCGGGGAACGCGTGGTGATATGCGGCACCGGCGCCCAAGCCACCGACTGTGCGCTTTTCCTGTTGGCGCAAGGCAAGAAGATCCAGATGGTTCACGAGGGGACCCAGAAGGATATCGACAAGGAACAGTCCATGTGGGTGCGGTCGTTCGTCATTCCTCATCTGTATTCCCATGGCGTGAAGCTGTGGAACGAGTCGACGGTCGCCGAAGTGGTTGACGGGGGGCTCCAGATATCCACGGGCGGCCTTGACAAGATGCTGCCCTGCGACACCGTGGTGGAATGTTATGACATGGTGCCCACGCCCGAGCTGTCCGCTGCGCTGAGCGGATACGATGTGTATGCCGTGGGGGATTGTGCCGCTCCGTTTAACATTGCGGAAGCCATAGCAAGCGGGAATCTCGCCGCGCGAAAGATATAAGCCTCGGCCTCTTTGCCCCGAATCCCTGCTGCCGACGGAAACGTCGGCAGCAGGGATAGGCTGAGGGCAGGTGCTCTGGCGTTCAGGACGCTCTTGTCAGTCGGCGAGACTGAAATCAGATTTCGATGCCCCACATACGGGACAGGTCCAGTCATCGGGGATGTCCTCGAAGGCGGTTCCGGGTTCGATTCCTCCATCGGGGTCACCGATTTCTGGATCGTACACCCATCCGCAGAGGTCGCATACGTAGGTCTGCATGATCTTCTCCGTTCACTCGTCGTGCTCTAAGAGGCTTTTCACGAGGGCAGGCACGTGCGCGAAGTCCTCGTCCTCGGGATTCCACCACGATCTCACGTTTTCCTTTATGACGTCGAAGCCGGCGTCATCCAGTTTGTCCTGAAGCATTTTCACCGATTCGCCGCTCCAGCCATAGCAACCAAACGCCGCTGCTTTCTTATTCTTGAACTTGAGTTGTTTCAGGAATTCCATCCATCCGGCAACGCTTGAAAGCACGCTGTTGCTCACTGTTGGAGACCCGACTACGATGGCGCGTGATTTAAACACCTCGGTCATGATCTCGTTCTTGTCTGCCTTGGCAATGCAGAAGAGCTTGACGACCGTCTCGGGACTCTGATGAGCAATCTCATCGGCGATCCGATGCGCTATCTTCGCGGTGCCTTCCCACATGGTGTCGTACACGACGGTCACCTGGTTTTCCTGATACTCCTCGGACCACCTCGCGTAGCTCTCGACGATTTGCATCGGCTTGTCGCGCCAGATTGCCCCATGGCTGGGGGAGATCATCTCGATGGGAAGATCCAGCGCGGCGATCTCTTCGATCTTGCGGGCGACAAAGGGGGAGAAGGGATTCATGATGTTCGCGTAATACTTCTGAGCCTCTTTCATGAGTAGGCACTGATTTGCCCGGTCATTGAACAGCTCTTCGACGGCAAAGTGTTGCCCGAAGGCATCGTTGGAGAACAGGATGTTGTCTTCGGTGAGAAACGTCGCCATGGAGTCGGGCCAGTGAAGCATTCTCATCTCTATGAAGATGAGTTTCTTGCCGTTGCCAATGTCGAGGCTGTCTCCGGTCTTGACCACGTGAAAGTCCCAGCCGCGTTTGCCGTATTGGCCTTCGAGGCTTTTGATGGCGTTTGCCGTACAATAGATCGGCGTGGCGGGGATTTTCTCCATGAGCGCGGTGAGTGCTCCCGAATGGTCGCATTCTCCATGGTTTGCCACGATGAAGTCGATGGTGTCGAGGTCGATCTCACGTTCCAGATTCTCGACGAACTCGAAGCGATGGGGAACCCACACGGTGTCGATGAGGACTGTCTTTTCTTCTTGGATCAGATAGGCATTCTGACTCGATCCGTTCATGATGGAGTAGTCATCGCCGTGGAACTTTTCCAATTCCCAGTCGATGTAGCCAACCCAGCTGACATTTCCTTTGACCTGTCGTCTCATAAGCAAGACCCTCTAACCGTCGGGCGTCATAGAAGGAATCATGGCGAAGCGTTGGCTTGTTTGGGCGTTGCGCGCCACCCACCTCGGCCTCATAGCATATAGTACACTGGATGCTATGGGACGGGTGCCGCTGAAGCAACAATTCACAACATTGTTCGAAGGAGGTGGAGCATCTGATCCTAGGAGCCCGGCAGGAGCCTTTTCTCGAAGTTGCTCCGGTTGTCCGGTGAGATGTTGATGGCGCGGATCAAGCGTTCCCTTCCGGTGATGGTATGCATCGTCACCGGCGTGCTCAGGATGATCCAACAGGGCCGCGCGCCCATGACTCCCCTGTTTATACATTCATGCTTGGGGATGTCGGGTTTCCCTGACTGCAGATGGTCAATCGAATCAAGGGGGATACGTTCGCGGAAGAACGCACCCCATCGGACCGTGAGTGTCGTGTCGTCCACGAGGAGGGGATTGAGGACGACGGCGCAATAGCTGTCCTTCCCTCTCCTTGCCGTGTTGCTTGTTCGGAACGGTTTGCGTCTAGCGGGATTGCTGCCGAGCTTCTCCCAGAAGAGAAACTCGGCAGAAGACGTGATCATGAAAGAGGTGGTGCCGATGGAGTGGAGCGGCGGTGCGAGCTAAAATGTCACGGTTTTTGTCACGTTCATCAGGTGTTCGACGTATTCCACCTTTGCATCCTTCAGCGCGAAGATGCCCATAATGTTGCCGGTTTCCTCATTGTAGATGCTTTTGAGAAATGGCATGAGTGTCACCGCTTGTTTAAAAAGATCAGGATCATCGTCGAAGACGGCGGTGCCGCTGATGCGAATCCAATCAGAGCCTTTGCAACCGACAATCTGCACCTGGGGGTTTGCGGAGATTTGCCGGTAGACATCCTTGAAGGTTCCGACTCCGAAATACTCCTTTCCTCTGAAATCCATATGAAAGGAGATGGGGCGACAGGCGGGCCTGTCTCCGTCAACGGTGGTCAGATAAAAAGTGCCACAGTTATCAAGGTAGTCGTGCAGTTCGGTGATCTCGCTCATGGAAGCACCCTTTCGTTGGTTTGAACTTTACGGTTCAATTATCTATACTGAGAGAGATAATTGAAGTACGATTTTTTTGGATACTTAGTAGTGTGTTTGAGATAGAGATGAGGGACATGAAGGAAGATCTTTACGGCAGATGCCCCTATGTCACGGCACAGAAGCTCTTGGCTGGGAAATGGTCCATCATCATCCTCCATCATGTGAGCGAAGGCCCTATTCGGTTCAATGAGCTGTTGCGTCGCTTGCCTCAGATGACCCATGCAACACTTTCGAAGCAGCTGAAGGTCCTTGAGAGACATGGCCTCATTGTGCGCACCGAGTATCCTCAGATTCCTCCCAAGGTGGAATATTCTCTCAGCCCGATAGGCGAGAAATTCCAACCGGTGCTTGATAGCTTGGAAGTGTGGGGTGATGAGTACATTGCCTATTGTCGCGACGCGGAAAGCAGCTGAGGCGCGACGGGAGGAGAGCCGTCAGGGCTGAGGTTGCACGGCGCAATGACGTCTTGCGATTGTCGAGGGCGTGAGGAAGCATTGATTGGCCGGCGCGTTGTCCCGTCCGCCTCTCTTCTGGTGGGCCGGGTTCAAAAATCACCGCATATTCTTTCCTCGTCTGATCTTTCGGGAAGCGTGGACATTTTTTTCGACTTGGACGGGCAAAAGGCGCATTTTTGGGTCATATTCCGTCCCTCGCTCCCGATTTTTCGAAAAGGAGGAGCGAAGGGAATCTCGACACTTTTTCCTATGGTCTCTGACCTGCGCATATGAATGCTGATTTCGGTCAAGACATCCTGTGCGGTCCGCCGATGGCTTTGGAACGGCTGCCTGTCGAAAAAAACGTCCACGCTTGCATCGGCTCGCCGTGCCTCGCATTAGGGTTCGCCTGCCATCTCAAGTTCTTGAAACGTTCCGGAGCGAAAAGGCGATGACGGTTCCGGCTTGGCTGGCTCATTTCAATAGATCGGCGGTTCGCAGCTTGGCGAGAGGCGGGTTCAGCTTGGCGAGGGGCAGGTTCCCTGTCTTCCGCTTTGGGGATGGGACGATGCAGGGCGGGCCTTTCTTGCCCAGCGCGTGTTCGCGGTCAGGGGTTGAACAAGCTCAATGGGCCTTCGAGGATTGTGCGACGGTTCGATTCAGGCACGCTTCCTGTTCTGCTGCCTTGCCTCTATCCCCGACTTCGTCATTGAGAGCACGTACGCTTCTGAACGATCCGAGCGCTGCCGCGATGATGAGCACGATGATGCCGTCGACCACGAAAAACGACGAGACACCGATGCCCTCGGCCACCGCGCCACCAAGTGCCGTTCCTATGGGAATGGCGAGTCCTATGGCTGCCGAGAAAAGGCCCATGACCCGTCCAAGCTTGTCGGGCGCAACGTGCGTTTGGATGATGGTCATCAGGGGGCCGTTGAAACCGGCGCAGGCGATGGCCATGAACCCGACAGCAACCGCGAATCCCACAAATCCATTCGAGGGAAGCAATCCTGCAACGACGGTGGCCGTGCCGACGACAAGTGCGGCCCCGATGATGATGCGGGGCAAGGAGGTGGTTCCGCCCCGAACCATGAGAATGGCCGATCCCGCCAGCATTCCTATGCCGAACACAGCGGTGATGAGGGAGGCCAGGTAGCCATTTCCTCCAAAGACTTGCTCGACCATGAGCGGAATGAGCGAATCGAGGGGGCCGTATGCCATCATTCCCACAACAACGCCTCCGCAGAGGATGAGCACGCCTTTGTTTGACGAAAGGGTATCCCATCCTTCTTTGAGGTTCGCAAACGTGCTCTGCTCCCCGGTGCGTCTTGCGAGGATGGTGGGAACGGTGGCGAATGCCATGGCGATGGCGGCAAGAGCTGCACCTCCCGCGTTAAAGAACATGACCGCCTGCAATCCGAACGTCGTGTACAGCGCAATGCCCAACGCCGGCGCGCAGATCATGGAGATGCTTGAGAGGAGGGTGTCCAGCATGTTGATGCGCATGAGGTGTTTTTCGGGGACGATCAGCGGCATGGCTGCATTGAAGGCAGGTTGGCGGAAAGCTTGCTCTATCCCGAACAACGTGACCATGGCGAAGATGAGTGGGAGGGAAAGAACTCCGAGGGCCACCAGGCCGCCCATGAGCGCGGCGCTCACGGCAAGGAATGCATCGCATGCCATGACGATATGCTTGCGATTGAATCGGTCGGCGACGATGCCTGCCAGGGGGGACAACAAGCCGATGGGCAAGAATGCGCAGACGTAGACGAAAGCCAACATCAAAGGACTTTCGGTGGCTTCTGTCACGTACCACACCGATGCATAGCTTGCTGCCATGCCGGCAAACGAGGTGAGCGCGAACCCTGTCCATGCGATGGCTACGGCCGTCAGCCAGTGTTGAGTCAGCTGGCGCCCGTCTGCCGTGCGGAGTTCGTTGCTCATTTTCTCCTCAGGGATTTCTTGCGGTTTGTTCGTACGGGAAGTTCTCATGCATGCTCCTTATGAATGAGTCAATTGAGGCACGCTTCATTTTGGAGTTGCGCAGAGGTTGCGGCCACCGATTCTGGTGGCCATTTGGGGGGAACTTTCAGTTGCGTGAAGAATGCTGTCTGCGGGTGCCGCCTATTCCGGGGACCGCTGTTCGGAAGGCTCCGATGCGCCGTGGTGGTGTGCGTGGGGAGCGTCAGGATTCGCCCGTCTCCACATCAGGGCTCCATAGTTGTGCAGAAAGGCAAACGCCGTCATCATGAGCGCCAGGCCGAGCCCGAGGTAGAACAACGCAATGAACCAGCCGGGCACGAGAGAAGAGAGCCTCAGCGCAATGCCGGCGCTCATCATGACGGCGATGATCAGGTAACCCTTAATGTCGAATGCGGCCCACGCGGGGGCTCGGTCAGTGGTGAAATTTCTGATGCGTTCCGAATAACGTTTGACGACGGGTGGGAAAATCACGCCAGAGAACAGGGCGCAGACTGCGGCTGCGGATACGAAAACCCACCAGTCATGCCAGAGGGCGACTTGCGTGATGCCGACAGCGAAGATGTTTGCTCCGGCAAGCAGCCAAATCAAAGCCACGACAAGGAGCAATTTTGCTGAGGATATCCGTAACACGGCAATCTCCGTTTCTACAGGTGTTGCGAGGCTTGGTGCCCGCAGGTGAAGTTTTCCAGCAGTTTGTACAGGAGCTGATAGAGCGTTTGGGCTTCCTCTTGGCTGAGCGGCATGCAGGCGGCAAGCTTCAGCGGCACCTGTGCCGCGCGATCCTTCAGCGTCTCGCCGGCGTCCGTGAGGCTGATGACAACCGTTCGCTCGTCGACGGCGGAGCGCTCGCGACGGATGAGCCCTTTGGTTTCCAGACGCTTGAGCAGCGGCGTGAGCGTTCCGGAATCGAGATACAGCCGGTCTCCGATTTCTCCCACGCTTGCCGACCCGCGCTCCCACAACACCATCATCGTGATGTACTGGGTATACGTCAGATCGATATCGCTGAGCAGCGGTTTGTACTGGTTTACCACCTCTTTGGCGGCGGCATACAAAGGAAAGCAGAGCTGGTTTTCCAATTTCAGGACATCATGGTCTGCCATGTGCCACCCTCCTCGCGAAAGCCGCGGCGTGTTCCAGGTCGTTGTCGTCGGGTCTCCCTTTATGCATGAGTAAGAATTTCCCCCAGCAGTGGAACTCTTCCTTGCACACGGTCAGGCCTTGCTCTTCAAGCAATGTGCTGATGTGCGGATAGGCGGACGGCACCACAGCAGTGGTGCTGAATATCGCCACGCATGGTATGGTACCGGGTAAAGTTGAGATATAGTCCTTCAGATTCTCATCTATGCCAAACCCATAGATTGCACCACCGAGAAAAAGCAGATCAACCTCTTCTCCGATGGGATTGGGTAGTGGTTTCGCCTGTGTTCCGACAGCGTCAGCGATGGCCTCGGCTATCTTTTTCGTGTTGCCGGACTTGGAGAAGTATCTGACGGCGGCGTTCATCGGGCTTCTCGGAGTTTTTCTGCTATGTCGGCATCCAGCGACTCAGGTTTGGCTGTGGGGGCGTAGCGGCCCACGACCTCGCCCTTGCCGTCAATAAGAAACTTGGTGAAGTTCCACTTGATTGAGCCAGAGAGGACACCGCTCCTCTGCTGCTTCAGATACGTGTAAAGTGGACTTTCATTTTTGCCGTTCACGTCGATCTTTGCGAACTGCTTGAAAGTTGTGCCGAACTTCAGCTGGCAGAAGCTCGCTATCTCGTCAGCCGAGCCGGGTGCTTGATGCCCGAATTGGTTGCAAGGGAAGTCGAGTATTTCGAATCCCTGGTCCCGGTACTTCTTGTACAGGGCTTCAAGCGCATCGTACTGCGGGGTGAATCCGCATTGCGTCGCCGTGTTGACTATGAGCAAGACCTTGCCTTTGTACTCTGACAGGCTTACTTCCGATCCCTGCGCATCCTTGACGACCACATCATAAATTGCCATGCTTGCTCCTTCATTTATATTGCGCACAATATAATATTGAAAAATTAATATACGCGCCTCAAGCCGATTGTCAATGCTTTTAAGAAAATTAAAAACAGACACCTCAGAAAACGACAGCGGCAGACATCGCGGTTGATCGCGTGTCTCAATTCTTGGTTTTGGGCTATCGGTAATCATTCTGTTTTCATATTGCGGGGCAAGGTATGGGTAAGATGGGGGCGGACTTTCTCGATCAGATGCTGCTTGCGCGGTTGCGATGCAGGATTGGCATCATCGGGGGAGATGTCCCTTCTGTGTGTGGCGTGTCAGACGTTGAAAACGCGGGACAAAGAAATGACGTGCTTGTAGAACTTTCGACTGGCATGCGGGCGGCAACCGAGCGATATCAACTGTTTGGAGGAAGGCATGAGTAAAAAGAACTCAATCCTAGAACAGATGGACGAGAGGACGAAATATCTCACGCCTATTTTCGGTTCGGAGGCATCGGACACCTTTATGCCGGTGGACACGATGAACAAGGAGCCCGTTGAGCCGCGCATCGCCTATGAAATGATCACCGAGTATCTTTCCATTGAGGGGAATTCCACCCAAAACCTCGCAACATTTTGCCAGACGTACATGGAACCGACCGCTACGAAAATCATGGCGGAGAACTTTGAGAAAAACGCGATCGACAAAGACGAGTATCCCATGACGGCCAACCTTGAAAACCGTTGTGTCGCGATCATCGGAGACCTTTGGAACGTCAGCCGAGCTGAAGAGCCAATCGGGACTTCGACGGTGGGGTCGTCGGAGGCATGCATGCTCGGCGGTCTGGCCATGCTCTTCCGATGGAAGAAGCTTGCCGATGCTGCGGGGGTCGATCGGCGTGCCAAGCGCCCGAATTTGATCATCTCCTCTGGGTATCAAGTGTGTTGGGAGAAGTTTTGCTGTTATTGGGACATAGAAATGAGACTGGTTCCCCTCGAGAGGGACCACTTGTCGCTCAACATGGACACGGTGATGAGCTATGCAGACGAATACACCATTGGGATAGCGGCGATTTTGGGTATAACCTATACCGGAAAATACGATGACATTGAAACGCTCGACGGCCTTGTTGAACGCTACAATGCCGATCATCCCCGCCTGCCTATCAGAATACACGTCGATGGCGCATCGGGGGCAATGGTGGCTCCCTTTGTGGAGCCGGATCTCACGTGGGATTTCAGATGTAAGAACGTCTGGTCCATCAGCACTTCGGGTCACAAATACGGCTTGGTGTATCCTGGCGTCGGCTGGATCGTGTGGCGCAGCAAGGAGGCTCTTCCCGAAGACCTTATTTTCCGGGTTTCCTATTTGGGTGGGGAAGAGGCGACCGTGGCGATAAATTTCTCGCGTTCGGCATCTCAGATTGTGGGGCAGTACTACACGTTTATGCGCAATGGTTTCGAGGGTTATCGGGAGATTCATCAACGCACGCTGGATGTCGCGCGTTACCTGGCTGAAGAAATCGAGACGATGGGACTCTTCGATTTGTATGAGAAGGCGAGTCGGATTCCCGTCGTGTGTTGGGCCCTGAAAGAAGACAGCGACGTTCCGTGGACGTTGTATGACCTTGCCGATCGCCTGCGCATGAGCGGATGGCTGGTTCCCGCCTATCCCCTGCCCGCTAACCTCCAGGAAGTCAACGTGGAGCGTTTGGTCGTTCGCCAGGACTTTTCGATGCAATTGGCAATCCGTTTGATCGCTGACATGAAGAAGGAAATCGGCCATCTCAACGGCAGCCGTGTTATCATCGGCAAAGAAACATCGCATCCTTCGACGGGATTTAACCATAGCGGCAGATTGAGCAAAGTGGCACAGCGAGAATGACTCTTCTGTGCTTGGCCTTGTGGCCGACGCGGTGGGAAGCGGCTTTCCTCGGCTTTTGCCATCGCCGGCGTGCGCGCGCCATGCTTTGTCTATTCCCGTTCAGCAGTCGGCGTAAATCGCTGAATCCTTTGCCCTGCCCCCGTTTTCAGTACCAACCTCAATGTTAGTCCCTATGCCGCAACCGCCTGTATCGCCGGAGGCTTATAGCCAAGCGAACTGTGGGGTCGCTCATAGTTATAATATCGTATCCATTCTCTCGTAAGCACTTCAACTCCATACCATGTTTCGAATACCTCCCTGTTCAAGAATTCGTCCCGCATCTTCGAGTTGAAGCTTTCGCAATACCCGTTCTCCCAAGGACTTCCCGGCTCGATATAGAGGGTGGCAACTCCTGCACTTCCCAGATAGTTTCTCACCTTGTTCGCTATGAACTCAGACCCGTTGTCCGATCTGATGTGATCAGGCATGCCATAGGTCAGGAACGCTTCATGTAATACGTCGACAACCGAGTTATCTCGCCACGAGCGTCTTGGCACACAAGCGATGAGCGCGCGGTCGTATTCGTCGACGATATTTAGGAAGCGGACCTTCCTGCCGTTCGGCAATCTGTCTTCGACGAAATACGTTCAACACCGATGTGCACGCACGACGTAAATCGTGGTGCAGCAGCGGCGTAAATCGTGGTGCCGCTGCTGCGTAAGCGATATGCTCGCCCGAGCGGCTAGCTTGCGGCGTCGAACGCGCGCA
>JAEWQO010000059.1 GCA_023460315.1 Actinomycetes bacterium
CAGAAAAGCAAGATCGTGACTGAATGATGTTGGTGTCGGGTGTCGGCCTCCCTTACATCGGCCCCACCGCGCTTGTCGCACGATGGGGCCGGAAGGAGGGGGAGTGGGTAGATGAGAAGCGCTAGGCCAATTCCTCGCCCAGCTTGGTGCCGCACAGGTATCCCGAGGTGATGGTGTTCGCCATACCATAGCCGAAGCCGACATAGGTATCGTTGTACAGGTTGCCGCCTGCCTCGTTGCCGACCGCATACAAGCCCGACAGCGGCTTGCGATCATCGTCGAGCACCCGGTAATCGGTATCAACCAACAAGCCACCCCAGGAGCATAGGTTATTCTCCTCGGCAATGATCGCATAGTAGGGACCGTTGTTCAGAGGACGGAGGTACGCAGCCGCTTTCCCAAACTGGGTATCCACGCCCGAGGCGCAATATCCCTCATAGTCTGACACCTGCTGGGCGAGCACCTCCTCGTCAAGGCCAGCTGCCTGGGCCAGCTCCTCGATGGTGTCACCCTTGAAGCCGGCGTTGGCGTCCACCATGGCATCGAACACCTTCTCCACGTCTGCCCAAGGAGTGGTCAGCTCGTAAACCGGCTTGAGCTCCGGCGGGAGGCCGGGATCCACGGTGACGCCGAGCCCCGTCAGGCCCTCGCGCTCAAGGACGTCCATGTTGTCCTTGGAGACGATGACATAGTGGTAGGATCCCTGTTCGACACTGGAGTTCGCGGCGGGCACCGGATCGAGGGTCAGGGTCTCGTCACGGAAGCGCACGCCGGTCGTACCGACATTGATGAGCTGGGGAATGTACGTGAGAATCATGGGATACTTGGCCGGGAACGCATCAAACTGATTGACCAGCGTGTCGGTCGCACGAGCAAGCGTCTGGTGAAGCATCTGCCCGCCAAAGTTCTGGGGCTTCTGAGCACCCGCCGCCCAGCCCATCTCGAGGCCCTCGCCGATGTTTTGGGGCAGGCCAGCGAAGACACCCTCGAACCCAAAAGCGGTCTTCACCATGGGAGCGTTGGCGCCATAGCCGCCGGTGGCGATGACCACGGCACGCGCGTTGATCTGGATGCCGGTGCCGCTTGCATCCGTGACCACGACACCGGTCACCGCGCCGTCGTCGACAACAAGGTGCTTGGCGGTGGTTTCGGTGAGAACCTCACCCGAGGTTTCAACCGTCTTGGAGAGCATGTCTTTGAACAGCCCTTCTCGCTCAGCATAAGCGGGAAGCGTCGTGATGTCGGCCCCCATGCCCAAATAGGTGAACTTCCAGCCGTAGTCGCTCATCCAGTTGACCGCCGTGCCCGACGTGTTGACGAGCTGTCTGACCGCCGAAGCATTGACGCGCCAGTGAGAATCGGCGACCCAAGTCTTGATCAGAGGGTCCGTATCGGTCGTGACGCCTGCCGCCTGAGCGTATTTGCTGTTGGGAACAGACGGAGCCCACGACTTGAGGCTCGCGCCGCCGATCGTCGTGGTCTTCTCCACGAGGATGACGGAGAGGCCGGCCTCCGCCGCGCGCACGGCGGTGTTGGTTCCCGAGCACCCTGCGCCGATGACCACGACGTCGCAGTCCTTGGTCTCGGAAATGCTCACCTCAGCATCGGTGTTGCCCGGAAGCGTCGAGACGAGGTCGACGTTCAGTCGCGTCTTCCATGACGATTCCTCCGCTGACGAAGACCCCGCCTCGCCTTTCGTGGCGGAGCTGCTGGGGCTACAGCCTGCAAGGCCCAGGGCGGCCACCGCGCCCGTTGCTGCGAATCCCGCGAGAAAACCCCTGCGTGACACGTTTCGTTCCATGTGAATTCCTCCCTACCCATTCCTTATTCAGTTCATCCGCCATCGCTTCGGGCTGTTTTCCGAAAGCAAGGCAAAAACACCATGAATCATAGGAAAGAAACGGCCGGCCCTCTAGACCCATAAAGGGGCATATTGATTTACGCCTGCTCAGAATGGAAGGAACAGGATAACTTCGAAAGCTCGACGCTGCAGCCTCATCAACTATTTCCAAAGACCCGAACGACGCGCCACTTGCTATACTTCTCTTCATGGACAGACCCCTCCAGACAAAACAGGCTCCCTCTGCTCCCGGTCACGGGAGCCACGGCCTCATCCTCGTCGGATTCGGTCTGCTGTGCTTCGTCAACCTGGCCTGTTTCTTCCCCCATATCCTCATGCCAGGTCTTGACCAGGAGCAATACCGAACATTCAACTTCTCGGCAACGCTCGCGGGCCTCGCGGCAGCTTTGGTTTATGCCCTCGTGCTGGCCCACGGCACATCATCGCTGTCTGTCGCGCTATCCGTCATGGGGCATGGTGTCCTTGCGATCGGCATCGCGTTGGCAAGCGTCGGCGATCCCCTTTTGGGAGTTCCCTACGCGATGGCAGTCGGCGTGATCATGGGAATCGGCCTCTCCTGTTCCATGCTGTATTGGTTCAGCATGCTCCACTTGCTTCCCGATTCTCGGGTCATGGGAGTCCAGGGGCTTCAGGCGCTGGGCGGAGAGTTGCTGCTCATCGGCACAGCGGCAATCGGAGGCGCGGTGCTGCATGCACTGCTTCTGGTCGCCGCCTTGGCCTCCGCCGTCTGCGCCGTCCTCTTTTACCGCCGAGCCACAAATGCCGGGTGGGCCCTGCCGAAGCCGTTGGGATTGAGCAAAGCGCTTGAATCGGCGGGCGGATGGAGCCGCATCTCCGATGCGGTCGCCTCTCCCTTTGTTGGCCTGGCCATCGTCTCCTTCCTCTACGGCGCCATCACGGCAGTGGTCATGGGGCCCGAAGGGTCGCCACTTGCGGCAACGATATCGATGTGGGGTGCCCCGATCGGCGCCGTCCTGTTCATCGCCTGGTCTTTGGCAAGCCGGAGGAAGGACTTCGGCTTCGCCATGAAGACCTTCTTCTTCGTGCTCGTGTTTTCTGTTGCGGTCCTGCCGTTCGACGCCGTGTCGTTGGGCATGAGCGCGGGATATCAAATATGCTCGCTGCTGCTGTTCTCCTACCTGATCATAACGTTGCGCCCGCAAGGGTATCGCTTCACGGGCATCTTTCTGGTGCTGGGGTACCTGGTCATGCGGGCATTCTTCCTCATTGGCATGTACCTTCCTCCCGTGTTTTCGGTCTCTTCGTATCAGGCGTTCATATCATCGACATCCCTGATCCTATTCTTGTCATATCTGCTCTTCGCGGGCATCCTCTTCTTCACAAGCAGGGAGCGGCGGCGAGACCGCAAGGAAACCCGCCGCGCGCTCGAGGAGCGGGATCTGTTGAAGGAGCAGGAGCAGAATCAGGAGAAGCTGCAGGCCGCTGCCGGAAACGCCGCAGAGGTGGACCGACTGTACCAAGAGGCCTGCGCGGGCATAGCTCAGGCAGCCGGCCTGACCAAACGCGAAACCGAGGTGATGGCGCTCCTGGCAAAGGGGCGTGACCTCGGACATATCAGCCAAGAACTCTATCTGGCACGCAACACGGTCAAGGGATACATCAAGAAGGTGTACATGAAGCTTGACGTGCACACCAAGCAGGAGCTGATCGACCTGGTGGAAGAAACCCGGCAAAACGGTCAAGGCTGATCTGCGGCTGGAACGCCTTGCCCACGCTGCGGGAACGCTGTGGCGGGAGTGCCACAGCGGAAGTGCTTTGCCCACGCGGCGGGAGTGCCACGTTGGGAGCGCTGTGACTTGAACGCCTTGCCCGAAAGGATCGATGAGCCGATCACCAGGCCAAAGCACAGGACGGACTCAGTCTCGTCCCCCTTCCCGCAAACCCGACAGCTCCTTCGGGCAAGGGAGGGTGCCAAGCTCTTCAAGGCAGACAGCCCTTACCATTCCCTGAGGAATTCCAAAGTCCGATCGAAGGCGTCGGCCCGGCTGGCCGCGCATTCCTTCGGATGGGTGCGCTCCACCCGAAACGCCTTGAGCTTAGGAAAGGTCATTGGCACCATGATATGGCTGGCAAAGCGATATTCAAGGCGCTTGACGCGAAAGGGATGGCCCTGCTCCCGCAACCGATTTTCCACCGCCTTGCACGCGGAGCATGAGGGCCACATGAGGTCTTCGGTAGGGCTGATCAACAATACGGGGCCCTTGATGTTTTCCACCGCGATGCGCGATCCAGACGGAGCAGACGCGAGGGCCCGTTCATACGCCCAGCAAAGGTCAACCTGTCGTTCGGTCACCAATCGTCGAATGACAGCAGCCTTGTGCAGCGTGAAGCCTGGCACGAAAGGCGTGATCGGCGCACCACGCCACGTCCAACTTGACGCACTCGAACAGCTCTTGCGCGGACCACTCCTGCCGTTCGTGATTCCAAACATCACCCGATCCAACGGGGACAAGGCGATAGCGCAGCCGATGTCCGGAATAAGCGAAGAGGCCAAAAGCGCGAGTTCTCCCCCCTTGGAAATGCCATAAAGCGCCACCCTGTCAAAACCGGCTTCCCGCAGATGAGATGCTGCCCGTTCAATGGATTCAAGCGGTACCTCAACCAGTTCAGCGGGTAACCCGGGCACATTCCAATAGCACACGCCCAACGCCGTCAGGCCACGTTCGGCAAACAGGCGTCCAAGATTCAAAGGAACCGCATCGGTGCCTTCGCTCCCTCCAACCACGATGATCGCCTTGCCCGGGAACACGTCATGCACAGGATGGTGAAGATAACCGTGGAATCCATCCCGCGCCACCGTGAAGCATTCGATTTGCCGCATCCATTCCTGGCTCGGGTCTCCAACTGTCTCGGTGTTCCGTCGCATCTCGCATGCACCATCTTTCAATCGAGCGGCCTCGCTCAGTCACGCAGTCGCTTTCACCGACAATTAGTTAGATAAATCTAACTAACAGAGTATAAACCTCTTGCGTGACCTAAAGCTGGATCTCGTTCTCGAAATCGGGCCGCATCTGACATCCACGGAGGATCTTTAAGAAAACAGGGGAACCGGCCCACGCCGCTCGACTGCTTCGGGAAAAACGCTCGGAGCCTCAAGGGTCGAAGGCCGCACACGGCCCCTACTCAACGGCAGGAGCCCGCGCGGCGGCAATGTCCGCGCGGAGCGCCTCTTCGTCTGCCGAGCCGAACGTGTAACTCACGACCTGAGGCTGGGTCTCATCCTCGGAATCGGCCTGTTCCACGCGGACGAAATGGGCTTCAACACTCGTGAATCCACTCCGCAGGGCGGCATAGGCATAGCATTGGGCCTGCAGCCGATGCTTCCGCCACAGCTGCTCGTCCACCTCAGCCGTGCTGCCCCCGGTCTTGTAGTCGACGATGAAGGCATGGCGACCTTCCGGATCCTGGCAGAGCAGGTCTATCTCGCCTTCCAGCACCTCATCTCCAAGGGTGATGCAAAACGGCACCTCGGGACAGTGCCGCTCGTGAGAAAACGCCCTCGCACAGACGCGCGAGGAACGCCAGCGGAAAAAGGCGGCCCGGAGGCGTTCGGCATCACGCACGCCGAACTGGCGCACGATGGCCGCAAGGCGGGATTCGACGGCGGACTCCGGAACGGGGGCATGAAGCGCCAACCACTCACAGGCTCGGTGGAGCGCACTGCCGAACACGGTCGCCGCGTCGGCATCGGACGCAGGGGCACCGACAGGCACCTCGTCTGAACGCGACGGCAAAGGATTGTCGTCGGGCCGCGTGGCGGGAAGGTGATCGGCTTCCGCGGCGAGGGCAGAATACGAGAAGAAGTCGCTCGCACGGCGCGGGACGGCGGCCACGGGGATGTCGCGTGGGGCCAACGAGGGCAGCACGATGGACGCCGTCCGCCCGACAGGCGGCTCCGCCTCCTCACCAGCCTCGTCCTCACGTTGCTCGGCACCCTCAGGAGAAGAGAGGGCCACGCGGTTCAGGCGCAAGGGCATGCTGCCGCCGAAATCAATGGCATCGCCGGGAGGGAAGTCGCTCCCTCCTCCCGACAGTCCTGCAACGATGTCGGCCTGGACGCCCTTGAAGCCAGGATTGTCTTTCGTCACGCAATGCGAAAGAGACACGATCAGAGCTTCGCTCGCACGGGTGGCGGCCACATAGAACAGGCGCCGCCGCTCCTCCTGCTCCTTCTGGGCACTCTGCGCCTTTACCGCCCCCGCGAATTCGGCGGGAGTCGCCGCCGCGGCAGGGTCGTCAATTTCAGGCTGATATTCGTACGCCTTGCCGATGCCCGTCGGCGTTCGGTTTGCCGCTTTGAGATCGAGCGCAACGTTGCACCCACCCTCGCCCTCGCTCATGCTGCAGACCTCGGGATGCGAGGGAGACACGTAGCAATCAGCCACGGCGACCAGGGGGAACTCAAGCCCTTTCGAAGCGTGGACCGTCATGATGCGCACGGCCTCCTGTCCGCTCACGGCCAGAGCACCGGGCTTCTCCGTGCTGCCCGCGCGCGCCTGCCGCATCCGACGAGACACCTGCGCCATGTCGAAGCCTCTCTCCTGCTCGGCCTGCTCGACCATGCGCACGTACTTCAGCACGTTGCCGGCCTTCGCCTGGCCCTCCACTCCCTCAGCCTCCAAGCGCCCGAGCCACCCCGACTCGGCCAGCACCCTGGCGAATATGACACTCGGCTTCTCACGCCCCAACCGTTCCACGGCGCGCCCCATCACCGCAAGCGCATGCCGAAGGAGCGGAGAAGCATGCGCCGGAGCGCGATCAGCACGATAGAAGCCCAGGCCGATGTTTTGCTTGAGGGGCAGGTTTTGCTGCTTGGGCATAGAGGTGCCCAACTCCAGCAGGTCCTCAGATGAGACGGGAAGCACGTCGCTGGTGAGAACGGGCAGCAAAGCCTCCGAATCGCCCGGATTCGCCAGAGAGGCGAGGAGGTTTTCGCACAGCAGGACTTCGGGCGCCTCGAAGAATTTGGAACCGCCTGCCACGATGACGTCAAACCCCCGCTCGCGAAGGGCCTGAGCATAGACGAGCGCATAGGTCGTGGATCCCAGCAGCACCACCATCTCACGGGGATGATGCCCCGCCTCGCGCAGCGCCGCAAACCGCCGCGCGATGGCCTCGGCCTCGGCACGCTTGGCATCGGCAGTCTTTGCCGCTTGGCGCCGGTATTCTGCCAAGATCACCTCGACCCGCGGCCCACCGCCAAGCAGCACATGGCGGTCAGCAGGTTCGTCGTCAGGAGTCCTGAGGTCGAGAAACTCCTCAGGAAAGAACCCTGGCTGGCCGCAAACGGCACGGACGAAGGCCAACACGTCGCCATGGCTGCGAAAATTGACATCCAGAGACTCAAACCGCGCGCCCACCACAGGATCCGTCATGTGATGCTTATGGCGCAGGTACACGGCGACGTCGGCACCCTGGAAGCGATAGATGCTCTGCTGCGAATCCCCCACCGTGCACAGGTGGACATTGCTCCTGCCGGCTATACGCTCGATCATGCTGATCTGCAATTGGCTGGTGTCCTGAAACTCATCGACCATGACCAGTTTAAACGCATGCTCGTAGCGCCGGGCGATGGCGGGGTGCTCATCGAAAGCCTGCATGGTGCGGCGGATGAGATCGCTCGCGTCGAGCACGCCGGCCTCATCCTTCCTGTATCGATAGCGCCGTTCGGTCTCGCGTGCCAAGTCAAGCAGCGTGACGGCGAAGGAACGTGCACGGGCCTGATCGCGTTCCTTGCCCAGACGGTCCAGGGCGCGCTGGACACGGATCTGAGCTTCCTTCGCCTCTCCCTTGGCCCGCATCGGCTTTTTGAGCGAGGAGAAGACCCCCTCCACCTCATCCCAGGACAGATCACGCCGATCCTGCACGAGGGCGGCGAGAATCTCGACGTTTTGCCTCATGAACGCATCGTTCTGCCCGGTGAATGCATCGGCATCCTCTTCGCAAGCTTGCAGCAAGACGCGCAGGGCCGCACGGGGATCGACGGGTTCCGGTCCCAAGATGAAGCCGTCCAATCCCGCGACAAGCACGCTGGCTTGGGACATGACCGTTCGGAGCAAGTTGCCGACCTGATCCGTGCCGTATTCCTCGAACAGGGCGTCACGTCGCGCCTCATCCTCGGCATCCACACAGCCGTCCTCGATCACATCGGCGATGGCCGCGCTCAGCGCCTCCTCCGCCTGCACGCCCATGACCAGCTTAAACTGTGGGTCTATGCCCAGCTCCAACGCATGGGCACGAAGGATGCGCGAGCACATGCCGTGGATGGTCGATATCCAGGCACCATCCACCTTCAACGCCTGATCGACAAGCCCTTCCTCGCGCAAGGCCTGACGGACGCGTGCCCGTATCTCGCTGGCAGCCTTGTCGGTGAAGGTGATGACGAGCGCCTCGTCAATGTCCCCGAGGAAAGCGCGCTCCCCTTCGCCGCTTCCCGGCGTGAGAGCGTGCACGATGCGCTGCGTCAGCATGAAGGTCTTGCCTGATCCTGCGCCGGCACACACCAGCAGAGGACCCGACAGATGCGTGACGCAGGCGCGTTGCGGCGGGGTGAGAGAACTCAGGTCCATCTAGCCCTCGATTCGTTTTTCGCAGAGGGTGACCGGGCAGTACCGGCAGGCTTCGGGACCGAGGGGATCAGGGGCAATCTCTCCTGCCACCAGATTCTCCAAGCGACGGGACACGGCATCCTCGCTGGCTTCCAGCAACTCGTCGAAGGTGCTTACGGCTTCGAAGGCGATTCTGCTGCGATCCCGATCCTTGGCCGTGACAAAGGGAATGGCCTCATGCCCGATAAACCGGGCATCGTAGGCCCCTGCAATCCGACAGGTGAGGGGATTCACGTACAGCGCGGCCACCACATTGACACCCAGAAGGTCACGCGCGACCTTGGCGTAGATGAGCGCCTGCATCTTGCGTGGAAGGACAAAGGGCGCAGCGTCGTCGGCGCCGTGCTCGTCGCCTTGCACAAGGTAGTCGCCCGAGAGCGAAGACTTGTAGTCGATGATGACCGCGTTGCCTTCGCCGTCCACGTCAATGCGGTCGATCGAACCCGTTATGAGGCATCCCGCATAGGGCAGGCCCTCCCCTTTGCCGTATTCCCATTCAAAATAAGCGGGCCGATACGTGGGCAGGAACTTCTCCTCACAGCTCAGATAGCGTCGCAGCACGGGCAGCAACCCATCGCGCTGCCGACGCTCCCACGCGTCAAGCGGCACATAGCGCTGACGGTGCCTGCGGCTCTCGTCAAACTGGGCATGGCTGCAATCCTCGAACACCTGACCGAGGATCTGCCGTGCTTCGTCGAGATTGTCCGCAGTGGTCTTTCCGAGGCCTCGCTCGTTCATGGCGCACGTGAACGAACGCAACACCTCGTGGATGAACGTGCCTCGCTCCAAGGCTGAGAACCCCTCGTCAAGCGTCTCGATGCGCAAGCGCCGCTTGGCAAACCATTGATAGGGACATTCCAGATAGCTTTCAATCTGCGAAGGAGAGAGGAAGGGGCGCGCCCGGTCGATCTGTCCCGGACGGGGCAGCACGATGAGGGAGCGCGCTCCGTCACCGATCTTTCCGGTCTCCGGCATCTCGACCAGCGCACCCGCCGACAGGGACTCACCGAGAACGTTGGCTTCGAGGTCATCCTCGCCCGCCTGTTCCACAAAGCCAAGCAGAGACTGAGGTATGCCGAAAGTTCGGTCAATGCCGACATTGTCCGCCACCTGGGGACGGTAGCAATCGACCACCTCTTCAAACATCACGGCGGGATAAGCGGGCTCCGTCTTCTCGTCGTTCAGGCTCCGCTCCAGCACCACGGCATGGCGAGCGCTGGAAAGCGTCTCAAAGAACGCGACGCGGGCGGCAAGAAGGGGATCGGCCTGCGACAGGCAGCCAAGCTTGTCCAACAACGTTTCCAGGGATGTCACGTGCGGCCTCACGGGATAATCGCACGCGTTCAGGTTGCATACGACAACGGCATCCCAGCTTGCGCTCTCGCTTTGGGCAGCCTCATCCATGCTCATGAGAAAGATGCGGGGGGAATCTCCCAACGTCCTGTTGATGGACACGGGAGCGTCTTGCAGCAGTCGCAGCGCGTCGAGGACGTCCACGCCGGCCGCAGCTGCCGAAGCGGCATGAGCATCAGCCATATCAAGCACCGCCATTGCCTCGTTGCGCAGAGCGGGCTCGGCCGCGTAGCGGCGGGCGACGAAGGAGCGCACGGCAGCAGTCGCAGCCGCAACGTCACCTTCCTCGATCAGGCCCACGACGCCTTTCAGCCCATCGGCCGCATAGCCGGCGAGATCGCTCAGCACCTCGTCACGTGAGACGAGGCGGTCGCCCCGCATGTGAGCGTCACAGTGAAACGCGTTTCCATAAGAGGTGCCCAGAATGGGACCGAAAAGATAATCGGCAGCCTTCCTCACGTCAGGAGACTCGCTGGATATTATGTCGCACAGCTGAGAAAAAGCCTTGCCCAGCGGCGTCTGCACGCAGGGCACGCTGCCCGAAACGCCGCATCCAATGCCGCGCCCGGCAAGCTGTGGGCCAAGGGCATCGAAGAGGCCGACCGGATCCTTGGCCACCACGGCGATCTGCCCCTCGAACTCGTGCGACAATCGCTCCGCAACACGTGCGATCAGCCTGTTCTCAGCAGACAGCCCCGCCGCGAACGCAAAGCCAACCGCCCCGCCGGCACCTACCGGCTCCACCTGGTCGGTGCGCCCGTAGATCACGCGCAGTACCTCGGAGAGCTCGGGGGTGCGCAATGCATCGTCGGGACAGACCGTCCCCCCCACAAAGGCAGAGGCGCCCGCACGGCCCAACAGCTCCGCATAGGGACGGGGCATGGCCGCGGGCAGCGCGTCCAGAAGCGCAACCGCGTAGGGACGCAGCGCGTCGCCGTCCAGCAGGCATGCCGCTTGGCAGAGTTCTATGAGACCCCGCTGCTCCAAGGCCACGGCATACCCTTTCAGCACCTCGACGGCAGTCCGATCCCGCTCGGAAAGCCCAGCGGCGGCATCGAGATGGGATAGGGCAACCTCTGCGGCTCGAGCGAGCAGGTCCAGCATGCCGGGAGTCGGAGACACCCAAGCCGATTCCGAAGGCGAGCCGTCTGAACCTGCGGGCAACGCTTCCCACGACACTCGCTCCTCGTCGGATGCCGCTACGTCCAGGCGGCTCGACAGGGGAGCCTGGGCATGCTCCTTCAGCTGATGCCACACCATCATGCGGCGCTCCAGCGCGCCGACCGGAATTCGCCCGTCGCCGTGCAAATCCCACAGGTCGCTCAACCACGACGTCAACGTCGACACGGTCACACCAAACCCCTGGCCCGCACGTGCGAGGGCACGGCGATGGCGCAGCACGTCGGCATAGTTGCCCACAAGCAGCACCGGCCGCTTGCCTGCGGCTCCCTGTTGCATGAGGAAACGATACGCGGCCGCTTCGGCAGCTGATCGGTGAGGATGGTGTTCGACAGTCAGAGACATGGCCCTATTGTACTACGGACAGCAGGAGCCAATACCGCGATGGATACATCTTCGTATGGTGCGGGTGGGCAAGGCGCGCCTTCGCATGGCGCGAGGCGGCAGGGGATACCTTCGTATGGTGCGTGGGCGGCAGGACGCACCTTCTGGAGTTGGACAAAAATTGCGGTTTGAAGGAGAATTTGGTCCCTTTATCTCACTTTTTTGCAGAGTTGCGAACCTGACAATACCACCTCGATTTTTTGCGGCCTTTTGACCTGCGCCTTTGCAAGCCGCTTCCGAAAGATCTTCCGCAGGTGAGTCATTGGTGATCTCGAAGTGACCCTAAAACGAAAAAACTGTCCAGCTCTCTTTTTGCAGACCCCCACCGAACCTCAAGTGAAAAACCGCCCGGTTTTGAAGATGGAAGACATTCCGTAGGAACAACGACGGGACAGCTGGGGAAATCCTTCACAAGCTTCAAAGAGACAATCGGCTCCCCATCAAAAAGCTGTTCAGATGAGCAAATCCTCCCTCCTTCGACGGCTGGACGAGCAAGACGGCCGAAGGAGCAAGGGCATCATGCGAGCATGCCGATTCACCTGAGCAGAAGGCCCGCTTGTGCGCACCAGGACAGGGCAACGCTGCGAGCATCATGCGGGCACGCCGATCAACCTGAGCAGAAGGGGCCTCGGCTTCCGCCACGCCTTCAGCGAACGGCGCGGACGCATCGCCGAAGCGGGATGATCTATCGCCAAACCTCCAATGCTTCGCGAGAAGATGCCGAGAGATCCATGGATGCCGCGCTCCCCTCCGCGAGGAAGAAGGCCCCTCGTGTTTTCCGAGCTTGATGTCCGCACCGATGCCCCTCGGGAGGAACACGTTTCCTCTCGTTCCGGAACAGCAAAATCCCAAACGGCCACGCCGGCACGACAATCGTGAAGCGCGCAAGACACGGTGGTCAAGCGGCCCGGACCCGCAGTGCGACGCGGTGGCCAACGTCCCAGGATAACAGTGCGATGCGGCGGCCAAGCGGCCCCGACTCGCAGTGCGACACAGCGGCCAACGTCCCGGACCCGCAACGCGACAAAGTCGCCGGGGCATGCCCCGGCGACTCGCGCACGACTCAGCGAAACTCGACGTGAATAACGTCTCCCGCCTTCGGCTGTTCGGCGCCGGGGCCCGAAGGCATCATGAAATAGGCATTCGCAGCCCGTTGTTCCGCCGATCCCGGAGAGCCTCCAGCAGGATGTCCTCTAAGCGTACCGTCCTCGCCAGCCTCGACATTGAGAAACTTGATGCCGAAAAACACAGCGCCCTCGCCTGTCGCCTCCGGCGGACGGACCTCGCCAGGAAGAGGCTTCTGAGGGTCGGGCTTCGATGATCCAGGACCGCCTGCAGGAAACGCCTCGGCCAGACGCACCGGCACGCGCTTCGGCGCGGGATCGAGCCCGAGGAATCGACGCATGAGGGGAAGCAAATAGAAGTTGAGCGTGAATGACGCTCCCCAAGGAGGACCCGAAATGCCCACGACAGGAGTGCCCGCAACGATGGCGAAGGAGCTGTGATGTCCGGGGCCATGATTCGTTTGATGGCAGATGACCTGGCCAATACCTTCCAACTGCTCCACCGACCAATCATCCGAGCCCTTCGACGAGCCCGCATTCAACACCACCATGTCGGCCACTTCGCAAGCCGTCTGCACCGTCAGGCGAATGGCCTCTGGATCGTCGGGAACAATGTTGAAGGGAACGTACTGTCCACCCCAACGCTCGACTTTCGCCTTGACCAACAAGCTGTTCGTCTCGATGTTCTTGCCCGGGGCAATAGCTCCACCTGGCGTAACCAGCTCATTGCCGGTGGGAATGAACGCCACCCGCGGCTTACAGACCACGCGAACCGCAGTGATGTTTCCACTGGCGATACGCGCCACGTCATCCGGCGTGAGGGGTTCGCCCGCGCGCGCCAGCAGGTCGCCCGGCTTCATGCTGCTGCCAGCGGGACGTGTGCCCGCAAAGCGACGGGACGGTGCGGCATCCACCTTGACATGCTGCTCGTCTTCCGACACCTGCACATGCTCGATCACCACAGCCGTGTCAAATCCCTTGGGCATGGCGACTCCCGTGTTGGCGAACTCCCAATCCACACCGCGCTGCCAAGACGAGGTGTCAGGGATGCCGTCTTCGAAATCGTCCCAGTGCACGGCGATGGAATCCATGTTGCAGGTCAGACAATTCGGCACCTCGACGCGCGCATGGACATCGAAGGCAAGCACGCGACCGGAAGCTTCGGAAACAGGCACCATCTCAGATCGCTTGATGCGAGCCTCGCGCGCATGGCCTTCCTCGCTTGCTTGCCCATCTGGAGCAACGGCAGTCCAGCCGAAATCGTCGCCCAACTTCTCAAGCATCTGCGCGACCGCTTCCTCCCTCGAAAGCTCGATATGGTGCGAGTGGTCTCTCATGGCTTCCCCTTTCCCGCAGTCACAGCAGTGCCAGCTCGGTTTCTCGGCCAGCCTTGCCACACACGGTATCCTATGCTTGTGCAGAGATAATATTTCATGATAATGAGGCTGCAAGGGCAATGCAAAGGAAAATCCGACTTTGGCCAATATCGGAACGGGAACACCAGACCCGCGTGGCTGCATCCTCCGCGCCACCGAAAACCCTTTCATCCCACATCGTGCCGATCACGATTTGCATCGGGTGACTTTATCACCGGGAAGGCGACCGATTCCATCTTTATTATGTCGTTCGGTGCCGTTTATGTCGTTCGTTGCCGTTTGAAAGGATTTTCGGCGACACAGGGCGCCCTTCCTGGTGAAAGCAAGTCCCTGGCGCTCCCGTTTGTCCCTCTTTGCCAAAGGTGACGGGGCAAAGCGAAGTGGAACTCGGCACCCATCGCCGTGGCGACTTCGGCCCTGTATGTTCTGCCATCTCTTTTGGCCAGAAGACAACGTGATGGAGGGAGGGATGACCTCATTGTCTACGATCACGACCACGCCGGCTTCATGAAAGATCGCACCTATCGCGCCGCCTGCATAGTCCGCCAAATCACCGGCGCTCCCCCACTCCATGCGTGGAAGCTTGTTGGTTCAACAACGACCTGATGCTGGCCTGCGGGCTGAGGTCCAAGCGACGGAGGACCTGGGCGTTCAGCGCAACGATGACGGTCGAGAGCGACATCAGTATGGCACCGACCGACATCGGCAGGACAAAGCCTATCGGGGCTAGCACCCCAGCAGCCAGCGGGATGGCAATCACGTTGTAGCCGGCGGCCCACCACAGGTTCTGCTTCATCTTCCGATAGGTGGCCTTGGACAGCTGGATGACCGACAGGACCGAACGCGGATCGGAGCTGGCGAGGACCACCCCCGCCGAAGCTATGGCGACGTCCGTGCCGGCACCGATCGCAATTCCCACATCGGCCTGGGCGAGCGCCGGAGCGTCGTTCACCCCATCGCCGACCATCGCCACGCTGTGGCCATCGGATTGGAGCCGCTTGATCTCGGCGGCTTTATGTTCTGGTCGTACTCCGGCGAACACCCGGTCGATATCCAAGCTGCGGGCAACCGCGTCGGCCACAGCCTGCGCGTCACCGGTGATCATCATCACCCGCAAACCGAGGGCATGCAGGGCGACAACCGCCTCGCGCGATTCCTCCCGCACCTCGTCGGTCAGCTTGAGCGCCGCGACCGGCCTCCCATCAACGACAACGTGAAGAATTATGGCGCCCTCACCTTTCCAGCGCTCCGCTATCGGCAACTCGTCCAAGCCCTCTTCGGCAAGCAGGTAGGGTCCGCCGACCCGAACCCGTCGGCCAGACACGACGGCAGTGACTCCCACCGCCGGAGACGAGACAAACTCCGCCGCCTGCGGCACACTCAGCTTCCGCCGTCCGGCATGCGCCACAATCGCCATCGCCAAAGGATGCTCCGAGTCGCCTTCCGCAGCAGCGGCAAGAGCAAGCGCCTCATCGGCCGAGATGCCAGCATCTGAAGCCACCTCGACCTGCGTCACGACGGGCTTCCCGCTGGTCAAGGTTCCCGTCTTGTCGAAGAGCACCGTGTCGACCACGCGCATGCTCTCCAGGGCCAGACGATCCTTCACCAGCACGCCGCCCTGCGCCGCACGCTCGGTCGCTATCGAAACGACCAGGGGTATCGCCAGGCCCAACGCATGTGGGCAGGCAATCACGAGGACGGTGATGGCACGCACCACACCTTCGGAAGGCACGCCCGCGACGCTCCAGGCCAGCATCGTCACAGCCGCCGCCCCCAAAGCAACCCAAAACAGCAGGGTGGCTGCGCGGTCGGCTATGCGCTGCGCCCGCGATGACGAGTTCTGGGCATCGGCCACCAACCGCTGAATGCCCGCCAGCATGGTGTCATCGCCCACCGCGGTGACTGCGATATGAAGAGCAGAATCGGAGGCGATGGTCCCCGCAACCACAGCGTCACCTTCGCCGCGTCTGACTGTTTGAGATTCTCCGCTGATCATCGATTCGTTCATGCTGGCAGAACCGGAAACGATGCGCCCATCGGCAGGAACGCGACCACCTGGCCGAACAATGACGATATCACCAACCGTGAGCTGGGAAGGAGAAACCGCGCGAACCTCATCGGCTTCGACAACCTCTGCCTTGTCGGGCAAAAGCGCCGCCAAGGAATCGAGAGCCGAAGTGGTCTGCGCCAGCGAGCGCATTTCCAGCCAATGGCCCAGCAGCATGATCACAATCAAAAGCGCAAGTTCCCACCAGAAATCAAGCTGGTTGTCCAACAGCCCCAAGCTCGAACCGAGCGACGCGAGAAACGCAACCGTGATGGCCAGCGCAATCAGCAGCATCATGCCTGGTCGGCGGGAACGTATCTCGTCAGCCGCACCTGTCAGGAACGGCCACCCTCCCCAGAAGTACATCACGATGCCGAGGATCGGCGAAACCCCTTGCACCCAAGGCGCGTCGGGAAGCCCATAGCCCAGAAGCATGGCGAACATCGACGAGAAACCGATGGTCGGCACCGCAAGGGCAAGCATGATCCAGAACAGGTTACGGAAACGATTGGCATGGGACCGATGGCCAGCCCCCGCATGACTCAGGTGGCCCGAAGCGGTGGAGCCGGCATTCTCGTGGCCCTCCTGGCCCCTGTGACCGGGGTGATCCATATGACCCGCCGGGTGGGCCGTACGATCCGAATGGCCAGCATGGCCTGAATGGTTTCTCGGACCGGCATCGGCATGGCCCGCGTGGCCTTCTTGCCCGGAATGGCTCGGAGAATCCTCCTCCTGCCCACCATGACCTCCACGATCAGGCCGCTCCTCATGGCCCCTGCCATCCGCATGAACTTCATGGCCTGCATGGCTCACCTGATCCAAAGGATCCATTTTGTGGTCGGCACCAGCCGCGGGGGCATCATGACCACCATCGTGTCCGCGGTGGTTCCCATCCTGCCGATGCGCTTGATGGCGCTTTTCGCTTGCTGGAACCTTGTCTTCCATGGGCTCAGTATAGCGTTTTGGAACGTGCGGGTAAGTCGTTGGCACCCTATCGTAACGGCGCGACGTATCGCTGATGCGCGGGTATCGCGTAGAATACTGAACGAAGCACCGCATGAGAACAGAGCTCCACCGCCGCAACCACCGCCCACCCACCAATCAGGACAAGGCTATCCGCCGGCAAAGGCACGAATGCAGCGAGAAGGGCGCCCGAATCGGTTTTGCCAAATGAAAAATCGAAGCAACCATGCCGAACGTCGCCAGAAACAGAGCGCTTGAAACGCAAAGGAGCGAGGCGAACCCACCAAGCAGCAGCCCTGAAAATGCCACCCCCAGCGCAGATGGCTCTAGCAGCGTGAAGACGACGAGAGCCGTTTCGCTCCGATCCTCCTTTTTTTCCGACACAGAACAGGCATCGCTCAGCCACATGGATTCCATCACCGCCGCTATCGCACGATGATCTTGCCCGTAGCGAACCTGCGAGCCGCCGAACGCCGAACGTCCTTGCTCAATTCCTCGACAGGACCAACGCTGATTGCCCCGCCACAGCATGATTCGACGCACGCGGGCTGCTTTCCCACACGCAGCCGATCTATGCACAAGTCACACTTCTGCATAAGTCCGTCACGGTCGAACTGAGGGGCACCGAACTCGCAAGCCCACGAGCAATAGCGGCATCCAATGCACTTCGTGCGGTCGACAAGCACTGCCCCGAAGACCGGATCGCGTGAGATGGCTTTGGCCGGACAAACCGACGCACAGGCGGCATCGCCGCAATGCATGCATGCCATGGAGAGGTACTGAATGGGCGTGTGCCCCTCTCGCTCGTCGAGCAATGTGATGACCTGTCGATACCGAGGCCCTGTCGTGCCAGGCTCTTCCTGCACGTCAGGCCTTAATCCGTGAGCCGCTTTGCATGCCACCTCGCAGGCAAAGCACTGGGCGCAGCGACTCGAATCAAAATGAACGGCATACTGCATGTTAACGCACCCCCTCCCTTTTCTCGATATTGCCGAGACACGTCGTGTAATTTGCCTGGCTTGACACGGGGTCGAGCGCATCGTCAATTCCGAGCTCGTTATAGTTAGCCTGAGCCCAGCCTCCCGGCACATAGATGCACTCTTCCCCAATGATGGTCGTCGTCTCCGCCTTTGCCTCTATGTGGCCTCGTGGCGATGACACGCACACCCAATCACCGTCTTTTATATTCAGCTCACGAGCACGTTTCACATTGATCCAGACATAAGGAGATATCAGACTGATCGGAGCGGCGAATCCAAGCGAGGCATCGACGGGACGCCAACTGGCGGCCTGAATCGAGACGAGGCAGCACCTCGCTATCAAGTTCGTCCAGCTTTTCCGCCCGAAACCCCGTCCAGTGGCACCACCGGACGCAGATACGAGGCAGAGCGGCAGAAGTGACCGAGCGTCTGTTGTCACCTTGGCTCTATCCCCGCCTTGATGCAGGAACTGAGATCCACTCCCCTGATCCAATCAGGAGCGACGGGCGCTGCCGCCACCTGCGCAATGCCCAGTCTGGCCATCTTGCGAACCCGCACCCCCCTTGTTTTCAATGATAAATTGCAGGCAATGCCAGAGAAGGGGCCTTCTCTTCAGGTTTGTTTCAGGTTTGCTCACTATCCTTAACAGTGATGCACTGACCGTAAAACTTGATGCTCGCAAAAGGTGGCTGCCTTTTATGGACGAATCGATTGTACTTGTTGTTCCCTGCTACGACGAAGAGGAATCACTTGACCCTTTTTATGAGGAGATCAAGCGCCTGCGCGCGCGCATGGATATCCCCCTTTCGCTTTTGTTCGTAAACGATGGATCAAACGATGGAACGCTGAGAGCCATCCAAGACATCGCGTCAAACGATCCCCTTGCCCACTACATCTCCTTCTCGCGAAACTTTGGAAAGGAAAGCGCCTTGTTTGCGGGATTGAATAAAGCTCTTGAGCTCGACAGTTCCTACATAGCACTGATCGACGCCGATTTGCAAGATCCGCCCAGCCTGCTTGCCGATATGTATGATCTGCTTCTGGAATCGAGTTGCGACAGCGTTGCAGCCTATCGAACGACACGCCACGGCGAGCGAAAGGTGCCGTCGTTTTTTGCTCACGTGTTTTATCGCATCATGAATCAATTTTCGGAAGTGAAGTTGATTGAAGGAGCGCGAGATTACCGGATCATGACCAATCGCATGGCTCGCGCGGCGGCCTCGCTTTCAGAACGCACACGTTTTTCTAAGGGAATTTTTGAATGGGTGGGATTTGACACGCGCTGGATTGGCTATGAAAACATCCCGCGAAAAAATGGAAAGAGCAAATGGAGTTTCGGGTCCCTCTTGACCTATGGGATAGAGGGATTGCTCTCGTTTTCGACAACGCCTCTGAAAATCGTATCCAGTTTGGGACTCTTCATGTTTTTCGTCTCGTTCGTATTCTTGCTGTTCATCTTCCTCAGAGCGCTTTTCTTCGGCGATCCCGTGCCGGGCTGGCCAAGCACCATCTGTATTATCACCTTGCTGTCAGGTCTGCAGTTACTCTGTTCTGGCCTGCTGGGGCTCTATTTGGCAAACACGTATGAAGAGTCCAAAAAAAGACCGCTGTACTTTATCAAGGAGGAAGGTTGATGGAAGAGGAAATGGTTCCATCGCCTGAGGCCAAAGGCTCTTTTCAGGCACAGATTCAAGCCGCGCTGTCACGTGCCGCGAAATCCCGCATGGGGGCTGCGCTGAGCAGCACTCCTGCAATGGCCCTCTATCTTGCTGCAATAATATTTTTGGTGTCATACCCGCTCTTCACCTCGAATACCTGGTACCCAGGCGAGCAAGACATTGTGTTCCATCTTTCACGTATCGAGGGAATTAAGCAAGGCCTGCAAGCGGGTCAATTCCCTGTCAAGATTGAGCCTCCACAGCTCAATGGCGTCGGTTATGCAAACGGAGTGTTCTACCCCGACCTGTTCCTCTATCTACCTGCGACGCTTTGCTTGCTGGGCATGGAAACCACCTGCGCCTGGAATGTGCTGCTCGTGCTAACAAACGCGGCATGCTGCCTCGTTGCCTATTGGTGCTTCAAGCGCATGCTCTCGAGCCGTGCGCTCGGCCTTCTTGCCGCCTTTCTCTATACTGCCGGATACTATCGGCTCATGGACGTCTATCTGCGCTCGGCGCTTGGCGAGCATATAGCCATCATCTTCTTTCCCCTTGTCGCATATGGTCTTTGGCGCATTTATTCGTCGGGCGCTTCAAAGCAGGTGCAACATGCGTGGATACCCCTGACGATTGCCTTTGTGGGCATTATGCAGTCACATGTCCTGAGTGTCGAGATAGCCGGCATCTTCGTGCTGATTGTCATGCTTGTGCGTTGGCGTACGACCTTCTCAAGACCCGTGCTTGTCTGCTGGCTCAAGGTAATCGTGCTCTTCATCCTGCTCAACCTATTCTTTCTCGTTCCTTTCGTCGACTATATGCAAGGAGATTTCTCCATCACCGATCCGTCTCGCAAGACATGGACCATCCAATCGAGCGGCATCAACCCACTCGAATATCTCATTCTACTTCCGAACGACTTCTTCAGGCAGCCTTTGATCGATGCGGGATTGACCCTCAACATGCCGCTCGGTGTGGGGTCTGGACTGCTCGTCGGGTATGCCGTCCTGGGATGGGTCGTCTTTTCCAAAAAGAAATTCAAGGAGAGAGGCGTTTTGCTCTTTGTGTTCGCCCTGGGTACGCTCGCCCTATGGATGTCGACGTGCCTGTTTCCGTGGGATGCGATCGAATTCGTGCTTGGTCCTTTGGGGTCGCTGGTGTCGAACATACAGTTCCCTTGGCGTTTCTTGGGAATGGCGAGCATGCTGGTGGTGCTGGGATCATGCGGGGCACTCAAGGTACTTGCCAAGGAGGGAAAATGCCTGTGCGCAGTTTCTGTGGCAATTGTCATGGTCGTTTTGACAGCCATGACAGCTTACCTGTTCGTCAGCCAGCAATTTTCCTCGGCCGAGCCTTTTGACGATGCCGATCTTGCATATTATCTGGGATCGTCAGACTATGGTTCGGTCGGCAATGGAGAGTATCTTCCGGGAGAGGCAGGCGAACTTGACCAAGAAGCCCTCGTGTCGTCGAAGGTAACTTCAAGTGAGGGAACAGAGGTGACTGGCTACTACAAGGAATACCTCAGCGTCAAGCTGTCGGTAGCGAACTCTTCGGATGCAGAGGGATATGTCGATGTCCCCCTGCTCTCTTACAAGGGATACCAAGCGTTTGATGCTGAAACGGGAGAAGGTCTTGAAGTCGAGTCGGCAATTGATGACAACTTCGTTGTCAGGGTGCTTGTTCCTGCCGGATATTCAGGCACAGTTCAGGTAGCGTTTGTCGAGCCGTGGTATTGGCGCATGGCAGAGGCCATCTCCGTCCTCACGCTCGTCGGCGTGTCGGCGGGTGGCTTTGCGAGAATGCGCCGCAGGACCTCCTTGCGACAGGAGAAACGTCGGCCGCACGAAGCAGCTTGCGATAATATCTGACTTGACTTGAAGCGGCGCCATCGCCGAGAAACCCGGCGTCTCCAATGCTGGAATCAGCGAGGCCGAAAGGATGAAGGGACTGCATCCTGAGGTAAAACCGGGTGCGAACGGTTCAAGATAGGACGCGTTAGAATCGGCATCGAAGAAAGTAGGAGAACCTTCATCGTCCTTGTTCGCGAGAGTCTTCTCCCTCTATTGCAGGTTACTCGCACCCAGCCCCATGCGCCCTTGACTCTTTCCCATTATATATAAGATAATATCTATTATTATATGTGTATCAACTAGTAGTCATAGCATACTATATGCGGAAATTCACGAGGTACACACGACATGAGACGATCGACCGATGACCGAAGAATAGCGGCTGCGCTTTCTGCGGAAACGATGAGGGGCGACACCATCGAGCTCGGTTCGCATAACATCGGTGATCGAATGAAGTCGATTTTCTCCCTCTGCATTGGCGTGGGGATCGTCATTGCAATCTGGGAATTATTCGCACTGACGCTTAATGGAGCCGGCACATCAACCTTGAGTTTCCCCACTCCAGTCCAGACTGTCACACGCCTTGGCGAGTACTTGTTTGGTGGCCGCTCGCTTTATGGACAGAGCATCTATGCCCATATTGGGGCAAGCTCCTTGCGTTTAGTCGTTGCCTTTGGACTGGCTACGGCAGTAGGCATAACGCTCGGATCGCTCCTTGGATATTTCACCAGAATCTATGCCATCGGCATGGTTCCAGTTTCCATCTTTCAAATGATTCCAGGGCTTGCATGGCTGCCTATCGCCATTTTGCTGTTCGGTTTGGGAGACGAGTCGGCCGTCTTTATCATCTTTGCAGTTTCGTCCATGGTAATAACCGTTGGCGTTGCGGGAGGAATTCGGATGGTGCCGCTGGTGCTCGTCCGAGCTGCCAAGATGATGGGGACAAGCGCTCCGGCAATCTTTCTGACGGTGCTGGTGCCTCAAGCATCGGTCGCCATCGTCAACTCCATGCGTGTTGGCATGTCGGCCGCTTGGCGTGTTCTCATCGCAGCCGAGATGATTGTTGGAACCGGTGTCGGCATCGGCTACTCAATTGAGCTTACGCGCGACTTGCTTGACTACGTGGGGGCATTCGCATGCATCTTGGTCATCTGCCTTATTGGGCTCGCGATCGATCGTCTAGCATTCGCTCCCATTGAAAAGTTTATGCGGCGTCGCCTTGGCATGGAGGGAGAATGACAATGGCTTTGGTGGAGCTGAACGGTGTGACAAAGGCATATTATACCGACCGCAGCGGGCGTCAGGCTCGCGTCGTGCTGAAGGATGTGAGCCTCCATATCGAATCGGGCGAATTTGTGTGTCTGATCGGCCCGAGTGGTTGCGGAAAGAGCGTGACGCTTAACCTGATTGCAGGATTCGAGCGCCCGACACTGGGGAGCTTGCGCTTCAAAGGTGCTGAAATAGACGGGCCGTCTCCTGATCGCGGCGTCGTGTTTCAAGAATACAGTTTGCTCCCATGGCTGACCGTGAAGGAGAACATCACCTATGCGCTCAAATCGCGAAAGGTTCCGAAATGCGAGCGTGCGACAGGGGCTGACGATGCCCTTGCGAGCGTCGGCCTTGCCGAGTTTGCCAGCCAGCGACCAAATCTCTTGTCAGGCGGCATGAAGCAGCGTGTCGCCATTGCCAGGCTTCTGGCCATAGACTCGGAGATGTTTCTTATGGACGAGCCCTTTTCGGCCCTTGACGAGCAAACCCGCTCAAAGCTTGATGAGAGCCTGATTGATCTGTGGCGCAAGAAACGCAAGACGATCGTCTTTGTCACCCATAACATTTCCGAAGCGATATTGCTCGGCTCACGCATCGTGCTCTATTCGGGTACACCGGGATCGATCGTCAAACAATGGAGCCTTGCCGATTCGATGCCACGCGACATGGCCAACCCGGAGGCCCGTGCGCTACGCGACGAAATCTTACAGCTCATGCCGGTAACTGCATACGCCGATGAGGCATGCGTTGCGCAATAGGGACGGACAGGGTGCATCGCACCCCCCAAAGAAGGGAAGGGAAAGAGGCATGAAGAAGAAACTGCTGTTAGCGGCTCTGGCTGCGTTGGCGACCATGGCCCTCGCGGGTTGCTCGTCGGGAGCGAGCACGGCGACGGACCAGGACGGGACCGAAAGCGTCCAGAAGGACGTGGCATCCCTCTCGCTGGCCTATCTGAACAAGGCAGGTTACGAGACAGTTATCGTCGCAGACAAACAAGGCTATTTTGAAGAGGCTGATCCCGACATCGAACTTTTGACGGTCAGCGGATCAGGGCAGCAAGCGGTTGAAGCTTTGCTGGCAGGATCAGCCGACATTGCGGCGACCGGGCAGGGCCCAGTTGCCGATGCACTGGGGCAATATGACGACATTGTCGTGCTGTGCGGTACCAATTGCAGCACCGACACACAGGTGTGGGTCGCTTCGCCAAGCATGACGGGAGAAATGGCTCTCGTGGCTTACGACAAAGAAAAGGACAACAAAGCAGAGGTGGCCGCTTCGTTCGAGCAGGCTGCCACCCAGCTTGGCGGTCATGTCAAGCTGGGCGTTCAGCAAGGGGCAACCACTGAATCGGCTGTCAAGTCGTGGCTGACCGCCATGGGCGTGACCTACAACGAGTTTGGTGTCGAAGGAGACGGTGTGGTGTCACTGGTCGACGTCAAGGCGAACACGCTTCCCACCGTACTTGCCAACGGGGCGGATATCGATGTCATGGCCGCAAGCCAACCCTATCCCGATACGGCATTGTCAAACATCCAGGGGTCATATCGCATTGGCTCAAATGCCGATACGAATTCCTACGATGCCTCTCTGTTCATCACCACCAAGGAAGTCTATGCAGAGAAGGAAGATTCCATCAAAGAATTCATCGGTGCGTTGAAGAGGGCGACCGACTATATGGCCGACGACGCCAACGTCGGGAAATGCGTGACGATATGCGCAGATGCGATGGGGGCATCGGAAGACACGGTGCAGGCTGCATTCGATACCGCGGACTGGAACACGACGATGAGCGACAGGATGATTGAATCCATTCAAAAGGCAGCCAAGAAAAAAGGCTACGATACGACAATCGAGGACGTTAGGGCCGCATGTCCGCTTATTGATTGGCTCGACAACGATTTGAACAAATAAACCCTCGTGCGAGATAGAATATGGCATTCGGGAAACTCCGGTCTTGCAGACAAGGGCCTTCCGACTGTTTGAGATTGGTGGGCACCCGGTGATGTGCTTTAGCAAAGGAGACCATTCACCGGGCGCCCGCCGTCCCCTTTTCACGTACGGTATTGAAAAAGGAGCAAAGGCGATGATTGGTTTGGATCAGCCCTCATGCATTGATTGCGGCCTGTGCGGATGTGCCGACAACTCACAATCCTACCCGCCGTTTTGCGTGACGAAATCACTTTCCGACGACGATCGCAAGGCGCTTCTTGAAGACTATCAGGAAAACGATGTGTTCGCGGTGATGAATGCAGCATCGGAAACGATGTCACGCGCCTTTGACGAGCAGTGGTGCCGGGTTGAAGAGACGATGTTCTTCGCACGGAAACGGGGAGCACAGCGGCTGGGAATAGCCGTTTGCTCGGGCTTGATCGAAGAAGGACGTCTGCTGGCACGCGTGCTGCGCGCCAACGAGTTCGAGGTTTATGGCATCGCCTGCAAGGCGGGAGCATTGGCGAAAGCTGAGTTGGGCGTAGCGGACAGTTGCTGCGATTACGGATCGATCTCATGCGACCCGCTGCTCCAAGCGAAAATGCTCAATGAGGCCCAGACAGATCTCAACATCATCGTCGGTTTATGTGTGGGTCACGACATACTGTTCATGCAGCGGTCGAAGGCTCCCTGCACCACTTTGGTGACGAAAGATCGGGCGCTTGTGCACAACCCCGCCGCCGCCCTCCATGCCATAGATTCCGCTTCCATCTACAATCGCATGCTCCGTGGATCGTTTGGGATGAATGCGGTGAGGTAGCCATCCCTCTTTAGATCGCGTGCCGGCATGACGCCTCTCTCTTGCGTCAAGCTTGAATTCGATTTTCTCGCAGAGTATTCAAATCGGCCGTGCCCGGCTCCTCGGCAGCTTCTCCGTCAGACCAGAGCCGTTGCGCCACCTGCACTTCACGCGTTGGCCTTCCAGCATCGTGGCCGGCAGTGGCTCTATGGTGTCCGTCAACTCCACCGATGCCTGCGCCTCGAGGTCGCGAGCCACCCATCAGCGCTCTTCCCTCGCCTCGCGTACGCGCCTTCGCCTTTATGGGCCTACCCCGTTTCGACAAGCCTGCATGCAAATGCGGGCGCCGCTTTCCAGATAATTCAGGGATAGGTGCCCGCAGCATTCGAGGGGGCGCAATTCCGCTTCCCCTTGAGTGCGCCGTTTTATCACGACAAAAACAGGACCGACATGAGAAGCAAGCCCCTTTTCTCAAGCTTGCCGACCATTTCCAGCCAGCTGCCTTTTCCGTGTAAGAAAGGGAATTTGCCAACCTGCTCGCTCGTGTCGATCACAATCTTGCCGAGAGGTCCCTCCCTGCAAAGGTTGCTGCAGCCTCGGCATCCGACCGAGGTGTCTTGCGGGTGCTCACCGGGAGCGGCCACCCGTATCCTTCACGACGCCGCACCAAAAGCGATTCAGCATCGTTTTTTCTTCTCTCTTACCCTTTGTTATTGACATATGCCCGAAATAGCGTATTGTCTGAAATTGACATATGCCAGAAATGAGAAGCGAGGAAACGATGTCGAGGCCCAAGAAAAAAAGAACCGTCTGCGGCTTGCCGCGCTTCTTGCGCTTCGCACCGCTTGACGTTCCCCGGGGGGCCGAGGGCGCGGTCATCGTGACCATTGACGAATATGAGGCGTTTAGGCTGATAGATGGCGAAGGATTCACGCAGCAGGAAGCGAGCGAGAAGATGCAGGTCTCTCGCACCACGGTGCAGGCAATACATGACCGGGCATCGCACAAAATAGCCGAATGCCTTGTCAATGGCCGGGAACTCATCATCGAGGGCGGCGATTACCAAATTTGCACGAGCGACAGAAGGTGCCGCCACAGCGCATCGTGCCCTCGCAAGGAACAGGATCGGCAAAGGGAAGAATTCGCAACAGCAGTCTCTGGAAGAGAGGGAGAAGCCATGGCAATAGCTGTGCCGGTGAAGAGGGACGGACAGACGGTCGACGAGATGCTTGCCCGGGCAGCCCAATTTGCAATCGTCGAAGAGAAAGCTGTTCGCTATGTGGACAACGAGGCAGCCAACAGCCAAGGTGGGGCTGGGGTGAAGGCCGCTCAGCAGCTCATTGACCTCGGCGTTGATGCGGTGATTACGCGACAGTGCGGCGTCAATGCCGCTGAGCTGTTCGCTGCTGCAAGCGTCGAGCTTTATCGCGTGGAAGGCGATTCGCTCGAAGAGAATCTGATGGCCTACCGGGAAGGGACGCTTGAGCGGTTGACCGATGCCATACCCGGTTTCCATGGGGATCCGAGGAAGTGAAAGCAACGTTGCAGCGGGACGCATCAGGGACAAGACGTGTGCCGCGCATTGCCGTCCTCAGCGGAAAGGGCGGTGTAGGCAAGACGTTTGCTGCAGTGAACCTGGCAGCTGCAGTTCCCGGCTCGCTGTATGTCGATTGCGATGTCGAGGAGCCTGACGGCTCTCTGTTTCTCAAGCCGGCCGAAGAAGCGGCGGCACCGGTTGAGGTTGCCCATCCACGCTTCGACGCCAGGCGCTGCGTGGGCTGCCGCACCTGCGTAGAGTTTTGTGCGTTCAATGCGCTTGCCTATATCTGCGATGCACCGATGCTTTTTGCCGCAACCTGCCATTCGTGCGGCGGATGCGCGAAGCTTTGCCCGGCCGGTGCGGTAACCGAGGTAGGAGTGCGAGTGGGCGAAACGGCACGTGGCACGTCGGGCGACATCCATACGCTTGTCGGACGCATGGATGTGGGCATCGCGTCGGGCATGCCGATCTTGGCTGCACTGCGACGTCAGGAGGCTGCCGTGGACGCCTCCTTCATCGTGCGCGACTGTCCCCCGGGAAACGGTTGTTTGGTGATGGAGTCGCTCAAAGGTGTCGACTTTGCCATTCTCGTCGCCGAGCCAACTGTGTTTGGCGCACATAACTTTGCCCTCGTCCACGAGATGACAAGGCATCTTGGCATCCCGTGCGGCGTCGTGCTCAACAAGTGCGTCGAAGGCGTAGCAAATCCTTCGGAGGAATATTGCCGCGAAAGGGGTATCCCCGTGTTTGCCGCGTTTCCATTCAATCGGAAGGTTGGTAGGCTTCAGAGCAAGGGCGTTGTCGTGACGCGAGCGCTTCCCGCCTTTCGCACCCAGTTCGAAATGCTGTATGGCCACATCGTCGAGCGGCTGGAGCAGCCCTGCTCCGAAAAGGTGGAGTCATGAAGCAGGTTTTGATGCTCAGCGGGAAGGGAGGGACAGGAAAAACCACCGTTGCGACCGCGTTCATCAGGCTTGCCGCTGCACGTGCCTATGCCGATTGCGATGTTGAAGCCCCCAACCTTCATCTTATGCATTCATATGACAAAAAGCCTCGACAACGTGATTTCATGGGTATGCCCAAGGCTTTCATCGATGCCAACGCCTGTTGCGGATGTGGCACCTGCCGCGACAATTGCCGGTTTGATGCGATTTTTTGCCGAGACTCGGTGTATGAGGTCGACCGCAAATCGTGCGAAGGGTGTGGGCTCTGCGCGGCGCTGTGCCCTCTCAAGGCCATCGAGATGAAACCCGAGAAGGCCGGCAGCCTCATGCTCTATCAGGATGCCGTTCGAACATTTTCCACGGCAGGCCTGAGGGTTGGTGCTGGCACGTCCGGCAAACTGGTGACGGCGGTTAAGGAGCAGCTGAGGGAATGTGCCCCCGACGTGCCATTTTCCGTGATCGATGGTCCGCCCGGCATAGGATGTCCAGTCATTGCTTCAATGGCAAGCGTCGATGCAGTGCTGTTGGTAGCGGAGCCAACGCTGTCGGGGCGGCGGGACCTCGAGCGGATTCTCGCGATGGCAGGAATAGGTGGATGCCGCATATTTGCGTGCGTCAACCGTTTTGACCTCGATCTTGAGGAAACCGCACAGGTTGAGCAATGCTGCCAGCAGCATGGCGCGCTATGCGTGGGGCGCATACCCTACGATCCCAAGGTGGTTGATGCGATCAACCAAGGACTGAGCATCGTTGACGTGGAATGCCCGGCAGGCGATGCAGTCCGAAGCGTGTTCGCGAACGTGATAGAGCAGATGGACATGGCGTTTCCTGTAAAGGCAGCGTCGGGCGACAAGAAGGAGTGAGCTATGGGCGAAGAAGCGTGCGGCCACGAATGTGGAAGTTGTCATGAGGAGGATTGCGACGATCGCGACATGAAGGAAGCAGCCAATCCCGCAAGCACCATCGGAAAGGTAGTGGGCGTGGTCAGCGGCAAAGGAGGCGTAGGAAAGTCTCTCGTCACGTCGTTGCTGGCCGTCGCCTTGCGCCGGGCCGGATATCAGGTGGGTATTCTTGATGCCGACGTCACGGGCCCTTCCATCCCCAAATCCTTCGGCGTACAAAAGGGCTTGCGGGGAACGGTTGCAGGAATGCTCCCGTCGAGAACGTCGACAGGCATCGATGTGATGTCGGTCAACCTTCTGCTCGAAAACGAAGATGACCCGGTCATTTGGCGAGGTCCTCTGATTGGAAACACCGTCAAGCAGTTTTGGACCGATGTGGTATGGGGCGATTTGGACTATCTGCTCATCGACATGCCTCCGGGAACGGGCGATGTTGCCCTGACGGTCTTTCAATCGCTGCCTGTCGACGGAATCGTCATGGTCACTTCCCCACAGGAGCTCGTGTCCATGATCGTGTCTAAAACCGTCAAGATGGCCGAGCAGATGAACATTCCCATGCTGGGCATCGTTGAGAACATGTCGTATTTCCATTGCCCCGACAATGGCTTGGACTATTTCATATTCGGCGAGAGCCATGTCGAGGAAATAGCAAAGAACCACGGGATTGAGGTGTTGGCCCATATTCCCATCGATCCCGAAATCGCGAAGGCATGCGATGCCGGCAAGATCGAAGAGATCAAGGACATGCCGCTTCAAAATGCGGTGGATGCGATCACCCGCATTGCAGACAACTCGAATGAAAATAGAGAAAAGGTCGAAGAGAAGGAAGGTGCAGCCATGGCTGACGACAAGAAGATCAAGATTGCAGTGGCAAGCGGTGGCAACGATGTGACGGAGCACTTTGGACACTGCGAAGCATTCCTCGTGTTCGATACGGAGGATAGCCAGATCGTGGCGCGTCAGACCGTTGCGAATCCGGGCCATAGGCCGGGATATCTGCCGAACTTCCTTGCCGACCAAGGCGTGAACGTCATCATCAGCGGCGGCATGGGCGGTAGTGCAGTCGACCTGTTCAACGGGCGGGGTGTCGAGGTCATCACCGGTGCCACAGGCGATGCGGAATCCGTCGTCAAGGCTTATTTGCGAGGCGAACTGAAGTCCACGGGCTCTATCTGCCACGAGCACAAGTTTGAAGCCGAATGCGGCGAACACCATGGTGCTTGATCGAAAGTCTCAAAGCGAGCAGATGCGGATTGCGGTGCCGTATGACGAGAACAAGGTGTTTCAGAGCTTTGGCAGAACCAAACGATTCCAGATCTACGATATAGAAGCTGGGTCAGTTGTCGTGAAGACCTTGGTGAATACTGATGGCAGCGGCCATGGGGCACTGGCGGACATCTTGAAGAAGATCGATGTCAACGTGCTGATTTGCGGGAAATTGGGTGATTGCGCTCGTCGCGCGCTTGCCGAAGCGGGGATAGCGCTGTATGACGGCGCCATCGGCAACGCAGACGATGCCGTAGCGGCATACCTTGCCGGCAAGTTGGTGCGCAATGCTCAGGAAGCACACCCCCCTACACCTTAACGGTCGGAACAGAAGCGGCGCGGTGAAGCGCATATGTTGATGCGCCTTGATGCTTCATGCAGATGGCAGGGAAGCTCCGTCATCTATTTGCCACGGCAGACATGAGAAGGTTCCTGCCGTGGCAACGGGGATTCAAAGGAATCTTGATACGGGTTCCAGTACCTCCCCTGCCTTAATTCTTATCTTGTCATAAACAGGTTCTACGCATGGCCCTCGATGCAGCCCCAGGCACGATGTCTGAAGCCGCTCAGGGCACGATGCCCGGAGCGGCTTCAAGTGCGACGACCGCAAGGGGCACCGGAGCATGCCGAATCCCACGGCATCCCAATGTTGGCTCATCGCTGTTTCCAGCGGGGGCACACCTCTGAGGCATCGTCATCGGCACGCTGCCATTCGCGCTTGCCGGCATCGACACGAACTACCTCCTTCTGACCGGTGCCTTGCTGGTCCGGGGAGCGGGGCTCGGCGGCCTGCTGATCGCGATCATGATGTCAGCCTACACGGGGATTCCCAAAGACCAGATCACCCATGCGAGCATTTCCACCAGAATCTTCCAAACAATTGGCGGAGCATTCAAGACCGCCATCTTGACGACCGTGGTGCAGCAGCAGATGATCGGCCAAGCGGCAACCGACCTGGGGGCCTTGGCAAACGCGTTCGACATATCCTTCTGGTGGGCAACGGCCTTCGCTGTCATCGCGGTGATTCCCGCACTCCTTCTGGTAAGGCAAGGAAAGAAGGAGGCCAAAGCATCAAAGCCGGAAAGCGAAACGCCCGAGGAAGGGTTGCCTGAAAACAAGACGCTCAGCTAAAGGGTAGAAAGGAAGCTCTGAAGAAGGGGCTCCGTTCTGATGAGCGCCCGTCATCGTTCGGAATCCAGCCCAAGACAGAAAGTTCTCAGGGTCGCGGTTCGCGCACAGTACGATCCTCAGCGCAATCTTGACACGCGAAATCGCCACCTTGGGCGACCCGTGCAGGTCGCCCAAGGTCAGCCTTTCCCCAAGCCATCAGTTTCTGTACCAACAAGGTCAATTAGTTCCTGTTTCGAATGGACCTTGAGCTTCCTGTAAATATTACGGGTGTGCGTTCGTAGCGTCCCATTCGACAGGAAAAGTTCTTGGGAGATATAGGGAAGAGATCTGCCCTGGAGCAAATAACCGAGTACCTCCGTCTCCCGAGGAGTGAGCTTCCCTGCAGCGGAAAGACGGTCACGTGCGGATAGAAGCCCCCCATAGGGATCGGACTCAGCTGGTGAAAGCTCGGGCAAAACGGTAGGCAAAGAGGCATCGCGAGGATCGGAAATCACCAGATCCCTGCCGTCGGAGGGAAAGCGACCCACTCCGTCATCGTTGGAAGGCGATCCCGTGAAGGCGACGACCATCATGAAGAGATATGCGGCAAGAAGGACGATAAGCCCAAGGGCAATGCCGGACTCCTCAAGAAACATGAGCCAGCCGAGCGCAAGCACATAGACAAGCACGCGCGAAGCACTCACAACCTTGAAAGCCGGAAATGGCAAAGCCCGGGCACAGCAGACGATGACAAAAGGACTGAGCGCCTGACAATAGAGATCAACGGCAGACGTGGCGATAGCGCGAATCTCTGGCCTTAAGCCCATTAAGTCACAGGCAACCAAGAAGAACACACCGGTAATGAGCACAATGAAGGGAAACTGCACCTTGCGCGCGCCCTCGCTTGCGGCAAAGGTACCAAACGCGATCACGCTCATCACGACGAACACGCCTGAAGCAATGAGAAGGTCCAGAAATGCCGACTGGTCCGGAATGATGGTTGCCTGAGAACCTCCCCAGATACCATTCCTGCTGATGCCATACGCAAATACGACAGCCAAACATGCCCCGACGATCTGAGCGAGGGGAGCCCGATATTGTCCGACCGCACGCAGGCGTGCCAAAGCGCCTCTCGCGTCCCCTTGGGCAACAAAATCCTGCCCATCCGGCAAAGAGGAACGGACATCCACACGAATGAGAAAAGCCAGCACAACAAAGGATATCCCGCAGAATACAAGAGCGACACCTATCTGCAAAAACGGGGACACCCAAGACTGGATAAGAGAGAGCAGCAGACGGAAGCAGAGCGATGCCCCGACAAAACAGGCAGCCAAGCTTCGCGACGATCCGTGCCTCGCGAGAGCAGCCATGATGACGACTGAGTTCCAGATACCCCCAAAGGCAATCGCAGCATAACCAAGAACGAAGAACAAAACATTGCCGCCACCTCCTTCTAACGCAAGAACCGCCGTCGTGGCGGTGCCAAGGAGGGATACCGCTGCGAGGACGGCGTTGCTTCTCCGTGGAAACGCCTCAAAAGAGGTACTCCGGGTGAAAAGGAGAGCGCCTGCCAGAATGCTACCGATAAGAAAGAGATAACGCCCCAGACCAAACTCGGTATGCACAAGAGATGTGGAGCTGAACGCCGGGCTGTAGCCAATGAGGTTGATCCATATGCCATTCAGCGAGAATGCCACGCCGGCAAGAACGACGACATACTGCGAGCGATTGTTTTCCTGCAACATCTCTCCCCTTCGACGAAGCTGCTGACAGAATACCGCATATGTCGACCGCCCGACAACGCCGCACCTCCCATGCGCCGTCCATATCATACCTAATAGCAGAGAGTGAAAGGATGCCTCGGGGCGCAACCGCCCAATATACGCCCTTTCGTGCGATTGCCGATATTTCTCCGTTCCCTAACCATGTTTCGTGCCCGTCACTCGACCATCTGGCGAGACGGACACAGGGAGAAACCGGCCACGTCTGAGAAACCGGCCGGAAACGGCATCAAGGGATAAGGAGTATGACATGACTGACCTATCGAGAAGGTCGTTCGTCACAACAGGAACGCTGGGTCTGATCGGATTGGCGGGACTGGGTCTCGCCGGCTGCGCGCCCCGTGGGACGGAGGAGGGCACGAGCGGATCGGAGGACTGGAGCAAAGAGGCGGACGTCGTGGTTGTCGGCTTCGGCGGGGCAGGCGGTGCTGCCGCAATCGAAGCACATGCAAACGGCGCCTCGGTGATCCTTCTGGATGCAAACCAGACCCCCGGCGGCGCCTCCAGCATCAATGGAGGAGTGGTCCAAGCGGCAGGTTCCTCGGTTCAGAAGGCGGCGGGCGTGAATGACAGCGCAGAGCAGTGGCTGGAATGCCTCCGGTTAGAAATCGGTGTCGGATTCAATGAGGACCATATGAAAGCAATGGCTCAGGGGAGTGCGGAAACCATCGATTGGCTCCTGTCCCTCGGAGCGTCGATACCCGCCGAGATCCATCAGACCGACACGCGGGCTATCCCCGACAGCGGCCTGTACTTTTCCGACGCGTCGCTTGAATTTTTCCCTGATTTGCCCCCAACTCCTCGCGGCCATACGCTCGCAGGCCATGGCGGAGGATTCGCCAAGGCATTGCAGAGCGGCGTCGACCAGACCGACATAGAAGTGCTGCTCGAGACGCCCGCCACACAGCTGGTCCAGGACAAACAAGGGCGCATCATTGGCGTCGTCGCAAAAACAGGCAGCAAGGAGCTGCGAATCCGTGCGCGCCGAGGAGTCATCGTCTCAACTGGGCATTTCAGCCTCAATGAGTCCATGGTGGCGAAACACCTTCCACAAGCCCTTCAGCTGGCAAAATCAACGCCTTCGGCCCACCCCAGCGCGACCGGCGACGGCCAGCGTATGTGCGGTGCCGTGGGAGCCGACCTGGTAGGCATGGGCAACGGGACGTTCTACCAATATGGAGCGGGATACGAGACGGGCATCAGGTCCATCTACGTCAACAAGTTCGCCCAAAGATATTGGTCTGAGCAGGGATACCACGAAAACTATCGGGGCACGATGCTCATGCAGCAGCCCGATCAGGTGGGATTCGCCATATTCGACGAGAATATCCGGGCACAGTATGGCGAGCTTGCCACGGATGACATCGAGTTCTCCGCGAACAGCATCGAAGAGCTGGCCGTTGCCTGCGATCTTTCGCCCCAAGCTCTCCAAGAAACCGTCGCGCGCTACAACTCATACTGCGAACAGGGATCCGATCCCGATTTCGGCAAGCAGGCGGCTTTCCTCACCCCGCTATCCACCCCGCCGTTCTACGCCACATCCCTCGCGTATAGTTGGATGACTTCCGGCGGCATGAGCATCGACACCGAGGCACGCGTCCTCGACATCGAGGGACAAGCCATCCCTGGCCTCTACGCAGCCGGCATGTGCGCAGCCGGAGCCTACGGAAAACTGAACCCCGGAAGCGGGCTCAACATGGCTTGGAATTTCTACACGGGACGACTTGCGGGCAAGAGTGCAGCAACACGGGAAGTAAACGCTTAGACAGTCAAACGAATGGCTGATCGGATTATGTCATGGGCCAGCGCATAGCCGGCCCATGACACCTGCTTCGCCCCGGCAAGTGAAAATAGCATGCTACCGAACCGCGAGGCTCACGGCGCGGGCCGTGCAGACGGCAGCAACTAATTTCACCACGTCAATCACTATGAACGGAGCGATGGCCGTCAGGAAAGCTGCCGCTGGATCCAACGCTGCGACGGCCATGAGCTGCACCCAACCGCATAGGTATGCGACGGCCAGAAAGATCAATCCCGCGATCAGTTCAGAGGCAAACTCGTGTCGCTTCGAAGTCTCTTTTTTCGCCATACGGAATCGGGCCATCTGCAGAAACACGAGTGCCACTGCCGCTCCCAGCAGAAATCCCCAGAGGAAGCCCCCGGTCGGACCCGCCAGCATGCCGATGCCTCCACGCATGGATGAGAAGACCGGCAATCCAATGGCGCCAAGCACCAGATAGCCAGTGATGGCCGCAATGCACGCTCGCGGGGCCAAGACCAGGAGCGCAAACACCATCACGAACGTCTGCAGCGTGAACGGCACCGACCCGAGAGGAATGGACACCCATGCCGAAACTGTCATGAGCGCAATCGTCAACGCGACAAACGCGATCGATCGCGTCCTCGAAGCATTGCCCGTCATCTTTTTCGCGCCGTCCATGTACCTGCATCTCCTTGTCCGAAAGCTCTATTGAGATGCCTATGGTAGCGCTTACAGCATTCCCTGTGAACCAGGTAAGAGCGAAAAGGGTGACAATGCGAGCAGCGGGTCCTTTGGCATGATGAGTTTTCAGAGAGGCCACGATTCTTTGAGTCCCGCCAGAGGCTCTGAAAGAATCGCGAAAAGAAACGACCAGCAGTCCCCTCCCTCGGGATCCGCATCCAGCCAAACAGGTGGATGGTTGATGGGAGAATGGTTGATTGTCAGGCGAACGGATTGGCGGATGGGTAGATGGGCGACGTATTGGCAGGTGGGTGGCAAGTGGACAGGACACATCAGATCCGACTAAGCTGAATCATTGGCAGGACGCGTCAGGTCAAGCTGGGCTCGCATCGCATCGGACGGCTTCACGTCGAATGAGCGACTCGCTCGGATCGACAATCGGCAGCAATCGCCCCTTATGGGCGGTTTTTCGACAGTCGATCCGCAAGCTCAAAGGGAAACGCCAGCTCACGCATTTCGCAGATTCCTTGCTTCGCGAATGAGCTGCCCATAAGGTCGATTCTCAACCAATCCGACGAAGAGGGCAAAGCGACGCGACGCCGCATCGCCTGCCAATTCCAAAAAAGTGAAGCCGTGCGGCGGAGATGCCACCTCTCCGGCCGACGGCCTCGTCACAACATGCTTCTAGAAATTCACGGCAATCTCGCCGCATTCGAGCTTCTTGAGGCGCCGCAGTTCCACCAGGACGAACACGGCCGTGGTAAAGATGGACAGGAAATCAGCGATGGGCGCAGCGAAGTACAATGCATCGAGACCGGTGAACTGCGGCATGAGGCTTGGCAGCACCTGCGGCAGCACAAACAGCAGCGGAACAAGGAAGATGATCTGCCTCGTAAGCGACAGGATGATGGATTTCAACGGCTGCCCCGTCGCCTGGAAGTAGTTCGACCCCACAATCTGGAAGCCCACGAACGGCAGCATCATGAGCTGCACCTTCAAAGCGAACACCGTGAAGTCAACCAGGCCGTCATGCGTGATGCCGAACACGCTGACAATAGTTTCGGGAAACAAATGGACAAGCGCCCACATGAGGATTGCCAATGCCGTCGCTCCGGCAATGCCGCCAGCCAACGTCTTGCGCACACGCCCTATGATCTTTGCCCCATAGTTGAAGCCCAACAAGGGCTGAATGGCGATGGCGACGCCGATGAGCGGAAGGACGGTGAACATGGAGACGCGTTGCACCACACCGATGGACGCGAGGGCATCATCGGACCCGATGGAACTGACCGCACCATATTGGACCAGCAAGTGGTTGATGACAAAGCTGACGACAGCCATGCCCGCCTGCACGACAAAGCTGGCAAGGCCAAGCGAGACGATGGTGCCGATGACCTTGATGTGCGGAGCCATATAGCGAAGATGCAGCTTGAGCGGCACATTCTTCGTGAATATGAAGTACCACAACACGGATACGCACGAAGCGACCTGCCCGATAACGGTGGCCAGCGCACTTCCCACAACTCCCCAGCCGAGCAGGATGACGAACCAGAAATTAAACGCCGTGGCGACCGCCAGGCCAACGGCCATGGTGACAAGCGCACGGTTCGGCGCTCCTGCGGTACGAATGAAGTTGTTCACTCCCATGCCGATGCATTGGAAGATGAAGCCGAAGCAGATTATCTGGAGAAACGCCCGGGCATACGGACGTACTTCATCGGTGGCACTCGACAGCGTCAGCAGCCCGTCCAGCACGGCAGGGTTCGCCGCAGCAAGGGCCACAATCAGCGACACCACAATGCTCAGAAGCACCGTGTTGCCGAGGCTGATCTCCGCATCGACGCGTCGACCCTCACCCAAACGCAACGCGGCAAGCGCATTGCCGCCGTTGCCGATGAGCATCGCAATGGCCATAAACACGATCATGATGGGATTGGCCACCGTGGCAGCCGACAGACCGATTTCGCCCATGGCCTGCCCCAAGAAAATGGAGTCGACCACATTGTAAGCGCCGTTCACCACCATGCCGAGAATGGCTGGTATAGCAAATTCGATGATGAGACGCGGTATGGGCGCTGTGCCCATGCGACTGACTTTATCGTCGCGGCCGGGATTCTTTAGATCTTTACCGAGCGGTGCGCCCGTGCTATCTTCTCCCAAGGAAACGGGAGGTTTCATTGCTGCAGCTGCTGACATGCTTTTCTGGTACCTCTTTCAATCACTTTTTCGCGGAACGATCAATTTTATCGCCAAAAAGTCAAACCCTTGTTTTCTCTATGACAAATCCTCAATTGGGAGAAAGGGGGCAGCATTAGCGTCCTCAGCCCGCTGGCGGCCCCTCGCCCCGCGCGCCCAGATTCCCCTTCACCTGTCGTGTCAGGCGAGATGCACTTCTCCGGATTGCACGGGCGAAAGCGATCCGTCAGACGCTCTCAGCATGAGGCGTCCGTCATCGTCGATTCCCTCCGCCTGGCCTTCGGTGACAACGATGCCCGCTCGATCCATGACGCGGACAAAGCGTCCCGCCAAAGCGGCGCGCTCACGGTAGCGTTCCGCAAAGGGCGCGAAGCCCTCTGCCTGCCACCGCTCATACGCGGGAGCGAACTCCTCCATGATGCCGGCGAACACCCTATCGAGAAATCCATCGGTGCTCTCCACAAAGGGTGCGCAAGGCCCGACGGGCCTGAAATGCGCGACGGGGTCAGGAGATTCTGCAAACTCGGCAAGGTAGACGGGGATGTTCTTGCCGCCAACGCGCTCTGAAACGTCAGGAGCAAAAACATTCACCCCCATGCCCAGGCACACTCCCCCCGCATAGCGTTCCAGGGAGATGCCGCAAAGTTTACGGAAGGTCAGCGCACTGGACTGCCCCCTGACCGTTGTATCTTGCGCAATCAAGACGGGAGCAACAGGCCCCGGCCCCTCGAGGGTGTGCGCGCCCGCGTCAGCCGACGGGTTGGCTGGGTCGTGCTCGATGCTCAGGTCCTTCGGCCCCTCAAGGGTATGCCCATCCGCGCCATCCGGCGGGAGGCAAATAATGTCGTTCGGCCATTTGATGCGAACACGGCCCTGTTCGCATTCGGGGACGAAATGCACGAGCGCTTCTCGCAATGCGACAGAGGCCACGAGGCTCAACGTTGGCAAGACGGCAGCATCAACCCGAGGATGCAGCAACAGGGATGCATAGAGGCCGCCTTCGGGACTCGCCCATGAACGTCCCTGCCGTCCATAGCCGCCCGTCTGACGCCGGGCACGCACGACAAGCCCCTCGTCCTCTCCTGCAGCAAGTGCATGTTTGACCTCGTCATTCGTCGAAGTCGTCTCATCCAGCAGCCGCACGCGAAGCGGAAACGATCCGCTCACAGCCGTGTCGCCGCCCCCACCGTCACCGCATCAAGCGTCACGGGCGTGCCGTCGGCAAGCACGTGGCCGGGCGCAATCTCCAACAGCGGTTTCACGACAAAGTCCCGCTCCAACAGACGAGGATGGGGAAGCACGAGCACCTCGGTGTCTGCCACATACATCTGATAGTCAAGAATATCGATATCGCACGTGCGCGGCCCGTTGGCAATCTCGCGCACGCGCCCCAAGCTGTTCTCGATGGCGTGAAGATACCCCAACAACTCCTTGGGGGCGATGCCCGTGCGCAGCAGCACGACGGCGTTGACGAAGGAGTCCTGATCGAGATAGTACGCAGGCTCGCTCTCATAGTAACCGGAGATGTCGACGATCTGCGAGTCGGGAAGCGTGCAGAGGTCAGCGATGGCCTTTTCGAGCAGGGCGATCTTGCCTTCCCGCTCCTCCCCCGGTTCAGCGACGAGCGGAACGTTGCACCCAAGCCCCAACAACGCATAGGGACGCAGATCCTTGAGCGCAGCGAGCGTCTCGGCGACGTTGTGGGCGCGCACAACACTTGCCCCCAGCTCGCAGGCCATGAGCGCTTCAACCGCCGAAGCATGGTCGCGGTCGGCGGGATGTGCGATGCCATAGGCTGACCCAATATAGCTTTTCCGCGAAACCGCCGCCATCACGGGATAGCCCAACCGCACGAACTCCTGAAAGTTGCGAACGAGCTCAATCGTCTGCGCAGCCGTCTTCCCAAAGCCGGGACCGGGATCAAGGCAGATGCGATCGGCGTCAATGCCTGCGGCCTCAAGAACGGCCACCTGGGACGCCAGCCAAGCACGCACCTCGGTCACCACGTCGCCCTCCACGGGATTGGCCTGCATGGTGGCCGGTTCTCCCTGCATGTGCATGACCACCAAACCCGCCTCCGTGTCGCGCACGGCATCGACCATGGCAGGATCACGGAATCCGGACACGTCGTTCACGATGGAGGCACCGCACTCAAGGCAGGCGCGCGCCACCTCGGCATGCCGGGTGTCCACGCTCACGCACACTCCCCGTTCGGCCAGTGAGCGAACCACCGGCACGACGCGCCTGAGCTCCTCTTCGATGGAAACGGCCTCCGCACCTGGACGGGTTGATTCGCCGCCGACATCGATGATGGCAGCTCCCTCATCAATCATGCGCAGCGCGTGGGCGAGGGCCTCTTCGACCGTGGCGTGGCTACCGCCGTCCGAGAAGGAATCCGGAGTAACGTTGAGGATGCCCATCACAATGGGCATCCTGCTGTCGAACTTGTGTGATGAACAACGCCAGATCACCGGTGATCTCCATCACCTTTCTGGCCAGCGGATGGAGGTTCTTTCCCCGCATCCTGGTCCTTTGCATCTCCGTCTTGCGGACGGGCCGACTTGCCCGATTCCGTGCCGTGTTTGCCGCTCGGCTCATCCATTATGTCAGCAAAGCGGCTCTCCAGCTCATCGATGAAGCTGCGCGGCGCCTCCGGAGAAGATGAGGAAGCAGACCCCTCGGGCGAACCGGCAGCAGGCTCCCTGAACGGAGGTTTCGATGCCTGATCACCGGGTTCGACCGGCTCTTCGCGCCATTCCGGATCAGCCAGCTTGGCATCGCGGGCCCGCGCTTCAGACTCCTCGCGCTCCTTGCGAGCATTGATCTCATCCTCATGCTTGAGGTATTCGTCCCAGGTGTTGTCCAGCAATGCCTGGCAGGCTTCGCCTTCCACCGTCTCACGCTCTCGAAGCACGCTGGCCATGAGGTCCATCTGCTCCCGGTGACCGGACAGTATCGCATGTGCCCGGTCGTGGGCATCCTTCATGATCCGAGCCACCTCGTCGTCGATTCGCTTGGCCGTTTCCTCGGAATAGTCCTGCGTGTTTCCATAGTCACGGCCCAGGAACACCTCATGGTTGGGCTGGCCAAAGACCTGCGTTCCCAATTCGGAGCTCATGCCATACTGCGTGACGATGGCCCGGGCCATCTTCGTGGCCCGCTCCAAGTCGTTGCTGGCGCCGGTCGTGATGTCGTCGCAGAATATCTCTTCCGCAACACGGCCGCCCATGAACACGGCCAATTCGTCGCGCATCTCGCCCAGCGAGTTGAGAACCTTGTCCTCCTTGGGAATGGACAAGGTGTAGCCCAAGGCACGGCCGCGGGAAATGATCGATATCTTATGCACGGGATCGGCATGAGGTAGCAGATGGCCAACGAGGGCATGACCGCTTTCGTGATAGGCGATGGTCTGCTTGGTCTGTTCGTCCAGCACGCGTCCCTTGCGTTCCGGACCCGCTATGACACGCTCCATGGACTCGCTGACCTCGCGCATGGTGATGATCTTCTTGCCGCGGCGCGCCGTCAGCAAAGCGCTCTCGTTCATGAGGTTTGCCAGGTCAGCGCCGGTGAAGCCCGGGGTGAGCTTGGCGATCTTCGTCAGATCGACGTCGCTGCCGATGGGCTTGTCCTGGGAATGGACCTGGAGGATGCGCTCACGGCCCTTCACGTCGGGAGCATCGACGACGATCTGTCGGTCGAAGCGGCCGGGACGCAGCAATGCGGGGTCCAGGACATCCGCGCGGTTGGTGGCGGCAATGAGCACGACCGAATCGTTGGAATCAAAGCCGTCCATCTCAACGAGCAGCTGGTTCAGCGTTTGCTCGCGCTCGTCATGACCGCCGCCCAAGCCCGTGCCGCGCTGGCGGCCGACCGCATCGATCTCATCGATGAAGATGATGGCCGGGCTGGCATCCTTGGCCTGCTGGAAAAGGTCACGCACGCGCGAGGCGCCCACGCCGACGAACATCTCGACAAAGTCCGAACCCGAAATGCTGAAGAAGGGAACGCCAGCCTCGCCGGCAACGGCACGGGCAAGCAGGGTTTTGCCGGTTCCCGGAGGTCCGACCAGAAGGCAGCCCCGAGGAATTTTCGCGCCCATGGACTGGTACTTGGCGGGATTTGCCAAAAAGTCCTTGATCTCCTGCATCTCCTCGACGGCCTCGTCGACGCCGGCAACGTCGGAGAACTTGACGTCGGGACGCTCCTCCGCGGTCTTCTTCGTCTTGGCCTTGCCAAAGCTCATCTGGGAATTGTTCGCCTTCTGCATCTGAGAGAAGAAGAAGAACATCACCGCGCCGATGGCGAGGATGGGCAGGAGGGTGACGAGGATGTCAAGAAGGCCAGAGGGCAGCGTGACTTCATAGGGGATGTTGGGATGCGCGGCCATGAGTTCGCCCAACGAATCCTGACCGACATACGTGGACGTGAACCGATGCTCGCTGCCCAAGTTTGATGCGGCAATATCGGTGGTGCCCACCCCGCCGAGCGCTTTGCCCGTGTCGGAGTTCTTGATGGTGGCCATGCGCGCGTTGAGTGACTGGAATGCCTCGTTGAATGCATCCGCAGCGGTTGAACCCGCCGTGACGGCTGGATAGTACGTGCCCGAAACCGTATGGTCACCGGCGCTGTACACCACCTTCGTGACGCGATCCTGCTCGACGGCCTGCACGAATTCCGACGTGATGAGCGTATCCGTGGGCCGAGTCGAATTCGAGGTCATGTTCATGAACTGGTTGCCCACGAATATGGCGACGATCATGAACAGGATGACCGTGATGATGGTCGTCCGAGGATTCGGCTGCTGGAATTGCGATTGTTTGTTTTGCTGTGCCATAGGCCTTGTCTTTCTTTTCCGTTGCGATCCGCCTGCGGGCGCGGCCTCAAACCACCCACTCCCTGCAGACCGTAGCGCTTCTGCCTCAGGCGATGGCGATCAGAACCCGTCTCTCGCGCTGAACCACCGGCGAGGCTTCGCTAGTAGATCTCCGGTTTCAGGACACCGATGTACGGCAGGTTGCGGTAGCGCTCCGCATAGTCAAGCCCGTAACCGACGATGAACTTGTCGAGGCATTCGAAACCGATGTACTTGCAGTTGACGTCAGCCTGCTGAAGCGTCTTCTTACGCAGGAGCGTGGCCACTTCAAGAGAAGCCGGCTCTCGTGAAGCGAGGTTCTTAAGCAGGTAGGTGAGGGTAAGCCCAGAATCGAGAATATCCTCCGCGACGATGACATGGCGCCCTTTGATCTCGGATGATAAGTCCTTCAGGATGCGCACGACACCGGAACTCTTTGCCCCGTTGCCGTAAGAAGAAACCGCCATGTAATCCATTTCCACCGGAAGCTCAATGGCTCGGGCAAGGTCAGCCATGAAAATTGCCGCTCCCCGCAGCACCGAGATGAGGATGATGCCGCCCCCGTCCGCCGTATGAGCGTAGTCGCGGGTAATCGCCTTCCCAATTTCTTCGACTCGCCCCGCAATCTCGTCTTCGGTGAACAGGATTTCCGCGATATCGGTGT
>JAEWQO010000060.1 GCA_023460315.1 Actinomycetes bacterium
CCCGGGGGGAGGATCGGGCGTCGCGCGCGCGCTGGGCGCTCGCGCGCCGAGGAGGGGTCCCCTCCGCCCGATGGGGCGGGGAGGGCCCCTTCCGCGTTTTGGGGAGGGGCGGGACGGCGACGTCCGCGCGCTTCCGCATGTGGTGCAGACCCGTCCGTTCGGCTCCGGGTTTTGCCGTTCTTATGGGCGCAGTCGCCCTATTAGGTCCGTCCTTCGGGTTGAGAGGTATAATGGCAAATGAAGTGTATTCGCTTCGTTTCCCCATATGAAGACGGAGGTCGTACGTGAGCGAAAGAACGCAGAATGCGAAGTTCGCAGCAGACGACGCACTTGCCGATGAAGGCAAGTTTACGGAATTGACCGAGGCGCTGTCGGGCGGCTCTCGCCGTGCGCGCCAGAATGCCGCGGCAGCTTTGGCCCAGATGGCAAAAGAGCAGCCTGATGTCTTGGTGCCGTATGGCTCCGAGATCGTCGATGCGCTCAATCGGCCCGAAGCGCGAACCCGTTGGGAATGCCTCGACATTCTGACCGTTCTGGTTGATCTTGATTCCCGAACGTGCGACAAGGCAATTTCGGGGGCGGAGGCCTGCCTGTTTGACGAGGAGAGCGGGCCGGTGCGCCTTGCCGCCATGCGGTTTCTTTGCAAGCTTGGATCTACGACCGAGAACCGATCGGAGCGAGTGTGGCCCCTCGTCAACGAAGGTATCCAATGCTATCACGGCGATCTCGAGTTCCAGGATATGCTCGTTGCGGTGGTTGACTTCTCTGCGGGAAAACTCGCTTCTGGAGTGAGAGATGAGCTTTCTGCTCGCATGAAGTTCGATGCCGAGAACGGTAAAGGTGCCCTGAAGCGTCGGGCTGCTCAGATCGTCGCAAACGTCGACGGGAGCTAAGCGAAACCAAGCGGGCCGCGAGGCCCGTTTTTCTGCCAAGAATCAAACAGCGAGCAATAAAGGAGAGGCCATGGCACGTCATACCGTTACGCTCATCCCAGGAGACGGCATTGGGACGGAGACGTCGGCTGCAATGCGGCGCGTCGTTGAGGCGAGCGGCGCAGATATCGACTGGGAAATTGCTGAGGCGGGAGCCCACTGCGTCGAGACCCACGGAACTCCTTTGCCTGATTCCACCATCGATTCGGTGAAGCGCAACAAGGTGGCCATCAAAGGCCCGGTTGCCACGCCGGTGGGGACGGGATTTCGCAGCGTCAACGTCGCGCTGCGCAAAACACTGGACCTGTACACCTGTCTTCGTCCGGTTCAGTCTCTTCCGGGGGCAGGGGGGCGCTACGAAGACGTCGATCTGACCATTGTCCGGGAGAATTCAGAGGATCTTTACGCAGGAATCGAATTCGAAGAGGGATCCGAAGCCGCCCGCAAGCTCATCGAATTTTGCGCGGATGAGGGTGCGGGGATCATTCGCCCTGACTCAGGCATTTCCATCAAGCCTATTTCCGTGACGGGAACGGAGCGGATCGTGCGCTATGCGTTCGAGTATGCCCTGAAGCATGGGCGGAAGAACGTCACCGTAGCACATAAGGCAAACATCATGAAGCATTCCGATGGGCTTTTTCTTCGCGTTGCGCGAGAAATTGCTGCAGAGTACGAAGGGCGCATGGCCTTCGACGAACGCATCATCGACGCTTTCTGCATGAATCTGGTCATGGATCCCTCGCAGTTTGACGTGATCGTGTTCCCGAACCTCTATGGCGACATCGCCAGTGACTTGGCTGCCGGACTTGTGGGAGGACTGGGCATAGCTCCCGGAGCAAACATAGGCGAGGACTATGCCGTCTTTGAGGCCGTGCATGGCTCCGCGCCCGACATTGCTGGGCAGGACAAAGCGAATCCAACTGCAGAAATTCTGTCGGCAGCCATGATGCTCGATCATCTGGGTGAGCTTGACGCTGCCGCACGCATTCGTGCCGCTGTGCAGGCGGTGTATGCCGAGGGCGTTCATCTGACGGGGGACATTCGCCGGGCGACGGGCACCAAGGTTCCTGCCGCCACTTGCACGGAATTCACGGACGCGCTCGTTGCGGCGTTTGAAACAGAATAGGAAGGGTGGCCATGTCTGAGGAGCGGAGTCGCTTTGCCGGTCGTCTCGAAGTGGGGGACTTGACCTATTCGTATTATCCCGTAGCACACATTTCGGGTTCTGAGAAGTTGCCTCTCGCCTTGACGGTGCTTCTCGAGAACGTTCTCCGCAATGCCGAGACGGATGAACAGGCAGAATTTTTGGCACAGCGCGTCATTGAAGCTGGAGAGGCGGGCATCGTCGGTGATGAGATCGAGTTTTCACCTGCACGGGTCCTGTTTCAGGATTTCACGGGCGTGCCGGTGTTCGTCGATTTTGCCGTCATGCGCGAGGCCTGCCTGAATTTGGGTGGGGATCCGGAAAAGATCAACCCGCAGATTCCCTGTGACCTGGTCATCGATCATTCGATCATCGCTGATGAAGCCGGATGTGCGGGCGCTATGGAAAAGAACATGGAGCTTGAGTTTGCTCGCAATGGGGAACGGTACACGTTTCTCAAATGGGCCCAGAGTTCGTTTGAGAATGTGCGCATTGTTCCTCCTGGAGCAGGCATCTGCCATCAGATCAACGTCGAGGAATTCGCTCGGGTTGCCATGACGAAGACGGAGGACGATGGCGAGTCGGTGTATTTCGACACGGTCGTTGGCACTGACAGCCATACGACGACCGCTAACGGCATTGGAGTTCTGAGCTGGGGTGTCGGTGGAATTGAGGCAGAGGCTGCAGCCCTGGGGCAGCCGATCACGATCCTTGTTCCCCAAGTCGTCGGTGTGAAGTTGACCGGCAGGCTGTCCGATGGGGTGTCGGCAATGGACCTTGCCCTCGTGTTTGCGAACATGCTGCGGGCAAAGGGTGTTGTCGGATCGTTTGTCGAGTGCTTTGGGTCTGGCTTGGAGTCGCTGACCGCAACGCAGCGTGCGTGCGTGGCCAACATGACGCCTGAGTATGGATGCACGTGCACGTTGTTCCCCGTCGACGGGCAGACGCTTGACTATCTTCGCGTTACCGGCCGCAGCGAACAGCAGGTTGCACTTGTGGAAGCATACGCCAAGGCACAGGGCTTCTGGAATGATCCCGATGCGCCTGCTCGCCGGTATTCCGAAGTGATTGAGCTTGACCTCTCGACGGTGAAGAGAAACCTTGCGGGTCCGTCGCGTCCCCATGATCTCATCGTCGCCGACGAAGCTCGAGAGGCATTCTATGCGGTATGTGACGATCGGGGGCTGACGCTCGACGCGACGGTTCCGGTTGAGGTTTCGGGTTCTGCGTTCGACCTCACGCACGGCGCTCTTGCAATCGCTGCCGTGACAAGCTGCACGACTGCGACCGATCCGGCCATGATGATTGCCTCTGGCCTGGTGGCAAAACGCGCTGCCGAAGCGGGACTGGCAGCGAAGCCTTGGGTGAAGTGCGTGCTCGCCCCTGGCAGCCATGCGACCGAACTTCTGCTTGCGCGTGCCGGACTGCTTGAGGGCCTGCAGTCTGTGGGCTTTTTCACCTGCGGATTCGGTTGTATGAGCTGCATAGGGAACTCCGGTCCTCTTCTGCCTGCCATGCATGACGTTGCGGATTCGATCGAACTTGCCAGCGTTCTTTCGGGCAATCGCAACTTCGAGGGACGCATCTCTCCCGACGTTTCGCAGAACTACCTCGCCTCACCTGCCATGGTGATCGCGTATTCGCTTGTGGGCACGATGGACTTCGACTTTTCTTCTCAGCCGATTGGCGTCGATGGACAGGGAAAGGATGTTTTCCTGGCTGACATTTGGCCGACCGACGACGAGATCGCTCGGCTGTTGGATGCGTCCGTGACGCAAGAGCTTTATGAAACGGGCCGCGAGGGCTTTTTGGACGGCGACGATCGCTGGCAGGCCATTACGGTTGATCCCAGTGCGACTTTCAAATGGGACGAGACATCGACTTACGTGCGTCGCGCGCCCTATTTTGACGGCATGGAAAGGCAACCTGGCGCCGTTGAGCCCATTAAGGATGCCCGTGTCCTCGTCAATCTGGGTGATTTCATCACGACCGACCACATCAGCCCCGCGGGCTCGATTGCTTCCGATTCGCCGGCTGCCGTGTATTTGCGTGAGCGCGGCGTCGCGGAGGAGTTTTTCAACACGTATGGCGCCCGGCGTGGCAACCATGAAGTCATGATGCGGGGCACGTTTGCCAATGTCAAACTCCAGAACAAACTTGCCGAAGGAAAACGTGGCTGCTGGACACGCGATCTGCTGGACGGAACCATCACCAGCGTCTTCGATGCTTCCCAACACTACGCTGAGGCAGGCGTTCCGCTTGCTGTGCTTGCGGGGAAGATGTATGGGAGCGGTTCGTCACGTGACTGGGCGGCAAAAGGTCCCCTGTTGCTTGGCGTTCGCGTGGCGTTCGCGGAAAGCTTTGAGCGCATTCATCGGTCCAACCTGATCGGCATGGGCGTTCTTCCTCTCCAATTCCTTGACGGACAGAATGTCGAAGTGCTCGGACTGGATGGAACCGAGGAGATCACGGTGGCACCGATTGACTTTTCTCAAGGATTGCCTGATCCAGCCATCGTGTCGGTGCAGGCGATCAAGCCTTCTGGTGCGACGGTTTCCTTTGAAGCGATCGTGCGCGTCGACACTCCGACCGAGGGTCGCTACTATAGCAATGGCGGCATTCTGCCCTATGTTGTGAGAAGCCTTTTGTAAACTTGCGGCAACGGAGCGCCCAACCGCAGTGGGAGGTTGGGCGCTCTTGGGGTATGATGGGTGCTTATGTAAGGTTTTCATAGGGAAGGGATGCCAGTGAGACAGACATCCGGATTTGATTCTTTGCTCGATGCGCTGCGGCAGTCGGGCGTCAATGTTGAGGGGGCGTTCGGGGGTTCGGGCAAGGCCGGCTCAACCGGCGGTCGCGAGGGGGGCAAGAAGTCTCCGCATTTGAACGTCGAGACCTCGTTTGCTGACCGAATGGCTGCCTGGGGTAAGAAGGCCCTCATTATTGCGGCGATTGTAATTGTCCTCATCGGTGCGGGCGCTTATTGGTGGTTTCATCCGCCCATCAACATCCATAGCAGCGACACGTGGGTGTTCGTGTCCGTTTTTATTCTCTTGCCGTTGTTCTTGGTGTTTTGGAGCAAATCCCGTCGTTATAGTTCAGGAACGGCCAAGGTTGAACCAAACCTCGGCAAGGCACGGGCATTCAGAGGGGCGTCGTACGTTCCGGTTGCCATCGTGGCTCTTGGCATTGCCGGTGCAATAGCGTCCCTTTCGATATTTCCGGGAAATGCTGAGAGATATGCGAACGTTCTCAAGACGGACACGCTTGATTTTGCCAGCGACATCAAAGAAGTCAACTATTCGGAGATTCCCGTCATCGACCGCGATTCAGCCGTTCTCTTGGGCAACCGAGAGATGGGCTCCATCCCTGAGTATGTCAGCCAATTCGAAATATCTCCGCTGTACAGCCAGATCAACTTTCAGGGATCACCGGTGCGCGTGAGTCCGCTCGCCTATGCCGACCTGTTCAAGTGGTTCACAAATCGCGATGAGGGCATTCCGGCGTATGCGCTTGTCGACATGACCACGCAGGATGCAAAGATCGTGACCTTGGGAGATCAACCCATCCATTATTCCGAGTCTGAACCCTTGGCTCGCAATATCGATCGGTATGTGCAGTTGAAGTACCCCTTCTATATGTTCGATGAGAAATCGTTTGAGATCGACGAGGATGGGCATCCATGGTGGATATGCCCGGTGCAGACCCGCACGATTGGCCTGTTTGGCGGAACGACGATCAGCCGTGTGGTGCTCTGTGATGCAACGACGGGAGAAACGCAGGACCTCGCCATTGAAGAGGTTCCGCAATGGGTTGATCGCGCGTATCCTGCCGAATTGCTGATCGAGCAATATAACTGGAGCGGGGCCTATAGCGATGGCTGGCTCAATTCTGTGCTTGGCCAGAGAAATGTGGTTCAGACCACGCCGGGTACCGATGGCAACGTCGGTTACAACTACATCGCAAAAGATGATGACGTATGGGTGTACACGGGAGTGACTTCGGCGACTGCAGACAATTCCATCGTCGGCTTTGTGCTGGTGAACCAGCGCACCGCTGAATCGCATTTCTATTCAGTCGCGGGAGCAACAGAGGCTTCGGCGATGGAATCGGCTGAGGGGCAAGTACAACATTTACGTTATCAGGCAACATTTCCGCTGCTCATAAATGTGTCGAACCAACCTACGTACTTTATGGCCCTGAAAGACGATGCGGGGTTGGTGAAGCAGTTTGCGATGATCGACATCCAACGCTATCAGAACGTGGCTATCGGCAACACGGTGGCGGAATGTCAGAAGTCGTACCAGGCATTGCTGGCCACGAACGGGGTGATTGCAGACGGCGGGGAAAGTGCGGGCATCTTGGAGGGCAGCGGAACGATTTCCCATATTGCCCAAGCGGTCGTCGATGGCAACTCCCACTTCTACGTGAAGCTGACGGAAGGGAACTCTATCTATGATTTCGCCCTTCCTGGTCTCATTGAAATTGTGGGTTACAAAGAGGGCGACGCCATTGCGTTCACGTACGTGGAGGCTGAGCCAACGAATACCGTGGAAGAGATCTTGCCGGCTCCCTCGTCAGACAATGTGGCTGCCGATGTCGCGTCTCGGGCTGACGAGACGGCCGATTCGAGCGGCAATGCAGCGGTGTGATTCGCGGGGTGCCTTCCTCGAGAGTTCGAGTTTTATCAGCCAAATCTGTTGACAGGGTCGAACGCAGAGGTAGAATAGATCCATTGTTTCAGTTGAAGCAATGGTATTGATTGTTCCGCTGCCCAAGACAGCAGGTACCGAAAGGTTTAATCGCAGCAATGCGGCCAGCCGAGGTGGTCGATGAAGTTGAATCTTTGACGACCCCTGCTGTCACAAGGACGGCAGGGGTCGTTTCTTTTCCGAGCGACGATTCCTCTCGGACGGGCGGAACCCGAGCTTGAAGAAAAGGAGGTGTACTACATGCCCAATAGCCAGAATCAGGAGATGCTCGCTAAGATCAAGGAAGATCTTTCCGGCATCGAGGCAGTGTGGGTTGTCGACTATCGCGGCTTGACCGTGAAGGACGTCAGCACGCTGCGCAGCAACATTCGCGAGGCCGGCGCCAGCATGAAGGTGTATAAAAATACGCTCATGCATATCGCGCTCGAGGAGCTTGACCTGCCAGGCATGGATGCCGTTCTCGGTGGTCCATCAGCTTTCGTGTTTGCTGACGGAGATCCTGTCGCGTCCGCCAAGGCTCTCAAGGAGTTCTCGAAGGCAAACCAGAATCTTGTCATCAAGGGCGGTTTGATGGATGGGGCGTTTCTCGATGCCGATCAGGTCGAGACCGTCGCTTCGCTGCCTTCCCGAGAAGAGCTCATCGCCAAGCTGCTTGGCACGATTTCCAACCCGCTGGTCAAGACGGTCCGTGTGCTCAACGGTCCCATGGAGGCGTTCGCTCGTTGCGCGGCCGCTATCGCAGACCAGAAGAACGCCGCGTAGGCGCGGCACCATGCGTTATGCCGCTTCGGCGGCGCGAGAATGAATCAGGAACGTGGGCGGTAACGTCCGCGTCGAACATGAAAGAGGTAGTACCATGGCTGTTACCCGCGAAGAGATCATCGAAGCGCTGAAAGAGATGCCTGCGCTCGAACTGTCCGAACTCGTGAAGGAACTCGAGGAGGTCTTCGGCGTTTCCGCCGCCGCTCCGGTGGCTGTTGCCGCCGCTCCGGCAGCTGCAGCTGCAGAGGAAGAGAAGACCGAGTTTGACGTGGTCCTCGAGGGCTTTGGCGACAACAAGATCGCCGTTATCAAAGTTGTCCGCGAGATCACGGGCCTGGGCCTGAAAGAGGCCAAGGAGGCCGTGGAGAGCGCGCCGAAGGCCATCCAGGAAGGCGTTGCCAAGGACAAGGCCGAGGAGATCAAGGCCAAACTCGAGGATGCCGGCGCCGCCGTCTCTCTCAAGTAAGGTCGCCTCATCGGCTTCTTGCCATCGAGGTGTTTGGACCCGCTGTATCACAGCGGGTCCTTTTTTTGTATACTGGCCCGCGCCATCAATCAAAACGAGGTGCCTCTTTGCGTCTTCTCATGCTTTCTGTTCTTGTGTCGCTCCTCGCCGCCGTCTTTTGATGGTCCGCAAGGAGGTGTGGGCGGCAATGCGTGCGTTTCCGGGGGGAAACGACCATGATCATTGGCGGGGTGGGGGTTGGACAGTGCGTTTTGGTTTCAAAGGGAGCCCGCAATGTGCAGCACGGCATGACGGGCAAACGTCATGGTGCGTCCCATCGCATTGCCGATGAAGAGTTCTGGGTACGTTCCCGCATACATGCTTCCTGAACAATTGCCCACCGCATACAACCCTTCGATAGGCTGTTTGTCCTGATCAACTACCTGCATATTTTCATTTATTTTCAATCCGTCGCACGTGCACAGCACGTGTCCGCCAAAGTAGGCACCCCAGTAGGGGGGTTTGGCGAGGGAGAGGAGGTCTTTCGACGGTTTGCCGAAGTCTTCATCCTTTCCCTTGGCGCAAAGTTCGTTATAGCGGGCGACGGTTGCCGCAAACGTGTCGGGGGGGATGAGCAGCTGTTCTGCCAGTTCTTCAAGTGTATCGGCTTTTTTTATCACGCCTGCCTCAAGGGCCGCGAATATCATGCCATCATTGGCGTCAAATCCCAAACCTTCTCCTGTAGGAACGCCATCAGGCGAAACGGTGGGGGATGGGTTGATGCGCGAGCACCCAATGGTATGGAATGCCTTAATGTGTTCCTGATAATCGGAGTCCCAAATTGATGCCAGCTTGTTTTCGGGATGCTGGGTGGCCACATGCAAAGGGTAATCGTAAGGAGACGTTTCGCCGCAGACACGTTCCCCCCTCATGTTTACTTGTAGGAAGGGCTGGTCGCCCATCCAGCACGTCATGCCATTATAGGGAGACCCCAAGGGTGTTTCCGGTGCGATTGCAGCGCGTCTGAACGTCATGAAGGTAGGGATCTCGTCCTTTACTCCACCTGCCCAGATTCCTGCTTTTATGCCGTCGCCGTTGCACCCCATTTGCGACATATTGTATCCGCCAATTGAAGCGCCTTCCGGATTGAGCGTTTTCAAGAGGTCTGCGTCGGCCTCATATCCGCCCGTTGCCAGAATCACTCCTTTTGACGCATTGACGCGAAGATATGATCCATCCTTTTCTACTATCGCTCCCGTCACTTTTCCTGTCCCATCTTGCTCAAGCTGGACCAGCGACGTAAGGTACTGAATGTCTGCGCCCCATTCAACCGCCTTCTTCACCACATAGTCGCCAATGCTGGGCAAAGCTTTCGCCAACGCTGCGGGGTCAACGCTGCCACCGGCCTTTTCCTGTGCTTCTGCCCGTTCTTCATCGGTGTATTGATAGTGAAAGCCATGATCGGTCGGATAGACGGGCCAGCAGCCATGGCGATAGTCGTCCGTGTCGGTTTCAAAATAGGGAGTCGCTCCGAATTCGGCGACGGTGTCGGTGAGCCAGTCGAAGGTCTCTCCGCTTTCTTCAGTCCAGACACGGGTCACTGCAGGGTTGCACCACCCATTTGCATAGCGTGTATGCTCCATAAGCACGGCGGTCTTGTCAACGATCACTCCGGTGGCGGCGTCTCCCCGTGCGCCGATAACGCCAAGATCAGATTTGATGGTTCCGGCAGAGCTGCCTTTTTCGATGCAGGTTACTTGAATTCCCTGCTGTGCGGCGATGGCGGATGCCACAATTCCGCCCCCTCCACATCCGCAAATCAGCAGTTCGGTCTCTCGCGTTTCTTCGATGTCCATTGACGAGATGTCTTGCGGCGATCCATACCAGTTCTCGGATGTCAGTTTGTTACTTTGCGCCGAATCGTCGCTCGCTTTGCTTTGGCTTGGCGAACATGCGGCAAGCGAGCCTCCCGCCAGGGCGGCGGAAGCCGCCACAATCCCACCCTTGAGAAACGTTCTTCGATCCATGGTCATCCACTCCTTTCCCGTGGCTCCGTCCCATGCGGAACCACGGGAAAGGATAGGGGCAAAACGGTTTCGGAGGAATCACCGATTAGTAGTAAAATGAGCAGGGGGAAGTCAAACGTTAGTTTTTCGTTTGATTACAGGGGGTACTGGTATGCGCGGTATCGAAAATTGGCACTTATTCCGGACAAGTGTCCTTCTTGCTGGACCGACTTCATTCATATTGACGTTGCTTTTTCATCCCAAGATGCTCACGGCCTATTTATCGGGCGATACGCTCCTCTATTCAGTGGAAGTGCATATTGGCATCGTGGGATTCATCACGGCTGCGGCGCTCTTGCTCGTCTTTGCGGTTTCGCGAAATCGGCGCACGTTCCAGTGCGTGGTGCCCTTTGCGTGCGTCGGGTGTCCGGTCGTTTGCGCCGTTGTTCTCGCGGTGGTGCAGCACCCCGTTATCCCGTTTGTCGTATCCTTGCTGCTTGCCGTTTCCTGCGCCGTCCAGCTCTATCTCTTTTTGCAGATAGATTCTCGGGGCACTCCTTTGTCCTTGTCCGCATGTGCCCTCCTCTCTTCAGCCACCATTGGGATAGCTGCACTGCTCTCGCACCTCTGTTACACCCTGATGCCTGACGCGTCTCGGGGGTCGCTGTTGATTTCGATAGTCATGACGGTCACGGGGTTCTCTGCGCTCCAGGCGAGGCTTGTTGGAAATGGTGTGGGAAAGATTGTCGTGTCGGCTTTCAGGGAGCAGGCGTGCCGTGTACAATCGCGCTTGGCTCCCTTCATTCCTCCGGTTCTCATCTGCTCAATGAGCCTTGGCAGCGCGTGGGATGATTTTTCCTTCGATTCGGCTGTTCATGATGTTCCGCTTTTCATTGGGGGAGTTGCGGCTACGATTGGATTCTTGGCGCTCCTCAGGTTCAGATGGGCGAAGTCCAAGAATCCCGATCGAAATGAAGTCGTGCAATTCACGATGGTTCCCGCAGCGGCAGGGGTGTGTGCGTCCTTGCTTTCTGGAGTTTTAGATACCTCCGCGGTTTTCGTCATTCTCGTTTTTTCGAATCTTACGTTTTTGGCACTCGTTTGGATAGAGATGACGTATTTGAAATTTGACGACGGAATCTCGTCCTCGGCCGTGTTTTTGTTGCCGCTTGCTTCCCTGGTGTTGCTGTTTGTGGTCAGTCTCTTGATCTCGCCCGTCATCCCCCCTGGCGGCAATCGCATAATCATCCCGCTCGTGGCTTTGGCCTACTTGGTGTTCCTTGTCAGGTTTTTTCAGAATACGGCTCGGCAAAGCAAGTCCGTTGAGCATCGTGCGCTTTCAATCGATGAGATAGAAGACAAGGCCTGCAAGATGATCAGGAATGACTTCAAGCTGTCAAAAAAGGAGACGGAAGTATTGTTTTACCTTATAAGAGGATTGTCTGCGCCCGTTATTGGCAAAAAGCTGTTCATCTCACACGAGACGGTGAAGACTCACAAGTATCATATCTATCAAAAAATCGGTGTCCACTCCTTCGAAGACATCGTTGAACTGTTTCGGGAGTACGTCAATACGATCTGCCTGCAGCAAGCTGAAACAAAACAGCATGTTGAAGCAAAGCCATTCCTGTCGAAGGGTTGAGGAAAGGGGAGCAGCCGTTCAGCTACGGCTGCTCCCCTCAAGAAGCTCATTGACGCAGTGCTCGGCGGGAGCTATTCGAAGAGGTTCTTGTTGCGATACTGTATGGTCTTCGGCTCGTCATCGATGTCAACGCCCAAGACCTCATGTGCGGCTATCCAGCCGCATATTGCGGCGTGGGCAAGGCTTCCCAGCGTTGTGTCCATGGAGAACTCATAGGCATTGAACCCGCTCGCCACGTTGCCGACAGCATAGAGCCCCTCCATCGGATGGCGATTCTTGTCTTTGCTCAGAACGCGCATATGCTCATCGACGTATACGCCAGAGCTGGTGACGAGAAACCCGCAACCTGTGCGGACTGCACAGTAGGGAGGCTCACTCAGCTTTTGAAGGCAGAGGGGATCCTTGCCGAAGTCCCAGTCATACCCTTCGTCGCAAAGCTCATTGTAGCGAGTGCAGGTATCGAGAAAAGCTTCCTTGTCCAGTTCGTCGCCAATCCCGAAATCGG
>JAEWQO010000061.1 GCA_023460315.1 Actinomycetes bacterium
AAATTGAAATTACCGGCTGGACGGAAAGCGCCGGACGTCAGCGTGTACTCACCCAATTCCCAGGTAAACGCATCTTTGTTGCCTCGATTCGTGGTGATGTGCAGCAGCAGGTAAAAACGCTGGAGAAAACCACCGTTGCCGACACCAATACCGAGTGGAGCAAGTTGCAGGCCACTGCGTGGATGAAGAAAGGCGACATGGTGAACGATATCAAACCGATCTGGGCTTATGCGGATTCGTTGTACAACGGCACCTGTAACCAGTGCCACGGCGCACCGGAAATCGCCCACTTTGACGCTAACGGTTGGATCGGCACGCTCAACGGCATGATTGGCTTTACCAGTCTCGATAAACGTGAAGAACGCACCTTGTTGAAATATCTGCAAATGAATGCGTCTGACACCGCAGGTAAGGCTCACGGCGATAAGAAGGAAGAAAAATAATGAACAATAACGATCTCTTTCAGGCATCACGTCGGCGTTTTCTGGCACAACTCGGCGGCTTAACCGTCGCCGGGATGCTGGGGCCGTCATTGTTAACGCCGCGCCGTGCGACTGCGGCGCAAGCGGCGACTGAGGCTGTCATCTCGAAAGAGGGCATTCTTACCGGGTCGCACTGGGGGGCTATCCGCGCGACGGTGAAGGATGGTCGCTTTGTGGCGGCAAAACCGTTCGAACTGGATAAATATCCGTCGAAAATGATTGCCGGATTGCCGGATCACGTACACAACGCGGCGCGTATTCGTTATCCGATGGTACGCGTGGACTGGCTGCGTAAGCGCCATCTCAGCGATACCTCCCAGCGCGGTGATAACCGTTTTGTGCGCGTGAGCTGGGATGAAGCCCTCGACATGTTCTATGAAGAACTGGAACGCGTGCAGAAAACTCACGGGCCGAGTGCCTTGCTGACCGCCAGTGGTTGGCAATCGACGGGGATGTTCCATAACGCTTCGGGGATGCTGGCGAAAGCTATTGCCTTGCATGGTAATAGCGTTGGTACGGGCGGAGATTACTCTACCGGTGCTGCGCAGGTGATCCTGCCGCGCGTGGTTGGCTCAATGGAAGTGTATGAACAGCAAACCTCCTGGCCGCTGGTATTGCAGAACAGCAAAACCATTGTGCTGTGGGGCTCTGATTTGCTGAAAAACCAGCAAGCGAACTGGTGGTGCCCGGATCACGATGTTTATGAATATTACGCGCAGCTAAAAGCGAAAGTCGCCGCCGGTGAAATTGAGGTCATCAGCATCGATCCGGTTGTCACATCCACCCATGAGTATCTGGGGCGCGAGCATGTGAAGCACATTGCGGTTAACCCGCAAACTGATGTGCCGCTGCAACTGGCGCTGGCGTATACGCTGTACAGTGAAAACCTGTACGACAAAAACTTCCTCGCTAACTACTGTGTGGGTTTTGAGCAGTTCCTGCCGTACCTGCTGGGTGAGAAAGACGGTCAGCCGAAAGATGCCGCATGGGCTGAAAAACTGACTGGCATTGATGCCGAAACCATTCGTGGGCTGGCGCGGCAGATGGCGGCGAACAGAACGCAAATTATTGCTGGCTGGTGCGTGCAGCGTATGCAGCACGGTGAACAGTGGGCGTGGATGATTGTGGTTCTGGCGGCGATGCTGGGGCAAATTGGCCTGCCAGGTGGTGGCTTTGGTTTTGGCTGGCACTATAACGGCGCAGGCACGCCGGGGCGTAAAGGCGTTATTCTGAGTGGTTTCTCCGGCTCTACGTCGATTCCGCCTGTTCACGACAACAGTGACTACAAAGGCTACAGCAGCACCATTCCGATTGCCCGTTTTATCGATGCGATCCTCGAACCGGGGAAAGTGATCAACTGGAACGGTAAATCGGTAAAACTGCCGCCGCTGAAAATGTGTATTTTTGCCGGAACTAACCCATTCCATCGCCATCAGCAGATCAACCGCATTATTGAAGGCTGGCGCAAGCTGGAAACGGTTATCGCCATAGATAACCAGTGGACCTCAACCTGCCGCTTTGCCGATATCGTGCTGCCTGCGACCACGCAGTTTGAGCGTAACGATCTCGACCAGTACGGCAACCACTCCAACCGTGGCATTATCGCCATGAAACAGGTGGTGCCGCCGCAGTTCGAGGCGCGCAACGACTTTGATATTTTCCGCGAGCTGTGCCGTCGCTTTAATCGCGAAGAAGCCTTTACCGAAGGGCTGGACGAAATGGGCTGGCTGAAACGCATCTGGCAGGAAGGTGTACAGCAAGGCAAAGGACGCGGCGTTCATCTGCCAGCGTTTGATGACTTCTGGAATAACAAAGAGTACGTCGAGTTTGACCATCCGCAGATGTTTGTTCGCCACCAGGCATTCCGCGAAGATCCGGATCTCGAACCGCTGGGCACGCCGAGTGGCCTGATTGAGATCTACTCGAAAACCATCGCCGATATGAACTACGACGATTGTCAGGGGCATCCGATGTGGTTTGAGAAAATCGAACGCTCCCACGGTGGGCCCGGCTCGCAGAAGTATCCGTTGCATCTGCAATCTGTGCATCCGGATTTCCGACTTCACTCGCAGTTATGTGAGTCGGAAACTCTGCGTCAGCAATATACGGTAGCGGGTAAAGAGCCAGTGTTCATTAACCCGCAGGATGCCAGCGCGCGCGGTATTCGTAACGATGATGTGG
>JAEWQO010000062.1 GCA_023460315.1 Actinomycetes bacterium
TCCTTGAGCTGGATAGCTACGGGCGGCTGTTTTACAACAAAGTCGAACGACTTATCGCTGTAAACCGTGATGATGACCGGAAGAACCTTTCCCGCCTTGTCCTGCGTACGAGCATTGAATTGCTTGCAGAAGTCCATGATATTGACTCCCTTAGAACCCAATGCGGGACCAACCGGGGGCGAAGGATTGGCGGCACCACCTTTGATCTGCAATTTAATAAATGCAGCAACCTCTTTTGCCATAGTTTTCCTTGGTTAATTATTCTTTTTCTACTTGGGTGAAACTCAACTCCATAGGAGTTTTGCGCCCGAATATCTTCACCGATACCGTGAGTTTCTTGCGCTCGTTGTCGACTGCCTCGATAGTACCTTGGAAGCTCGAGAAAGGACCGTCCGTAACCTTGACGGTCTCGCCGACAAAGAAGGGTATTTCGTTCTCCTCCTCCTGTGCGTTCAGTTCGTCGACGCGGCCGAGGATACGCGCTACCTCCTGCGGACGCAGGGGCGTGGCGTTCATCTTGCGGCTGTCCTCTTTGGTGTCGCCGAGGAAACCCAGCACGTTGGGGGTATTGCGAATTATAATCGGAATCTGCCCTACGAACGCAGCCTCCACCAGCACGTAGCCCGGATAAGAGACCTTCTCCTTGGAGACCTTCTTTCCGTTGCGGATGGTATAGACTTTTTCGGTAGGGATCAGCACCTGGGAAATGTAGTCCTCAAGGTGGTTGTGGCGGATTTCAGCCTCGATATACTCTTTGACCTTCCCCTCCTTGCCACCGATTGCGCGGACGACATACCACTGTTTCTTAATCTCGCTCATCGTTCAGCAAACAATTAACGGCCAAGACCGCCCAGGGTCTTGTAAATGCCTGCCATCACGTTCTCGAACGTCACGTCCATCGCCAGAACGACCACGGCGAAGATGACCGAAGCCACCATCACGACGATCGTAGAACTCTGGAGCTGCGGAAACGTAGGCCACGTTACCTTGTTTACAAGCTCGTTGTAAGATTCTTTAACGTATTTGAACATATCTTCGTCTTTTACTCTTGGCAGGAGCAGAGAGATTCGAACTCCCATCAACGGTTTTGGAGACCGCTATTCTACCCTTGAACTATGCTCCTAGGTGACAGAAAGAGTACAGTAACCCGTACTGCTTTCTGTCTATTATTTCGTCGCCCGAAAACCGCAGGCGACAGTAGTCGGCGTCGCTCGGCCATTCGCAAGCAACCTTCCGATGGCTCTCGCGCCTGAACTACTTCACGATCTTCAGGATCTGACCTGCACCTACCGTACGGCCACCCTCGCGGATTGCGAAACGCAGACCTTCGTTGATAGCTACGGGGTAGATCAGCTTCACGGTGATGGTCACGTGGTCGCCCGGCATAACCATGTCGACGCCTGCGGGCAGGTGAACCTCACCCGTTACGTCCATCGTACGCAGGTAGAACTGGGGACGATAGTTGTTGTGGAACGGCGTGTGACGGCCACCCTCCTCTTTCTTCAGGATGTAGACCTCGGCCTCGAACTCGGTGTGCGGAGTGATCGAACCCGGCTTGGCGACTACCATACCGCGCTTAACCTCCTTCTTGTCGATACCGCGGAGCAGCAGACCTACGTTGTCGCCGGCCTCGCCCTCGTCGAGCAGCTTGCGGAACATCTCGACGCCCGTGCAGGTCGACGTGAGGGTCTTCTCCTCAAGACCTACGATCTCGACGGGATCGCCTACGTGGATGACACCGGTTTCGATACGGCCCGTTACGACGGTACCGCGGCCGGTGATCGAGAACACGTCCTCGACAGGCATCAGGAACGGCTTCTCGTTCTCACGCGGAGGAACGGGGATATATTCGTCAACGGCAGCCATCAGCTCCATGATCTTCTCCTCCCACTTCGGCTCGCCGTTCAGGCCGCCGAGTGCGGAACCGCGGATGATGGGAGCGTTGTCGCCATCGTACTCATACTTGGAAAGCAGGTCGCGAACCTCCATCTCGACCAGGTCGAGCATTTCGGGATCGTCCACCATGTCGCATTTGTTCAGGAAAACGACGATGCGCGGTACGTTCACCTGACGGGCGAGCAGCACGTGCTCGTTGGTCTGGGGCATCGGACCGTCCGTAGCGGCAACGACCAGAATGGCGCCGTCCATCTGAGCGGCACCGGTAACCATGTTCTTCACATAGTCGGCGTGGCCCGGGCAGTCTACGTGAGCGTAGTGGCGGTTGGCCGTCTGGTACTCAACGTGCGAGGTGTTGATCGTGATACCACGCTCTTTCTCCTCGGGAGCGTTGTCGATCGAGTCGAACGAACGGAGTTCCGACAGACCGTTCTTTGCCAAAACAGTCGTGATAGCAGCGGTAAGGGTGGTCTTACCGTGGTCAACGTGACCGATGGTACCGATGTTTACGTGCGGTTTCGACCGGTCGAATTTTTCTTTTGCCATAGTATTAAATAGTATTAAGTATTTAAAGTATTGTTAAAAATTGTCCCAAAGTTTTAAAATTCATTTCGCAGAACAAGCGAGCGACACAAACTCCCCATCATCGCTGAACGGAGGCGTTCGTATCACACGCTGCTGCGCATTGGAGCGGAAGACGAGGCTCAAACTCGCGACCCTCAGCTTGGAAGGCTGATGCTCTATCAACTGAGCTACTTCCGCAAAAACAGACCGTATCAGAGTTATCCCTTCCCTCACACCGTCTCTCGACGGCGCCGGGCCTGCAACTCCAACCGGCACTCTTTTTTGTGGGAAGTGATGGATTCGAACCACCGAAGGCGTACGCCAGCAGATTTACAGTCTGCCCCATTTGGCCACTCTGGTAACTTCCCTTGTTTTGCCCCTCTCCCGTGAGGAATTCGCTTCGCTCGTCTTTCCCGGAGGAATTGGCTCGTTTCACTCGGCTGCGCCTCGTTCCACTTCGCCGATCCCGCTTTGGGGAGGCTTTCGTC